>JBDSSD010000168.1:0-53148 GCA_039928945.1 Opitutus sp. | reverse complement strand
TCCAGCTGCTCTCCACCCCGCCTTGCGGCGACGCAGTTGCCTTCGACTGCATGCCGGTCTCTGCCTCCGGCATGGTAATGACTTTCACATTCTGAGTTCATGGTTTCATGGACGCACTAGGCCAGCGAGCTCGCTCGCGCAAAACGTCAGTCACTCGGCAAGGCTGCCGCTTCAGCTCAACCGCTCTGCCCACTCGATCCATCTCGCCGCCCGCTTCGTGTCCATTCGTGGTTAAATGGATCGTATCCCAGGCGGATGATGGGGATCCGCAGGTCTTGCTCAGTACGCCGTCTTCGGCGGCACGATCACCTGCCACAAGGTCCGCGCCGTGATCTGCACATCGAGCCAGAACGACCAGTGCGTGATGTAGTGCACGTCCCAATGATGCCGTCGATTGAGCATCTCGCGTTCGAGAATCTCGCCGCGATACCCCAGACTTTGAGCCAGACCCGTGATCCCCGGCTTCACCAAATGCCGCGTGCGATACGCCTTCGTTTGCTGACGAAATTCTTCGTCCAACATTGGCATATAGGGCCGCGGACCGACCACGCTCATCTCGCCTCGGAGCACGTTCCAGAACTGGGGAAACTCGTCGAGGCTCCTCCGGCGCAAAAATCGTCCAAACGGAAACACGCGTTCGTCCCGCGCCCGCGCCTGCAACGCCTCCGCTGTCGCGTCTCCAGCCTGGTGGTACATCGATCGAAACTTCAGCATCGCAAAGGTGTTTCCTCTCAGACCGCGACGTTCACGGACGTGAAACAACGGCCCGGGCGCCTGCCACCGCTGCCCCGCCGCAACCACGACTGAAAGTACCGGCAGGACCAGCACCACGATTGGAAGTGCGATCGCGACATCCAGCGCGCGCTTCACCATCCGGTTCGTCGGATCTTCCAGCGGTTCGTCCTGCAGCGTGTAGAAATGCCGGCCTTCCTCGGTGATCGGCACGAGCGGATGGGTGTAGCGTTGCTCAATGCTGTTATGAATCAGAAGCCGACAGCCATGCTCCTGACACTGCGCGATGATTTCCTGCGCGCGCCGGTCTGTCGCCGGAAATTCCAGCAGCACCACCTGCGCGACCTCGCGTTGCGCCAGGACCCGGCCCAGCTCGCTTACCCGGCCGAGCCACAGGGCGACACCTTGCGGCGATCCCACCGGCGGTTCGTCATCCGACAACACGCCGACGGGATCGATTCCCAGCGCTTCCTTGTCGGCGATCCAGTCGTGGAGCTGTGACAACGACGCGAGCGGTCCGATAAAAACCGTCGGCAACCGATGCCCGCGCTGAAACACGATGCGCGCCAACAATCGCGGCAACCGCGCGTTCATTACTGTCAGCGCGATCCAACTCCAAACCAGAAAGCTGCCCAGAAAGAGCCGGCTGATGCTCGTGTCCTGAGTTGCAAACATCATGGCGAAGGTCAGCAACGCAGTGACGGCCACCTGCCGCGATGCGAGTCGCGCCGCATCGGTCCAGCTCAAGACATGAAAGCGCGTTGAAACGTGCGCAAGATCACGGGTCGAAACCAACATGCCGCCCAGCACGCACAAAAAGTACGGCACTAAATTGACGCTGCGATTCAAGTGCACGAACGACACATGATAAATGAGCTGCGCGTAGGCCCAGAAAAATAACCCGATGAGCAGGGTCATGGTTCCGGCGTGAAGATTGGCCAGGCCGCGCGCCCGGGTCGTGATCATGGACTCTCGTCATGCCACGCTGCGTATCCACAAGCAAGCCACGGCTGACCATGGTGTGCATTGTCCGTCATGGTAGGCCAGCGCGCTTGCGCGCGCTCCGTCGGCCAGCGTGGCGCATACCTCCGAGCGCGCGCAAGCGCGCTGTCCTACGACGACAAAATCTCCACACCTACTTTACCCGCGAGCCTAAATACGCCTTCACCTCCGCCAACGACCGCGTGTTCAACACTTGTGCTTTGGTCAGCCAGCCCTTGCGGGCCGTGTTGATTCCGGCCCGTACGTACAGCAGTCCGGACGTTTCGTGCGCATCCGGATTGATCGCACACAGCAACCCTCGCTCCGCCGCACGGCGCCAGTGACGCCAGTCCAGCTCGAGCCGCCAGGGACTCGCGTTCAACTCAATGATCATGCCTCGCGCAATCGCGGCATCGATAATCTTTGCCACGTCCACGCGATAGCCTTCCCGCCGCAACAGCAGTCGTCCGGTCAAATGCCCCAGCATCGTCGCATGGGGATGCTCGATCGCACGAATGATCCGCGCCGTCATCGTGGCCTCATCCTGCGTGAAACCAGCGTGCACGGACGCCACCACGTAATCCAGTTTCGCCAATATGGACTCGTCGAAATCGAGTCGACCGTCCGCCAGGATGTCACATTCCGTGCCGCTGAAAATCCAGGTTTTGAAACGCCTACTCGCATTCAGCGCCGCGATCTCATCGATCTGGCGGAGCAACCGCTCCTCGGAAAGTCCGTTCGCCTGAATGCTGGACTTCGAGTGATCAGCGATGCCCAAATATTCCCAGCCCAGCGCATCCGCCGCCGCGGCCATTTCCAACAACGTACTACGCCCGTCGGACGCCGTGGTGTGACAATGAAACGTTCCGCGGAGATCCTTGAGTTCGATCAGCGACGGCAGCGCATTCCGCTCGGCCGCCTCAATCTCTCCCAGTCCCTCCCGCAACTCGGGCGGAATAAACGCGAGACCGAGGGCCGCGAACAGGTCCGACTCGCTTTCTGCGAGCGTTCGTTGCGTCCGATCCTCCGCCTTTCGCTTCACCGTGCCTTCACCTTCCGCCGGCAGGAGACCCCACTCGCTCAAGCTCAAGCCACGCGCTTGAGCCCGCTGACGCATCTGCACGTTATGATCCTTCGATCCGGTGAAGTGATGCAGCGCAAAAACAAACTGGTCTTCGGGCACGATCCGCAAGTCCGCCTGCAGTCCACTCGCGAAGCGTACACTCGCTTTTGTTTCGCCCTGGGCCGTCACCTCCTGCACGCCCGGCATGGCCACGAACCACGCGACGACCGGCGCAATTTCCGTGGCAGCCACGATGAAATCAAGGTCCCCCACCGTTTCCATCCCGCGTCGCAAACTCCCCGATGCTTCCGCGCGTTGAACTTGCGGCAGCGCACGCAAGCCCGCCACGATGGGTTCCGCGACGGCGGACGCTTCCCACCAGACGTGTCGACGTCCATACGCCTCTCGATTCTTGATTCCGGCCAGAATCTTTTCCTGCGTTTTCGCCCCGAATCCATCCAACGCCGCGACGCGTCCATCGACGCACGCAGCCGTTAATGCCGCGATGTTTGAAACTCCGAGTTTCTCGAACAACGCCTTGATCTTCTTGGGCCCCAGGCTCGGGATTTCCAGCAGCTCGACCAGTCCCGGTTCAACGGACGCTTTTAGTTTTTCGAAAAACTCCAGCTTCCCCGTTTGATGAAGCTCCGTGATTTTTTGGCCGAGCGCTTCGCCGATTCCTTTGACGGTAAGCAACTCGTTCGAAGCCACCAACCGCGTCAACTCCTGCTCCTCGAGGGATTCCAGCACGCGTGCCCCAGCCTGGTAGGCACGGACCTTGAAAGGATTCTCGCCCTTCAACTCGAGCAGCAGTCCGATTTCCATCAGCACATTGGCGATCTCGTTTTTCGTCATGGAAGCCACAGCTCTATGCAGGAAGCTGCCCGCCGTAAGCTTTTTCTCAACCCGCAGGTATTTTGTCTGGCAACGATGCGTCGTGCCGAAACAGATCCAGCGGAAGCAACCAACCCGCCGCTCACTCTGGGCTTGGCGCCGAACGCGCGACGGCTGAACCTTTCTTATGCCGTTCAACTACACACGCACCGTCCGTTTTGCCGACACGGATGCGGCCGGCGTCGTTTTCTTTGCGAATTACCTGAAGTTTTGCCACGAGGCGTACGAGGAATCGCTCGCTGCCGCAGGCATTGAGCTCCAGACATTTTTCAAAAGCACGGGTGTGGTCGTCCCGATTTCAAAAAGCGAAACGTCCTACCTGCGACCGCTCTTCCCGGGCGACAAGCTGCGGATCACAGCCACGCCGGAGCTCCTCTCCGAAACCTCCTTTGCCATCCGCTACGAACTTTTTCGCGTGACCGCTCCGGAGAAACTCGCCGCGCGTGCCCGCACGGAACACGTCGCAACCTCCCCCGAGAAGCGCGAGCGAGTTGCGCTCCCACCCGCCCTCGCGGCGTGGGTCGCCGCCGGGTGAGGTTCAGGAACTCAGGAACCGCCGGCCGGCCGGACGCTTCAGGCGTCTGGTCCAGGCGCACTGCGCGGTGCTTCACGCCCTGATGGCGCCAACCCGATCCGCTGCGCCAGCTCCGCGCGACTCAACTTCCCTTGAGCGTTCCGCGGCCAGCCGACGACCGCCACATAGCGCTTGGGGCGCTTATAGGACGCGAGGCTGCGTTCCAGACCTTGGTCCACGAGGGTCCAGTCAGGCTCAGCACTTTCGCCTTTCGGAAAGCACGCCACCACCACCTCGCCCCATTCCGTGTCCCGCACGCCGAGCACCGCAACATCGGCGAATTGACCAGTCGCCTGCAGTGCCGCCTCGACTTCCACCGGCTGCACTTTTTTTCCGCCCGTGATGATCACCGCATCTTTGCGGCCGAAGATCTGCACGCGTCCGCGTTCATCGATCTGCCCGAGATCGTCGGTCTCAAACGAGCGCGACTTGCTCAAATCGGGAAAGTATCCACGAAAAACCGACTCACCTTCGACGCGAATACTTCCGTCGGCCGTGATCGCCAGCTCGACGTGAGGCAACGGCGTTGCCCATTGCCGTTCGCCACTGCGAAATTCACTCGGACTGATCGCCGCCATCATCGCCGCGGTTTCAGTCATCCCGTAAGTCAGCGCGATCGGCAATCCCGCGTCCGCCGCCTGCTGCTTCAGCTCGGGCCAGCTCGGACCACCTCCAACAAAAATATACCGGAAGCCGCCCAACCACTCAGTTCCGCCCGGCGACGCCATCAACCGCTGAAGTTGCGTGGGTACGAGCGATATCACCCAGCCATCCGCCCGCACATCGAGCATCGGTCTCTCCCCTGCTTCAACGCGCCGCCACTCGCACGGCACATGCTTGCCGCCCGTTGCCGCACAACGCACCCGCGCCATGAGTCCGCTCACATGGAATGAGGGTAACACGTCAACCGCATTCACCCGGGTTAGGTTGAAGAACTGGCAAAATCCCTGCACCGCCGCGCTCAGGGTCTTTTCGTCATGTCGCGCAAAGCGAACGCTCCCACTCGTCCCACCCGTCGGGATACACAACCAGCCTTTGTGTCCGTCCGTCGAGCCGGGCACGTCTTTGACCTTGGGCAACGCGAGTGCCCGCCGTTCGCCATCGCCCCACTGGGGATCGCACAAAAACACGAGTCCATCGTGCACCTGCGTCTCCGCTGCCTGCATGACCAATGCTTTCAACTCAGCGCGTTCCATAGTACCTCCGGGTCGATTCTTTCCACCTCCGCCTGACTCAAAAAGGGAGTCGTGTAGGGTCCGTCAAAGCGTGCGTCGGCGAACAGCGGCCAGACTCCGAAACCGAGCGCCCGGCGCTCACCTTTCCACGCGAAAGCAAACTTCAGCGCCACCTGCGCGCCGACCGCAGTCTCCAGCGCCGACGAAAATACCACCGGCGCTTTCGCCGCGAGCAATCGCTCAATCGTCTTTGCCGGATCGCCGAGCAGCGAGGGTTTCAGCACGAACACGCCACTCCAGCCCGCACCGAGCCAGCGCTCCACGTCACCATCGCAGACGACCGACTCGTCCAGTGCAATCGGCGTGGGAAAATCTCCTGCAAGCCCCAGCAGCATGTCCTGCGCACCTCGTGCATCTGCGGCAATCGGTTGCTCGAGAAACTCCACCGGGCGATCCGCGCAACGTTCCAGCCAGCGCGCCGCACGTCGAACGTCCCATGCGCCGTTCGCGTCGAGCCGCAGCGTTGCACCTTCCGGCAGCGCTCCGCAAATGTCGTCCAACTCACCCAGCTCCGTATCGAAGTCGCCGACCCCGACTTTCCATTTGAACACCCGGAATCCCATCTCCGCTTTCGCCGAGATTTGCGCCAGCGCAGCGCGGCCGGCGGGCAGCAGCGCCGCGACCGCCAAATCCGGCACGCGGGCAAGACCAGGGCTTTCACTCGGCTCAACCGTCATCTTCGCCAAGGCGTCCGCCACCGCCTGGCGCAGGCAGCCCAATCGTTCCGGCAAGTCCGCCAACGAGTCGGCTTCAACCCACTCGCTGAGCTCACGACACGCCGACTCGATCTCGTCCACCGATTCCGTCCCAAACCACGGGATCGGCGCCGCCTCCCCGACTCCGGCCCGACCCGATTCGTTTTCCAACCGGACCATCACGCCTTCACGCGCCCCCCACGGCCCGTGGGCGGTCCGCACGACCACTCGAAAAGGCAATCGGTACCGGCGGAACTGAAAACGAAGTCGCATCGAGGAACGTGCAACACACCACGGTGCTTCCGCAGAATCAAATCTTTGCCTCACGGAGGTTGCGCTTCGGTCACGCACGGAAGCGTCGCTCGGTCTGCCCCGCCCGAGTGAAAGGCGAGCGCGGAGCCCACGGACTACTCGCCATCCCCGGCGCGAGCCGTGACTTTCGAGTCCGACGAAATTTCCCATTGCCCTCCGTCCTGCGCGCCTTACTCCGTTCATGGCAATCATGACAAAGGTTGCCTCGTCCTCCGCTCGAAAAGCCGTCTCGTCCCACTCCCCTGCGACGGAGGCTGATTCGGCGTTCTACTTGCCAGCGGACGCTTTCTTTCGGGCTAACCTGCCCACCGCGCTCACGTTCGACGACGTGTCTCTCGCCACGCTCTACTCGGATATCCTGCCGAAAGACGCCGATACCTCCACCGCATTGTCCGACGCGCTGCGACTGCAGATCCCGGTGATTTCGTCCGACATGGACACCGTTACTGAATCGCGCATGGCGATCGCCATGGCACTCAACGGCGGCCTGGGCCTCATCCATTACAACATGCTGCCGAAGGATCAGGTGAAAGAGGTCGCCCGGGTGAAGCGTCACATCCACGGGCTAATCCAGGATCCAATCACCGTCTCGCCAGGCCAGATTATCGGCGACGTCCTCGCGATGATGGACGCCAAACGCTTCGCGTTCTCCACCTTCCCCGTGGTCGACGAGTCCGGCAAACTGGTCGGTTTGCTTTCAGGCAACGTCGTGAAGGATCGCTACAAATCGAAGCGCGTGTCGGACGTCATGACGCCCCGCGCTCAACTCATTACGGAAAAGGAATCCGCCGTCGCGAAGGACCCCATTCGCGCAGCCGACCATTTCTTCTCCTCGCACGTCGGGTTGAACAAGATGCTCGTCGTCGATTCCGCGGACCTTCTCCGCGGACTAGTCACTAGTTCTGACGTTGAGAAAATCACCAGCGAAACAAAGTCTCGCCGCAAACCTGCGCGCGACTCTCAGTTCCGCCTCGTCGTAGGCGCTGCGCTCGCGCCGGTCCGCAATCCCGACGGCACGCTCGACCGCGAAAAGATTCTCGAGCACGTCGCGGCCCTTGTAGCTGAACACGTGGACGCCATTGCTGTATCCACCGCCCATGGCCACACGGCCGGGGTTGGCGACGTGGTCGAATTGGTCAGCCGCGCCTTTCCGGAACTCACGCTCATCGCAGGAAACGTCACGAGCGGTGCTGGCGTTAACTTCCTCGCCGATTGTGGCGCCCACGCGATCAAGATCGGCCAGGGTCCCGGTTCGATTTGCACCACGCGCATCGTCGCGGGTGTCGGTATTCCGCAGCTCACCGCTTTGCATGTGTCGGCGAGCGCGGCCGAGAAGAAGGGCGTCAAACTCATCGCTGACGGCGGGATCACGAAATCCGGCGACATTGTGAAGGCACTCACGCTCTCAGACGCCGTTATCTTGGGCGGACTGCTCGCCGGATGCCGCGAAGCGCCGGGTGAGATCATGGAGATCAGCGGCAAAGTTTATAAACAGTACCGCGGCATGGGATCACTCGCCGCGATGAAAGCAGGAAGTGCAGCACGCTACGGCCACGACAAGAATGACCGCACCCGCAAAGTCGCAGCCGAAGGCATCGAGGCGCTAAAAGAGGTTTCGGGCTCCGTCGACGACGTGCTCGGCACCTTGATCGGCGGCGTTCAGAGCGGCATGGGCTATCTGGGTGCTGCGACGCTCGGAGATCTGCGGTCGAAAGCACGTTTCATTCGAGTGTCTCCGGCCGGCATCAAAGAAGCCGCGCCACACGACGTCATCGAGGTATCCACCCGCACGAGCAGCTCCTAACGCAGTTAACTGCGCGGCCTGGAGCTTCCTCAATCGTCGACCTTCAGTCGACGCGCAGCCGTCAGACAGATAAACGTGCGCCCCTGACTGATTTCGCGAATCGCCGTCGGAACTTCCATCAACGAGCTTTCCTTCGAAATATAGCCGACCGCACCGCAAGCGAGGGATTCCTCAATGCGGTCCTTGTCGCCTTCGGCCGAGACAATCAAAAGTTTCGTTTCCGGGAGCACCGCGAGGATCTGCCGCGTTGCTTCGATCCCATTCATGTTCGGCATGGTCAAATCCATCACGACGACGTCCGGACGATGCAACTTGGCCATTGCAACCGCTTCCACCCCGTCGCGAGCGTCGGCGACAATCTCGATACCTTCCTCAAAATCCAGGAGAATGCGAAGACCTTCCCGGACGAGATCGTGATCGTCAGCCAGAAGAACGGTGATGCGGTCGGCACTCATGTATAATAATCAGTGTCCTCGCGCCGTGAATAGTTCGACTCGGACTGAGGTGATTTCCGCCCGACCAGCCAAACCGGGTGATGATTCGTCTCCAAGTTCACGATTCGCCGCTTAAATTTTGGAGTGCAGGGCTCGACACGGCTCTGCGACCCACTGACGCCGCGAATCCAAGCTCGCAACCGTGGGACGCCAAAAAGCTCATCGCGCTTCGGCTGCACGCCCCCCGTTGGTGACGGAGCGGTTCGATTCAGAGAGCGGTATTTGAATTGCGGACGCTCCCGCTTCGCTCACGAACACGGGCTTGCCGTCGTGATTTTCGACCCGTCCCTGCGGATGATCACGCAGCAACTCGCTGACGATCACGGTTTGCTTGGGGGAAAGGGAGGTAAACGGAAACAGTTCCTTCATGGATTTGGGCAATCAACAGCATACTGGACGCGTCAACCGGAAGCTTCCCGATGCCGAGCGTCGTAGACGTGGTTTGAAAAAAGGGGTCAACCGCGACTGCGCTGCGATCGCAGTTCTGGAACTTGAGGATCGCAAGCTGTTTCGCGGGAAACGCGCGTGCTCCGTCCGGGCTGTGCAAAATATTCGAGACGCGTGAACAATCATGTGAGCCACGCGATCGCCCACGTTCTCACGGATTCGCTTTGCCGGGGCGTGGAGGTTGAGATCTCAGGGCTGCGAGTGGAGCGCCAGTCATGGCGCCCTCACACCCAGCCGTGGATTAGGAACCTGACTGGCGAGTTTTCGCGTCCGTCGACTCCATCGCCACTTGCGCCGGAACGGTGAATTCCACTGGAAACGTCATCGCAATCCGGCCCGGCTTGCCACCGAACTTGGGCGGAGAAAATTCCCATTGAGCAATCGCTGCCCGCGCCGCTTCTCCAAATGCGGCGTCCGTCGCTTCGACCACCTGGCACTGTGAAATCGTTCCGTCCAGTTCCACCAAAAACGCGATGACGGCCGACCCTTCCACGCGTTGGTCGAGCAATGCCGCGGGATAAACCGGCTGCTCCTGATGAACGGGCCGAAACTTGGGTTTAGCCTCGCTGAAGGTCACATAATCACCGGTAAACCGAACGGCGTTGGCCACGGGAGCGAGCTCGGTCGCGCCGGCGATAACGGAGGTAAAGAGGGCAAGGCAGGACAAAAGGGCTGGAACTCTCATCGAGATGGAAGTGGGTGGTCCTTAGCCGGAACTGCCGGCTGGACGACGCAAAACTAGTGGTAACACCCTAGACGGCGCAAGCATTTTTTCCTAAAGTTTTACAACTCCCAGGTCCGTCTGTCCGCAGGCGAGCCGTTGCCGACGAGCTTCTGCCAGCCGCGGCGAATATGGTCCCTGTTCCTCCGCATTGTTGAGGTGGTCAACGCGGAGGCTGCCGGATATCGCCGCGCATTTTCGCCGCTGTGGGGCGATCGGCTAGTATCCGATGGGCCCATTTTCAGACGCGCAAGCGTCTGGCATGATCACGCATATGAAGTCGTATCCCCTCCCCGACGCTGTCGCATTGAGTTCCTTTGAAGTCGGTCTGATCCGCACCTCTTTCCGCGCGGTCGAACACCAGAGCGGCCTCGCGAGTCAGCGATTCTATCGTGAACTTTTTTCGTACGACCCCGCCCTCCGCAACCTCTTCGCACCCGACCCCTGGACCCGCGAGGACCAGCTCATGAACACCATCGGAGACATCGTCGAACAACTCGACTCGACTGATGCTGTATCCGCCCACCTACGTCAGCTGGTGCAGCGATTCCCTGCGTACGCCCTGAACCGGTACTATCACCTTTACGTCGGAGCTGCGCTGTTCGCCATGTTGGAGGACATCCTCGGCGCGAAGTTCAGCTCCGAAGTGTACGGCGCGTGGTACAAACTTTTTCAACGCGCCGTCGTTGAAGTTAAGTCGCAGGCTCAAGAAAACGGCCCCACGAAGCTCACCGCGCGACCGTTCGCTCACCCCACCGCCGCATAGTCCCGCGCGCGTGTTCACGACCGCCCGCCTTTGGGCGTGGCCGGGATCGAAGCGTCCAATCAGACGGACGCGTTGGGAATCAGCTCACGGGACGCGGGAGTCTCGACCCTACACCGCTGCTTGTCCTTTTCGCGTATTCCGCTTCCGTCTCGGTATGACTCCGAGGCGCAGTCGGTCGCACTATTTCATTGCTGCCGGAGTCGCGCTGTCCGGCGTGCTTTTCCTGACGTTTTCGCCACGCGGTCCGACCTTGAAGTCGGCATCCGTGAATCAGTCGGCACGCGAACCCATTGCAGCGCTCCACGAAACTCGCCCCGACTCAAGCGCCACCGAACCGAGGTTCGATCTCAGCGAATCGGGGATCGATACGGTCGAACGAGCGCATTTCCGCGAAAATCTTGCGCGGGCCCTCGTCCGTTCCGACGCGCGTAAGAACGAGGCCGTGCTCACCTTCGCGAGCGCCGACGCCTACCGGCGGTTCCTCGCCCGCGCGCAACACGAAGGGCTGTCGGTTCTCGGGCAAGCCGATGCACTCCTTTCCGTCCGCGTTCGCTATGATACACTCGACTCACTGGAGACGGATCTTCGCGCCAACCCTGCAGATTTTTCCGCGGTCGGAGCCAACTCGCTTTTTCACATCCCGCAAAAACCCGCCGTCGAAGCCCGCGCCGCGATTAACGAAGTGCCGTTTCTCAACAGCACCCTCGCGTTCCTCGGCGTGCCCACCGACCACGCTGCATGGGGTCAGGGCGTCCGCATCGCCGTTCTCGACAGCGGCGTCAGTGCGGATCCCACGTTCAGTGGCAGCCGCGTACAATACCTCGATGTCGGGCTCGGCACCTTGCCCGGACATGGACCGGAAGATGGACACGGCTCCGCCGTCGCGTCCCTGGCCGCAGGTTCCTCCACCGATGCCGCCGGCGTCGCTTCCTCCGCTACCGTGCTCAGCATCCGGGTCACTGATACCAACGGAGTTGGCGATCTCTTCACCGTGGCCCAAGCCATCATCGCAGCCGTGGACGCCGGCGCCCCGATCATCAACCTGAGTCTCGGCGGATACTCCACCGCTCCGGCGCTTAACGCCGCGATCGACTACGCCACGGCGCACGGAGCCGTGCTCGTGGCCGCGGCAGGCAACGATCAAGCCGCGCAACTCACCTGGCCCGCCGCCGATCCGCGCGTGATTTCGGTCGGCGCGGTCGACGCGCGTTCGCAGCAAGTCACGTTTTCCAACTCCGGCCCGCAGCTGCAAATTGTCGCGCCCGGCTACAGGGTCCAAACGGCTTGGCTCGATGGCCAGCGCGTTTACGTCGATGGCACGTCCGCCAGCGCACCGCTCGTGGCGGGCGCCATCGCCGCCGTCATGTCGCAAAATCCGGCGCTTTCGGCGCAGCAGGCGTGGTCAATTGTGCGCGCGACGACCAGCGATGCGGGAGTCCCCGGCGTAGACCCGAGCTACGGTGCTGGGGTACTTAATCTCGATTGGGCGATGAACTATCAAAATCCCACTCGGCTCGATCCCGCCATCGCCAGTCACTTCTACGACTCCGCTCATGGCGAAATGGATTTCGTGATTCAAAACCGCAGCGCCCAAATCGTGCGGGCTCTCGCGCTCGATGTTGATGCCAATGGCGCAACGCAGCGCTTCAGTCTGCCCGAGATCGCAGCGGGATCCAGCTACGTTCTAAAAGTGCCGGTCACCGTGAAAAACGCGACGGCGAACGAACTTAGATTCACGACCCAACTCGTCACGCCGGTCGGCTTCCTCGACGCGAATCCAGCGAACAACCGTCTGACGAGTCGCCTCGTCGTCGGCCCCTAGTTGAGACGGTTTCGTTCGGGCTTTGCCGTCGCGGGCTGCGGTCGGGCGAGAGACGAGGCCCCTCGACTGTAGGCACTAAACGCCGAGATCGGTCGTCACCTCATCCGCCACTCGCTCACCGGTCTCGACAGCGCCTTCGAGGTAGCCCTGTGCGTCGATCGAAGTATGTTCGCCGCAGAAATGAGCGTTGCCCTCCTGCAGTCCTTCAACGCCGGCAAACTTCGTGTATTGTCCCACCTTCCAGTAGGAATAGCTGCCGCGGGTGAAAGCGTTGTCTTTCCAGCAGTCAACGGTCGCCCGCCCATTGTACACCGCGCTGAGGCCGGGGAGAACGGGTTCGATCTGAGTCAAAAACTTCGCCGCCTGCGTTGCCGGAGTTCCGGTGCCGATCTCGTCGGCCAGCGTTCCTCCCGTATAACCGACCAGCAGGCCGGACTTTCCCGCCTGACCTCGCGACACTTCCCACGTCGCCTGATAACCCGTATCCGCAAAGGTGTCACCGTTGCAGCCCAGACCGATCCAGCGGCGTTCGGAGAACTGGACGTTAAGCTTGGAGTTCGAGCCCATTCCGAGCTCGTTGATCGCGGTCAGCTTCCGCGGACTAAACCCCGCCTGACCCAGCGCGACCGAGCTACGCAGGATCGAAAACGGCAAAGCAAATACGACTTTGTCCGCCACGACGTCAGTGCTGCCTCCGCCGCTTTGGAACGATAACGTGTAGCGACCGTCGCCTCCTCGTTTCGCTGCGACGAGCGCCGTTCCGGTGACGATCTGCGACGCGAGCACCGACGCGAGCGTCGAGGCAATTCGATCGTTTCCGCCACGCACGTGGTACTTCTCGTTCGACGCACCAAAAATGCTGAACTGGCCCGGACTGTTGTAGCCAAGCAAATAGACCAAACTCAGCGCACTCTGCGTTTCGCAGGCGGCCCCGTATTCAATAATATAGGCCACCTCCAACAGCTGTCCGAGTCGCGATGCGCGTCCTCCGGGTACGCTCTCGTTGATCCAGTCGATGATCGACATCTCATCGAGCTGACGTCCCCGCGGAGTGGATGACGTGTAAAGTGTCGGATAGCCTGCCTCCGACAAGTCGCGGTGCAGCTTCTGCCAGACCTGCTTCAAGTCCCGCGTGGCTTCCAGATAGGTGTAGCGAGCACCACCGAATGAATAGATGGGCTCAGTCCCGTTCGGCTCTGCGGCGAGCAGGTTGTCCAACGGCAGTCGCAGCTCCTGCGTAAGTTGCCGGATCCTGGTATGACCCTGGTCGATCAATTCACCGCCGTGCTCAGCGATTTGGCTGTCGAGGAAATCATTGCGCCGCGTCCAGCATCGGCCACCGACCCGCGTGTTGGCGTCATAGAGCGTGGCATCGACCCCCGCTTGCTTCAGGCGGTACGCGCAGGTGAGACCCGCCAGACCTGCGCCCACAATCACGACGCGACTCGATGAATCGGACGGCTTCTTTGCGCGCAGCAACGGAGCACCCATCAAGGCAGTTCCGGCGATCGCGGATTGCTGCAAAAACCGCCGGCGTGAAATACCCGCGACCTGGCGCTGCGCGAGCACCGCCTCCACCTCCGTGCCCGTGGCGATTGACTCAGCCGCAGTGGCAAACATGTGACGCAGGGAACGGGCAAGCGGGGTATGGGCCATCGGTAAATGAATGTGACGCCGAGACTGCCGTCGTCCAGCGCTCGAATCCAATCCAATAATACTAGCCGATCGGCCCATCTCATTCCGAAATCACCGAACGCCGTGGAACGAACAGAACGCGATCGGCTCCCTCCGGCGACGTCGTACTTCAGGTCCATTCTCCGCTTCCGTTCCGTCGTGTTTCGATATTAAACAATCCCAGATGCGGCGCCTCCCCTCCTGCCTTCTTATCCTTAGCGTTGGCTTTACGCTCCACTCAGCTGCGGTCGCGCAGTCGGCCTCCGAGTTTTATCGTCGTGGGGTGGAAGCCTACAAAGCGCAAAACTTCGATGCCGCGATCGAAGCCTTTGATCACGTGGTCAATCTGGAGCCGAAGCGCGCGCAAGCCTACAGTGGTCGCGCGATCGCGAAGCGCGGCAAGGGTGACCTCGACGGTTCGCTCGCGGATTTCGCGCAAGCCATCGAACTCGAGCCCAAGGACGCAACGCTCTACACGAAACGCGCTGCGGTGCGGGTGACGAAAGGCGACCCGCTCGGCGCAATCGCAGATTACGATCAAGCGCTCCTGCTGAATCCCAAATCGGCGGATACGTTCCTGGAGCGCGGAGTCGTCAAAGCGCGTCGCAACGACTACGAGGGTGCACTCGCAGATTTCAGCCAGGCCGTTTCAATCGATCCGACCAACCCCTATACTTACGGCAGTCGCGCACTTCTGCTCTACAAGCGAAAAGAGTTCGATGCGGCGATCTCCGACTACACGGAGCTGATCAAGCTCAAGCCCAACGAACCCGCCAGTTACCACGATCGCGGCAAGGCGAAAGCGGAGAAGAAAGACTACGCCGGGGCGATCACGGACTTTGATCACGCCATTGCTCTGGATCCGCGAAACTCCGCGTACTACTTCGCGCGCGGGAGCGTGGATTTCGATCAACGTGATTGGAAAACGGCGATCGCTGATTTCGGCCGAGCGATCAACGCGGACCCAAAGAACGCCGCGGCCTACGGTAACCGTGGCATCGCTTATTCGGCGCGCATGGAATTCACGCCAGCACTGGCTGATCTCAATCGCGCCATCGCTCTCGACCCCAACTTCGCCGACGCCTATTACCACCGTGGGACCGTTCGGATGGCCACTGGTGACCTTGAGGCAGCGATGAAAGACCTTTCGTGGACGATCGGTCGAAATCCGAATCACGCTGACGCCTACTCCGCTCGCGGCACCTGTCGCTTCGGCAAGGAGGATTACGCCGGAGCCATCGCCGACTACACCAAATGCATCCGCCTGAATCCACGCGATGCCGACTACGTTCGGTTTCGCCTTGTGCTGATCCTCCGCCGCCAAGGCCTCGACGAAACCACCGCGGGACTCTCTCCTGCGGTGCTCAAATGGCCTGAAAGCTGGCAGAAGAAAGTCGGCTTGTTTCTCATTGGAGTCACCCCCGAGTCCGACTTCCTCAAGTAGGCCGCCGTGGCGGGAACGAAGACGGTGGCCGAGCAACAGTGCGAAGCCTACTACTACGCGGGAATGGCCAATCTGCTGAAAGGCGACAAAGTTCGCGCCAAGGAATTTTTCGGCATGTCGGTGGCAACGAAGGTATCGCCGTATCCTGAATACTCACTCTCCCGCTCGGAGCTCATTCACATGGCCACTCCCACGCAAAACAAGCGTTTGGAGCAGCTCAAGAAGCAGGCGCGCGTTCGAGGCCTTCCGATCGCCAGAGCGTAGCCGTGAGCAGGCGCTCAGGAGGTCTGGGACCGCCCCAACCGCAGCGTTCGCTCGCGCAACTGCCGTTTGGCACGCAGGCGATTTCCAGGACCGCTTGCTACGTTTACGCACTGGCCGCTTCCTTCGGCTTCAATCCTTGCGGCACCAGCGGCAGCGCGCGCAGCCGAATTCCCGTTGCATCGAAAATCGCGTTACCGATGGCGGGTGCGATTCCCACAATCGGCGCCTCACCCGCACCGGCAGACGGCAAATCCTTCCGATCCAGCAGCACAATCTCGATCTTCGGCAGATCACTGAATCGAGGTACGCGATACGCGGAGAATCGCGGGTTCGCGATTCGTCCTTCGCCGAAACGCACCGCTTCGAACAAGGCACCGCCGAGCCCTTGCACGATCGCACCCTCAATCTGATTCTTCAGGTGTTCCGGGTTCACGATCGCGCCGCACTCAAACGCCTGCACCACGCGACGGACCGCGATCTGACCTGAAGCGGAATCCACCACGACTTCCGCACAGGTTGCGAGGTAACCGCCTTTGTCCGCACCGATGGCCACCCCTACACCGCGTCCCGACAATCGCACGTTCGGCTCCCACCCGAAGGCCTGCGTTGCCGCCTGGAGCACCGCGCGTAGTCGCTCGTCCTTCAAATTCATCAAGCGAAATTCGAGAGGATCCCGCCGCGCCGCCCGCGCGCACTCATCGATGTGAGTCTCCCGCGCAAAGTGATTCGCGGTCGCGGCAAGCGCCCGATACGAACCTTGACGCAGGGGTGACTTCGACTCGTGAAATTTCGTCACTGCTGCCGGCACGTCGTACAAGAGCGCGATGCCGGCGTTGCCCGAGTTGATGTTGTGATGCTCCCACTGCGTCAGTCGTCCCTTGCCGTCCACGACGCTGCGAACATCGATCACTCCTGCCGGACGGAAATAAGCCCAGGTGAACTCTTCTTCCCGCGTCCATACGAGTTTCACCGGACGCCGGGCCGCTTTCGCCAGCCGTGCCGCCTCGATGGCCGCCTCGCCGGTGTGCTTTCCACCATAGCCCGACCCCGTATCCGGCACAATCACACGAACCTTTTCCTCCGGCATCTTGAATGTCGAAGCGAGTTCCTCCTGCACGCCAAACGGTCGCTGCGATCCGGTCCATACCGTCAGTTGATCTCCCTCCCACATCGCCACGGCCGCGCGCGGTTCAAGGGGGGCGTGCGCGATGTAAGCCACGGAGTAAGTCTGACGCAGTTCACCCGGGCCGCTGGACGCCGCGTTGATCGCGGGCGCACTCGGAGCCGACGCCCTCAAGTGATCGAACAATTCCCGCTCGGAAATCTGAGGCGATGGCTTCCACTCCGCGCGAAGTGCGGCCACTGCCTGCATCGCCTGGTGCTCGGTCGGCGCGGTCACGCCAACGAAATCGCCGTCCCGCACCACCGTCACTCCGGGCATCGCTTCCGCCGCCGCCGTATCCAACGACACCATCGTCGCGCCGAACGCGGCTGGACGCAGCACGCGGCCATGGAGCAAACCGGAGATCGCCGATCCGTCCGAGCGTTTCACGTCGCTGCGCGCAATCTCCTCCACGCTGACGAAATCCGTCGTGTACCGATGGCTTCCCGTCACGAAACTCCGGCCGTCGACCTTCGGTACCGACGTGCCCGCGACGGTCCACGCAGTCGCCGGCTTTAGTGCGATGTTGTCCGAAACCTCCAGCACGAGTTTTTCGCCCTGCGTGAGTTCGCCAAAGCCAATCTCGTTCACGGCGCCCTTGCTCTCCGTGTTTCGACGCACCTTGCCTCCGCTCGCCTGCAATGTCTCGCGGGCAACGTTCCATTTCTTCGCCGCCAGATCGATCAAGGCCTCACGCGCCGTCGCCGCGACGCGACGCAGTTGCAGGTTCATCACCGGAGTGGTGCGACTGCCAAACGTGCCCGCGTCCCATGGCACCAGCGACGTATCCGCCAACACGATCGTGATCGACGTCAACGGCGTCGGCAGTTCTTCCGCCACCGCCTGGGTCAGCGACGTGCGAATGTTTTGTCCGACTTCAGCTTTGCCGGTGAAGACCGTAACGGCTCCGTTCGCCGCGATGTGCAGCCAGGCCGCGAGCTCCTTGGGCCGGCTATGGCGATCGCGTCCGCCATGTCCCGATTCCGCTTGGGCCAAAAGATTGCTGTCAAGGAGCCACAGCACCGCGAGACCGCCGACAAACGTTTTGACGAAATCACGCCGCGTCACCGCGAACCGGTACAACGGATCGGCCAAACCGGGAGGACGTCCCGCGTCGGGGCTTGGATCTTCAGCGCTCATCAGGTTGATCGGTCGGCATCGCCAGATTCGGTGGCCTGCTAGATCTTTCGCTCACTCCGCGTGATAGCTGCGGCAGCGAGTTTGATCGCTGCCAGAATTCGGCCGTATCCGCCGCAGCGACAAACGTTGCCGTCCATGAACTGAATGATCTCCGCGTGCGTCGGCTTGGGATTTTTTGCGAGCAGCGCGACGCCCGACATGATCATGCCTGACGCACAGTAGGCGCATTGGAACGCCCCCAGCTCAAGCAGCGCTTCCTGCAGTGGATGAAGTTTTCCGTTTTGCTCCAAGCCTTCGATCGTGGTGACTTTCTGCGGGCCCACCGTTCCGACCGGCGTAAGACAGGATCGCACCGGCACGCCGTCGATGAGAACGGTGCACGCGCCGCACTGACCCTCTCCGCAGCCGTAGTGCGTTCCCGTCAACGCCAGATCGTCGCGTAGAACACTCAGCAGTGAGCGCTCGGCCGCCGCTTCACAAGTCCGGGGGCCGTCATTAACCGTAAGAGAAGTGACCGAAGACATCGTGGAGAACGGCCCTATCATGCGCGCCCAATTCAACGCCGCAAGAACGAGCCTCAGGAAAGTTTCACCACGCAATTCAGCGAAGATTGATTCAAGAGTGGCCCTGAGCGGGAGCTCAGGGAGTTCGAGTTCAGTCGCCATTGGGTCGAGGTCATTCGAGTTGCGTGAACCCATTTGCCGATCGCCGTGTCCAGCCTCCACCATGAGGCATTTTCTTCGCATTCTCCTTCTCTGTTCCGTCGCGATCAACATCGGCCCTTTACTCTTCGGCGCTGAAGCGAATGTGATGGATCTTGCTGCCTGCGAACAACGGCTCGGGCCCGCCGCTCCTGCGCAGCATGGCAACGATCGACCAGCGCATCCCGTCACTCCGGCCATCCCCTTTCCGGGCGGACCGCCGCGCGTAAATCCCTACCCGGTCGGCTCGCCAAACGACGACAAAGCCGATTACTGGAGCGATTCCGGACAGCTGGCTTACGTGTCCGATGGCAGCAAGCCCGACGACCCGGTATTAATGGCCACACGCCATTTCGCTTACTACCGCGGCGTTTTCGCGACGGCTCCGCTGCCGGATGCCTCTCGTATGCCTAACCCTGATCCGTCGACGCTCAAATCCAGCTACATCGCAGCCAACAGCGGAGCGCCCCTCAAAGGCGTGATCACGCAGGTCCGTTCCACCAGCACCACGGGAAACGATGCGTTTGTCCTGTGGAGAACGGCCTGATCACTGTGGCCACGACGCAGACAGGTCACGGCAAGATTGGCATGCCGGTCCTGCGGTTGCCCGCGGAGAAACAGGTCCAGGACCTCGCCGTCACGTCGAACAACGAACTGCTCCTCGTCGCGGTGTACGACACCACGCTGCGTCGTGGTCAGCTCGCGGTCATCATGGTCGAGGGCAAAGGACTCCCGTTTCACACGTTCACCCAGATGGGACTGCCCAACCAGGCCAGCGTATCCGCGTTCAAGCTACTCTGCTATGTCGATCTTCCCGTCGAGCAAACGCTGCGCGTGGCCGCGGCCGGCAACGGTCACTGGGGCGGCCCAAGCGCCACCGGCGGAAAAACGTTGGGCAAAATGGATCTCAGCCAGGCGCCCACGCTCAAAAACCTGTCGTCCGGCCCATGGTCGTCGACCATCGCCAACGCCGGCTATGCCGTCGTGATTTCCCGCGACGAAAACAAGTTTGCGGTGGTCGATCTGTCACCTGTGTTTCGCTACATTCGCGAAAGCTGGCTTTCGTCGCAGGAGAGTTTCCAGGCGACCAATGCAGCGCGCGGCGAGGAACCAGGTCAATGGCCCAACACATTCACCGAGCGGACCGAGATCTCGCCGAAAGTGGTGTTGACGAAATTGATTGAGCGGCCGGTGAGCGTCATCTGCGGGCATCACGTGGACCGCTGGAGTTCGGACGTCTTCAAATTCCACATCGGATTGGAAAAAGGTGCGCTCTCGATCTGGGACGCGTCCTCGCTGATGGCCCGCGAACGCTATCACAAAAAGAGCGCTTCGATTGAAGAACTCGGCCGCGTTTTTGTCGGCGAGAATCCGATCAGCCTCGCCTTCTCACGACGCAGCGAAGGCCGTGGCACGGCCCTGTTGCGCGGGGCAAAGCCAGCGGCGACGGCCAGAATAACGTGCTCTGGGTGGCGTGCCGGCAGGCCCGCAAGGTCGTCGAGGTACTGTCGGTGGGCGGCAAGGGCCTGATTCTCCGCACGCTCGAAGACCAGCGCCTGCAGGATCCGGTGAGCGTCTGCACTGCGGTGCGTGGTTACATTGTTCTCGTGTGTGATTTTCGCGGGAAGCAACTGATGGGCTTCCGCATCGGCACGCTGACGGATTCCCGCAGCAAGCCGCCGAAGCAATACCCACCCGCCGATCCCGAACTCGGTTGGGAAATTTCCGGTGTGCTGCCGACTGCCGGCGACCCGCACACGATTACGAGCGAAAACGTGAACTGAGCCCTCCTAACGTGGAACTCAGGAAGCAAGCGAAACGAACCGGTCAAAGCAGGTCTCGCTACATGCGTTAGTGTTGATTCGAATCTGAACTAAGGCGCGTCGGGTTTGGTTCGCTTCCTGAGTTCCCCGTTAACCACTCAAATCGGACGACCGCCTCCTGCGATGGGGCATCGAAAGCCTTTAGCAATTTCCACAACGATTAGCATTCAACCCGATCGCCGCCTACGATTCGCTCCCTCTTCACGAATGCCAAAGTTCCGGACGCACTACGACAACTTGAAGGTCTCCCGCGATGCCCCCATCGAGGTGATTCAAGCCGCTTACCGATCGCTCGCGCGCAAATATCACCCGGACATGAACGCAAGCGCCGCCAAGGCGGAGGCGGTGATGAAGATCATCAACGCTTCGTACGAGGTCCTGAGTGATCCCGTCAAACGTGCCGCTCATGATGACTGGATTGCGGCCCAGCTGCGGGAGCACGAGCACGATAGCTTTCAACCGCTCCGCCGACCCGCGCCGCCCCCACCCCGTTACGATGCGCCCCAGCCAGCCACGCGCGAGTCACCTCGCACGCCGGGACGCCGACCCTGGACGCCTTTTTCAATCGTTCTCGCAATCTGCTACGTCGGCGTAGCGTTTTTCATGTTACGGACCCCGGGTCTGCGCAACTTCGGACTCGGAATGATGATCGTCGGCTGGATGCTCCTCCCGCGACGTCGCTGAGGCAGGATCGGGATTTAACTCCAACGCGAGATCCTCCGGCCTACGTCGAATTGCGAAGATCCTACCGTGCGCCCCTGAGCGTCCGCGCATGGCTACATCAACGGAGCGGTTCGTCACCTCGCGGCCTTTGCGCCCGTTGCGTGAGGCACTCGGCTAATGTTGCCTCCCATCTTCTCTGGCCCGGGCTCCATGCCAAGACGGGCGTCGATTGTGACACAGATGACGGCGAAGATCGAAAAGAACGTGGCGCGCCACCGGGGTTAAGGCGGGGCCGGGGACCAAATCATAAAACACGCTGTCCATCCGTGTTCGATCTCACCAACCTCCGACCATGACTCCCCGCCCCTTCGTTTTCTGCGTTCTCCTCGTCGCTTCGTGCGTCTCCGCTCCAGCCGCGGAGGTCGTGCTCCAGCCGCTGTTCAATGGTAAAGATCTGACTCATTTCAAAGCCGAGACTTCGAAAGATTTTTGGCACATCGAGAACGGGGTGCTGATCGGAGAAAACGACGCGGCGAAGAAAGGCAATTACCTGTGGACGGAAAAGGACTACGGCGATTTCGTGCTCGAGTTTGATGTTCGTTGGAAATCCAACACGAAGCGCGGAGTCGATACCGGGATCGAGATGCGGAAGCCCAGCATCCAACTTCAGCTGGGCGTGTCGGGGAGTCTGCTGGTTGATATGACCGGCTCATTTTACACCGGCGGAAAACCGGCCTACCCGGAAGTAGGCCAGGCGAAACATGCGAAGGAACTGCTGAAGCCGGAGGGCGAGTGGAACACCTTCCGCATTCAAGCGAAAGGCTCGACGTTCACTTGCTGGATCAACGGCACCAAAGCCTCAGAGTACACGGATGAAAAATTCTTGGGCGCTGCTCCCATCGGATTTCAGATCCACCCCGGCGTGGAGATGAAGTGCGAGTACCGGAACATCAAAATCGCCGAGCTCAAGAGCGAGTGAGTTGAGGTTGGGCAGGTCACCCACGGGAGCTGACTGCTTTCTTCAGCAGCCCAAATGATTGTCGCCGCAAGCATTGCTTCGCGTCCTTCATTTTACTCCACCGCGTCTCACCTCATGAACTCCCCTTCCATGGTCGTTTTCGCCTTGATCGGCGGCGGTTTGATCGGTCTCGGCAGCCTGCTGGCCGTGCTCGTCACGGGAAAGATGCCTGGCATCTCAGGAGTATTGAGCGGAATTCTCCGTCGTCGTCCCGGGGATACCATGTGGCGCGTGGTGTTCCTCCTGGGCTTGGTCGGCGGCACCTTCATCGCTCTGCGCACGTCCAGTTCCGCGGCCGGGTTTCGCCCACATGGCTCGATGGTGCTGATCGCGGTCGCCGGTGTTCTGGTCGGGTTTGGAACTCGAATAGGTCGTGGCTGTACCAGTGGCCATGGCGTCTGTGGTCTGGGCATGGGTTCGAAATCGGCGTTTGTCGCTACGCTCCTCTTCATTGCTGCAGGCATCGCGACCGTGTGGGTGGTCAATCACACCGGCTGGGTATCCCTGTCATGAACGCGCGCCTCCCGATCGTCGGACTCGCCGGGGCTCTCTTTGGCGCCGGCCTCGCCATCTCAGGCATGACCGATCCCATGCGCATCATCGGATTCCTGGACGTCACTGGAGAATGGGATCCAACCTTGGTTTTTGTGATGGCGGGAGCCGTTTTCGTGTTTGGTGCAGGACTGGCGCTGATGCGGATCGTCCGTCGCGGCCAAGGTTGGTTCGGCGTGAAATTGCCAGCCTGCGACCTCGATCCCGTGGACCGACGGCTCGTGCTTGGCGCGCTGATCTTCGGGATCGGCTGGGGGCTCGCGGGATTCTGTCCGGGTCCAGCCATCGCAAACCTGGCCGCGTGGAGGATCGAAGCGCTCCTCTTCGTCCCTGCCATGGCCGTTGGAATGCTCATCGCACGCGCTGCGTTCGGCGCGGATCGCTAAACGCACCTGATCGATTTGGAACTCACGAACTCACACTTGGGAGTTCGGCCCGGCCGGTGATCCTTTGCACCGCTCCAGTCGTATTATCGCGTTCTTCCTTCTGCACAGTTGGCGGAAATATCCTTGCCAGTCCGTCGCATTATTTCCGCAATCTTTGTCGGTCAGCCTGACATTTATTACATCACGACTGTAGATCATCCATGTCAGCTACTCGCCGCCCGGAAGTTTTCATCAGTGCGACCAGTCGTGATCTTCGATCCTGTCGTCAGCTGATCAAGGAAGCGCTGCTCACGCTGAATTGCGTTCCCGTCGAGCAATCCAACTTTCCGCCTGATCACCGCACCGTGCGCGAAATGTTGCGCACACGCATCGCGGGCTGCGATGCGGTGCTGCATGTGGCGGGCGAAGTTTACGGCTATGAGCCTCAGGAGCGCGCACCCAACGAGCCGCGGCGGAGTTTCACGCAGCTCGAGTACGATATCGCGCGCGAGCTCCGGAAGCCCGTGTACGTCTTTGTTTGCGCTGCCGACTTTCCTTACGATGAGCACACGCCGGAGGACGCCGAAAAGCAGGAACTCCAGAAGGCGCATCGCACCAGACTCTCCTCGAGTGAAACGCTTCGCTACGATGTTCACACCCGCGACGATCTCTCCCTTCGCGTCCGTGAACTGCAAACTCATGTTGAGCATCTCCAAGGCGAGCTGAAGAAGGCCCACAAATGGCTCGGGGGCGGACTGATGGCCGGTCTTGGCCTCGTGGTACTACTCGGTGGCGGGATGTGGTGGCTGCACATTCGCGGAAATGAAACGGAAGCGCAGGTGGGCTTGCGGATGGAGGCCCAGCAAAGAGAAATCGCCGATCTGCGGACGCGACTCGCGAAACAGTCCGAACTCACTGAAGCCGTGCTTTCGCAGATGAAGGGTGCCAGTGCACCCTCTTCGCAGGACGACCGGCGCGATCCCACCCTCGCCGCGCAAGCGGTCGTTGCCGCCAAACGCGGCATGGACGTGACAGAACTGCGGAAGCAGCTTTCCGCCGAAGTCACGAATGTGCGCGGTGTCCTCGCTGCAGCTGAACAGCAGCGAACCAGCAACGCCTCCGAACAACGAGAAGTCGTCGATCTCCAACGCGAGGCTCTGCTGAAGCTTTCCCAGACTGAACTCGCCGCCGCGAATTATGAAGCTGCGAGCAAGGCGCTGCAGTCGGCACTTGCGTTGACGGAAAAGGCGGAACTGCCCGAGCAATGGGCCAAGCTGCAAACTCGTGCAGGCACCGTTCTCGATGCGTGGGCGTCGGTGTCAACGGGCCGCCGGATCGCTGAACGACGGACAAAGGCGATCGAGGCGCACCGAGCAGCCCTCGAAATCTATACGTCCGATGCATTCCCGCAGGACCGGGCCCGCACGCAAAGCGATCTCGCAACTGCACTGGTCAAACAAGCGGTGTCGGCGGCCAGCGTTGAACGGCCCAGGCTCCTGGCAGAGGCGGTCCTCACCTATCGCGCCGCATTAGCCGTGCTCACCAGTGAGGATTATCCGCAGGATTGGGCACGGACCCAACGTAATCTTGCCATCGCCCTCCGCAATCAGGCGGCGGCAGCTGCCAGCACCGATCGCGCTTCGCTTTTCGCCGAAGCGGCCGTGGCGTATCGGGCCGCCTTGGACATTTATACGCGCGACACGTTTCCGCAGGACTGGGCGCGGACCCAGAGCGATCTCGCCGTCGCGCTCGTCAAACAAGCCTCGTCCGCTTCCGCGGCGGACCGCGTCCGGCTCTTGGCTGAGGCCGTGAGGATCTGCCGGTCCGCGCTGGAGATTCTGACGCGGGAAGACTATCCCGAAGATTGGGCCCGCACCCAGAGCAATCTCGCGGTCGGTTTGAGCCTGCAGGCGGCGGCCCTGACAGGTGAACAACGGGCACGCCTGCTCGATGACGCCGTGGAGTCCTTTCATCGGGCCCTGGGAGTCTTCGACCGGGAGACGCAGCCGCAGGACTGGGCCCGCACTCAGAGCGATCTTGCGGTCACCCTGCGCAGACAAGCATCGGCGGCCGCGCCCGCCGACCGGGCGCGCTTGCTCGCCGATGTCGTGAGCGCCTATCGCTCTGCGCTGTCGGTGTACAATCGCGACTCGCTACCGCAGGACTGGGGTCGAACGCAGAACAATCTGGCGGTCGCGCTGATGTCTTGGGCGGCCGTCTCTCCCGTGGCCGAACGCGCACGACTCCTGGCTGACGCGGTGACAGCGAGTACCGCCTCGCTGGAGGTGGTGGGTCGCCAAAGCAATGCGGAGATGTGGGGCGTTCAACAGTGGACCCTCGGCGACGCGCTGCGCGCTCAAGCCGATGAATCGCCGCCGTCCAATCGCGCCCGTCTGCTCAAGCGTTCGATTGCTGCGTACCAGTTGGCACTCGAAGTGTTTACGGCGAGCGCGTTCCCCAACCAACACGCGGATGCCGCCAAGGAACTGGCGATTGCCGAAGAAAAACTGGGCGCAACGCGAGTCGCTGGGAATTAGCCACGGCGACGCGACCGGTGGCGCGGTTTTACCGCGCGCGATGTGCCCGTGTTGATTGCGCGCTCAGGCATAACTCGGCCGTTCTAACTCCTACACCGATGCGCGTAAAATTCGGCACGAAATCAGCGATGCTCGGGCGGTAGGAAACCACGAATGGACACGAATGCCTGCGTAGGGGCGTCGCTTGTCGACGCCCGAGAGTCTTTGGCGCTCGTGGGATCGGGCGTCCGCGAGGGACGCCCCTACGTCGATCAACCTAGCGCGAGGGTGGCGAGGTGACCGCGCCACTCTGCTCTCACTCGAACGTCAGCGGCTCACGCGGTTGGTGATTCGGACGTGCACAGATCTCCGGTTCATGCGAGCTCGGTTCCGATGAGATTCGATCAGCGCGGTGCGAGTTTCCGAGACGGTTCACTGATGTGAGCGCACTCGTTTTTCGCTGCCTTCCTGAGTCCACGGATTCGCGGATCCACCGACCTCAACGATTCCGCCTGCCGGCTTCTCGTTCGTGCCCGTTCCGAAGGTAAGTTCCAAACTCAGCAAGGCGGGAGAAAGACTGTAGGGCGGTCCACTGCCAGCCGCCGCGTCAACCCAAACGTGATATTTGCCTGTGCCCCCGGAACCATCCCAATCCACGTACAGTTGAACCGAAGCGCCGTTTAACTTCACGTCGCCGCGCCAGTGTTTGCTATCGGTCGCCTGAACATCAAGCACCACCGACCCTGCGGCCAGCGTTTTGCCCGAGAGGGTCAGTCTGATATCAGCCGTAATCGTTTTCGCTTTGAGCTTGGAGAGCATCCAGTTCGGACCGAACAACGGATCCGCACTCGCCATATCACCGGCGAGTTCCACCTTGCTCGCCGCCGGATTGTTCTCACTCGCACCAGGCGCGGTGGAATCGGCATAGGCCACCCAGGCCTGGACGTCGCCAAATTTCAACGACGAGCCGATCTTGAATGACTGGCTCGCGGAGGAACCTTCGTAGAGCGCATCGCTCAAGGAGACGGTTGTGCCATCCGAAAGCTTGACCGGCACTGCGAAAAACACCGACACCTGATACGTCCCCGCAGGAATGCCGACATTGCCCAGCCGCGCTTGACCCGCCCCATCGGTGATCTCGGCGATCGCGGTTGTTTCCGATCCGTTGTTCAGCAGAAACGCAACCGTGCGCTCCTTGATCGGTGTACCATCGATCGCCCGCAGCGTAACGACCACGTGCGCGGCGTCAGGTACTGTCACGCCCGAATCGAAGGTGAGCTTCGTCGCCATCTTTGTGACCGTGAACGGCTGCCGATCCGATGCGTTTTGGTTTTCCAGGTCGCCGGCGAAGTTCGCTTCAAGCGCATACAGGTCGGGTTGAGCCGTCAGGATCAATTGGGTCGAAGCCACTCCCGCGCTATTGGTGAAGACGGTCTTGATCACAGGTCCAATCCGGAACTGGATGCGCCTTCCGGAGAGAGGATGACCTTCGCCATCGACCAGCGATGCGCTGACCGGCACGGACGACCGATAGGCTCCGACCGTTTGCAGCGGCGGCAGGAGTTTGACCACAGACACCGATCCGGTTTCTCCAATTCCATCGAGCGTCGAATCGCCCGGAATAAAATACCGGCCAAAGTTGGTGCTTTGAGCTACGCTACCAAAACCATTCACGGCTTGAACCATGAAACGGATCAAACCGGGATCAGCCCCCGGACTTAGCGGCAGGGAACCCGTCCATAGACCGATTCCGTTGATGTTCGATGGCGCCGTCAGCGTAAACGATTCCCACGAGCCGTAGTGTGGCGACCCCGGCAAGCCGGTGTACGTAATCCATACCTCCTGAACTCCAGCGCCGAGTGCGGCCGCGGCCTGAATCGCGAAGGTGATACTCGATGGTCCTTTCATACTCGAAACGAGATTGATCGCGGGGGCATTGGCCAGAGCGGCGGCCGATGTTTCTGGGGAGTAGAACACACTGAACTTCATCGAGCCGTAGCGTCGCAACGTTCCCGCGACCGCGTTCGGATCATCGGAGATGAACTGGGTTGGAAAGACATTCAGCTCGGAGATGCCACTCGAAGCGAAGAACTCACCGACCTGATTGAGGTTCCACGGCCGGACCGGGTAAAAAACCTCGGTCGAGAACCGGCCATGTACTCCGCGCGTTTCAGTCGCTGGCGCCCCCGTGAACGGTCGGAATCCCCCGAGGTCGGAATAATTTCCTCCCCGGAACCCAATGCCGCGCACCAAGCCTTCCGGCCGGCTCACATTGAACGACTCCAGTGGTCGCACCGGCTCGCCTGGGATGGTGACGATGCCGTCCGATCCCGTGAAATATGAGGCTGTGGTTGTGCCCGAGGAACCAACCACATCGAGGGTTTTGTTGACCAGCGTAAGCACGGGGTTGAACGCAAGCTCGCCCCGCTTCAGGCCATGCCCCACCCCAGGGCCCGTGTTCACGCCCGCGACGCTGCTGATCTCGCCGGTCGGTGAAGCTTGGTTCAAGCGTGCGCCGGCCAGATTGATTTTCACCATCGGCAGGCCGTAGAGCGCGAGCTCAAGCAACGTCTTCTCGTGGATGCCGCGCATCGTCGGTGTATCAGCCAGGTAGCGACGCTTGGCCTCAACCAGTGCGCGCCCAACGGACACCGGGCCCGTCCCGGTTCGCAGCGCACGCGCGACGTCCAGCAACAATCGTTCGGTGTACTCCACAAAATCGGTGTCACCGTATTGATAGCCCGTCCCCGAAATCCAGATCGCCTGTTTACGCGAGAATGCCTGGGCCCAGTCGGGTTTTCCGGTCAGGAGAGTCGCTTCCTTGTCGACCGTGCTGTATCCAGAATGACACCCCGCGCTCAAGATCAGCGCATAGGCGAGATTTACGGACGATGAAACCACTTCCTGCGCTTGCATGCGGGTCGTGTAATCCGCCGCCAGCGCACGCGACGTGCTGAAGTGGCCGGCCAGGTAGGCGAGGTCATGGCGCGAGCCCAGGAACGAAGCGCGCAACTGGTCGGCGGTCCACCCCAACGCCGGTGCGTCCGTCATCGGGGAAATAAGCGTGTCCACCGTCGCCCCCGCTCCCAACCCGGCCGAGAATTCTCCTTTTACCGCGTCAGCCGAATCCGCCAGGAAATCATAGCCGGCGACAAAAGCTGATTTCGGGGTGGGCACAACGCCGCTCGCGGACGTGCCATCGAACAACGGCACGTACTTGTCGACATACGCCTTCACTTCCACCGCGGTTTCAACCAACCGCCCCACCGCTAGGTCCGGCAAGTCGTACGAGCCGGTAGCCAGGACCAGCTGCTGCGACGAGCCATAGCGATCCTGCGACAGCACCTGGGAATATCGGAGCGCCGATTGCGAATGCGTTCCATCCAAAACGGGCGGGAAGTAATTCGCTTCGTTCGCCAAGAGAGCTTGGTCATCCGAACGGAAGAACGGAATCACATCGTCACCACCGACGAGCGTGACGTCAGCGATGCCGGGCGCCGCCTTGCGATACAGTTGAATCAAGTTGCGGATCGCGTCGCCCACCAGGTTCTTCGTGATCGGCGAGTACGGATTTGTGTCCGCTTGGACGTTCAGCTTCACGATCTGCGCATCGGTACCGACGTCGACGAGCACGCCGTTCGCCACCGTAGCGAGCTTCGCCAACGAGGCCGCGAGGTTGTCCTTTTCGATCGCAGTGCCAGCGATTCGGGCCCGATCCCAAACGATGAGACTCGATGGATTGCCGCTGATCCGCGAGGCAACATCAGCGGCGCTGGTGGAGGGAGTGGTGACGAAGTTCGTTACTCCGCTCGAGAGATTGCCATTGATCGTGACCGTGAGCTCATACGGGTACTTGTTGGAAAATACCCCGTTTTGTCCGCGAACCCGCACATAGAACTCCCCCGTTTTCGAGTAGGTATTGAAGCGAACGCCCTCACTCAACGTTCCCGGCAGGGCCGAGAAGCCCAGCAACGTGCGCTGCTGAGCGGAGGCATAGGCTTCCGGAGAGTAAATGTCCGGCGCGTACAAGTCGGGCGCGTAGGCCTCCGGCGCATACGCTTCGGGCGCGTAAGCCTCAGGTGCGTAGATTTCCGGCGAGTAGGCCTCCGGCGAGTACATATCCGGCGAATACAGTTCGGGCGCGTACGCTTCAGGTGAAAAGGCGTCCGGTGAATACTGCTCGGGGGCATATGCCTCCGGCGAATACATGTCCGGCGAATACATGTCGGGCGCATATTCGACCCCAAGGAGCGCCAGCGTCTTGTCGGCCGGGCTGGCGTTGGCGCCAGTCAGGCCCAACAGCTCGTTGTACGCCTGCTTGATGTCGGTATAAATCACCACATCGAGATTCGCGGGCAGCTTGGTCAGCGTGACTTCGATTCGGCTGTCCGGCAGACCGCGGAATTTGTACCAGCGAGCTTCGCCGGCTTGCGCGACCGCTTGCTGCAGAACACCGGTGAGCTTGCCGGGCGACGCGACCAGCTTTGGCGTCAGGTCAATCGCGAGCGGCCAGATGACGTTCTTCAGCGTCACACCGTACGGATCGATCACCGTCAGGTTGAACGTCCGCGTTGCCTGGTTGCCCGCGGCATCCACTGCGGTGATGGTAACGATTGTGGTTCCGAGCGGGAAGATTGTGCCCGAGGCCGGAGCGGTCGTGACCGTCACCGCGCTGACGGCGTCCGTGGCGGTCGGGGCGAGCACCACGTCCGCGCCGAATGCTCCCGTCGCCAGAACCGTCAGGTCCGCTTGAGCGGCGATCACCGGTGCTGTCGTGTCTTTGACGATGACGTTAAAGGTGCTGGTGGCGATATTGCCGGCAGCATCCTTGGCTGTGATCTTCACCGGCGTCGTGCCGAGCGGAAACGGTGCGCCTGATAGGGGTGAAGTTGAAACGGTTGGCAGGCTGACGGCATCTGTCGCGGTCGGCGTAAAGGAGGCGGACGCGCCGGCCGCGTTGATGGCTTCAACAATAACATTGGGTTGTGCGTTGATGACCGGGGCCGTCGTATCTTGAACGGTCACGGTAAAGCTGCCCGTTGCGGTGTTGCCGGTGACGTCCTTCGCCGTGATCGTGACCAACGTCGTGCCGAGAGGAAAGGTGCTACCTGAGATCGGAGATGTCGTAACGATTACGGTGCCCGCGTTGTCGGTCGCCGTCGGCGAATAGGTGACGACTGCGCCCGCAGAACTTGTCGCCTCGACGACAAGATTCGGCTGCGAGCCAATCACCGGGCGTTTCGTGTCGACCACGATCACACCGCGGGAAGCACTGGCTTGGTTTCCCACGGCATCGGTCGCACGATAGAAAATCATATAACTGCCAAGTGCCGACATGTTCACTGCACTTGCATCAATGTTAACCGCCACGTTTCCGTCCCGGATGTCGAATGCCGTCGCTCCGGGGTCTACGTAGGTCGTTCCGTATTCCACATAGTAGGGACTCGCTCCCGCGAGCGTGATTTTTGGCGGCGTGGTATCGACGACGTTGACCGTCATTGAACACGTCAGAACGAGCGCTCCAGCCGTTGCCCGGACGCTGACAGCGGTGGCGCCAAAGGCGAACGAGCCATCATAGGTGAGCAACTGCGGCTGACCGCCGGCCGGAACCGTGACGGTGGTCGGCACTCCAGCGACCCCCGCGACCGTCCACACGACCGTTACCGTCCCGGCCGTTGGCAATGTAAGCGTCGCTTCAAGCGTTCCGGGCGTCTTGGCGCCGGCGGCCTCGAACACGAAGGTTGGAGCACAAGTGAGTCCGGTGAAGAACTCGAACGCTCCAGCATCAGCCCGCCCGACGTTCCCCTGGAGCCACACGCGCGGAAATCCACGCTGGTCGGTTTTGATGAGATTGCCCACAAACGTGGGTGAACCGGTGTTGTACGCAGGGCTCTCCTGGCCGATGGCAAAGGTGCGGGTCCGGCCTCCATAATTTGCGAGCGGCAACAGCAGAGGATCGACGCCAATCTGGTCATGAGTTCCATAGGGCGAGAACGTCGAACCCGGTTTGACCACGATGTTGTAATCCACCGAGTTGATCTTGCCGCTGTTCTGCGTCGCCAAGTCGTGCGGCGTTTGTGCGCCACCATTGTTGGTCGTCACATTCCGGGCAAAAACCGACCCGCTCACGTTGGCGATGGCGCCCGCTCCTGAGACGTACAATCCACCCGACTGCGCATCGGCAATGTTTTCGGCGACGGTGATAGCCGTGAGCGTGGCCGTGTTGACCGTCTTGCCTCCGGCGGCAGAGAACGCGATGGCCCCACCGGTTCCGGCGGTATTTGTCGCGAAGGTTGAACTTTCAATCGAGAAATCCGCGCCGCTCACGTAAAGTCCGCCGCCCTCATTCGAAGCCACATTTCCTTCGATCAGGCTGCGTAGCACCTGCAATTTTCCATAGCTGGCAAGTCCGCCCCCACTCGCTGAGCGATTCAGCCCAACAAGGCAGGAATCGAGCGTCAGGGTGCCCCGGTTGAGGATCGCCCCGCCGAAGTTTGTGCCCGAAGCCACATTCCCCGTAAAATCACATTCGACAAAGCTCGCAGCGGCTCCGGCGTCCACGAGAACGGCCCCACCGCCGGGTGCAACGCCGCCCTGAAAACTTACTCCTGCAAAGGTGACGGTTGCTGCTGAGGTGACCTGCAAAATACGGTCCGAACCGCTGGATCGTAAACGCAACGCGGGAGTTTGCGTACCCGTGGCGTCGCCCGGTCCGATGACGGTCAGGTTCTTCTTCACCGTCAGAGCACTCGCCAGTGTGATGGTTTTCGGCAGAACACCCGCGAACAGCGTGGGCGCGAATTCGATGGAGTCTCCTGCGGCAGCTCCCGTGACCGCCTGGCGCAAGGTGGTCTGACCAACGACCGGCACATCCGACAGCGAATCGACGACCCACGCTGTCGCCGCGCGCGAGACCGTCGACAATCCGACGATGAGGGTCAGCAGTCCGATAATTTGGACGAGCGGAGATCGGTGAGAAACTCGCAGATGGCCGAGTGAGTCGGAAGGAGCGAAACGGGCACCGCGAGGGCGGCAGCCGGAGGGGATTTTTGCGCCAAAACGTGGGGTTGTATACAATCCGGACATGCTCTGCACGCAGCTGACGACGTGCCAAACCCGAAACTTTTCATGTGCTATTTACGTTTCTGCGCACGACCTACGGTAATCACCTGAACCCAGTGGGAGCTCGCAGCCCTCAGCATGGGGTGGAGGCACCTCAAGCGGGACGAGTCAGCTCGCGGGATCGAGATGGTCTTACAGCATCAGGCGTCGCTCGTTCGCCGAAGCCTTGAAAACCAGCGGGGTCATCCTTCCGCGGCCGATCAAAAGCTCAGATGCCGCGGCGGCCGAACGTCAAAACCGGCGTCCCCCATTCCGCGCAGAACGTCTGCAGCAATTCGGTTCACGCCGGACCGAGCCCGCCGCGCTGACCCTCTGTTTACTGATACGTGATCGTGATGATCGGACGCTGGGCAACGTTGAGGCCGTCCTTGGACGTGAGCTCCAGGCCTTTCGTTGTCGTATAATCCTGGAGGATGAAACCGAAGTTGCTCGCCGGCGTGTTCACCCAGGATTGAACCTTGGCGACTCCCGCAGCGTTCAAGGTGATTGTTTTTGAACCCGTGGTCGACGAACTGACCGTACCGAGAACCGTAGATTCGCGATCGCCCGTCGCTGTCGTGCTGCTCGCACCCGCCGCGGTCCACGGCGTTGTATTGTTCGCCTTCAACCACGTGACTTCCGATTCCGACCAATTGCGCTTCAGCGCATACAGCTCGTACACTTGGCTGCTCGCAGCCACCACGTTGAACGTGAGCGTGACGGCCGTGACCGTCTTGCCCACCGGGATCGTCGTGAGATCCCACTTCAACAAAGCCGAGTAATCGGGTTTTCCGTCCACCAACAGCGTGGTCGCGTAGCCGAAATTTGTCGCCGTCGCGTCACTGCGAATGTGCGCGTCGACCATTCCGCTATAGTTATTGCCTTCCTGGAACGATGCCTTGGTTGCGCCGCCCGCGGCGTTCACCGTCACGGGAATCGCGGTCGACGTCTGCGTGCCGCCCGCGTTGTCGGTCGCTTTCGCCGTCAGGCTGTAGCTTCCTGCCGCCACACCGGTCCACGTGAAACTGTAAGGACTGCTCGTGGCGCTGCCGAGCAGCGTGGCTCCCTGATAAAAGTCCACTTGCGTGATCGTCCCGTCACTGTCGGTTGCGGTGGCATTGATCGTGATGCTCGCAGGAGCGGTGAACGTTGCGCCGCTGGCGGGGCTGCTGATGGCGACGGTCGGAAGAACGTTGCCACCGCTGCCGCCCTTGGTGATGGCAAAGGAATCGCGTACGACCCCGGCGCTATCCAGATACGTTGCATTCAAGGAACTGCCGTTGACATCGAGGACCATCGAACCCGCGACGTTGAGCGAAACAAACATGGCCGGATGGTTCAGGGTGCCGCCGCTGATCTGACCCGATGCACCAGGTACCGCGTACACCGTGCCCGAATGCGACAGAGGGCCCACACTCGATTTCGTGTAAGCGCCTGCGCCCTGCCCGCCGCCGGACTGTACGACCATCGCATTGCTGAAGGTGGTCGACACGCCGTAATGGCCATCGATGAATTTAGAGCGTTCGTAGGAATGGCTGTGGCCGCAGAGGACGAGGTCCGCCCCGTAATTTTCCAGGATGGGTCCGAAATTCTGTCGCATTTCCACCAGCTCGATCTCGCTGTCTGAGTTGTGAGAGCCCTTCGAATATGGGGGATGGTGGAAGAAAACGACGAGCCAGTCCTTCGTGTTATTCTGGAGATCGTTCGTCAGCCAAACTGCCATGGGCCCCGTGGCCGATCGCGACGTGTCCATCGAGTCGAGGCAGACAAAATGAATGTTACCGTAATCGAATGAGTAATACGCCTCGGTCCCCGACGCGACGCCGCCGGCTTCGCCTTGTTTCGGCAGGGTGGCGTTGTTGTAGTACGGGCCGGTCTGCGTCGGCGAATCCGCACTGCCCGCATCATGGTTTCCAATCGTGGTCCAGAGGACGGATTTGCGGGCCATCGTCGGGTAGATGCCATACAATCTCGCCGTGTACTCAGCATCCGTACCGCTCGAATAGGCATTGTCTCCCAACATGAGCCACAGATCGGTGTGGGTGGTTCCGGTAAACGCGTAGTACGCATCGCGGACCGCCGTCTGCACCGTGCTGCCCGTTCCTGGATCGCCAAGCACCCAGATCCGGGTCGGCTTCGCCCCGGTCGGTGCCGTCACGACGAAGTAGTCCGTGCCGCTCGCCAGCGTGGTACTGCCATAGCCAATCGAGTAGTAGTACTTCGTGTTCGCAGTCAGGCCCGTGAGTCGAATCTCGTGTTCCGTCGTGGAGGTCGCGTTCGACGCCGTCAGCGTCAGGCTGCCGGCCGCCGTCCCGTAGCGGACCACGCTGTCGGTCGCTATGCTCGTGCGCCAACGAACCGTCGTGTCGGTCGTGCTGCCGTTCTGCAGATAAGGTCCACGCGTCAGGCTTTGGGCCTCGGTGACACTGGGGAGCATCGCCAGCATCGGCAGAAGAACAAACAAGGCTTTGATTTTCATGGGTATTTCTTTGTAGAGACGATCTGACGACGCAGTTTCGAGAATCGGTTCGAAGATGAATCAGGTGCCGAGCAACTGATGCAGGCGCTTTTCGAGATCCTGCATCGGCTTCACGTTTCGATGCTGGGCAGGAAGCTGCTCGAGAACACTGAGTGCTTCCTGATAGGTACGGAGCGCCTCGTCCTTCCGACCCGCGGCCGACAGAATTTCTCCCCGCCGGGCCAGCCAGGTTTCCTTCCGGCGCAACGTGGTGAGCACACGATCAACGCGGGCCAACGCCGCATCATAATGATTAAGGTCACGCTCCAGCGCGATCGCCGCTGACTGCAGCGTCACCAAATTGCCGAGACGAGAAATACCTTCATCAAGACCGCGCAGCGCGGCCGGTCGATCGCCTAACGCAACGAGCGCGTCGGCCCTTTCCAGGAAACTCTCCGGCAGCGGTGCTGGAGCAAGCGCCAGGCTACGGTCGAAATCCCGCACGGCCGCCGCATATTCCTTCAGCGCGACGAGAACTCGCGCGCGCAGCAGGAAGCCGTCGGCATGATCGGGTTTTTGCTCCAGGTAAACATCGAGCAGGTCGCGAGCCAGCGCGAGTTCGCCCGCCTTGAACAACGTCCGCGCCCGGCCAAACGAAACGGCGTCAAGCCGCGGATTCAACTTCCCCGCGTCATCGTAGTCGGCCAGCGCAGCGGCGAAGTTCTCGTGCTCGTAATGTAGTTCGGCGCGCAACAGAAAGAGGTCCGCGGACGGTGACTGGTCGAGCTGAAGCGACACCGCTTGAATTTGCTGGTCGAGATCGCCGTGAGCGCGAGCCGTCACAGCGACGTTGAAAACGGTCGCCGCGATGAGAATTCCGGCCGCCGAGCGACGAGGAACCAGCAAACGAAGGACTGCAAACGGGTGAATCATGCGTTGATCTACTCGTTGGGCTGTATTGCCGCCCTAATCAACCGCCCCAGGTTACATTTTGATGGAATTCGCACAACGTCAGCTTCAGCTCTGTGCACGATGCGTGAGCGGTGCAAAACTTCTAGCCTATTATCCGCGGTGAAATTGCACGACACGGAGTTTAACCTGTTCCTAGCAAATGCCCGTGCGCGCAATCGCGGCGTCAGCCTGTCGCCATGAAACGTTCTCGCCTATGGTCCATCTTGGTTGCCGCCGGTGCGGTCGCAATCCTGCTCGGCGTCGCGTGGTGGGGCGGCGCCAGGTACCTCCGGCCGGGTGCTCGAACCGCTGCGACGGTTGACCGAGGGTTGGCCCGGGACCGTTCCGTTACCCGCATCGATCGCCCGCTTTCCGATCGCACCGGGGACCCTCAAAACGCCGCCAAGGTGCGACGAATACAGGAACTGCTGGCGACACTCGAGCCCGTCCTGCCAGGGGAGACTGAGAATAGGGCCGCACTTGAGTTGCTCCGCTGGTGGGCGGAAATCGATCCCGCTGCCGCCATCGCCTACGCGCATGGCCATCCTGCCATTCACGGGCGACTGGAGCTTCCGACCGAACTGTTCACGGTGTGGCTGGAGGCCAGGGAGGAAGCCGCGCTCGCGTGGGCAACGACGCTCCCCCGCGGAGAACTGCGGGCCCAGCTCTTGCCCGCCGTAATTGCGGTCATGGCCGAGACGCGCCCACGGGATGCCCTCATCATGGCCTCCGAACTCCAGGGCGAAAATCGACGCATCGCCCTCGCCTCGCTTTTCGCGGAATGGAGTTCGTCGGATCCCTCAACCGCAGCCGAGCAAGCACAACATCTGCCCACGAGTGAGGAGCAAAACCTCGCCTTGCGTCAGGTGATTGGAAAATGGGCGGACCTCGATTTGCAGGCCTCCGTTGCCTGGGTCAAACGGCTGCCCCCACCCGGTGATCCCGGCTCGGTCGACATCAGCGTCAGCCCGCTCGAAATCCTTCTGGAAAAATGGACGGCGCAGTCACCCATGGACGCGACCCATTTTCTCGCGGCCCTACCCGACGGAACACGACGCATCCAAATGCTGAGCACGGCGGCCGGACAGTGGGCCCAGCAGAATCCGCGCGACGCGCTCGCGTGGGCTGCCGGCCTCGCGAGCGAAACAGATCGCAACGTGGCACTGCGCGGAGTGCTCAACGGCGTGGCTCAATCCGACCATGCCGCTGCCGCCAACCTGGCGCTGACACTGCCCGCCGGCGCCGAACAACAAAAAGGCATCGAGTTGATCATTGATCAATGGTCCGCCCGAGCCCCTGACAGCCTGATGCGGTGGGCCACCGCGCAACTTTCCGACTCATCTCGACAGCGCGCTCTGCCCGCGATCGTGACGGCGTGGGCCGGGGCCGATCTTCCGACCCTCGGCGACTGGCTTGGCGCGCTGCCCCCGGGACCGGCGCGCGATTCCGCCTGCGTCGCCCTCGCCCGCTACCTTGCCCCCACCCAGCCCGAGCTTGCGCGGCAATGGGCCGCCAGCATCGCCGACTCCCGCCTTCGCGAGCGACAGGTGAACGAAATTGCCAGCATCAACGGCCGGCGGCCTGGCTTCTGAGGCGACTGGCACCACGACGCGGCCATAACCGAGTAGCGCGGCGTCTTCGACCCGCGACTTGCGCGCTTTATCGCAAGCCGCTCCATAAAAAACGGCAGCCGGAACGACCACACTCATCCGGCCCTTCAACAGCACCGCGAATCCGAAACGGTCGACCCACACCGCCGTCAAGAACTCGCAGAACAACCAACGCTCCCCACCCCCGCCCCTTCAACGTTACTTCGCTCCCTGGTCCTGAGCGCGGACCACCAGCGGCAACGACGCACTATGGCGTGCTTCGCCGAGCTGGAATGTCAGTGCCACCGGGCGCGTCCAGGTCGTGGGTTCCGTCCTCAACCAACCTTGCTGTTTCAACTCTTCCTCCCAGACCGCTCCGCTCAGCGTCAGCTTCAGCTCCATCAATCCTCCATACACGACACCTTGGTCGCTGGCATTTACGATCCGCAGCGTGCCACCTGCCGGACCCGGCACGCTGGCGACGCCGTGTACGTTCGGCGCAAATACGATCTCCCGGTTCCCAAGCTCGACTTTCACCGGTTGCCGAAAAACGGCGTAGGCCTCGAACACGGTCGCCTTCACGTCGAGGCTGATCTTAAATGAATCTGCGACGCCGGCCGGCGCCGATGACGCCGCAACTGTACCCGTGACGCTCAGCGACGCGTTTGACGCAACTCCGGCCAGGCCGAGAAACGCGTACTGCGGCGACCGCTTCGCCCCCACCGCGTCTTTCGGATGCACGGTCATCCGCGCATACATGCCCTCGCGCATGTGATCGGCGACGTGACAGTGAAATAACCAGTCGCCCGGATTATCCGCGAGCAGATCCGCCACCTTCATCGAAGCCGGCATCAGCTCGATCACGTCCGTGCGGCGTCGACCTTCCTCCAACACGCGCTGCCCATGCCAATGCGCCGAGTGGAAATCCTGCTGCGAGCCCAACGCGAAGAGGTACCAGCGAACATGTTCGCCTTCGTTCATTTCCAAGCCAGCGAGATTGCCGAACGTCCGACCATTGATCGCCGTGCGTGAACCGATCTCCAGTTTTTCCTGAATCTCCGCCCAGCTCTTCACCGGCACGCCAGTTCCGTTGTTCACTTGCTCGTACGCCTCCTTCGCCTCGGCACCGAGTCCGCTTTCGTCGAAGATCATGAAGAGCGTGGCCAACTCGCGGTCCACGTCGGACGGCGTCCCATCCGGCCGCGCGCGATGTGAATCGGTCACGATGATCACTCCGATCAAACCTTGGTTGATCTCCTCGTCACCCGCGACGTGGCTGTGGTAAAGCCAGCCTTTCGAACTCGGTTCGTCGGGCCGTGGACCCGAAGCCTCGTCGAGTTGCCACACATAGGTGAACGTTTCGCCCGGCTCAACCGCCGCGCCCTTCCCGGGTGCGGGGCGATAATACGCGCCTTCGCTGTCTTTGTCGTATTTCACTCCGTGCGGATGCATCGACAGCGCCTGGCCCGTTCGATTCAGAAACGTGACGACCAGCGTATCGCCGACTACGCCGCGCAACACAGGCCCCAGAATTCCCAAGCTCGGCGTTTCCACCACCTTCGTCGTGAAGGTGGCATCGGTGTATTGAAAATACCGCAGCTTCGCCGCCTGTCGGTTCTGTTGATACGCCGGCGGCAAGGTTGCTCCGCACATTTCGTCGCGGCCCGACGGGACGTAATCCCACAAGGTCGGTTCCGCTGCGATATAGTAGCGCCTCGCTCGAGCCGCATCAGGAGGTCTGCCGAAAAACAGTCCGCCCTGATCCACACCAGAACCCTCCGCGAAGGCCGAAGTCGTTAAAACAGTCAGGATGAGAATCCGAACGCTCAGCCTCACGATTCCGCGGAAACAGCATTGAAATGGAAGATCACGAGCGAAACGGGAAGCGTTAGGTTTGAACATGCGGTCCCGCAAGGTGACGTCCGGGCTTCGGATCGTGCAGCGCGGACGTTTTTAGTGGCAAATCAAAATCCGTCCCGTCTTCCAATCGAAACAGCTGCGCCGGCGCAATTTTGGGTCATGCTCGCGTGTTCTACGGTCGCTTCCCACTCGAGTCATGCTTTGCTGCAACCGTCGCTTCACTCGAGGCGAGCCCTTTCCCCTTCTCCCATGAAATCGCATTACGTGCTGATTGGCCTGTGCGCCACGTTTCTGTTTCGCAGCACAGCCGCAGCGGCCTCGACCGACGCTAAGCCAGAAGCAGTGGGAATGTCTGCGGAACGCCTGAGACGCGTCGACGACTTCGTCGAGCGATTGCTCGCCGACCACAAACTCGCCGGCGCCGTCACCGTCGTCGCGCGGCGTGGCCAAACCGTTTCTCTGACAGCCCACGGGTACGCTGATCTCGCAGCGAAACGGCCGATGCGAAGCGACGACCTTTTCCACCTTCAATCGATGGCCAAACCCATCTTGACGGTGGCCACACTCATCTTGCTCGAGGAAGGTCGGTTCCTACTCAGCGATCCCGTCGAGAAATACCTGCCGGAGTTTCGCAACCTCAAGGTGGCCGTGCCGAAAAGTTCAGATCCGGCGGGATACGACCTCATCCCCGCGGAGCGCCCCATCACACTGCTCGACTTGCTGACCCACCGCACGGGCTTCCCGGGCTTGCCCGCCGATCACGGTCCCGCCGAGGCGCTCGCCAGGGAGGCGCGTCAATCCTTGCCCGCTCACGAAGACTACACTCTCGAGGAGTTTGTTCGGAAACGAGCGACGCTCCCGCTCAGTCGCCAGCCAGGCACAGCCTATCGGTACTCCGACACGAACGCGGACGTGATGGGCCGAATCATCGAAGTCGTTTCGGGCCGAACGCTCGAGGAGTTTTTTCGGGAGCGGATTTTCGCACCGCTTACCATGAACGACACTTACTTCTCGGTGCCGCCGGAGAAACGTGCGCGGGTCGCATCCGTTTATACCCGTTCGCCAGAAAACAAACTGGTGAGACTCCCGGCGGATCCGCTGACCACCCGCTTCTTCTCCGCCGGCGGCAATCTGTATTCAACTCCGACCGACTACTTGCAGTTCTGCGAAATGCTTCTGAACGGCGGCGAACTGAATGGTCACCGCCTGCTCAGCCGGAAGTCGATCGAGTTGATGACGGCCTACCAGACGGACTCGGTCGCCCCGTTTATGCGCGGCCAATACATTGGACTTAATGTGGCGGTACAAAAAGTGGACGGTGCGTCAGGGCTGCTCGGTTCTCCAGGGACCTACGGTTGGGCGGGCTCGTACTGCACCTATTTCCGGATCGATCCGCAGGAAAAACTGATCCTGCTCTTCTTCACGCAGCAGGAGTTTTCAGCAGAAGGCCGCAACATCACCTACGGCTTCCAAAACACCGTCATGCAGGCGATCACCGATTGATTTCGCACCGGCACTGAAGCGTCGTGGCGCGGGATTGCGCCGTGAGCGCGCGTCCTGCAGGGTTGGATGCATGAAGCTCCCCCTGCTCTGCGTAATGCTCCTCGGGTTGGTGGCGCCAGCACGTGCCGCCGAACCATCCTCACCTATGGAAAAACTCGCCTCCAATCTCTTCGACTGGGAATCCATGCCGGTCAAACCCACCCCGAAAGGCGTCCGGCGCGATGTCTTCGACGGACCCACGGCCGCGGTCGACAAGCTCCACTCTCACATCACGACGCTCAACCCGGGCGAAAAAAGCGGCGAGCCGAGCAAGCACCTGCAGGAAGAAGTCATCATCGTCAAAGAGGGACGCGTCGAGGCGAACTGGGACGGTCACTCCAAGTCAGGCGGACCGGGCTCGGTCATCTTTTTCGCCGCGGGAGCGACCACGTTTCTCCGCAACGCCGGCGACGTGCCGTGCACGTACATCGTGATCTACTACACGACTCCGCTCACCCCAAAATCGTAATAGCAAGGGGGAGGGAAGATTGCGGCACGCTCGGGGTGCTCCCTTATGAATCAAAAAAAAGCCCGCGGCGCATGGCAGCGGGCTTGTTCGTTCAGATCGCTCGCTGCGGCCGAGATTCGGCCCGCGCAACTTTCGGCACCAGCATTGGCGTTTTCGCGCGATACTTGAGGTAGTCCTCACCGTGAATCGAGACGAGGTCCCGCTCTTCCAGCCGGATCGCAACGAGAATGTACGCCGTCGTCAGGACGGCAAACGTCAGGTGGGCAACCGTCAGGTGCGGCGTGCACCAGAACGCGAACAGCCAACCGAGATAAAGCGGATGACGCACCAGCTTGTAGGGACCGGGCGTGACGAACTTCAATGGCACGTACGCTTTGCGGCCGAAATATTTCCAAACCTGACGCAGGCCAAACAGGTCAAAGTGATTGATCAGAAACGTCGTCACCAGAACCGTCAGCCAGCCGAAAGCGAAGACCGCCTGCAGCAGCGATGCCGCAACGAGATTGTCGACATGCCACACCACGCCGCCCATCGGTGACCAGCACACGAATACAAGGATCAGCGCGAGTGACGACATCAGCACGTAGGTGCTGCGCTCCGCCGCTTCCGGAATAAAGCGCGTGAGGATGCGCTTGAAGGCAGGCCGCGCCATGACGCTGTGTTGGAGCGCAAAGATCGCGAGGAGCAGCGAGTCGATCGCCAACGCGCGAACGAACGTGGTCGTCGGGGCGGAGTCGATCGAGTGTGGAACGAGCCAGCCGCCGACAAAGCCGACGGCATAGAGGAACGTCGCGAAAAAGAACGCGTACGAAATCGCGCCGTACAGGAGCACGGCGGTGCGTTTAAGGAAGGATGGGGAGGACATATCCCTGAAAACGAAATTCCGTTTGGAAAGGGGCCACGGCACTGACTCTTTTTTAGATCATCGCAGATTTAGGGATCAGGTTGAGTCCAAAAACTTCCCACTGCTCCGCGGCGGTGCACCTGCACCCGTTTGTTACGTATTACGTAACAAACCGGTTTTGAAATCAAAGCGGCTCGATGACGATGTTCGTCAGCTTTGGAGGCGACGCTTTCCCGTGGGCATGCTCACCGTGCGTCGGCGCAGCTCCGGTTATCTCGGGCGTCATGTCTACTTCGTACGCGAGCAGCGCCGACGCAGCGCCCGGACGCGCGACCAGCACGGGAAAGCGGCCTTTCGCTGCGTGAGTTTTCAGCGGGCCATTAATGCTGCCGAGCGTCGTCGAGACCAGGCTGCTGCCGTCCTGCCAGAGTACCAGCGTAACGTCACCGCGCGCGAGGGCGACGGGCTGTTTGCCTTTGCCCACTCGGACTTCGTCTCCGTGCAAGGGCGCATAATAAACCTCACCCGCGCGCTGCCACACGCTCGCGAATTTCCCGCCGCCTTGCGCGATGATCCGGCCTCCATCCATCGGACAACCGTTCAAGGCCCACGTACCGGATCCTAACTTTTCTCCCGACGACAACTGCGCGCTGCCTTTCGGTCGAATCGCCATCCATAGATCGCGCGAGCCGGAAACGGAGTTCCGCCACATCACGGCAAGATTTCCTTCTGCATCGAACATCGCGCTGGGGTGACAGCACTCACAAATGGATTTATCGGGTGAGCGATAAACGGGTTCGCTGACCCACGTTCTGCCTGCATCGGTCGATTGCGCGCCCCAGAGCTGCATCGCGCCGCTGCGCAGATCGAGCCACGTCACAAACAGTTTCCCGTCAGGCGCGATCGCAAGGTCGTGCAATCCTTCGTGAGCACTTCCCGGCACGTCGTTCACCGTGACCGGCCCGGACCAGTTTCGCCCTGCGTCCGTGGACGTGTACGCGAGCAATTCATTTCCGATTACAGTGACGGTGACCGTGTCGCCGTGCGCCGCGATACGCGGACCGCGGCGGTTGCCCAGCATCAGGTTCGGAATCGCCGCGATCTGAACCGCCGGTTTGAACGAGCCGTCCTCTCCGGACTGGGCAGCGAAGATCGCTCCACCATGGCCATAGGTGAGCCAAACCGAACCGTCACTCGCGGCGCAGAGCTGAGGTTGAGCCGCGCCGGCGATCTCCAGCCGTTCCGCCGTCAGACGGGCCGCACCTGCAGTGATCAAGGCGAGCAGCATGAGCGACAGTTTCATGCGCCTGAAAAAACCTCCGATTCAGTCAAATGCAAGAAGCACCATGAAGGAGCGTTCGTTCCGCCCCCAAAGCCACGGACGAGTTGCTGCGACGTCCAATGGCTGATTGGCGGCCGGATTGTGTTTGCCGTTCACCGCCTTTCAGCGGCTCATCAAGAAGTTCGTATGGAGAAAATCTATCGGATCCGGTTGCCAGAGGATCTCATCCCCGGGCGCGAGGCGATGTCACCGGATGAGCGAGCTCGATGGGCGCGCGACTGGAAAGATCTGGTGCAGAAACGTCCGAGATATCGTTGGAGCTTCGCGGTTTCGTTCGTGGCGCTCCTCGCCTTTTTCGGCGGCGTAGTCGCTCCTGCCGTCCTCGCGTTTTCCCACGGGCTCAGGGCACGCCTGTCGATGCCTTTTCTCGTCGTCCTGCTGTCTGCCATGCTCGCGTACGTACTGCAATTTCTGCTCAGCCGCGGCGAAATGAAACGTCGGATCGAGCGCGCTCACCGTCGGGAAGAAGAGCGGATCCATCCCGCGAACGGTCGCTAACAAACAGGTGCGGCCCGGAGCGCACCACACACGCCGGGCCGCCTGTCCGTTCGAGAAGAAGATCAAATCAGGCTGCGTCGCGGTTCGTGTTGATTCCTAACGCCTGCCACACGGGGCAATGGCGCCGCACACCAGTGATCAGTTCGCCTGCTCCGATCGCGGCGAAAGCGATTCGCCAGCCACGTCCTACGGGCGCGAAAGCGGCAGCGGCGAGCAACGCGGCTCCGACGCCGATGCGGATTTTCTGATCGGTGCGCCCGACGTTCTGTGATGATTGCGGCGCGGCATACACATCGATTTTTTCCTCAACCATCAGTCCAACGTTTGTGCCGAAATCGTTATCGTTGTTGGAGGCCATGGGATCGAACTCGGTGGAAGCGGTTGAGTTCGCTGCCGTTTGGGTCTCGTCGGTGGGTACAGTAGGATTGGAAGATGTCATGGCCCAGATAGACCAGCATGACCAAGCAAGTGCCGTGCGACACTCCTGAGCGAAGCTTGGGGGAAAACCGCTCAGGATCCATCTGCAGCAATCTTTCGGTGACGTGATTGGTTCGTGGACACGACCGACTGCCGTCATTCCGATTTGCTGCTGCTCTGACGCCACCGCCGCGACTCGCGAACCCGAGCATCGCGCTCGCGCGGTTCAACGGCCGTGCTTCATTGCGGCGCCTGGGGATCGTGCCACGCGGTGACGAAGAAGTGGCGGAACGACACCGTGCCTTCGCCAGGATACGTCCACGTTTGGTCTCCTGATTCGTCTGAAATCACCTTCGGCTCGCCCAACAGCTCACGCACCTCGCGGCGGGCTAAACCGATTTTCAATCCGTGCCAGTTTGCCGTCGCTGGCGCGGTCAGTACCGGACGAAGGCTGAGCATCAAGGGATTCGGCTGGAGGTCGAGCGTCGCGCCCGAACCACCGTCAATTGCACCCCCAATGGCGCCCCCAATCAGCGCGTTCCCACTCCCAGCGATAATGCCGCGCTTGGACAACGTCGGGAGCAACGTCACGGTCACCGTGTCGTACCCATCCATCCGAACTTCCACCACCACCGGATCTTTTCGCGCGAGCTCAAACACCGCCGGCGTCACGCCTTCCGCGCCCGTCGAAAGTCGCACGTGCGCGCCCACGGGATTTGATTCGATCCGGACGTTGTGTTTCGTGCCCCGCACGACCGTCGCGCAGCCGGATAAAACGGTCAGCGCGATCAGCGCAAAAAGTCCCACCCTGGCGCGCACGTCGCCCGCATGATCTCCAGGCGGCCCGATCAATTCTTTAACACGGACGCCGCAGCCATGATCCGGGTCGCATCTTCCTTCAGATAATTCACCCAACCCGCCGGGAGCTTTGGTTTTCCCTTGCGCGTGCTATTCGAGAAAAACTGCACCTCACGCGCACTGTAGACCATCGCGATCCGCGCGGACCAGTCGCTCTTTTCGAGCCGGACCACGACCATTTCATCGTCACGCGAAACCAGCGTCCATCCACGGCCATCCGCCGCTTTAATCAACGCATCGTGTACTTCCCTGGCCGTGAGGTTAAGAGGGACGCCGATCGTTCCGGCAGGAATGCCCAAGTTGAGTGGCGCCGCGGCGTGAGCGGATGCACCGCACGCGAGTAGCCAGGTCATTGCACAAAAACAAACCGTCCGAAGAAGGTTTTTCATAGTGGAACAGGAGTTGAATGGGCAGGAACCCAGGATGTCCGCTGGAATGGGACGGCGCTAATCAGTGGATCCGGTAGAATCCGGTCAACCTGCAAACGCGCGCGCAACAGGCGCGTCAAGGGGTGCGACGCATTCCCGTTGCGCAGCATGGAGCGGCTTGCGCTGGGCAACCGGAACTTTACGCTCCGCGCCCATTCCCCACCTGCATGGCTACCAAAGACGCTCGGGTTGATACGTACATCGAAGAGGCGGCTGAATTTGCCCGCCCCATTCTCAAGCATCTGCGCAAACTCATTCACCAAGGTTGTCCCGAAGCTGTCGAGACGATCAAATGGAGTGCGCCGTTCTTCGACTACCACGGCATCCTCTGCGGACTGGTGGCCTTCAAGGCGCACTGCTCACTTTTCTTTTGGCGCGATATCGATGTCAGCGTCTGGCTGCCAAAAACCAATACAGCCGGCGCCGGAATGGGACAGTTCGGCAAACTGACTTCGCTCGCCGACCTTCCGAATGATGAGGTCATTCTCAGATGCGTCCGCGCCGCGGTTGAGCAACGCGATTCGCCGAAATCCAAACCGAAGCGTGCCCGGCCCGTGGCGAAGGAGCCAGTGGTGCCAACCGACTTGAAGCAGGCCCTGACGAAAAATGCCAAAGCGTCGGAAACGTTTCGCAAGTTCGCCCCCAGTCACCGCCGTGAATACATCGACTGGATCACCGACGCCAAACGTCCGGAGACTCGGTCACGCCGCTTACAAACGACGATCGAATGGCTGACCGAAGGAAAATCGCAGAATTGGCGCTACATGGAACAGCGCGGCGCCAAATAGGCTCTCGGCTGCCTGGCTCTGCTGGTGCGAGCGTCGTTCCCAAGAATCATTCCTGCGTACCCTCGCCTGTTCTCGTAACGGCACGAGCGCCCGATCACGACGGGCCTGATTGGCCCACGGCATTCATCGTCAAACGCACGCGTCACCAATTTCCCGTCGCTGCGTCAACCTGCTCACTCCCCTCCCCATGAATCACGCCCCCTTCCCGTCCTTCCGCATTCTCCTCGCCGGCATCATTGGTATTTCAGGCGCAGCCTTCACCAGCGCTGCCGGAGAGTGGCAATCGTTGTTCGACGGCAAGACCATGAGCGGCTGGGAAGCCAACGAGAATCCAGGCACGTGGGTGATTCAAGATGGTATGCTCATCACGAAAGGACCCCGGTCTCATCTGTTCTACGTCGGCCCAGTGGGCGGGCACAATTTCAAGAACTTCGAGTTTTCGGCGGAGGTGCTGACCCTGCCGAACTCGAATTCCGGCATCTACATTCACACGCACTTCAAGCCGGATCCGTGGCCCGCCGCCGGCTACGAATGTCAGGTCATCAATTCCCATTCCCCCACCGACGGCAGCTACGCCGAACGCAAAATGACCGGGAGCATCTACGCGGTGCGCAACACGTGGCGCGCACCCGCGCGGGACAACGAGTGGTTCGAATATCGCATCAAAGTATCCGGCAAAACGATTCAAACATTCGTCAATGGCGAGCTCGTCTGCCAGTACACCGAGCCGCCCCAATCCTGGCGCGCCAAGGACAAACCCGGCCGATATCTTTCGTCCGGCACCTTCGCGCTGCAGGGCCACGATCCCAAGAGCGAGGTTTACTATCGGAACCTCAAAGTGAGACTGCTCCCGGACGATTCTCCCTCGCTCGAAGAACCGCTGGCGGACAACGAGCTCGACACGTTGATCACTCAGTTCTCCGACGCGAACGTGGCTTTGATCGACCTCGGAATTACGCCCTCGTCGCCGGGAGTGGCTCAGGCGCAGGGCGACGTGGCCCGCACGTACGGAATGACGCTCGGCTACATGTTTGCCGAACAAGACGTGGATCTGGCCCAAATCGGCGCGAGTGGTCCGGTGGTTTTGATCAACGACAAGGACTCAGCGCCGTCCGTCGCTCTCATGAAATCAGCCAAGGCGAACGGGGCAAAGCTGGCGTTTAGCTCGGGCGGCGTGACGCGACTCGATCCCGAACGGCTGCGCAAAAGGCTCGTCGCCATGCGTGACGCCGGCCTCGAGTGGCGCGATCTCTGGATTCCAGGGAAGTAGGCGGGCCAGAGAGCTCCGTCCCGCGCGCGCCTCGCCTATTCCCGTCAGCGCTACGGATTCAGAGGAAGGTCAGCATCGACCTGTTACGACTTTTTGTGGCTGTCGCGATCGTCGGCTTCGAGGTACTCGAACAGCGTCGTTTTGGCGGGATCGAGTCCCAGGCGACGGCATTCCCCGCTGAACCATTCGCGTTTTTCCGGAACGTTATAGAAACTCACACGTTCGGACTCGCGGTTCCAGGCCTCCACTTCGTCAGGAGTCTTGCCCTGCCCGTGGCTCTCAATCCACGAAGCGACTTCCGCATCGCTTGCCCCAGAGGCCAGGACTTTGCGCAGCCCCCTCACCGTTGATGCCCTTGAATCCGAAGAGCATGTTGTCGAGGGGACATTTGAAGTGATATTCGCCGTTTATGACGAACAACGTCGCGCGGCCTTTATCGATCATCCGCGCCATGAGGACGTAGCCATTGATGCGTTCGCGGGGTCCACGTGGCGGCTCTTGCAGGAGGTCTTTTGCTTTGGGAGTGATGTTGTCGTGTTCATACCAAAACGAGGTTCAGGCGTGCGGAATGGCAACCGAACCCGGAAAATTCCTGTGCGGTGCCCTGCGCTGAATGGCCAGCCGAGTCCGAACACCGGTTCAGCGTTGTCGCAGGTCGGTTGAGCTCGTATAGGCTAAACCCGCATGAGTACCCCTACCCCGCACTCTCGTTGTCGCGTCTCGTCACTCAACCTCGTTTCGTCGATCGGCTTTGTCTCCAACAAACCCGTCATCCTCTTCGCGCTGGCTTTGTTCATTCCGCTGATTGGGTCGGCTCAATCCGCTCCAGCACCCGCCACGCCCTCGGCACCGGCGCCGGCGATTGCACCCGGTACACAGACTTTCAATACAGTGATCACCAAGCTGAAGGCGGGAAAGCAGGTCTTCAGCAACACCGTGATCGAACCGGATCTCGAAGCCGCGAAGAAAGCGTGCGAAGGACAGGATTTCATCTGGATCGAGATGCAACACAGCACACTGACCTGGCGCGAAACCCAGCAGTTGATCAAAGTGATCGCGGAGGCCGGCTGCATTCCATTTGTCCGCGTCCCTTCGGCCAACGTCGGTGACATCCAGAAAGCCACCGATGCCGGCGCACTCGGAATCATCATCCCCATGGTCGAAACGGTGCAGGAAGCTCGCAATGCCGTGATGTTCGCGAAATTTCCCATCGGGCTCCGTGAAAGCCCGAACACGCGTCCGTGGGGCCACCGCAGTTCCGGTAACATGCAAGCGCCGTCTCTCTGGGGTCGCGGCTATGCCACCAACGCGAACAACAATGTTTTCATTCTCATCCAAATCGAGAGTCCTGCTGGGGTTGGAATCATCGACAATCTGCTGGATGAAGTGGACGGCATCGACGCCGTGATGGTCGCCAGTAACGATTTCGGCATCCACGGTGGCGATCGCGACGGATCTGTGACCTACAACGCGCGGGAGAAGATTGTGCGCGAATCCGTGCTGGCTCACGGCAAGGTGTTGGCCGGACCGTCGAGCTGGCGAAACCGTCCTGGGTACACGCTCTTTCAAGGTCGCAGCACAGCCGTCACGACGGGGTACGAGGCGCGGTAGCATCGGTTCGGCTCATTCGCCTGAGCGTCCAGGCGGCGCTCTGCTCGACAAAACGAGTACATTCCAGGCGCCGCCTTATTCTTGGAGACCGTCGGACCGTAGCGACGCCGCTCCCTCGGCAGGGCGCTGATGACGCCACCCACTAGCAGCAGATCGACCCTTTCGTTCGCCTAGGGCCGAACGGGATGCAACTTAGACGAGTACCCGGTGACTCAAGGTTCTGCGCACGTCGCGCGAATTGTCTTACCCTACCGATCCCCATGAAAACGAAACTCATCGCCTCGCTCCTGCTGTTCAGCTGCGTCACCGCGTTCGCGGCGCCGACGGCGTCACAGAAGCCAGACAAACCAGCCAAGACGAAGAAACATGTCCAGGGGAGCGATCGCCGTGACTCCGATTCACCTCGTAACGAGAAATCCACGACAGAGTCGCCGCGGAATGAGAAGTCGACAACTGACTCCCCGCGCAACGACCGTTCAACGACGGAGTCTCCGAAGGATAGCCACGCAACGACCGATTCGCCGCGGAGCGAGAAGTCCAAGAAGTGACGGGCTCCGTAACCTTGTCGTGCGGCTTGGAATCGCCTCGTGCGGCCTGATCCTGTTACAAGGCCGGATCAACGCACGGCTCGCTCCGTGAGCGGCCGTGCGCATCATTCAGCAATCCAGCCTGCCTACTCCGCCACCGCGCTCGGGTCGATGTCCCAAACGTAGGCGCTGCTCGCGGAGGACGACGTCCAGCTGTCGTCCAAAGCCTTGCCTGAAGAAAAGTCCTGAGCGGTCAGATTCGTCGCCAGCGTTTCGTCGTCACCCGTCCGTGCAGTGAGCTTCGAAAAGGGCACCACGTATTTTTTTGTATTTCCCACGAATGCGTCATCCGGGTCGATAAGGACGGCCGCCTTCCCCGTTTTCTTATCGACGATCAGATCTTCCGTGTGGCCGATTTTCCGATCGCCCGTCCGGACGTCGGCGTCCGCCAAAGCCTGCGCCGAGCGAAGGTTCCTCGTCGCACTTGTCGGTTGATCAGCACGACGCGCGGGCACTGCATTCCAGGCCTCTCCATAGTACTCGTAAATCTGACGGCCTTGCGCCTCGTCGGCCAGCCGCGCGAGTTGATTTTCCTGATACACGGGCGCCGCGCGCCACTTGTCGAGGTTTCCACCCTTCAGCGTGAGTGCGTCGCGGCGTTCGGAGGTGTAGTCGAGGGCTGAAAACGGGACGGCCCGCAGAGTGTCGCCCATTCCGGCGACCCCACCGGTGCTCACAATCGCATAGACCACATCGCCCGAGTCGGTATCGACGACCAAGTCGTCCACTTTGCCAAGGTTTTCGCCCGTGGTGCCACGCACGTTCATCCGCATGATATCTGCGGCGCGCTGGCCATGCGGATAAAGCCTGGCGAGCGATGCCGTTTTGGCTTCGGGCGTTTTCTTCGGTTTGGTCTGATCCGCCGCGGACGCGGTACTGGAAAGACAAAGCGCGAGGGAAGCAATGGACAGAGGCAGGAGCTTTCGAAGATGTACATTCATGGTGTTGATAAGTCGCTTCAGTTGAGGCGTCAGATTGGCGCCGTGACAGTGTACGCGAAGGCGGCGGACCGCTCAATGGGGCCATGTCCGACTCGTGTGCCCGGCCAATCCACCATCCGAGCGTTCAGCGCCGCGCCTGCGTTTGCGGTCACTGCATGCGTCATGACGCCGCTTGGCCCGGAGCGCACAACCGCGCGCACGATCCGTCGTGAACCCGTTGCGGCCCTCCCCAAGATGCCCGCCAGATCGGGATTTCGTTTCCGGACTTTCTCTCCGCTCTGAGTTGGCTTAGCATTGGAGCTTCACCCCGCGTCCACGATGCATCCCCACATGAGCCGTCGAACTTTCATCAAATCGTCTGCGGTCGCCGGCATCGGCTTGACTCTGGCAAACACTCCGGTCGTTTCCGCGAATCCGCAGCAGACCCGAAATATCCTTCCCCGTTGGCGCGGGTTTAACCTACTCGATTTTTTCTCGCCTGAGCCCCACCCCACTCACCCCGGCACAACGGAGGATCATCTGCGTTGGATTGCAGATTGGGGCTTCGATTTTGTGCGCGTGCCGATGGCGTATCCGTACTACTTAGATATCGATCGCACAAAGCCGGTGACGCCCGAGGATGTCCGACGCATCGATCCACGCCGCGTCGATGAGATCGATCAGCTCGTCACTCGCGCTCACCGCCACGGACTACACGTAAGTCTGAATCTGCACCGTGCTCCGGGGTATTGCGTGAATGCCGGCTTTCACGAGCCGTTTAATCTCTGGAAAGATCAGGCGGCGCTCGATGCGTTCTGTTTCCACTGGAACATGTGGGCCACGCGCTATCGCGACGTGTCGCCGGATAAAATCAGTTTCGATCTGGTGAACGAGCCGAGCATGCGCGAGGACATGAACGATCAGCATTCAAAGCGGAGTTCCGTCCGTGGCGAAGATTACCGTCGCGTGGCCCAGGCTGCCGCCAAGGTGATTCGCTCAGCCAATCCGCGGCACCTCGTCGTCGCAGACGGCAATGATACCGGCACCAAGGTCATCCCCGAACTCGTCGATCTCAACATTGCGCAGAGTTGCCGCGGCTATCACCCCGGAATCGTTTCGCATTATCGCGCGCCGTGGGCGTTCAAGGACATCGAGCACCTCCCCGAACCGCGATGGCCCGGCACAGTGGAGTTTCACGAAGTCGATTCGGCGACGGGTAAAGCGACGATCCGGATCGAGAAGCTTGGCCGCGAGATGCTAGAGCAATTTTATCAATCCTGGATCGAACTCATGCGTGACGGCGTTGGCGTTCACTGCGGCGAATGCGGCTGTTGGAATCAGACTCCGCACCCGGTGTTTCTCGCGTGGTTCGGAGACGTCCTCGACATTCTCACCACGAACGGAATTGGTTATGCGCTCTGGCAGTTTGACGGTGACTTCGGCGTCCTCAACTCCGGTCGTAGCGACGTCGCCTACGAAGATTGGCACGGCCAAAAACTCGACCGGAAGCTGCTCGAGCTGTTGCAGAAATTCTAGCCGGATGTATGAAGGGAATTGGGAGATGTCCGATGCTAGGCTCAGAGTCCCGCTGCTCCCCAGACCGTGTGAAAAGCTGAAAAGCCAGCATTCGACGATAGGGGTAGGAACGGCGCATCGCTGCGCCGCCCCTCCCTCCGAACCGGACAGGCGGATTTCCCGCATCCGGCTCTCCAGTAGGTGAGTGACTCTCAAGGAGACTGACAGGTCGAGCGGT
>JBDSSD010000167.1:0-7296 GCA_039928945.1 Opitutus sp. | reverse complement strand
ACGCAGCTGCGGCCGAAGTCATTTCAACCCGTCCGGTCCCGAGCGGAATAGGAGACGATCAGCTCCAGCTCAGATTCGTCTTGCTGATCGGGAATTCGCGGACGCGTTTGCCGGTGGCCGCAAAGATCGCGTTGCACACGGCGGGAGCGAGCGGCGGAAGCGCTGGTTCGCCCAGCCCCGTCGTTGGATAATCCGTTTTGACGAAATGAGTCTCAATGACGGTGGGCGTGTCCGGCATCCGAATCATCGGGTACTCATTGAAATTCGACTGAACGATGCGGCCGCGCTCGATGTTGAGGTCTTGATACATCGCCGTACCGAGACCATCCACGATGGAACCCTCCACCTGATTCTCGGCTCCGCTGAGGTTCACAATCTGGGCGCCGACGTCGCAAACACACACGACCTTGTCGACCTTGAGCGCGCCGTCCTTCGCCACGGTGACGTCTGCCACCTGCGCAATGTAGCCGCGGTGACTGAAATGAAATGCGATTCCCTGGCCTTGACCGCGAGGCAGTTTCTTACCCCAACCGGCTTTCTCGGCCGCCAGCTTCAAAACGGCTCGCATCCGGCCCACGTTGTAATCCTGTGGCCGCTCGCCCGAGCCCGGCACCAAGTCGCGGTCCCCGAGCAGATCGAGCCGGAAGTCGAGGGGATCCCGACCAGCGGCGTGCGCGAGTTCGTCGATGAAGCTGTGCATCACCCAAGCGAGTACGCAGCTCCCGGGTGCGCGCCAGAAACCCATCGGTGTCGCGGTCTCCAGCACGGTCACCTCACTCTGGAAGTTCGGGACCCAACGCCCCGGAAACTCATCCGCTCCGAGCGCGGCACCATTGCCGGGTCGTTCCGTCGTGTTGCCGAAGGTCACGAAGTGATTTCGCCACGCCACGACTTTTCCATTCTTGTCGACGCCGCCCTTGAGGAAATGGAATCCGCCGGGCCGATACAGATCGTGGCGGAGATCGTCTTCGCGCGTCCACGTCAACTTGACCGGCGCATCCACCTTCTGCGCAATCGCCGCGGCTTCGACCATGAAGTCACCGCCGAGCCGCCGTCCGAAGCCGCCGCCGCACCGGACCACGTGGATGTTGATCTTATTTCCCGGGATATTCAGCACCTTGGTGATCAGGCCTTCGCCCGCTCCTGGGTTCTGCGTCGGCGCCCAAATCTCAAAGCCACCGTCCTTGTACCACGCGGTGCAGTTTTGCGGTTCGAGATTGGTGTGGGATATGAAGGGATAGGTGTACGCCGCTTCGACCACGTGAGCTGCACCGGAGAGCGCCGAAGCTACGTCGCCGTCCGTCCGAAGCTTCTTCGCGCCAGGTTGATTGCTCAACTCGGTCGCTTTGGCCGCGAATCCGGCCCAGCTATCGCCGGCGCTCTTGCCTTCATCCCACGTCACCTGGAGCTGCTTGCGGGCGCTCATTGCAGCCCACGTGGAGGTCGCGACAATCGCAACGCCCGGCATCAAACCATTTACGTCGCTCGTGCCTTCAATGATGAAGGCGTCGCGAACTCCTGGCAGCGATTTGATCCGATCTAGATTCGCCCGCACCACCTTACCGCCGAAGACGGGACACTTTTCGTACACTGCATAGACCATTCCGGGCAGCTTCACATCGATGCCGAAGAGCGACTGGCCGGTGACCAATTTCGGATTGTCGACGCCCGAAATCCGTTTGCCCATCAGCGAGTAGGTTTTCGGATCCTTGAGCACGAGGGTCTTTTCCTGGGGGACTGGCAGTGTTGCCGCTTTGGCGACCAGGTTTCCATACGCGATGGTGCGGCCGCTGGGCCGGTGGTGGATCGCGCTGTTTTCGGCATAACACTCCGATTCCGGCACGTTCCACGTTTGCGCGGCTGCCGTCGTCAACATCGTCCGCGCCGTGGCGCCCGTGCGACGAAAGAGCTCGTAGTGATTCGGCGTGGAGCTGCTACCGCCCGCTCCATACCACGGATTTGCGTAGGCCTTCGTGACGTCCGCCTGCTGCACGATTACGTGCTTCCAATCGACCGAGAGCTCCTCGGCAATCACCATGGGCAGTGAGGTCTTGATGCCCTGTCCCGATTCAGGAACTTTGGAAATCAGCGTCACGACGCCTTGAGGCGAAATGCGGATGAAGGCATTCGGCGCGAAGTCACCCGACGGCAGTTCGGCAGAAGCATTGACGATGGCATCGGCTCCGAAGGCCTCGCCCGAGGAGCGCAGATAAAAGCCGAGCAGCAGCCCGCCACCGGCGAGGCTGGAGAACTTGAGGAAAGCCCGACGATCGATCGGCCCATTGAGAAGCGTTAGCGTGCTCATGTGCTGGCCTCCGTTCCGGCGGTCAACGCGACCGCACGCTGAATGCCCTGACGAATGCGGTAGTACGTCGCACAGCGGCAAAGATTCCCCGCCATCGCGTCATTTACATCCGACTCGGTCGGATGGGGATTTCGCTTCAGCAGCGCCGCTGCCGTCATGATCTGGCCGGCCTGACAATAGCCGCACTGCGCGACATCGAGTTCGCACCAGGCTTTTTGCAGCGGGTGCGACCCATCGGTCGAGAGTCCTTCGATCGTCGTGATCTTCATTCCCGTCGCAGTGGAGACGGGTGTCAGGCACGCCCGGGTCGGAACGCCGTCGAGGTGTACGGTGCACGCGCCGCATTGACCGATGCCGCAGCCAAACTTGGTGCCGACCAAATCGAGATGATCGCGAAGCACCCACAACAGCGGAGTGTCGGTAGCCACGTCGACCGTTCGCGACTGGCCGTTAACCTGCAGGGTATATTTGCTCATGAAGAAAACGCAGAACGAGACCGTGAAACGACGAGGGGCGGAAAAACCAAAACCGATTCGACCGGCTGACGCAGTCGATGGTGAAAAGTTGCACGGTGCCTCGTCAACTGGAGAGTGGGTTGAAACCGCTGCGATGGACAATTCGCGCGGCCCCTTCGCGGCCGTCGCCGAGTTGGGCGTTGCCCGACTAGGCTGAGCGGCTGCGTCGCACCACCCACTCAACGATCGCGGCCTCAACGTTTTCATTTCGCCATACGAGCGTCAGGAATTCCGCGGGAAAGATATCGTGACGCTTCAGAAACTGCCGGTCGCCTCCACAGCAGTACATGATCGAAGCGGGAAGCTCGCCGCGGAGCTTCGCCCGGGCCTTCGGCAGGATTCGCGGCAGCCACTCGATGCCGCGCAACGCGGCGGTCTTCGCCGGGAGGCTCGACTCATCCAAGACCTCTCCAGACGGACGACCTTGCTGAACGTTAAGGAAGTAGTCTCGTCGAACCGCTTCAATCGCCAGTGCCCGTTCAAACCCGGGTTCGCCGCCGTACCCGTGATGATCTTCGGCGTAATCGAACAGGTGCTGGGCGGTGATCCCGTTCGCCGTGAGCAAGGCTAGCTGCCGTTCATCGAAAAGGGATCCCGCCGTCCGCACGCCGGACGCATAACGGTCTACTGCGTGATCATACAAGGCGCGGAAATCACTGGCGAAGTCGTAGTGGGACATGAGCTACGGTGAATCCGCTCCGTGCCGAAACGCAAACGCTCCCAGCGCGACTCTGCCACCGGGGAGCGTTCGCGACCCCCGAAAATCAATCAGGAACCGACGTCAGGAAATAAAAACGCCTGCTGCACCCGGACGGCTACCGGACGACCACGACGCGTCGGTGGTGCGAATTGCCACTGACGAATCGCTTCGGCGGCGCGGTCGGCGAGATCCGCGTCAGGAGCGCTCACGAGGACCGGCATCCGCGTGGCGCCTTTCTCGTCGATGATGAATTCGATCACGGTCCGACTGTCCCGTCCACCGGCCGCACTCCGTTTGGCCGGCGGCACCGGAGCGACGGTGCGTAAAGCAACCGGTTGTTGATCCAGTTCATCGGCCGCGCAAAGACGGCTGTAGTAGCGCGGCTTTTCGCTAAAAGCGCCGTACGATTGCATGGCAGAAACCGAGTCGAGGGAAATGACCGCACCCGTCGCTTGAAACGAGAAGTGCACTTCGATTCGCACCGAGATCGGCTGGCCATCTACTTTGGCTGGTTCGTATTGCCACCGCCTTAAAACCCGTACGGCTTCGTTCGCAAAGGCCTCGTGCGTGTAACGGGTGGGGAGCGCATCCAGGAGGTGACCATCCGCGTCGACGGTGATCAGCACCCAGCTTTCGCCGTGGGTGATCGGCACCAACAAAAGGCCGTCAGGAAATCGGGCGTCTTCCGTCTGCTTGATCTTCAGCGACGTTTTTTCTGCAGCGATGGCCGGAATCGAACTGGCGACAAATAAAATGCCACATGTCGCCGCACAGAGAAGGGGAACGCGGAGGGTCTTCATGGCGGTGGGGTACCTCGCGAATGTACGCCTTTCATCTGCGAAAAAAAGACCAAAGACGTGAATTCGTCCGGCCGCATTGAATCACCAAAACGCGACGCGCTCATGGAGCTGGCAGGCGTACGTACGCAGCGTCTCGACTGCCAGTCGCTGTATCCCGCTCTCTGCGCAGCAGGATACAAGAACGTGATCAGACCCCGTCAGCGATTCACGCCGCGAACGCGACGTGATCGGCGACTCCGGCGGCGTTCAACGCCCTAAGTCGCCGGAACGAAATCGATCAGTCGTTTGAACCGGTCGACGCGATCCACGACCACGTCGAGTCGGCCGTTGAGCTCAAACCGGTGCTTCGTCTTGCGTCCAACCAGAGCCGTGCCGGCATTGTTCAGCGTGTAATGATCGTCGCTCAACGCGGAGGCGGAAACGAATCCGAAGGTCATGGATTCGATCAGCTCGATGAAGAATCCGTTTTGCCGCACGTCCGTGATCACGGCAGCGAATCGGTTCTTCTTTTTCTTCTCCAGCTCCCGTTCGAAAAATTCGAGCAGTTTGATCTTCACACTTTCGCGTTCGGCTTCAGCGCTCGCGATTTCCGTCAGGCTCAGGTGTTCACCGAGGCTTTCGATTCGTGCGAGATTGTAGCCCGGAGCCGTGTGGCTCGCCGGGTGACCCTGATGTTTCACCAGATAGGAATCGAACACGCGGTGCACCACCAGATCGGCGTAACGACGAATTGGAGACGTGAAATGCGTGTAGTCCTTTTTGTTGAGTCCAAAGTGACCGTCGGCCGTTCCTCGGTAAGCGGCCTTTTTCAAGCTGCGCAGCAATTGCGTTCGCAGCGTGTAGCCTTGAGGGTGCGTCTTCAGCGTTTCCAGGAGCTTCACGATCTCCTCGCGGTTCGATAAGTCGCCGGTGTGGATGCCGAACGTGCCGAGCAGCTGACGGAACTCATTCAGTTTCTCCGGATCGGGCTCATCGTGCACCCGATACAGCGACGGGAGTGAATGTATCCGCGTCAACCGCGCCACGGCCTCGTTGGCCGCGAGCATGAACTCCTCGATCAATTGATGGCTCTCGTCATGTTCGATCTTTTCGAGGCGATCGGCGTAACCCTTTTCATCGACGAAGATTTTCGTCTCCGGCATGTCGAGATCGAGACTGCCGTGCGCCATGCGATCCTTGCGCAGCCGGCTCGCAATCTTCCACAACGCGCGGACCCACGTCTGCAATTCACTCAACTCAACATCGTCGAGTGAGCTCAACGCCCGGCCGGTCGAACCCGTCTGATGCTTGCGCGGCAACGGCAGCGCGCGGATGCGATCCAGATCGTCCTCGAACAAAAGCGCGTACGCCTGTTTGTACGTGAGACGTTTGCGGCTGCGGATCACCGTGTTCGCGAACGTTGTCTCCCGGTGACGCCCGTTCTTCGCAAAGGTAATGAACACCGCTTTGCACAACCGGTCCTGCGCCTCGACCAGGGAACAAAGGCCATTCGAGAGTTTCTCTGGCAGCATCGGAATCACCACGCCGACGAGATAAGTCGAATTGCCGCGACGCTGCGCTTCGCGATCAAGCGCCGTGCCCGCCTTCACGTAGGCCGACACATCGGCAATGTGAACGCCGATTCGAACTTCGCCGCCTTCGAGAACTTCGTAGGAAAGCGCGTCGTCGAAATCTTTCGCGTCGTCCGGATCTATCGTGAAAACCGATTTGTCCCGATAATCCAGCCGGTGCGCGAGCTCACGTGTCTGCACTCGCTCCGGAATGATCGCCGCTTCCTGTTCGACGTCCGCCAGAAACTCCGTCGCGAGATTGTATTTGATGAAGATCCCGAGCAGCTCCGCGCGCGGCTCATGCGTCTTGCCCAAGCGTGAGGTCAGCTCGCCCGTGATCGGATCACGCCGGCGCTTCCACTCGTGGAGTTTGACCACGACTTTGTCGCCCGGCTGCGGCGTGGGTTTGACGTGGGATTTCGCCGGATCATCGACGTGAATCTCATAAACAAATCGCGGATCGTCAGGCACGACGGCGAAATTTCGTCCGCTTCGGCGCAGATCTCCGACCAGGGTGTCGCGGGCGCGTTCGAGTACGCGATCAACGCCACCGATCCGCTCGCCCGCCCGCTTGCCCTTGCGGCCAGGAAAGATTCGTACGACCACCCGGTCGCCGGGCAGCGCAACCTGGGTGTCTTCGGGAAAAATTTGAATCGAAGGTTCGCCCGGATTCGCCGTGCCGGTTGCGGGATTTTCCGGAACCACGTACGCCGACCCTCCGGCGCGAAACTGAATGCGCCCGATCAGCTCATCGCCGCTGAGTGCTACACTTTCACTGGCCGGCTTCGGCGGCTGAGCATGGGGACGATTCGGCGTCCGCGCGGCGGGAACGGACGAAGCAGGCGCAGGAGCTCCCGTTGCGGCCCGGCGGGTGGGTGTGAAAAGCTTCCGGGACTCGTTCGAAGCTTTGGCCGGACGCGGGGTGGCGGCGCGGGCCACCCGGATGCGATTATCAGGCGAACGGACCGCATGACCCTCCGAGAGCAAAAGGCGCAATTCGTGAGCGAGGGAGGCGCGGCGCTTTTTATTTAGGCCAAGTTGGCGGAGGAGTTCAGATTCGTTGGCGGGCGAATAGTTGGGCTCGCGCAAGACAGCGAGCAGGCGTTCGCGAAGGGTCATAATTAAATCCGAGCGCCGGCGCGCGGGCCGTGCTTTGAGATTGGACTGACGAAAAGGCTCGGCATAGTTTTGAGCGATGAAAATCGTCCATGTCGCCAGTGAATTGTTCCCGTACGTGAAAACGGGGGGACTGGCTGACGCCGTGGCTTCACTCGCCGGAATGCTCGCGGACAATGGGCACGAGGTGTCGATTTTTCTTCCCGGATACCGGGCCGTGCTTGAGCATCCGGATGCCGCTGGCGCGCCACGAAAGTTTCGCCTGAAGATCGAAATGGGAAACCAGTTTCTGTCGGGCGATGTGCGGGTG
>JBDSSD010000166.1:0-11094 GCA_039928945.1 Opitutus sp. | reverse complement strand
CCTGAGGTTTTGGAGTACGTCACCAAAGGTGCATTCACGATTGCAAGTGACGCCCGTGATCGACTGCCAGACTACATGTTGATCCATGATCGACGTGATGGCGCGTGCTGGCTGTGGCGGTTTGACGAAGGCTTGCGATTCGTTGAATCGACCGATCCGGTCGTGGAAGTCGACGACGCGAGGAACTCCAAATTGATGGGCCCATAAGCGTTCGCAAGGTTGCGATCGTGGGCCTGGTTTCGCACGGCGGACTTGGCCGGCTGGTTTGAGTCACCGGCATGGCAGAGTCGGATCAAGCGCCTTCTCGTAGTTGGCCAAACGCTTTGACGCCGTACCTTAAGCGGACTGTATCAGTTCGTGAATCCCATTTCTGGAATGTCGTGGTTTTGGCGGGCGTGGCGCGGACGTAGCGTCACGTTCGCGGCGTTGTTCGCCAGCGGCATCTTGGGTTTGTCGATTCTGAGTTCGTTTCGCCATCTGCTGAGTCGCTGGGGCGCGCCCTGGTATTTTTGGTTTGTCGCGCCGTTTCTCTTGATCGCGATTTTATCGCGCAAAGAGGAGGATTGGCTGCCGGACCCGGAGTTGCGCATGCGTTGTGCGCGGTGGTTGGTTTTGGGTTCGATTGCCATCGTGCTTCTGACGAGCTGGCTCGCGCCAAAACCGCCTCCGGCCGAAAGCAATGCGCCCGCCGAGCCGGTTGGTCGCGCCCACGTAAGGCCGAGATAGCGTGGCAAACGTTTTGACGTGGGAGTGGCGCAGAGCTCGACTGCGTCGATGACGTTTTCCGCCGAACCCCACGCGGTCGAACCGCCTCGGCGGCACACGTTGTACGTGCAGGTGCTGGTCGCAATTGTAGCTGGCGCTCTCTTCGGATACTTTTGGCCGTCGTATGGCACGACGCTGAAACCGTTGGGCGACGCGTTCATCAAGCTGGTCCGCATGCTGATCGCGCCGATCATTTTCACGACGGTGGTCGTGGGGCTGGCGGGGATGGGCGATCTGAAAAAGGTGGGGCGGGTTGGACTGAAGGCGCTCGTCTACTTTGAGGTCGTGACCACGATTGCGCTTGGGATCGGGCTGTTGGTCGCAAACCTGGTCCAACCGGGTGCGGGGTTTCACGCCTCGGTGGCGACGCTCGATGCCAAAGCGGTTGCCTCGTACACAACGGCGGCTCAGTCGCTCAGTACGGTGGATTTTTTGCTCAATATCATTCCGAAGACGTTCGTGAGCGCGTTTGTGGATGGAGAGATTCTGCAGGTGCTCTTGCTCGCCGTGTTGTTTGGCATGGCGCTGAGTCGGCTCGGGGAGCACGCGCGGCCCGTGATGAATCTGTTGAACGAAGTCGCGCGCGTGTTCTTCGGGATCGTGAGCATTGTGACACGAGCCGCACCGATCGCGGCGTTCGGGGCAATGGCGTTCACGATTGGCGCGTACGGCATTGGTTCGCTGGCGCGACTCGCGTCGCTGATGGCCTGCGTCTACGTAACGTGCGCGGTATTCGTTTTTGGGGGACTCGGGCTCGTGGCGCGCGCGAATGGGTTTAGTCTTTGGAAGATCATCAGACTCATTCGTGAGGAATTGCTGATTGTGCTGGGCACGTCCTCATCAGAATCCGCTCTACCAGGCCTGATGCAGAAAATGGAACGCGTGGGTTGTGCGCGGCCTGTTGTTGGAATCGTGGTTCCCGCGGGGTACTCGTTCAATTTGGATGGAACGTGCATTTATTTAACGATGGCAGCGCTTTTCATCGCGCAGGCGACCGACACACCGCTGGCACTTGGCCAGCAGTTCGCGTTACTCGGGGTTTTGCTCCTCACGTCGAAAGGCGCGGCGGCCGTGACGGGCGGCGGATTTATCACGCTCGCGGCAACTCTCTCGGCCACGAGCCACGTGCCCGTGGCGGGCCTCGCGCTGATCCTTGGAGTCGATCGATTCATGTCAGAGGCGCGGGCGTTGACGAACTTTGTGGGTAACGCCGTTGCGACTTTGGTTGTCGCCAAATGGGAAGGCGCGTTCGACGCAACGAAGGCCAGGCAAATTCTCGTGACGCCGTCGGGCGCAGGGGAGGCGAAGGCGATTGAACACGAAGCTTGAAGCCGCGTTCCGATCGGCGGCAGAAACTTAACGCGGCCACGGCGAATGCTCGACACATTGAATCACTGGCTGGAGCGGCGGTCGGTGCGATGGATGCTACTGGCGATGATCGCGGCGATTTACGCCGCAAGCTATCGATCACATCCGCTGTTTCCTGGTTTTGGCGACGCTGCTTTCAAGCGCGGTTGGTGGACTTGGACCGACCAGCAACGCTACTTGGATGAGGCGAACGCGATCGCTGCGGGCCAGCTGAGCCGTACCACATTTCACTATCCCGTTGGTTATCCAGCATTAGGTGCGGTATTTGTGCGGTGGATGCCGGTACATCCGTTTTTCATCCCAAACCTACTCCTCGTCCTCGTGGCTGCGGGCGTTTGGTGGCAGCTCGCCCGGCGCTGGCTCAGTGCGATCGAAGCATTGATCGCCGGAAGTGTTTTCCTGATATTTCACCGGCTGCTACTCGGCGTGACGCTGGTCGTGCCGTGGAATACGATTGCGACTCAAGCAACCGCGTTGACGGGAATATGGGTGCTACTGGCGATGAACGGCAGACGCGCGGTTTTTGGGCTCGGTGCCTTGACTGCGCTGACGGTGTTTTTTCGGCCGATCGATGCGGTCGCCTACCTGCCTTTGTTGGCGTGGGCGATTTTCCGGTTAGATGGTTGGCCGCAGCGCGTGCGGGTTGGGCTCGTTGCTGCGGCAGTAGTCGGAGTGGCAATCGCAACAACCATTGCGGTGAACCTCGCGGTTTTCGGTCAGACCCGCACACCCTACGACGACGTTTCGCTTCGCTCGATCGGTTTTTTTGGCTACCCGATTAGCCTCAAGCTGTACTGGCTGTTGCTCGACGGGCAACCGCTGTTTGGGGAGACTGAGCCTGGGCTGCTGTTTCGGTATCCGTGGATGTTTTTGGGAGCGCCAGCGATAGTCTTTCTGGTTCGCAAGGAGCGAATGGCTGGGGTCGCGGTCGCGCTGACCGTCTTCATTAGCGCCGGTCTGTATTTGAACTATAACGACCTGCTGCCTTCGGATATTTATCGGTTCACGCTGATTCACTACTTGGTCTGGTGGTTTCCATTGCTCTTCGTTTTGATTGCGGCCGCGGCCCGTTATTTCCGGCAGGATCGAGTGGTGCGGGCGGGATTTGGAGTTGCGGCTTTCTGCGTGATTGTCGGCCTGGGGCTTCGCCTCGAGTCGCGAAGACTGCCTCAGGTGGTCCACACCGGAGATGTCGTGGCACTTCCGCCGCATCGACCCCTGCTCTTGGAATTTGAGAGCGTGTCGATGGATGCAGTCTCTTCGCTGCGGATCGAAGGTCGACCGCTCGTCGAGTATTCGGAGTACCTGGTCCCGTATGTGCCCTCTGATTTGCGGCTGCTCCTGAGCCGGAATGTCAGAGGAAGTTCCTTGAGCGGACCGGCAGTGTCAGCTGTCCAGATGAGCGAGTACACGTGGCGGTGGAGGCTCCAGCCGCTGCGGCTGCGAGACTTTGGCCGGTGACGGTGGGTCCGCCGGAACTGCGGGATTACAACTCGTGAAGCGGTGGCAGCGGCACATCCAACGATGCCGCGACCGCTCGAAGTAGTTCCGATTCTGCGATCGAGACAGCGCCGTTTGAGCTCACCACGTGGGCTGCGGCCAGGAGAGTACGCTGTTTGATCGGCGCGCTTGCCGCGGCGAGCTTGTCGAGGGCGGCGTCGAGTGCGACGTAGTCGAACGGATCAACGTCGAAGCTAAGATTTGGCTGAATGAGTTTGAGCTGGCTTGCGCCGGCGGCGAAGGCCGTGCGCGCTTCGTCGATGTTGTTCGTGGAGGCTTGAGCAAGCGCCGAGAGCACCAGGTTGATTTCAGCAACCAGTGCGTTGAAAGAGTAGTATTGGTTGACCGGCTGCTTCGGCGACTGGCCGAGGGTCAGCGCACGCGAAAGCTGCTTCTGCAACGCGAACTCGAAGGGAGTTACCCGTCCGTCTGAGTGGACCAGTTCGTCAAGTGTTTCGAGGACCGCGCTGAGCGTCTCGGCCGGTATTGTTCGAAGCGCCGGTAGCGCGAGCTGCACGAGCGGGAACTTGTGCTCGGGACCGAGCGTTGTCAGGTCGGCGAGCATTCCGTCCAGACCGGTGAGCGCGGCTGGTCCCGCGTGCTTCGAAATCAGCTGGCGCTGGCGTTCACGTAGCGAGGCATCGTCGCTCAGCAGCAGTCCATAGAGCAAGGACGCGGCGTCGGCGCTTGATCGCGTTGCTTCACGCAATCTCGAGGGCAACGATCCGATCAACGCTTCCGCATTGCTGAACTGAGCAGGCGTGAGCGTCCCGGCTGTCGCTATGGCCGAAACTGGGTCGAAGGCGGCGACCTTCCGTACTGGCGGACGTGACGTAGGAGGCGCGAAACCCGCGTGCTGGAACGATTCGTGGGCGACGTCAACCGGCGTGGGCGGATCGAACATCTGGCCGTCAAACTGCGGATCGATGGCACGGATACGCTCGGTCAGGGGAGGGTGCGTGGCCCACAATCCGGTAATCCCCGAACGAAAACTCTGCGCAAAGAAGAAGTGCCCAATTGCTGCCGCCTTGCTCGTTTGCAGCGTTGAGCCGAGAGCGTAACCGCCGATCTTCTTCAACGCGCCAGAAAGCCCCAGTGGGTTGCGAGTAAATTGAACGGCCGATGCATCGGCAAGAAACTCCCGCTGCCGGGAAACGGCGGCCTGGATCAAACGGCCGAAAAAATATCCGACATAACCAATGATGAGCAACGTGATGCCTACCCCAAAAATTATAAACATGACGTTGCCCGAATTCTTGTCGCGACGTGAGCTGAACCGCGCTCCGCGCAAGCTCCACAGAATTCCCCGTCCGGCGAGACCGAGCACGAGGATGCCAAACAGCAGTGACGTCAGTCGAAGGTTCAGCCGCATGTCCCCGTTGAGGATGTGGCTGAATTCATGGCCGACGACGCCCTGGAGTTCGTCGCGCGTGAGTTTTTCCAGGGTACCGCGCGTGACGGCCACCACGGCGTCATGAGATGTCAGGCCGGCCGCAAAGGCGTTGATGGCGGGTTCATCTTCAAGTACGTAGACGGAGGGCACCGGCGTGCCCGATGCGATGGCCATCTCCTCCACGACATTGAGGAGGCGCCGCTCATTGAGATCTGTCGTGTGAGGTTGAATACGCCGGCCGCCGACGCTATCGGCAACGGCTGATCCACCGGACGAGAATTGGCTCCATTTGAACAGTGAAGCGCCGCCCACGACCGCCAGCGTGGCGGCGCTGATGCCGAGAAACAATTTAGGCTGCCAGAGCGAAACGCTGGCGTAGGCCCCCGCCGACTCGTACTGGCTCGATCGAGACGAGCGCCCCCTCTGCCCGAGGTAATGGAAACCGAAAACGCTCGCGATATAGGCGGCGCCGATCGTTCCGGCGACCGCCAATCCAAAAAGTACGACGAGCCGGGATGTCCGTTGTTTCGCCCGAGCCTGCGCTTCAAAGAAGTCCATGTTCCGAAGCGATCAACTCACTCGATTTCGACGTGCTTCGCTCGTGTGCGGCACGTCGGCGAGACCAGGCCTGATGCTGATGTTTTCAGGTGAACTGAACTTTCGGCGCGTTGCGTTCAGTGGGATCTTCAATCTTGAACAACTCGGCCGGCAGGAAACCAAACATGCCGGAGAAAATCACATTCGGGAACGTCTCGCGCGTCGTGTTGTAGCTCATCACGCTGTCGTTGTAGGCCTGACGTGCGAACGAGATCTTGTTTTCGGTGGACGTCAGCTCTTCGGTGAGCTGCATCATGTTCTGGTTCGCCTTGAGATCGGGATATTGTTCCGAAACCACCATCAGCCGGGAGAGCGCGCCCGTCAGTCCGGTTTCGGCGGACACCAGTCCTTTCATGGCGTTGGCGTCGGCGGGGTTCGCGGCGGCACTTTGAGACGCGGCGAGGGCGATATTACGCGCCTTGATGACCGCTTCGAGCGTTTCGCGTTCATGTTTCAGATACCCTTTCGCGGTTTCGACCAGATTCGGAATCAGATCGTAGCGGCGTTTGAGCTGCACATCAATTTGGGCGAAGGCGTTTTTGAAACGGTTACGCAGCGCGACCAGGGTATTATAGATGCCTGCGACCCAGAGACCGAGAATCAGGATCAAGGCGACAAGAATGCCGAGAACAATGAGAGCGCTCATGAAGAAGGTAGTGGTTTATGCAAATGACGAGACGGCCAGACGTTTGAGCCCAAGCAGTCGCCAGCGCCAGACGGAACTTTTTACAACGCGATTGATTGTTTCCAGCGGTGGCGCAATTTTGATTCACGCCATGCGACTCCGCATCTTTTTCGTTACTGGCTTGATCGTCGCAACGACGACGTTCGTGCGGTCACAGCAGCCGCTGAATGCGCCGGCGCCGTTCGTCCCGGCCAACCGAGCGGCACCGTCGGCCGGCGCGCAGGCGTTGGACGTTCTCGCTGCAGAACGAGCGCAGGAAATGGGATTTCCCTCGGCCGCGATCTCAATTTATCGGCGCTTGTTGGCGATACCCCGCGTTGATCGCGACCCGTTGGTTATCGGCTTGGCCACGGCATTGTTGGATGAAGGACAGGCGGTCGAGGCACGTGAAGTGCTCGAGGACTTCCAAGGCCCAAGGATTTCTCCGTGGCTGCTGCGTGTGGGCCTTTCGGCCGCGCAACAAAATCAGTTTGCCGCGGCGCGAACCGCGCTCGGACCCATGCACGAGGAAGAGTTGTCCAAAGTGGAAATGGCCTGGCTGAGGTATCTCCAGGCGCTGGTCGTGGAAGCGGATGGCGATCACGAAAAAGCGAGCAACCTCTTCACGCAGGCAGCCGATGCGGCCGTTTCGAGCCAGGCGCGGGCACGCTTCCTGTTGAAGCGCGATCAAGCGCTGCTTCGCTCCGGTGCGCCGGTAAATGACGCACGACTGGACCTAGCGCGGCGGAACTTCGAGCAGTATCAGGGCCGAAAGGTCGGGTATGGTTTTGCGCGCACATATGCTGTGATGCTCGACGGCGTGAACCGAAAAAATGAAGCGATCGCCCTGCTGCAGCGGCAGTTGGTGGCGTTGCCGGCAGAAGAGCGGAGCGAGTTGGATGAAACCCGGCTGATGCTGGGTTTGATCGCCGGGGCGCGCGACGGCGCTGGACGCGATGCGCTTGAGCGGTTGCTGGAGCGCGGCACGGATCGCGAGAAGCAACGGATTGCCCTGCAGCTGCTGGCCGAGTCGTCGAACAAAGGTCCGGCGTTGGCGGAGTTCCGTCGTTTGCTGGGGGGGCTCATCTCGGCGCCGATTCTGCATCCGATTCTCGAAGACCTCCTGCTTTTCCGCGCCCAGGTATCGCTCGCGGTGGCGCGCGCGGACAAGACCTCTGATGGATACGCGCAGGCGGAGGAGGATGCGCGAACGTTGCTCCAAAAATTTCCGGGATCGCCGCTCAAGGTTCATGCGTATAGCGTATCCACGGCCGCAGCATGGGAGCAGTTCCGGTACCGAACGGCCGCGGATTTTGCCGTCAAGGCCCGCGCGGAACTGCCGCCGGGAGCCCAGCGCGCCGAGCTGGAGGTGTTGATTGCCGAGGCGTGGTTTCGCGCCCGCGATTTCCGCAACGCCGCCGATGCGTACGTCGCCGCGTTGCGCGAACCGCCTTCCAGCGCCTCCCGTGGAGCACTGATGTTTCAGCGGGTGCTCGCAGAGATTGAAACCGGTGATACCGAAGCCGCCGCAAAAGTCCTCGATGGGCTGGTGCAGGATCCCGGCTTTGATGTGGTGAATCGCTGGGAGGCAGAGTGGAATCTGGCGAGGGCGTTGCAGGTCCAATCCAAAACAAGTGAGGCTTACACCCGGGTGACGCGTCTGCTTACTGGCGCGGCCAGCACCACTCGTGGTTTGCCGGTCGAGCTCCGGGCTCGGATGGCGTGGCTGCAGGTGAGGTTATCTGCATCGGCGGGGCAGCCGGAGCTGACGCTCAAACTGATCGATGCACTGGCTGGATCATTGCAGGGCGTCGCGCCGGAAGTGCGAAAGGAGATTGCGGGCTGGGGCGAACTCCTGCGCGCCTCGGCGAATTTCACGTTGGGCCGCGACGCGGTGGCGCTCGACGTGTTAAAAAAACTTCGCGTCGATTTTCCCCGCTCGGACGCCGCGGTTTATTCCTACTTCGACGAAGCCGAGTATTACTCGAAGCAGGACAAAACGGTGGAGGCACAGCATCTCCTCACAAAGTTGGCCGACGACTTTCCGGAAAATAAAACGTATGCGCCGCTCGCCTTGTTCAAGGCGGCGCTCCAAGGCGAACGCCGGGGACAGGAAGCCAATTATCGCGAGGCCAACCGATTGATCGAGGACCTGGTTGAAAAGTATCCACAAAGTGAGCTCGTGTTCGCCGCGCGGCTTAAACAGGGCGATATATTCCGCAAGCTGAACGATTTTTCGGCTGCGCAGCGGGCCTATGAGGAACTGGTGAACACGTTCCCGCAGCGCCGGGACATCGCGCTCGCCCAGCTGGCGTTGGCGGAAACACATAATGCGCAGTCGATCAACGAGCCCTCCCACGCGGAAAGTGCGTTGCTGCTGTTCGAGCACGTGCGAGACCGCATCGATGCGCCGCTGGACGCGCGGGTCGAAGCCGGGTTCAATATCGGACTGCTGCATACGAAGCGGGGAGAAACCGCGGCCGCGGAAGAAATCTGGTGGCGCAACGTCGTTGCCGAATTCCTGCTGAAGCCCGAAGCGGCTCGCGGATTGGGCGACAAAGGGCGTTTCTGGATGACGCGGACCCTGCTTGAACTGGGTTCCCTTTACGAGCAGCAGGAAAAGCTCGAACAGGCCAAAGAGGCTTGGCTCCTCATCGTGAAAATGAAACTCGGCTATGGTGAGACTCTGGCCAAAGCGCGGCTCGCGCGGTTCAACCTCGGGGAGATCAAACCCGGACTATGACTCCACGCTTTCGCTACAACAAATCTGCCAGCAAAGGGATCAGGACGGTCGCGGCCTATGCGGGACGATGGAAATTCCGGTTTATTCCTTTCGCCAACTGTGAGTGAGTGATCGAGTCATGTCCGCCTATAACCTGAGTTTGTTCACCAAGGGCGGCCCGATGATGTGGGCCCTGCTGATTATTGGAGTCGTCGGGGTGATGGTGTTCATCGAGCGAACGCTGTTTCTACATCGCGGTCAGATCCGCTCCACCGCGTTCATCGGCGGCATCAAGAACATCCTGGCGAAACGGCGGATTGTGGAGGCACTGACTGTTTGCGAGGAAACTCCGGGACCGGTCGCGGCGGTCGTGAAAGCGGCATTACTCCATGCGGACGACGATGCGGATAAAATGCGTTTTTACGTCCAGGAAGCCGCGGTGGTGGAATTGCCCGCGCTGGAACGTCGGTTGGGCGCGATCGCAGCGATTGCCCAAGTCGCGCCTCTCGTCGGTCTGTTGGGGACGATCATGGGGATGATCACGACGTTCCAGGCTTTTGACACAGAGTACGCGACCGCTCGGGCGCTTTCCACGGGGATGTGGCAGGCACTGTTGAGTACGGCAGGAAGCCTGATGATCGCGATTCCAGCGCATCTCGCTTACCATTTTCTAGTCGGCCGGGTGCGCGCCATTGTTCGTGACGTCGAGTGGTCGGGGAATGAAATCATGAAATTCCTGCTGACGGAGTATCGAACCGCTCGACCCGCGGAAACCGTTGTGGAAGCCAAGCTGTGATTACCCGGCCTCTTGACCTCGCCAGCAAGCTGCGGCCCGAGCCGCGGAGCTTTGATTTTTTGTTCTATGTGAATGCGGGGTTGATTGCGTTGGTGTTTGTTCTCTCAGGATCTCGATTCATCCTCACGCCGGGACTGGGGGTAGACTTCAAGATGCCGAAGCTCCGCGGGGCGGTCGAAGGAGCCATCCCAACCGACAATTTCATCAGCGTATTGCCTTCGGGTCAGATTTTCGCGGATGGACTGTTGAACATGAGTCAGCTTCGCGACTGGCTTCGCGTGGAGGCTAAGAAATCAAGGCAACCCTCCTTGCTGGTGAGGGCGAGTGCCGGCGTGCCCCTCTCTCAACTGACCGAAATTTTCAGCGCCGCGCGAGAAGCCGGGTTTACGCGGGTGGTCTGGGGTGCGGAGGAACCGCCAGCCGAGAAATCGCAGATCATATCCCGGTGAATGTCGTCGTTCCCACGTTCCGCATCTGGGTCGTGGCCGGCCTTTGCGCTGTGTTTACCGCCATTGCATTGCTGGCGTTGTTTCGCGCACCGATGGTTCCGGCCACAGGAACGACTTCACGTCCGCGCCCCGTGGCGACTCAGCTCGAACTTGCTTCTAGCGAAGATGCGCTGCTGAAAGAGGAGGCGGCATTGCATGATCCTACGCCGCTGTTTTTGCCCACCCAATGGAATGCGGCCGATGATGCGCTGGCAATGAACGCTCCACGCGAACCCGGAGGCTCGTTCCAAAGCTATCCCGCGAAGCTGACGTTTCCTGAAGCGGAGCTGAAAATTGAACTCCCACCGCCCGTGGAGTTGCCGACCAAGACGGCCGAGGTATTTGCGCTCGACAAACCAGATCGGCCGTTTGTCGGGTTTGGCCAAAAAGACTCAGTACTGTCCCCTCTTCCCTTGCGTGGAGGTTTTGTTGAAGTGGCAGGCGCTGGTGATGGCGAATTGAAGCTGACTCAAGCGCTTACGGAGGACCGGCCTCCGACCGGTGAAGGCAACTGGCAGCCGCTTGAGTTCATGGTTGCGATCGACACGACAGGAATCGTTCGGCCGCCGGTTCTAACCGAAAGTTCGCGAGTTCCGGGAGTGGACAGTTTCTTCGAGGATTATCTCATCAGGGTGCTGCACATTGGCGAGAGACTTGGGCCTGGGATGTATCGCGTGAGCATCGGGCCGTAGCTTTAGGAAAAAAGCGGAAGATTGCTGTTGACCTGAATTTTTGCGGAATGCACTTTCTTCCCTCTTTTCGTTTTTTGATCACTCCCTTGGTCTGCCCAGATAGCTCAGT
>JBDSSD010000165.1:0-13239 GCA_039928945.1 Opitutus sp. | reverse complement strand
GAACCGCTGAAGGCGGCCGTCCAGGTCGCACACGCCCGCGGCCTTGAAATCTACGGAGTGCTGAAGCCGTACAACGGAGGTCTTTCCGGCAGTTATCCCACGGGCTCCACGGAAGCAGGATCGAAGTCGAAGCTCACGAAGATCGGCGGAACGATTCAGCAGGTCATTCCGTTCCTCGAAGCCCATCCCGAGATGCGCCTCCAACGTCGCCCCACGATTGATAGGGCTGAGGCTCGCGGACCCATTCGTGAAATTCGACTGGCGAAGGCGAACAATGGAGCGACGCGCCTGCGGCCCGAGCACCTCCGCATTTGGGTCAGTTCAAATAATTTCAAGTATCGAGCCCTGCCGCTGGTGCCGCAGGGCTCGGTCACGGTCGAACCGGCGCATCGCGAAGTGCGTGACTATCACGGCAACATCCTGACTCGCGTCGGCGATCCCATCCGCGTCGTGCGCCTGACCAACCTCGACATCCACGAGCCGTTCGTGGTGCTGACGACGACATTCAGCGACGGCACGGGCGATTTCTCCAACACGCCGTTGGGCATGGTGGAGGTTTACGGAGCCGACGGCGCGGCGCTCGACCGCGTGGTCGCAACGCACGCGGCGTTGTGGGTTCGACCGCGGGATTTTCGGACGTACGGATTGGAGTTCGACATGGGTTATGGCCACCTGCCGATCGCGTTGGACGAACCGTGGAAAGGACTGAAGAGCGATCCGTGGAAACCGTTTTCCGGCAAGGACGAGTTTGAACAGGAAACCCTGTTTGGGAATGGACCCACGGGCGGATTTGTGGGGTTCGCGCTCGGCAAGAACGCGTTTCTGCCGGCCGCACCCTGCGAGGCGTATCCAGAAGTCCGTGCCCTCTGGCTCGGCTGGGTGACGGCCATGCTGGAGGCGGGCGTGGACGGAGTGAATTTGCGCATCTCGGCGCACGGTTGTTTATCGGATGAACCGGAAGCCTACGGCTGGAACCTGCCGGTAATCGCAGCGTACCGGCAACGGTTCGGCGAGGGTGCGATCGACCCAAGGAAACTCGCCGCGGTGCGGGGAGACTTCTACACCGGGTTCCTGCGAGAGGCAGCCGCGTTGGTCCATGCGCGCGGGAAGAAACTTCAGGTCCACTTGCATGCCGAGGCGTTCCGACCTGACCCGGTTTTTGGCCAACAGAATGGCATTCCGGCGAACATCGATTTCCAATGGCTTAGCTGGCTCGATGAGAACCTGGTCGATGAGGTTTATCTGCGCACGAGTTGGTTTGAAGCAGCGGAAGATCCTCTCGGCGCAAAAGGCACCCAACGGAGTCAGTTGAAACGCGCTCTAGCGGATCCGATCGCGGAGGAGATGCTGAGGCGCAGCGGCGAAAAGCACCTGCCGGTCACGTTGAATCGCTACATCGGCAGAGCGGCGGGACTCGAGGAATACCTCGACGATCTCACCCTGATTACGCGGGACGAGCGCTTCGCCGGGTTCGACGTCTACGAGTTTTTTGATCTCGCACAGTCTGATCCGAAGGCGCCGGGACTCGTGCCGCGTTTGGGTCGCCTGGAGGCCCTCAAGGTCCGGTGGAGAGAATTGCAGTCGAAGCGCTGACCGCGTCGCGATCGCACCCGCCCCATGCTCTTCCCAACCAAGAAACGCGACCCTGAGCTCTATCCGTATCGACACGGCTTGTACTTCGCGTTCTTCCATGCCCTGAACTGGCAGGTGGCGATCGGCACCCCGACCGTGTTGTTCATGCAACAACTCGGAGCGAACTCCTTCGAAGTGGGCCTCGTGTTCTCCTGGACCTTCCTGCTGACGCCCGTGCAGGTACTGGCGACGGCGTTCCTGCCCCGGTTGGGGTACAAGCGTCTCACGATGGCCGGCTGGAGTCTGCGAGGCTGGTGTCTGCTCGTGCCGATCCTGCTCGCCGTGCTCGCACCGACGAACCCGGTGCCGTGGATGATCTACGCGATGGTGACCGCCACATTCATCTATAGTCTCGTGCGAGCAGTCGGCACGTCGACCGTGACGACCTGGTTTTACCAGCTGATCCCCGAATCCATTCGCGGCCGCTACTGGGCGACGGATCAGATGACGTCGGGGGTCGCCATCGTCGGATCATTGCTGCTGTACGCGCTCCTCTTCACCGTTCTGCCGCTCTACTCCGCGTTCATCATCTTGTATTCCATCGCAGTCGCAGGCGCATGGGTCGCCTACCGCCAGCTGAAAGTTCTGCCGGATGTCGAAAAGCCGAAGCTCATCAGTCTGGAAAAAATCGTTTCAGAAACGCCGCGATTGATGACGGAGCCCAGTGTGTTCCGAACGTATCTTTGGATGTCCGTGCCGCTCTTCGCCGCGATCACTCCGATCTCGCCGTTCGTGGCCTACTACCTGAAAACGTCCGCCGGACTGACGTCGGCCGACGTCATCCTGCTGACGATGCTCACCTACTTCGGATTGATCACCGCAAATTGGGTCATGCGTTCGCAAATGGACCGCCGGGGAGCAAAGCCGTTTTTCCGGCTCTCCTACTTCTTCCACGGCGTGATTGCGCTGGGTTGGATTGCCTTCCTCTCCACGAACGGCCGCTGGGTCATATTGCTGCCCGTGCTCTATTTCATTCAAGGCATCGCCTCCGGCTGCTGGACATCAGCAAATCTCAGCTACCTGGCGAAAATCATTCCCGAGCAAAACCGCGCTTTGCCGGTATCGATTCACGGAGCCGTCATCACGTTCATCGGAGGGTGCACGCCCGTTCTGTGGGGGTTGTTCCTCAAAGTTCCCGGCGAACTTCCGGCGGTGAACGTCGTGGTGTTCGAGATATTCTTCGTTTCTCTGCTGCTCGTCTGCATTGTGCTCACGGTGCTGCTCCGAAAGCTGCCCGAGAAGGCCGGCGCCGGGTCGCCTTTGCCTTACGGCAGTTGGGCGCTGCGTCCGTTTCGCGCGGTGGCCAATGCCATCAATCTGGTTGAAAAGCCCGAGGCGCCCAAAGCCGCTTCCGCACCGGAAAAGAGCTGAGGCCGGTGCTCGGATCAGCACCGACCTCGAGCTGCTCTCAAACTCAACCTTGCCGCCAGCCGGCCGGCAGAGCGGCTTTGAAGCGGGCGAAGTCTTCCTCCGAGGCATAACGGTACGGGGGCAACAGCCGCAGAGGAAACGTGGGATCAGACATGCGGAAAAGCATCTTGTCGTACGCGCCATCGATATGAAATCGGTTTGTGCTGATTTCTTTCAGCGCCGCCGCCATCGCGTGGAAGTCCGCGACATCGGCCGTGCGTTGCGCGTCGTCCAACGCCACGAACTGCTTCGCGCGTTTCGGATTCACCGAAGCGAGTGAGATCAAAAGACCGGTTTCCTGGGTGCGACGGGCAATCGCGTAGCCCATCTCCGTGAAGAAAAACCGCAGCCGCGGTGAGACCGTCAGCAGGTCCGCGAGGACCGCCGGATCAGACGTGCTCGCCTTCACGCCGACGAAGTTCGGATGCGCCTCAGCCAGACGTCGGTACTCGACCGAGGTCAGCAACCGTTTCGTGCGCATCAGATTGTAATGGTGAAAATGACAATCCGGGAAACGTCCGCAGGTCTCGGCGAAAAACGCATCGACCTCCTGATCGTTCAACATTCCCCACGACGGGAGCGACAGCTGAAAGGTCCGAAAGCCGAGCGCATAGGCCCGCTGGATGCGGTCAACGATCGTGGGGAGTGAGAGCGAGATCACCCCCACCATTGGCGAGACGTCGTTTTCCTGCGCGCTTTCCCAAAATGCTTTCGTCACCTGATCGTACTGCTTTTCGGAAACGGCATAGCCTTCTCCTGCGGTACCGAAGATGTAGATATGACGGGTCAAGTCCTGCGCGATGGTCGCCACCTGACGGCGGAACACTGGTTCGTCGAACTCGAACTTTTGATCCCACGGCACAACGGCCGTGGCGAGAATGGCAGCAGCCGTGGAGGGAGCGAGCGAGCGGGACGTCATGGAGAAGGTGCAGATTTCAGAACCAAAGAGATGCTGGTCGCCACTTCCCGCGCGAGCACTTCGTAGCCCGCAGGAGTGAAGTGCACGTTGTGCGGCTGCTGGATTTCCGCCTGATGCACTTTCACGTAGGCATGCAGATCATCGATCGCGATGCCGTGAGCGCGCATGACGCGCAGCGCCGCTTCGTTGTACGGCAGCTCGCCGTGCTCGACGCGGCCGATGGTCCCGGCAGGAACGGGTGTCGTGGTGGCGAAAATGAGACGCGCGCCGGTTCGCTGCAGTCGGGTCACAAGGGCCTCCAAATTTTTCTCGTAGTCAGCTACGCTGGCCAACTGACGGCCCTCGTCGGGCGAAACGTAGGTGCCTTTTTCATCGAGGTACTTGAGGTCATGCAGCCCGAAATTGAAATGAATCACCGCCCATTTCCCGTCGCCCAGCCACGCGTCAATGCGGTTGAGACCATAGACTGTGGGGCCGGCGTTTTCCGGCGGACGATGCACATTTGCCTGCCCCTTCAACAGCTCGCGCACGCGCAGGGTGTACCCGATCGAAATGGAATCACCGATCAGCAGCACGCGCGGCAGACCGGCGACATCAGCGACGTCCACCAACGCCGGGGTGAGCGCGGGATCGAGCGGCTGACCCATCCCCAGTCGGACCAGGTCGATCGGCTCAGCCGCGGTGATCACGCCGATCGCGATCGTGTGAACGAGAAAAATGAGCAGGCAGCGGCGCATCGCGGGAAATTTGATTTTATCGGGCGAGCGTCTCGATCTTCACCTTAACGACGACTTTCAACACCTCGGCAGGTTCACCCCAGGCGCAAGATGGGACATGGCCGTCCTCCGGAAATAAAATCGCGAACTGGCCCGCCCGCACCTGGATCGGCACCGCGTCCGGTACGACCGCAAAGAGTGCGGCATCGTGCTCCTCCTTGAACGGCATCGTCACCGTGGTGAGCCAGGGCAGCGGCGCCCAATAAATGAGTTCTCGCCCGCGCTGGATAAACTGCACGTCGATGTATTTTCGGTGCGCCTCAAATTGCCGCTCGGAGAGCGGTTTCGTCATGTGCTTCTGGACCGAGGCGTACACGTCGTCGCCGTCGATCTCGTGCCGTCCGGGAACGATGTCGTCGCGCACCTCACGTAAAAACGCGAACGCCTTGGCGAAGCGTGGAGAAAGCGAGGCGTATTGCGGCCATTGGTTCAGGGTATCGAGGATCATGAAATAGGGTAAGCTGCGATTTCAGTAGCCATGCTGCCGGTTGACGACGTTCAACAGCGGCCGGCCACGGGCGAACCGTTGGAGGTTTTCGCAGAGCAGTCCGTTCATCAACGCCCAGAATCCGGTATATACGCCGGACATGTGCGGCGTAAGAATGAGATTGGGCACGTCGAAAAATTCGTGGTCCGGCGCAACGGGCTCGCGAACGAAACAATCAACGGCCGCTCCGGCGAGACGCCCCGCTCTCAGCGCCTGAGCGAGCGCAGATTCGATGACGATGCCTCCACGCGAAATGATGACGAGGTGTGCCTCGGGCTTGCACCACGCCAGCTCCTTTTCTCCGATCATCCCTTCCGTCGCCGGAGTACTTGGTACGGTCACGACGATCAGATCACACCGGGGGAGAAATTCCTGGAGCTGGTCGGGACCATACCAAGCTTCCGGGAGCTCACCTTCGGGATCTCCGGTGTCCGGCCAGGCTGTGAAACCATGATCCCGACGAGCGGACGGATCGCGCTTCAAGCAGAGTATCCGGAGCCCCAGTGCGGAGAGCTGGCGGGCGCACTCCCGACCGATGCTGCCGTATCCAATAATCCCGGCCGTGCGCCCTCGCAGGGTCGTTCCGGCCAGCGCGGTGCGGTTCGGCCAGCGTCGCGAAGGCTTGAATTCAAGCACCTGCGGCATCCGGTGCGCCAGCATCAGAGTAACGCAGGTCACATACTGCGCGATGGGCACGCCGTGCGTTCCGCTCGCGGTGGTGACAGGTATGGCGGTCGACTGGATGGGATGCCCGAGCAGTTGATTCGCACCGGCCGAGAGGAGTTGCACCCACCCGAGATTCTTCCACCGCGTGAGATCCCGCGGCACCTGCTCGGTCACGAGGACCGTTACACCCTCCCCGTCCAGATCGTCGGGCGAGCTCGCGAGTTGCTCCGTCACCTGGAGTTCAGGCACACATGCGAGCAGAGCCTGCCGTTGCTCGGGAGTGAACGTGAAGCCGGCGTTGAGCAGAAGTTTCATGCGTTCAAGTGCGTTCGCCGGACCGGGCCGTGAAAGCAAACTTGTTGATCAATTCGGGCGTCAGGTGAACGCCGAGTCCGGGCGACGTTGGCAGTCCCACAGTTCCATCCGTCACCGCGAACGAATCAAGCATCAGGTCGTTCTGGATGGTCGTCGCTGCCAGCACATGCTCCAGCCACTCGACGGACTTGCTCGCGGCCGCGAGGTGCCACGACGCGGCCAACGACGGGCCCATGGACGCACCGGTATGAATGGCGGTGCCAAGATTGAAGGCTTCGGCGTGGTGCACGATCCGGACCGTTTCGCCAAGGCCACCGACAAAGCCAAGATCCGGCTGAATCAAATGAACCGCCTGCCGCGCGATCAACGGATGAAATTGGTCCAGCCCGCACAGGCTCTCGCCGCCCGCGATCGGGATGCGCGAACGCGCTCTCAATTCCGCGTAGCCGTCGAGATTCGTGTACGCGAGTGGCTCCTCGTAGAAACGCAGACGAAACGGCGCGAGTCTTTCCGCAATGGCCACGGCTTCACTGACGGGAATTGGATTCGGCACGCCGCCTTGATGTCCGTCGATCGCGAGGTCCATGTCGGCGCCAAACTCCCGGCGCAGTCGCTCAAACGCTTCCGCGAGCACGTCGAGTTTCCTGGCGAACGGAAACGGCACGGTTTCGAGCCGGCTCTGATGCCCGCTTTCGACGGGCGGCGGCAAGCGGAAAAATCCCGTGGAAAGTTTGGCCGCGCGATACCCGCGCTCGGCATAGCACGCGATTTTTCGGACGGTCTCATCGATCGGCCAGAGCGCGGGACCGCCGGAAGCGTACACCGGGATGCGGTCGCGCACCTTGCCTCCAAGAAGTTGATACACGGGCAGCCCCAGGACCTTCCCCTTCAAATCCCACAAGGCGAGTTCGAGTCCGCTGATCACACTGCGTCCCGCGCCTGAGCGGGCCCACCACATGGCGTCATCCATCAACGCGCGCGTCAGCCGGGACGTCTCCATCGGATCCTGCCCCAGCAAGACCGGTTCGAAATACGTGACCATCGCCGGCACCGCGTCCGGAGCGAAATAACCCCAGGTTGATTCACCGAGTCCATCAACGCCGGCGTCCGTCTCGATGCGGATGATCGCCGTTGAATGGGGCGCCTGCGGAAATGAAGGGTCGTCGACCCACCGCGTCGTCAACAAATGAGTCGTGATCCGCGTGATCTTCATCGGCTAGGCAGCATGGTCAGACCGACTCGTCGCTACGGGTCGGACCACGCACTTGAGTTCTTCGCCGCGCACAAGGCGGCCAAGGTTCGCGGCGATCTCCCGCCACCGGTAGGCCATGGTTTCAGCAGTCGGTTTGTGCGGCGTCATGATGACGTTGTTCAGCTCGTTAAACGGGAAACGCGACGGCAGTCGCTCCTGACCTGGTGCTGGATATTGGTACCAGACATCGAGGCCGGCGCCACCGATGCGGCGGTCACGCAACGCCTCGAAAAGCGCGGCTTCGTTGATCACCGGACCACGCCCGACGTTGATGAGAAAGGCGGTCGGTTTCATTAACGCCAACTGGGGCGCACCGATCAGATCGATCGTCTCGGCGGTCGCCGGAATCGCCACCACCACGAAGTCCGCCCGACCGATGTGTGCATCGAGCTCGTTGAGTCCGCCGAATGCGCTCAGCTCCAAACTCTCCGTCCGTTTGGCGCGAGGGGTACGCGTCAGTACGGATACGTCCATGTCCAGAAACTTTCCCCACCGGACGAGTTCTCGCCCGATGTGACCGAGCCCCAGGATCAGCAGCTTGCGCCCATTCATTTCTGGAAGGTAGGGACGCTCGGGCGTCCAGTTCCCACGGCGCAACGAAGCGTCGAGCGCGAACAACCCTTTGTGCAACGCCAGCATCAAGAGAAACGCCTGCTCGGCGACGCCTCGCTCGTGACCATAGACGTTGCACACGGTGCAGCCCGCCGGAACGCTGGTGAGGTCGATCCCGTCAACGCCCGCGCCGGTGGAGTGAATCAAACGCAATCGCGCGGGCTCGCGTGGGCGCCATGCGGCTTTGTAAGCGCCAGAAATCAGCGCGTCGGTGCCAGCGATCAGGTCCGCCATCACGTCATCACTCTCGGTGCTGAATTCCTGCATCGAATACGGAATCGTCAGGTGCTTCGCCAGCTCGGCAGCGAAATTTCGGTGCACTGCAATGGTCAGCGGAGAAGGGGTCATGATTCGCAGTTGATCGTGCTCAGTCGAAGAGCGCTTCGCCCGGAGCGAGGTGCTGGAGGCAAACGTCGCGATCGAGTTCGATGCCCAGCCCCGGCGCGTCCGTGACCACCACGTGTCCATCGCGGAACAGCGGAACGTCTCGTCGCACGAAACTGCCGATCCAGGGCGTCTCGATAAAGTGGTATTCCAAGCCCAAAAAATTGCGGGTTGCGACGCCGACGTGCGCCGCGGCGATGGTCGCGATCGCGCCTCCGTTACCATGGAACGCCACCGGCAAGTGATTCAGTTCGGCATAGTCCGCGATGCGACGGAGCTCATGCATTCCACCGCAAAATAAAACGTCCGGGTGAAGAATGTCACACGCACGCCGGTCAATGAAGAGTCGCGCCTGCTCGGCGATGAACATTTCGCCCACACAAATCGCCACCGGGCTTTTCTCTCGCACCGCCGCGCACGAATCAGGGTTGGTGATGGGCGTGGGATCCTCCAGCCAGACGAGGTTGAGCTCCGCGAGAGCCGTCGCCACCCGGATCGCATCCGGCACGTTGTACTGCATGTGGCAATCGACGCAAAGCTCGAAGTCGGGCCCCACCTCGCGACGCACCACGTTCAGCCGCTCCACGATCCGGTTGATCTGCTTGAGCGTGAGGGCGCGGTTCCAAACATCCGTCACGGCATCGGTCGCCATGAAATCGATGTCGAACTTCATCTGCGAAAAACCCGCCTTGACCGTCTCGGCCGCCATCTCCTGCCAGGCGGACAGATCGGTGATTTGGTCCGGCGAACTACGATCCAGGTAAACGCGCGCGTTCGGGCGGAATTTTCCGCCGAGCAAATTGTAGGCGGGGGTCTGCAGCGCCTTGCCGATCAGATCGCACAGCGCGATTTCCACTCCGCTCGCGGCCCAGGCCACGGGCCCCCACGGCGTGGCGGTTGGCGAGCACATGCTCACCGGGATGATGTTATTGCCCATGACGCCACGCGGCACACCTGGAGGGTTCGGCGCCTGGGTTCCGTAGAGCATCTCGGAGACGATGGCGTTCGCGCAAAACGGATCCCGGCCGCGGAAATACTCGCGCATATACGCGATGCCCTGACGCACGCCCATGAAGTCATCGACTTCGCCCAAGCCATAAACACCGGCATCGGTGTCGACGCGCACCACCACCTTTGCAATGCGCGCCGTTCCGCCGCCCACGCCGTGATTGCGCGGCCCCCAGAGCCGCATCATGCGGATATCCGTGATTGTCATACGGCCATCATGATTGGGCGGGCGATGCTTTCATCCGTTCACGAGCTGTAGGGGCGTGCCTCGCGGACGCCCGATCGAGGAGTGATCTGACCAGAAAAACGGCCCCATCCTGATGGTACAGAGATGGGGCCGCGTTGTCTGGCAACTAGAACTTGTAGGTGCCGGTGACCTGGAAGGTCCGCGGTGGACTTGGATCAACAAACAGCGGGGTCTGGGCGCCGAGGGCAAAGGCCTTGTCGAACACGTTCACGACGTTCAGGCGAAAATCCCAATTCTTGTTGAAGCGATACGAGACAAACATGCTGGCGTTCCACACGGCTTCGAGCGTGATCGATGTCGGGCGGGTGCCGTCAGCGGCAACATAGTTTGCAATCGACGTGAAGATATTCCCTCCCGTCTTGGCGGCACCGCCACCAATCGCAAAGCCCTTCATTGATCCGGCACGAAAATCGTAACGGGTGAAAAAGCTATAGAGGTTCTTGTAGGTGTTGTTCACCGTGTTTCCGATTTGGTCTTTGACCGTACCGGTGTACCCGGTGACCAGAATCTGCCATTCGGGGATCGGGGAGAACGCCAGCGCACCGTCCCAGCCCTTCTGGGTCTGCAAGCCCGTCGGCGTAAAATAAGCGATGCCGGTAACCGGACTGAGACTGCCGGAAAGTACGGCGACGTTCGTCAGGTCCATGTCGAAGTACGACAACGTGAGCGAAAGCTTGCCGCCCATCAGAGCTGTCTTGGCACCGAACTCCGTTCCCTTGCCGTCCTGCGCCGGGAGCAGCACGCCATTGATATCGCGGGTGTTGCTGTTGCCTTGGGGCGAGAACGTCGTCGAGTTGAGCGCGTAGAGCGCCACGTCCTTGGTGACGTTGAAGACCACGCCGTAGCGGTGGAGCCACTCGTCGTAGTTCACGACGCGCGTTCCGCCGGCTGCACTGCGGGTCGCAATCGCGGGAACGTCGTTGATTTGCAGGGAGGCGCTCGTCATACCGCCGACGAGAATCAAACGATCGGCAAACAACGTTGCCTGCTGCTGGAAATAGTAGGTCGAACGGCGGTTGTTCGTCCAACTGCCCGTGCCGCTCGCCGGTATATACGAGTCATACGACGGGACGATCACATTGTCCATTTGCGGATTCGCGATATTGAACCGCTGGACGCCGAACGCCGCGCTGTTGGTGAAGGCGGCGCGATTGTACTCATCCGTCAGCGTGAAGCCGAAAGCGCTTTGGTTGGCGATGGAGCCGATGTGGTAATTTCCGAGGAAGTCCTGGTTCACCACCCAGTTGTTGAACTTCTGGAAATTGCGGCGGGCAAAAAGCCCAAACGTCTGAGTCTGCAGATTGAGGTCGTTCGGCAGCACGTTTGTACCCTGCCGCTTGTAGCGAATGTGCGTGAAGCTCAGCTTCGCCTCCCAATTGGGCGAGATGCGATGCAGCACCGCGAAACGCTCGCGCTCCTGCTTGTGGTTTTCCATCACCCCCGGTGGATAATACCCTTCATCCCGACCGGCTCCGGTGTACAACACGCCGTTTGGCAGCACGAAGTTCTGCGCTCCGGCAATGTTGGTGAGATCAATATAGTCCAGGGCGGCGCGGAAGGTGGTGTTCTTGAAATCAACCTGGACCGTCGGGTGAATGACCGTCCGCTTGTCGTCGACGTTTTTCCAATACGCGTTGCCGTCCTGGTAGGCGCCGACGAGCCGGTAGGAAATCCTGGCGTCGGCGACATCGGCCACCGGGCCGGTGAAGTCGAATTCGCTGCGATACTGACCCCAATCATTCACCGAGGCAGAAATCTTGTGCATCGCGTACGGCAGTGGCTTCTTGGTCGCCTTGAGCACGACGCCACCCACGGACGCGTTGGCATAAAGGACACCCGCCGGTCCACGAATCACTTCGTACGAGTCGATGTTCACGTTGTCGCTGTACGGCACGTTATCGATCGCATCGTCCATGTAGGGATTCAGCGTGCGCGCTCCACGCAAGCGGACCGACTCGCCGCGATAGAACTGGGAGGCACCGGCAAATTGCAGCACGTCGGAGGTCCGCGTGGCGCCGATGTCGTCGATCAAGTCGCGCGTCACCACGGTGACGGACTGGGGGATCTTGATGAGTTCCTGGTTGGTCTTGAAACCGGTCGCCGCGTTGTTGGTCACGTAGCCCTTGTCCTGGGTGGTGATGACCTCGAACTTTGAAAGGTTCACCACCTGGTCCTTGTTCGCAGCATCACCGCTGCTACCGGTGGTTTGGGCCAAAATGGAAACAGTGGCAGCGAAAAACGCCACACACGCTACTACCCTGCGCCGCACGTTCGCGGTACTGCTGTTGTCGATGGTCATTAGGTGACAATCTCCGGGCAAAGAATTCGCCGGGATTGTGTATACACACCCATACAACCGCTAAGTTGAAGTCAACCCGTTTCCGGGGACGTTTCTGCGGCCGAACGTTTTTCCGGAGGCTCGTGGCCACCGAAAACACTGAAACTCCGCGAAAGATCAGGAGCTGTAAGCGAGCTCCTCGGGCGTCAACTCGCGAGCGATCACGCCACTCTCCGACCGACTCATCAGACGCAGGTTGTGATCAATGAGCTCCTGCAAGTGGAACTCCATCTCTCGCTTCGCCGCCGCCGGATCGGAGCGCTGGATGGCCGTGAAAATGTCATTATGTTTCTCCAACACGACCAGGCGCCGAGCATCCAATTCCGATTTCTTGACCGCGAATTTTTCGCCAACGGCAGAGCCTGAAACCACGCGGTTCAAGAGGTGGAGACGGAGAATCTCCTTTTTCATGAGTTCGTTCTTCGCTGCCGTCATCACTGCGATGTGAAAGCGAACGTCTTCCCGCACCAGGTCGTTGATCAACGGCTGCTCGTCGGGGGCGGCGGCAATTTCCTTCGTCAGCCGGCGCATGCCCTCGAGCGCAAATTGAATCTCGCTCAAATCCGCTTCCGTCCGGTTTATCGCAGCCAGGCCGGCAGCATGGCTCTCCAACGCGAGGCGCAGATCACACATCTCGCGAAATTCCTTCAGCTGCATCTTTTTCACGCTCGCGCCGAGGTGCGCCTGGATCGTGACAAGGCCATCCGTCTCAAGTTTGCGAAGAGCGTCGCGGACCGGCGTGCGGCTTACCTTGATCTCATTAGCGAGCAACTCCGTCATCAGTGCGTGCCCAGGAGGATACTCCCCACTCAGGATCCGCTTCCGGATATAGTTATATGCAACATCGGTATTGACACTTTTCATGGCAATTCGGACATACTGATGTATACAGAAAACACAACTGGGAATAAATCGCGTCCTAACTGACGCCTTCCACTCTCGGTTCTACGGTTTTCCGGGAGGCCCGGTCTGCGGGTCCGACTTACTTTTGCGTTCATGCTTTCAATTCTAATCATCGGTTGTGGCAGTATTGGCGAGCGCCATTTGCGCTGTTTCCAGAGCACGGGTCGCGCTCAGGTCACCGCGTGCGACGCAGACCCTCGCCTGCTCGAAACCATGGCGCGAACGTATCAGGTGCCGACTGTCTCCGATTGGCAACAAGCTCTCGCCGCCAAGCGATACGATGCCGCCGT
>JBDSSD010000164.1:0-3239 GCA_039928945.1 Opitutus sp. | reverse complement strand
AAGGTCCGGCAGCGGCGTTGCGTTCCGCCGGCGCACCTGTTTAAGGTCCCCGGATTCGTGAATCTGCCTTCGCCCACCGACTACATCAGCGTGTTCAAAACGACCACGCGCGGGCGGTGGGATCTGTGGAACCCGATCGCGCTGGGCATCCTCTGCTTGTTTGGGATCGCCTTCATCTTCTCCGCGCAGCTTTCAGATCCCCGATTTGCCAGCGCGAGTGGCCTCGGCGGGATGCTCAAGCAGGATTGGTTCAAGCAAATCATCTTTCTCGTAATGGGCTCGGTGCTCTACCTCGCCGTCTCGCTGATCGATTACCGGTTTTGGCTCAACATCGCCCATTGGATCTACGGGTTCTTCTTAATTCCACTGCTGCTCGTGTTCATTCCCGGCGTTGGCGGCGCGGCCGCGGAGAAATGGGGCGCGCAGCGCTGGATTGATCTGGGGCCGTTCTCCTATCAACCCTCAGAAACGGCGAAGGTCGCCGTCCTGCTCATCACCGCCAGCCTGCTGGTGCGTTCGCAGATTGGGACGGTGACACAGTCTCTCGGCACGCTGGGGAAATTGGCCCTTGCGGTGGGTGCGCCCATGCTACTTATCCTGTTACAGCCGGACCTCAAGTCGGCGATCGTCCTGCCCCCGATGCTCTTTGCGATGCTGTATGTGTCCAACCTGTCACCGCGTTTCTTCCTAAGCGCGTTGGGTGCGTTCGTGGTAATTGTCAGCGTCGTGGCGGTCGATAGCGTGCGATACGTCCGCTTCATGGAGTCACATGGCTACTCGTACACCGCGGATCGCGGCAAGTATGAGCCGCATTCGTGGGTGCCGTTTCGCGACTACCAGCGCAACCGCATCCTGGCGTTCGCCGCGCCGGAAAAGGTGGACCCGAAGGGCGTGGGCGTGGCCTACAACCTCTCGCAGTCGCTGATCTCCGTCGGATCCGGCGGCCTCACCGGCAAAGGATGGACCGGCGGCACGCAGGCCCAACTCGGTTATCTGCCGCGCTCCGTCGCCCATAATGACTTTATCTTCTCGGTCATCGCCGAAGAAGAAGGATTTTTAGGAAGCCTTACTGTTCTTGGCCTATTTGGTCTGGTTTTATTCAACGGCATTCGCATTGCCGGCCTCGCAAGAGACCGCTTCGGCACCCTCCTCGCCATTGGCGTGACGGTGCTGTTCGCCATGCACGTGTTTGTGAACATCGCCATGACCATCGGGCTCGTGCCCATTACGGGCATACCGCTTCCTTTTATCAGCTACGGTGGCTCCTTCGTGCTCAGTTGCTGCTTGCTGCAAGGACTGGTCCAGAGCGTCTATCGCTTCAGGAAGGATTTCTCATGAAATCTCTTCTTCGCGCTATCGACCGCTCTGCCGGAATTTCCTGCGCCGCGACTGCCGCCTTCGGGGGCCCCGTGATCAACCCACCCGTCACCCACCATGAGCGATCAATCGCAGTCCAATCCTGGCATCCCACAGGATCTTGCCCAAAAATATGACGAAGAACTCGTCAATCCTCCGCCCGCCAGCGACTCAGCGCCTGTCACGGCGACTGAACTAAAAGCCGGGGCAGTCGATCGGGCCAAACAGCGTCCTCTCCTCCAGAAAATTCTGTCCGTGTTTCAGAAAGAGAAGGGTTCGTACCGCGAGCTGATCATCAATTCAGAACCGTTGGAAAAGCGCGTTGCGCTCCTCGTCGACGGTCGTTTGGAAAAGTTCGAAATCGAGCGCGAGTCCGACAACCGGATGGTCGGCGGCATCTACAAGGGCCGCATCAAGAATCTCGATTCAGGCCTCAAAGCCGCGTTCGTCGACATCGGCTACACGAAGAACGCCTTCCTTCATTACTGGGACATGCTTCCGGCCGCCGCCGACTCCTCGGTTGAGGTGGTGCGCGTCAACAAGAAGAAGAACGCTCCGTCCCGCCCCGCGGACCCTACCGTTAAGGACATCCCCAACCTTTACCCGCCCGGCACCGACATTGTTATTCAGGTCACGAAAGGTCCGATCGGCACCAAAGGTCCGCGCACGACCACCAATCTCTCGATTCCCGGCCGTTACCTCATCCTGACGCCGTTCTCCGACGGTTGCGGTATTTCGCGCAAGATCGAGGATCCGAACGAGCGGAAGCGCCTCAAGCAGCTCATCAATGAGCTCACGATTCCGGAAGGCATGGGCGTCATCGTCCGGACCGCCGGCGAAGGCAAAAAGTCCCGCTACTTTGTCCGCGACCTGCACATCCTGCTGAAAACCTGGCAGGATATTACGACAAAGATGCAGAACGACCGCGCCCCGGCCTGTCTGTACCAGGAGCCTGACTTGGTCGAACGCACTGTTCGTGACTTCCTCACCGAGGAAGTCGACCGCGTGCTGATCGATAGCCCCGAGGACCACGCCCGCACGCAGGGACTTGTTGGCCAGATTTCCAAACGCTCCGCCTCCAAGATCGCGCTCTATAAAGATAGCATCCCAATCTTCGAGCGCTTCAACATTGAGCGCCAGATCGAGCAAACTGGTCAGCGCAAGGTGCCCCTCCCGTCCGGCGGTGAAATCGTCATCGACGAAACCGAGGCGCTCATCTCGATCGACGTGAACACCGGTTCGCACAAATCGCGTGGTGGCGACGAGAAGAACGTCATCTACGCCGTGAATCTCGAAGCGGCGACGGAGATCGCGCGCCAGATTCGGCTGCGGAATCTCGGCGGTCTCGTCATCATCGACTTCATCGACATGAAGGAACGGCGCCACCGCAACTCCGTGTACGAAAAGATGGTGGAGGAAATGGCGGGCGACAAAGCCAAGAACCATATCCTGCCGATCTCGACGCTCGGCATTCTCCAGATGACGCGCCAGCGCCAGCAGGAATCCCTCTCGAGCAATCTCTACACCGATTGCCCCTACTGTCGCGGACGTGGTATTGTGAAATCGGCGACAACGATGTCGGTGGAACTCCAACGGAAGCTCTCGTCGGTGGTCCGCCGGTTGCAGCTGCGCAAGGATGGCAAGGAGTACTCCCTCCGCGTCATGGTGCACCCCAGCATTCTCGAACGACTGCGCAGCGAGGACGCCGAGCTGCTGGTTCGCATGGAGAAGCTCTTCGGCGTAAAGTTGGCCTTCCGCGCCGACCTCAATTACCACGTCGAGAACTTCAAAATCATCAACGCCCTCACCGGCGAAGAGTATCGCTGAGTAACAAGCGCCGTGGGCCATCCGTTGGTAGCGCAGGTCTCCGACCTGCGTTCCGA
>JBDSSD010000163.1:0-30887 GCA_039928945.1 Opitutus sp. | reverse complement strand
GGCTACGCCGGTCGTGTTCGAACATCTTTAAAACAAAATCAGGGAACGCGTTTTCGTCGTTTCCGACGTGGGCCAGCGTGCTTGCGCGCGCTCCGAAGGCGCCCGCAAGGGGCGCCCCTACAGTATGCGATTGCGTAGGGGCGGCCCTTTATGGGCGCCCGTTCCGGAAATCGCGCGAGCTCAATCCATCAAACCTCCCGCTGCTCCCGCAGCGGGCTACGCCGGTCGTGTGCAACGGGTCCGCCTACCCGTTGCGCGACCAGCGGCGAGCCGATCTTCAAACCGGGCGTCCACAAGGGCGCGCCCCTACACGACTTGAGCTCGACGGCGCACGCGCTGACCTGCGGTCGAGAAATCCCCGGGCGAAGCGTCCGCTCGGTCACTCTGCGCGCAAGCGATCGGAGATACTTAGCGTATTGAAATCGAGCACACGTTCCAGCCGGCCATGCGTGATCGTCAGCTTGCGGCCTCCGACTTCGGCGTTGAGCCACGGACCCTCGAAGAGCTTCCACTTTGAGTAGTCCACCGGCGTGCCGTTTACGACGGGAACCTGGCCGTGGGTGAATTCGACCTTCTTCCCGCGCAACGTCGTCATCTTGACCGACGGCACCGGGCTCAGGGTAAACGTCAGCGGCAACGCGATCATCGCCTGCTTGAACGCGTCAAAGCTCGCGAATTCAGAGGCACTCGCCGCCTGCACGATCGTGCCATTCTTCAAATGCGGGCTGGTGAGCAGCCGGCCGCCCAGATCCAGCTGGGTTTGGGCCCAGCCGCCGTTGAAGTGGAGGTAAGGAATCCAGTGATACGGCGCCAGGGGCCGATAGGCCAAATACGCCTGGCCGCCTTGAGCGAAAATCCAACCGGATGGGTCCTCGGTCACATTGTCCAGATCCTTGGAGAAAAACCCATTCACGTGCGGGAATCGTTCGCCGGCTGGGATGTCGTAGAGCGCAATGACCGTATCAAGATCCTGGAAGATCCGTTCGTACGGCGATCCGCCCAGGACTTTGTCCGGCGAGTCGTAGGAGGGCTTTCCTTCCAGAGTAACGCCCTTGACCATCGGCTCGGGGTACCAGGGGAAATACGCCTGCATGTTGCGGCCCGAGGAACTCGGGTGGAGCGAAAACAGGGTGTTGTGTTTCCCCCGCGGATCCGGCTCCGCCCACGTGACATCCCAGGCATGCGTTTGAATCGGATCGATCAAGCCCCCTCGCGTCGAACCGACCGCGTAGTCGCGTCGGACATAATTTGTCTTCAGCACGGCGGGAGAAAGTTCATCGCTATTCCTCCAGCGCCGTCGCGTGCGAGCCCGATCTTTCTGCAGGTCGTTGCCGGTCTTGTCGGTCGCAATGAGATAGATGACTTCAGGCACGACGTAGTTCTTCGCAAGGGGGGCGAAGTACAAGCCCCAGCCGCCAAATCCGCTGACCGGTGGCGTATTGCCGAAGAGCAGCCAGCTGAAATACGTCGCGAGTGCGTTCCAGCGCTCGATGACCGAGCCTTCGTCCGCGCGTGAGTTGGGGCCGCGAAGCACGCCGTTGAGGGTGTTCGCCGCCAGCTCGGCGAAGAGCCAGTCGAGCATCATGCGACCGCGTAATTTAATCTCCGGATCCTTGGCCCACGTCGCGAGGTACAGCATCGGGATGGCGTATTCACCGATATAATGCGTCGGGTTGTACTCGCCCTGCCCGATCGTCGTCGTGAGATCCATCCAATGCAGGAGATAGCTTCTCGCCTCCGCCAGATTCTCCTCCGAACTCTTGCCACTGTACCACGTCTCGCCCGGTTCATTCGGGTAAAGCTCCGACATCAGGTACAGCGAGGTATAGTACATCGCGAAGTGATTTTCGGTGTCGCCGCGAACTTGTCGCGTGGTCCGCCACGCTTCACGAATCGATCGGCGGGCCTCCGCGCTGAGGAGCTCACGGCCGGCGAACGACACGCCGACGCACGGGAACATCCAGAACGGGCCGGTGCCCGGTTCCTTCATCAACTCAATCACACGCTGCGAGCAAAGATCAAGGTCCTCTCCCAGGGTGAGCTTGATCGCGATCGCGGCCATATCCATCGTGCCCGGAAGATCCTGCTTGTTGACCTGATCGGCCCGCCAACGCATCACCTCGTCGATGCGCGCGTGGTAGGCCGCCAGACGGAGCCCGGAATCCAAAACGGGCGTGGTCGAAGGCGCAGCGGCTTTGAACGAAGGTTGAGCGCGCAGTGAAGCCAGAGGAGTCGCAGCCACCAACGCGAGAAAGAGGAGAGATCGTTTCATGGTTGATCTCACCCGTTAAGGATTGGCCTTCGGCACGATCGCGAAGTTGTTCACTTTCGAACCGGCCAACGTATCTGCGCGCCAGGTGCGACCGAAGTCGTCGGACACAAACAGCGTTTCATCGACGACGCTCGCATACAGCCGTGAGCGCGGATCCACCCCCACCCGCCACACGCGATGCGGCTCAGGCAGCCCCGCGTTCCGTGACTGCCAGGTTTTGCCCCCATCTTCGCTTGTCATGACGCCGTGAGCCCAACTCCCGATCGCCAGCCGCTCGGGCAGACCAGGATCGAAGGTGACGTTGTACAACGCGTGATCGGTCGGCACGCCTGCGACGGACGACCACGAGACGCCACCGTCCGCCGAGATCAAAGCGCCCGCACTCTGCGTTACGGCGATCCAACGCTTCGGATCATGCGGCGACTGCTGAACGTCGTTGACCGTTTCTTTCGTCGCATAGACCTGACGCCAGTGCTCGCCGGCATCCTCGGTTAAAAACAAACCGACTTCGCAGGCAGCGAGCACACGGCCCGCTCTGGTCCGATCAACTTCGATCGCCTGCGTGTACTTGCCTCGGTCGGGCAGTCCGTGCTCGCGACGGACCAAGGTATCGCCGCCGTTGGTCGAGACCGCCACGCCATCGGGCAGCGCGACAAAGACGTGCTGCGGCGAATGGGGGTCGACCGCCACATCGCGCACCTCGGTCATCTCCCAGCCGTTACACAATCGCCAGGAGCGCCCGCCATCCCGACTTCGCCAGAGTCCGATTTGCCCGGACGTATAGATGATCTGACGATCGGTCGGATCGAACGCCACCGCCGTGAGCGTGGTGTCGTTGACCCCGATATGCTGCCAGCCGTCGTCGGCGGTTTTCTGATACAGCCCGTTGACCGTCTCAATTTTCGAGCCGACCACGTAATTGCGATTGATGTTCGCGATGATGAAAAAATCCCGGGCGGTGGCTGGCGCGGGAGCGGCTTCGGCCGTCAGCGAGCCGAGTCCGAGTAGGAGAAGGGATAAGATGCGCATGAACCGAACGAGCCCGACACTTGGGCGGTGGAGAAGAGACGCAAGTGCTGTGAACGATTTACGCAACGGCCGAAATGACTCCACATTTGGAGTGCGGCGGCTGGACGCCGCTTTTGACGGGCCGGCTCGACGGCTCGACCGGATGTTCACCGAGGCGATGCGTCAAGCGCATCGTCGAAGGCGGCGTCGAGCCGCCGCACTCCAAAGGCGACCGCAGAGGTCCACCCGCGTTAGAATTGAATCGAGGTGGAAAACAGCCAGTTCCGGGCGGGCGCCAAGACGAACGATCCTTCGGAGTACTGCTTGTCCGTCAGATTGTAGATGCCGAGCGTGGAGATGAGCTTATAGCCCGCGACCGACCACGGGTAGCTCAAGGTGGCGTCGAACACCACGTAGTCTCCGGCTTGGTAGCCACCCGCGAGCGGATTCCAGTCGACGGCCCGACTTACGACCGTCTCGGACGAGTAGCGCATGCCAGCACCGATCGCTGCGCCGCGAACCGGTCCGTCGATGACCGTGTATTTGCCGAACACGTTGAACCGAAACTCCGGGACATTCTCAATGCGGGCCTTGTAGTAGATGTCCGACGCCACTTTCGCGGCAGGCGTTGACGCGAGATACGCGGCCGATCCAGGCGCGGCGCGCGTGAGATCGTAAAGCGTCTTTGCGGTCCAAAGCCATGAGCCATTGATCACCGCCTGGAAGTTCGAGATCGGAGACCAGATCACTTCGGCTTCAGTGCCTTCGATGCGGTTTTTCAAATTCGCGGTCCGCCAGCGGAAGTTGCGCGTGTTGTAGCCAAGGGTACCAGGCGCGAAGAGCGTCGTACTGAAGTTGAAGGGCTCTTCGATGTTCGACTGCTTCGCAGCATCATCGAGGCGTTGATCTTTTCGTTCGCCGCGGAACAGCGAAACGGTGCCGACGAGCTTCGAGTTCGGCGAGGTGACCTTCGCGCCGACTTCCCAGTTCATGCCGGACTCGTCCTTGATGTCATTGTATGCGCCGCGTGCCTTCTGGATTTCCATCGCCTGCTCGACGGACGTCACCGTTTGGCCGAGGTACTGAAACGAGCCGCCGCCATTGGTCAGAGCACTTTGATAAACGGGAATTTCGTTGCCCGGGAAGATGCCGCCGACGTTGCCGGTGTTGAATTGGAAGGTGCGGGAGATCGAAGCATAAATATTGATCGAGTCCGTGATCGCGAACGATGCGCCCGCCATCCAGGAGTCGCCGGTGCGCTTGTAGATGTTCGTCTTCGCATAATTGGCGGAATAGCCGTAGACGTCTTCGGGATATTTTACCGGATCAAGGTAGGCGTCGACCGGCACGACAAACCAGGGGTAGTTTGATTCCAGATACTGTCCCTTCTCCTGCCGCCACTGGCGGCGGAAGCCGGCAATGATGTTGAGTCGATCGTCGAACATCGACATCTGATGATTCAAGTAGGCCGCATCCACGATCGGCCTGTAGCCGTCGAGCCACACGCGATCGATCGGGAAGAGCGTGGCGATATGCGGCGTCTCCTCGTAACCGGGATCCCAATCGCTATAGACGGCCTTCACCAACTTGATTTGGCCAGTACGGTCCCGAATCACCTGATTCACCGTTTGCACGCCGGTGTCATGACCGCGGCCTTCGCCAACGAGGTTGCCCGCCACCTGAGATCCGCCGGTGGTGCCGCGGACGTAGCCCGGATTGGCGATCGGATTGGTAGCGCCAGGAACGTGGCCGTAATACGGCGTGAGCACGTTGTCGTTGGCGAAGTAGTTCTGCGTCCAATTCGAACGCGTGTAGCCCGTCAGGATTTTGTTTTTGATGCCTAAAACGTCGGCTTTAAAAATCAGATCAAGCTGATGCGTATCCGTGAGACGGTAATAACCGGCGGACGCTGACGCGCCGACATTCCAATGCATGCCGTCGGCGTACGGAGTCGTGATGCCTTCGATGGAGTCGAACCGGCTGTTGTCGCGTTGAAAGACGTAGCGCACGTCGGCCCAACTTACGGGAGCGACATCGACGGTCGCGGTGACAGCAGTGACGGCGTTGTTCGTGAGGGCACCGCGACTGGTGTAATTGAAATTTTCATCGTGGATGAAATTTCCGGCCGCATTGGTATAATACGCGCCGCGTTCCACCTTCGTGTAGGCCGGCAACGAGAAGTCGCCCGACGCGATCCGGCGGTTGTTAATGTAGGTCCCGTACGCCAGACTCGGCGTGTTAACGGAGTTCACGACCTTGGCGCTACCCACGGCGGCGGCCTTCCAGCCCGCGAAATCGCTGAAGATCCACTCGTAGTCATTCTGATTGAAGCTCTCGCGCAGGTACTCGAGATCGAGGTTGATCTTCACCTTGCCGCTGGCGAACGGCACGAGCGTGAGACTCGGCGTGAAGTTGATATTCTTGCGGAATTCAAAGCGGCGTTCGCCGGGCGTGTCTTCCCACGCGCCGACGACGCGAAGGGCGGCCTTGTCGGAGAGGATAACGTTGGCATCCGCCACCAGCTTCTGGCCCCCATTGTCGTTCACACTGTACTTGAACGTATTTGGAATCCTGGCGAACGACGGCTGCTTCGTGATGTAGTTGACCACACCACCGGGATAACCTTGGCCGAAAAAGACGGAAGCCGGCCCCTTGACGACTTCAACGCGTTCAACGTTGTCGAGATTGTAGGCGATGTACCGAAACACGCCATTGCGCATCAGCGTGTTGACGGGGAAGCCGCGCATCGTAAAGGCGCCGGAAGGCGTCGCTTCGTTACCAGGCCGACGCATCGCAAATCGGGTGTCGCCGGAAGCGCTCGACGTGTAGCGCAACAGATCCATCAGCGAGCGGCTGTTCGTATCGTCGAGAAAATCACGGGAAATAACCGACACGTTAAACGGCACTTTCTGAATCTCCATGCCGATGCGCGTTGCCGTGGCGGCGTTGGTCTTGAGGTAGCCGTTGTCACGTTCACTCGAAACGGAAAAGACCGACAGGCGGATTGCGCCGTCGTCAGTCATTTCCGAGGAGTGAGTGTCGGACGAACTCGAGCTTCCGCTACGCGCGGCCACCGAACTCGAAGCGGGTGTGGAGGATGACGCGGCCGCTGCACCTGAAGCCGGCGTACTTGCCGCCGTCTCGCCGGGAGTGACCTGATGGCGGCGAAGCTCGGCGTTTTCCGCGCGGAGGGCTTTCAATTCTTCTCTCAGCGCACGCACTTCGTCGTCCGAAGCGGCGTGCACGTGCGACACGATTCCGATCAAGAGACCGAGCTGCAGTAGAATGCGGATGGTCAAGCGAGGACGAGACAGGGGAAATTTAAAGTTCATGGAGGAGGGCGAGAATTCGGGGATAACCGTTCTCTGCACGGGTGGGGTCGGCGTTGTCTTCGAGCGGTGAATACGCGCATGCGCCCTGACGGAGGAGCAGCGGTGCGGCACGAAAACGGGCTTGTTTGGGGATGTCGCCTCCGCAAAATTGGATGCGTTGCAACCCGCGTCCAAAATCACTCTCCGCACCCTGGCCCTTCGCTGCGGCACATCTCCGTCGACCGCATCTCGCGCGCTTTCCGGTCACCCGAATGTCAAAGCCGCGCTGCGCGAGCGTATTCTCGGCATGGCTGCGCAACACGGCTATCGCCGAAATCACCTCGTGAGCGGAGTGATGTCCCACGTCCGCGCTGCGCGCACTCAACGTTATGTGGGCAATCTCGCGATCGTGCATGTTCCCTCGCGAGAACAACCTTCGCTGCTGCCGATGCAGGGCGAAATCATCGCCGGAGCGTCGGGACGCGCGAAGGACCTCGGTTATCAGATTGAGGTGTTCACTCTGGGCTCGGGCGCGAATGCGCTGGCGTCCCTCGCCCGCGTTTTCCGCGCACGCGGTATTGTCGGCGTGATCTTCCTCCAATCGAATTCCAACGACATCACGGCCGAATTCCCGTCCAAGGATTTCGCCGTGGTGCAGATCGACTATGATTCGCCCTCGGTGATGCAGCATACGATCTCCCTCGACCACCACTTTACCCTGATCGGGGCGCTCACCCGTTTGCGTGAGCTCGGTTATCGGCGACTCGGTTTGTTCATCGAGCGCCACAAGGACGATCGGCTGATTAACAAATGGACCGCGGCATTTCGCTCGTTTCAGGAAAACCAAGGAGGGATCGGCAACGTCCCCGTGTTGAAAATGGACAAGATCGAACGCACCGCGTTCGTCCGTTGGTGCGACCGCCACAAGCCCGATCTGGTCGTCGGCCATGTTGATCACGCGATGGCCTGGCTGAAGAAATCAGGACGTCACGTGCCGATCGACATCGGTTTCTTCAATCTCAACTGGAATGAGCGAACATACCCGTGCGCCGGACTCGATCTACAGCCGGCGATGCACGGGAGTGTCGCGGTGGAGACGGTGGCGGCGCAGGCGCAGCGCAGTGAGCGAGGTCTGCCGGTGGACCCGCGAACCGTCATGTTCAACGGGCGATGGGTCGACGGTCCGACGCTGCGATCGGACGAGGTATCCGGGCTAGCGGCTACGCGCACCCGGACCAACCCTCGCGCCGCGTGACGCTTCAACGAGCCGCTGAGGGTGGATTCGGGTCCTGACAGGTCTGTAAAGAGCAGGCGCGCCGTCGAGCCGCCGCACTCCAGATGTGCTGGCTTCGCGGAGTACGTGGGGCGTAGTCCGAATCAAACTACAGTCCGTGGGCTTTTTTCGCGGAGGCGATGACGGCGTCGTAAGCGGGTTTGCGCTGGAAATCGTCGTCGAACAGCAGCGGATGTCCGCGGCGGCGCCAGGACTCGGAATCGCGCACGCCCCAGAACGTCACCCGCGTGATCGCCGGCCGGTGTTTCATGAACACGTCGAAGATTTCGCCGTAGCGCTGAGCCAGGTCGCGCTGCTGTTCGGGCGTCAGCGGGGCCGGCGGTGGGCCGGAGCGCTCCCACGGCGGCGTGCGCGTCATCTCGGTGAACGGCCCGCGCTGGGCCTCCGTCAGGAGCTTGCCGACCGAGTCGAGCGTGGCGGTGCGGATCTCGCGGATGCGGGAAAACTCGGAATCGGCGATCGCGGCTTGAATTTGCTTGGTGGCTTGGTCGAGCAGCGGGGTGATTTGCGCAACTTCGGCGTCGGTGAGTGTCAACTTGGTTTTCAATTCGTCGACGGCCGGGAAGAAGCGTGGGCGCTCGGGGCCGGCGCCCGTGTTGGCGTCGACCGCGCCGGTGACGCGCCGATCGCGGATCACTTCCACGTCGAGCTCGGTGATCACCACCTTGAGTCCGAGGTCCGCAAACATCTGGATGGTCTCGTCGATCTTCGCGGCGCTCGGCGTGGACAGATTGTAATGCCCCTGGAGGCCAATGCCGTCGACCTGCGCACCCTGCTCGCGGAGGTATTTGATGAGCTCGATCGCGCGGGTGCGCTTGGCGTCATCCGCGTCGAGATTGTAGTCGTTGTAGTAAAGCTCGGCAGTCGGATCGGCCTCGTGCGCCCACTTGAAGGCGAGCGCGAGATACTCTTTGCCGATGACGCGGAAAAACACCGAGTTTCGGTATTCGCCGTTGCCGTCGTTGATGGCTTCGTTGACGACGTCCCACCCGCGGACCTTGCCCTTGAAATGCGAAGCGACGGTGACGATGTGGTTCTTGAGGCGGGCGAGGAGAACTTCCTTCGTGAGCGTTTCCTGACCGGCGTCGGGCTTCGAAACCCACGCCGGAAGCTGGGAGTGCCAGACCAGGTTGTGGCCGATGACCACGAGATCGTGGCTGCGGCAGAATTCGATGAATTTGTCCGCGACATCGAAGTGGAACTCGTTGGGCTTCGGCTCGAGCTGCTCCCACTTCATGTCATTTTCCGCGGTCGCGGAGTTGAATTCGCGGGTGATCAGCTCCGTCGTACGAGCGTCGGTGTTGCCGAACTGTCGCGGATTCAGCGCGACGCCGATGAGGAAATCGTTTTTGAAGGCCGCTTTGAGTGTGGCGGAGTCGGGTGCCTTGGGCGCGTAAGGCCCGACCGGAGCGGCGGCCGATTGCGCGAATGCGCCGAGGGCGGCGATCGAGCTGATGGCCATCAGCGAGGCGAAACGTAAGCGAGGTGCGGTGGTGGACACGAGAGCAGTAGGGTTGAGAAAATCGGAATTAGGCAGACCCGAGCATAGACGGATTTCGCCCCGGAAAAGATGCGCGGCCGGTGCGTTATTCGCTGGGGCCCGGCGTCAACTCAGCCTTTTCCCCTTCCGCTCCGGGTTAATCAATTTTGTGCGGGCGTCCCGGACTTGTCGTCCCCTTCCATCACCTTCAACGTCTGGAGAATGACTTTGCCTCTGGGATCGTCGGTCGCTATGACGACCCCTTGCTTTGGCAGCACTCGATCAAACTGAGGCACACCCACGGAGAACATGCCCTTGGCGACCTGGTTCAAATCGTGGCTGTCCGAATCATCGAGAATCATCGTCGTGCCACAGGCAGACCACTTTGGCCTTCGGCTGATCCGAATATTTTACTATTCGATTCGAATGAGCGCCGGTCCCGCAGCACCGTGTACGTCGTCTTCTCAGTTCGTCGTTTGAGGTGAAGGCGCATCCCCTCCGTCGGTCCCGGTTCTTCGCGCTTCATCCATGTAGATCAGCGCAATCCGTGGTCTCCGACTCAGATAATCGCACGAAGAGGCGACCTGGTCGCGCGCTCAAAATCTGATCTTGGTCGCGCGCTCGACTGCCCGCATCGACGAGCGGTTAACTTCGGAGCAATCCAACGTGTCGATACGTGTTGAGGAGCACGCCGGTCGGTGTGGTTTTCGAGCTGACGAAAGCGAGTTCCCTGGCGTCGACGGTGTCCGAGAAGAAGCGTTTGCCGCGGCCCAGCAATACCGGGTACACGATCAACACCACCTCGTCGACCAGACCTTGCCCGAGGAGCACCGAGGTCAGCGTCGAACTGCCCGCGACGATCAGGTCGGGACCGTCTTCTGACTTGAGGCGGCGAACACCGGCGATGATGTCCGCGCCCAAGTCTTTGGCCGGCCCCCAACCGAGGCTGTCCGGCCGGTGGGTGGCGATGTATTTCGTGGCGGCGTTCAGACGATCGGCCATGGGATTTTTCCCTGCCTTCGGCCAGAAGCCGGACCAGAGATCGTAGGTGTGACGACCGAGCAGGAGATCAAAGCTCGTGCCGTACGCCTCCAGGAGAGTCGCGAGTCCGGCCGGGGTTCGATACGGAGTCGTCCATGCGCCGTACGTGTAGCCGTCGTCGTGCTCGATGATGCCATCGAGGGAGATGTGTTCGAAGATTCTGATCTTTCGCATAATAAAATCGTTTCAGATTGTTCTGCTGTTTTCATCTCTTCAACGAACGAAGTCGCACATTCCGGACATCAGGCTTGGCGCGGACCCGCTCTCCTTAACGCACTTTCCAGATTCCGGGCAGACATCGCCGCCGCGATCGCGATGACGCTCGCGGCAAACGCCGCGAGGACGCTCATGAAAAGCCCCGCCGGTCTATCCTCTCGGTCGCCGAATAGGAGAATTATGATCACGCCACCGGCCACGAACCCGATGAGGGTCAGCGCGCACCGCTTGATGGTGCGCAAGGCGTTCAGCGTTTCCTGCGAAAAGGTCCCCGTTCGTCGGACGCGCCCGAACAGCCGAAACGCCCGGTGGAGCGCGACGAAGAACGGGAGGGAACCCACGTAGACGTACGCCAGGAAGGGATCTTTGCAGTAGATCTCGAAGGTTGTGGCATGGGCATTCCGGCCCTCGAGGTGAGGTTCCCAAAGCATCAACGCGAGCGTGCCGATGACTAGGAGAACGATGATGACCTGAAGAAACAAAGCTGAGCTGCTTCTCATGTGTGGCGTGTTCATGGGACCAAGGATGGCGCAGTCCCATGAAGCCACGATGAAGCGACGATGAATTCCCCGTGGAAACGGGATCAGGCGCGATGGCGCGAATAAACTCACGGGCCTGAAATGGGCTAAACTGCTCCCAGAACGTTTCGCTCATCTGCACCTGCAAGATGCAGCGGCTGCTGCGGTCGAGAGCTGCCCGGTCAACGAATGGTGCGGGCGATGAATACCCCGCCGGCTTTGACCGTAAGCTTGTGCTCGAAAATTTTCACGGCGATGGGAACGTGCTCTGCGATCGCGGCCCATTGCAGGCCTTCCACGCGGACGCGGGATCGCTCGACCATTACTTTTCCAAACTGACTTGAGATCACGGTCTGCGTCGGCTGATCGTCGACCGACTGAGTTCCCTCAATGTCCGCACTGACCTCGTGGCCCACCGCGGTCAACGTCACGCGCCGCGCGTCCGTGCATCCGGTCATATTCAGCGTCAGGAAGAAACCCAAGAGGGGAGCGAATAGCGGCCGAGAATTTCTAAGTCTGTCGTTCATGAAAATGCAGAAGCCTCATTCGCATCGGAGCGCCGTCATGGGATCGACCCGAGCGGCCCGACGGGCGGGCAGCCAGCAGGCCAGCATCGCAACCGCCACGAGCAACATCGTCGCCATCACAATCGCGAGCGGGTCGTTGCCGCCGATGCCCAGTGCAATCGATGAGAGCACTCGCGCAACACGATCGGGATAAGTTGGACAATCCACGGCGTGACTTGCTCACTGTTTCGCGTTGTTGAAACGCCATTTCCGGCGACAGCAACACCGTGCAAATCATTCCTACCCCGTGAGCACTCAAGCAACTCCACCGCCCCTCGCCTTGGCCAAAAAGGTCCCCGGCCTCGCCATTGCTTCCCTTATTCTTGGCATCGCGAGCATCATGGGTGCGGCGATCTTTATCATCCCCACGATCCTCGCGATCGTCTTCGGTCATATCGCGTACGGACGAATTCGAAAGAACCCGGAAACGTTGTCTGGGCAAGGGATCGCCGTTGCTGGGTTCGTGACGGGGTATGTGTCCATCATCTTCGGCATCGTCATGGCTGGTTTGCTCGCGGCCATGGCGATCCCCGCGTTCGCCAAGGTGCGCGAAGCATCGATGCAAAAAGTCCTGCAGAACGACGCCCGCCAAATCGGAGCGGCGGCCCAGCACTACCTGCTGGAAAACCCCGGCAAGCCCGTCGTTTTCCACATCGAGAACGGCGTGGTGACCGCTCCGCTGGGTGAATCCGTGAAAAACGTTTTCAAGGAAACGCACGAAGTCGACGGCGTCATCGAAAACGAAAAGGATACTTTCTCTCTGCAAAGTCCACGGGCGTACAATGGACGGGTAGTCGTATTTGATTTGCAGGGACAGGTCGTGTCCGATCACGCGCCGTGAACGAACGGTCGCGATCGGTCGGTCAGCCGCTTCGCTGACCTGCATCAGGATGTTTGGAACCACGGATGAACACCGATGAACCCGGATAGGGATACCTCAGCATCTGTGTCCATCCGTGTGCATCCGTGGTTAAGTCGATCGGGATTGCTGGGCATTGAGGCCACCCCGTGACCATGAGGCACGTTTGGCGACGGGCAACCTCGTCGGGATTGGCTTGCAGTCTCTTACTGGCTGTCGGCTTCGCGGAAGAGATCATGCCCAAGGTCGTGTTGCCCAGGATCGACGTGACAGCACAGGCCGAAAAGCTCGAGGCATGGCGGTATGCGGAGGTCGCCAATTGGGAAGTGTTTTCGCAGGTGTCGGACCCCCGCGCGCGGAGCATGCTGCAGAACCTGCGCAAATTCGATTTCGCTTTGCAGATCATCCAGCCCCGGCTGGTTTCGGGTCCGGCCTCGGCTCTGACCGTGATCCTGGTGGGTGAAGCGCGCTATCGCACGTTGGCGGGCGCCGCGGCTGCGACGGACGCGCCGGAGTTCAGCACCTTGATCCATCGTGGCGGAAGATCTGCGATCGTCATCAACACCGAGGCGGAGTTGGCGAGGGACGACTGGACAACCGCGGTGAGCACCGGAGGGGACTCCGAGACAGGCGACACGACGGTCAGTTCGAACTCCGTGGACGCTTACCGCCAGTTGGACCGCCAATACGTGCGCCATGTCCTCGCAGCGCAACGTGTGCGACTGCCGGCGTGGCTGGAAGAAGGACTGGCGCAGTCACTGACCGATATGGAATACCGCGGCGCGTGGATAACCTACGGCAAGGTCGATACGGAAAAGAACATGCCGGACGGCGACCAACTGCCCCCGAAGGCGATTCGAGACTTTCTCGAGCCGAATAGCGGTATTGCCGGATTGAGTTTCAAACAGGTGTTCGCGCATCGCAATCTGATGCCCCTCGAAGCATTTTTCACCGCCCGTCGCGAGGACGGTTCCGCGCCGTCGCCTGACAGCGTCTGGGCCAAGCAGGCCTATGCCTTTGTTCACTTCTGTCTTTTTGGAAACAAGCTACGGTACCAGGAACCCATGGGTAAGCTGGCCACGCGGCTGGCGACCGAACCGATGAGTGAGAAGCTCTTGAAGGAGTGCTTTGGATTCGGCTATGCGAAGCTCGAAAAGGAGCTCAGTGGCTACATCGACTACACGCGTCACTCCTATCAGCGGTATCCGCTGAAGCCCGACCAGCGCTTCAAGCCGGAACCGATCGAGTTTCGGAACGCCACCCGGGCCGAGATCGATCTATTGAAGCCGCTGGAGCAGTAGGGACAATCTGGAGCCAAGGAAATCGAATCTCCCTCCGCCACTACCGTGCTGGTGGAGGCCAATGCCGGCGATTTGGCGTTTCGCGCCCAGTGCCACGGCCTAGCAGCTAACGCCCTGACCTCTTCCAAATAAAGGAATTGCGACGAATCGGCGGGCGGCATTCATGAGACCTGACGCGAAGATGTTGGCGGTCGAACCCCCTCACCCCGCAGCTACTCCCCCCGTCGAACCATGAACATTTCCCGCCGTGAATTGATTCGTTCCGCGAGTTTTTTTGCCGGTGCATCGCTGCTCGCCTCGAAAACTACCGGCGCGGAAGTCGCGCCTTCCGCCGTGTCCGCCTCCACGCCCACGCTGAATCCCGCTGACCTGCTCGATCTCGCCGACTTTGAACGCGCGGCGAAAACGGTGATGCCGCCGATGGCGTGGGAGTATGTTTCAGCCGCAGCTGCGGACGAGCTCACGCTCCGCTGGAACCATGAGGCCTACGAAAAGATCCGGCTGATGCCGCGCGCACTGGTCGATGTTTCTCAACTCGATACGCGCATAAGTCTTCTCGGCCGCGAACTCGCCTTTCCCATTCTCCTCGCGCCGACCGCCTATCAAAAACTTTCCCACCCTGATGGCGAACTCGCCACCGTGAAAGGCGCGGGCGATGCGAGCGCCACGATGGTGCTCAGCTCGTTTTCGAATGTGACGCTCGAAGAGGTCGCTGCCGTCGCCAAGACTCCCCTCTGGTTTCAACTCTACGTGCAGCCGGACCGGGAGTTCACGCGAGAACTCGTCCAACGGGCGGAGACCGCGGGCTACCAGGCGCTCGTCGTGACGGTCGACACCCCAGTGCTGGGCGCGCGCTACCGTGAACTGCGCGCCAAGTTGTCCCCGCCCGAACGGGCGAACCTTCGCGGATTGAAGGGCGTCACCGGTGCGCAACGTCCCACCGAACAGTCTATTTTCAGCGCCATTCTCGATCCGAAGCTGACGTGGAAGGACATCGACTGGCTGCGCTCGATCACGAAGTTGCCCGTGATTCTCAAGGGCATCATCAATCCCGCCGACGCCGAGCGCGCGGTTCAGGCGAACGTCGCAGGCATCATCGTTTCAAACCACGGTGCGCGCAATCTGGATACCGGCCCGGCCACCATCGATGCATTGCCGCGCGTGATCGAAAAAGTCGGCGGCAGGATGCCCGTGCTGGTCGACGGCGGCATCCGCCGCGGGACCGACATCCTCAAGGCACTCGCGCTCGGCGCCAACGCGGTGCTGATCGGCCGACCCTATGTTTACGGGCTCGCCGTCGACGGCGCGCGTGGCGTCACGCGCACGGTCAACATCCTGCGCCGCGAACTCGAAAGCGCGATGGCGCTCTGCGGTCGGACCTCGATCGCGTCGATCGACTCGTCGGTCCTCTGGCGCTAGACCGCTTACGCCGCCTGGCGTCGCGCCGTTTGCACGAGGCGCCGCACCGCACTTTGCTGCCGCAGCGCGATTGGCGTTCCTGTCTTGAGGAGAAGCGGCAGGTCACTTGGTGCGGAACAGCTCACTTGGACAATCTCGTGGGGCGGGGCGAGTGCGCACCCCGCATCCACCTGGCGGGGCAAGGCAACGACGCTGGTCGGGCCTGGAATTCACTGCGATTGCGCCGGTGGTGCTGCGGACTTCGTAATGAGTCGAAAGGTACTCAATTGCTGACGGGCGAACGAGGGTGCGAAGCTTCCGTCCGGAGAAACGGGCAGAGCGTCCAGATCCGTTTCGATGTGGGTCGTGCGGCGAACAGCGTTTACCCCGCCCACTAGGCTCACCGATGTAGCTTCGGAAACATCTGCCACATTCCACAGGCGCGCCACGATCCCGTGATCGATTCCGTCGTCAGCCGGTTTCAACGCCCAAAGCAGCACGCGGGGATTGGAGAGTGAAACAAGTGAGTAGGTGCTTTCTGGGTACGGTGCGCCTGGCTTGCCGATGACCGACCCGGTCGTGAGCGGGTTCTGATGCTCGAGAGCCACGCGCATGGCCGTCGCCGCGTCATAGGCGCCGTGCGCTCGCAGGGCAAAGCGCTGCAAAAAGTAGGTCGCCCCATTTTGATCATGAATGCCGAGCGACGGCCCGTCGATTTGTCCGCCGGCCAGGACGTTGATCTGCGGCGTCAGAGCATCCAGCTGCTGCACCGTGCTGTGACCAAGCTTCGCAAAGGCCAGATCGGCATTCGAGATCGTGACGCCGCGTGAGTCGTCGCCTGCACTGATGTCGGCAAAATGATTCAGCGTGATATAGTCATAGCGAGCATTGCGGAGCGCGTAGTCACCGCCCTCACTGCGCAGCTTGTTCAAATTGATTGCGCCCACCTCTTCGCTCCGCACCGATGGCGAAGGGAGATCAAAGCTGAACGCCCAATGCCGCACGTCCGAGAAGTTGGCGGTGATCTCATTGCGGATGTCTACGCGGTCCGAGTGGCGATAGAGCGTAATCGAGGTGGTGTGGCTTAGTCCGGCACCACTGCGAGCCCGGAGCGTCACCGACACCGGCCCGCGATTCTCGACGGTGATCGGCTCGCCGTCATCAGAGTTTGGCGACAAATCATTCAGGTGCAGGCCATCGATGGCTTTGACGAACTCGAGGGAAGGACGCGTCTTGTCGATGAAGCTGCGAATCGATCCGTCCCTCGCGATGGCGATTTTCACGGCCTCGTTTTCGATGATCCCGTCGAGCGCGATATTTGTACCGGCTGCGTCCTCCCGCGAGGCGCCCCCCGGACCCGCGCGGATTTCGAACACCTTGTAACCGGCCGATGGAACCTCCGGGGCGAGAACCCGGAGGAAGTGCGCACCGTTGACCTCGATCAGTTGGTGCGGAACGTCGCGGCCGGCGTGGAGGTCGTGGACGTGAATGTCGGCGGAGCCGCGGTACGCGTAATCGGCAAAGTCGGTCCGCGCCCACCCGAGGGGATTCAGCACGAAGAAGCGGCTGGCTTTCTCCGGTCGTGGAATAAGCCCGCCGAGTCGGACGATGCCTTCGCTGTGCAGCGAGTTGACGTAGTATTCGATCGAGGCGGCCAGCTTGTCCTGCCAGGCGGCGCGCTGACCGCGTGTGACCGGCCCATCAGCGGTCCAGTCGTGCTCCCAAAATAGTCCCAGATCGGTGAAAGCCTGGTCGCGAGCGCCCACGTGATTGCCCATGAAGGGCGGGTATTTCAGGTTAACAAGCACCGCCAGGAGTTCGGCGCTGCGTAGCTTTTCGACGGCTCGCTTAACCCGAGCCGAGGTCTCGGCCATGGAAGCCGAGTAGAGATCCCACTCGTTCCCGTACGTCACGACATCCGACGGCAACGCCGAACCATGGTGCTGGGCAAAGTCATCGAAGAAATCCTGCTCGTTCGAGACAATCACCTGACGCTGAGCCGTCGTTTGCTGCTGGGCGATGAGGTGGAAGTGCTCGGTGAATGGAGACGAGGGTACGTACTGGAGTCCGGGGACCGCTGGAATTGGCGGAAGTGGAGTGACGCCGGTTTTACGGGCGAGGTCGTCACCGCCGAAGCCGAAGATACCGAGAATCGGATACGGCTGATGGTTGATCGGATCGACATGCCGGCGGAGGAACCCGGGATCGCTCTCAAGGTATTTGATCGAGGCGGCGGGATTCGTGGCTTCGAGATAGGTGCCGATGTTGTGCGGGCCCGCTGAGTACCACTTCATCAACAAGCGCTGACCGTCGTGTCCGGTGTACCAGAAAATCTCGTGGTCGCGCTCGCCGAGGGAAACTTTGTCGAGCCGTGTCGCGCAATTGCAGATACCGCGCCAGCTGTAGTCCGCCCCGGCTCCGGCGAACAGAGAGGCCAAGCCGAGCGGCAGCGTCTGGTTTTCCGTCGCGTTCGCCAGTTTGAAGCGGAGGTCGAAGCGCCGTTCCAGGCGGCCGGCGTAGTAGAGGCCGCGGAGCACAGCTTCAAGCGGCTGACCGCCATAGCAGCAAACCAAAGTATTCAGCGGGGATCCGATGGTGCCGTCTTTGACCCGATCCATCAGGTGCGCGAACTCCGCGGCGGTTTTCTGCTTCTCGTAATTCCAGAGCCAGAAATTTCCGTCCGTGTTGAAACGTGCGCGGAAGGGCGATGGGTTTCCCGCGGTTTCGTCCGCCAGTTTCAGATGGAAGTCGAGCAGGTCAACGAACACCCGGTCGTAGGTATCCGCGTCGGCACTCCACATGTAGTCGGTGTGATCATCATTCGCGATGTAGACGCGGTGCGGCGCCTCTGTTGCTGGCACGGGCGCGACCTGGGTTGCTCCTTCGGATAGGTTTGCGACGCAAGCGAGCAGGCAGAGCTGATAAATCAATATGAGGGAGGGGATGCGTACGAGGGGCATGGGCTACAAAAACACGGCGACAGAATCAATCAGGTCGGAGAGGTAGGTCGGAAGATCACGCTGAGCGGGTGTCGCGGAGTTGGCGCGTTTAAGATGCAGGACTGGGACGCTTCGATTCTTGCGACAGCGCAACCGCAGCAAGGATCGCGAGAGCAATTCCGATTCCTTCAACGAGACCGACCCGCTCTCCAAGAAACACTCTCGCGAGTACGATGGTGACGAGCGGCTGGATGGCGGCGGCGAGCGTTGTGACCACCGCAGCTTTTCCTTCAAAGCGGTACGCCGCGAAGGCAGCGACCACGCCGAAGCTGTTCAAGATGCCCGCCGCCACACCGGAGACCACCATTCCGGAGGACATCGCCCAAGTGAGCGGCTTCGTTGCCACGATCCAAACCGCGATCGGCACGAAGGCGGCACACCAGGCAAGGTAGGACATCTCGGCTGAAACATGATTGGTCGAAACCTTCTGGGTCGCGCTGAACACTCCCCAGCAGACCATCGCGCCAAGAGAATAGAGCATCCACGGGGTCAGGCTGATCCGGTGGATCAGTTCCGCTGGATGGCTTAAGCTTTTCGTTTCACCGCTGAGGAGCAGGATCGCGGCGACCGCCACCACGATGCCGCAGCCTTGAATGACATTTAGCCGTTCCCGAAACCAGAAGTAGGCGATGACGATGGTAACGAGAGGATAGACGTTCGTGAGCGGTACCGCGATTGAGGTCTCGGCGCCGGCTTCGAGGGCCAGGTAAAAGAAGATGTTGCCCGCGGCGGCGATGATGCCGGAGATGAAACCCCAGATGACGCCAAGTCGGCGATTTGAGCCGGTCTTCAGATTCTTCGATGCGGCTGCAACAATTACGGATGGAACCAGTGCGAACGTGAAAAGCATCTGAGTCATCCACCCGGAGAGTTCGCGGCTCGGTCCTTTCGAAAGAACGCCCCAGATGCCCCAGCACGTCGCGGCCGTCATCGTGTACAGCAGCCACGCCGGTAAAAAGGCCTTTCGTTGGCCAGGAGCGTTGTTCACGGAATGTTCAATCATGCTCGGATCGATGTGGCCTCGAGCTCGAGGGGAATGGCTGTGGAACTCATGCGACCACCGTGATTTTGGTCGCACGTTCGAACCTCCCCGGTTCCCGTCCAATCAGCGCGGCCAGTGCGAGCGACAACATCTGTATCGGAAGCATTTCGAAAACCGGCAGCAGCCGTGCTGGGACGACGGGCAGCCGGAAAGCGCCGATCTCCGATTCGACTCCGACCAGGTTCGCCCTTCCGCCGGCGGTACGGATGTCACGAACCAAGGTTTGGTTGAGAGCACGCGTGGCGGGATGGCCATCGAACACGACGGCAAACACTCCGGGAGTCACCATCTCCATGGGTCCATGTCGGAACGCGGGACTGCTCATGCCTTCCGCGTGGAACCGGGTGGACTCCTTCAGTATCAGGGCCCCCGTGTTCGCGGTGGCGAGTGAAGCCCCGCGACCCGTGAGAAAGAGATGGCGGATGTCGGTGAACACGCTCGCGAGTTCGGCGACGTGCTTTCGCCAGTCGGTCAGGTAGGTTTCAACCGCCGGCGCTCCTCGCTCGAGTTCTGCGATGATCACGTTCAAGTCGTCACCGCACAACGCCCCCCCGAGCCATTCAAGCAAGACAAGCGTGGCGAGGTAGGTTTTGCAGGACACCGAATATTCCGGGCCCGCGTTCATCAGGAGCACCGTGTCCGATTTCCACGCCAAATCTGAATCGGGAGTGTTGGTCAGGCCGACCACGAAAGGCTTGGTCGGTTGCGTCCGGATGAGCTCAAGCAACTGAATCGTTTCGATACTGCGGCCAGACTGGGAAACCACGATCAGCAGTGTGTCCTCGGTGAGGAGGGTGGACTGTGAATGAATCAGCTCAGCCGTTTCGACCATCAGGGCGACTCGTCCGGCCCGAGCGAGGCGCAGCTGGAGCGGGTACAACGAGTGCAGCGACGACCCCATACCGGTCAGAATTAGCCGCTGGCAGGCCAACGCTCGTTTCGGCAGCGACGCCGTGTGTGCAAGACGACGGATCGCATGGGCGACCGCGTGCGGCTGTTCGAGCAGATCTCGCAGGTACGCACCTTCGAGAATGGATAAATTGACACTCATGTAGCGCGTTGTGCGGTGGGCCCGCGGTTGCGAGGCGAAGACGTGGGCAAGCGCTTGCCTACCTCGTGCGATGGCGTCCACAAGCAAAATCTCGATTTGAGCCACACGCCGCGGCAACCGTTTGACTACTTCGGTCCACCTCAGCGCACGCGCCCCGTGGACTCGCGGATGACGAGGCTCGTCGGCAGGACGAATTCCTTCCCGCGTTTGCCTGGTGCCGCGAGCATCCCTTGGAGGATCTGCACCGCGGTCGCACCGAGTTGGTCACGGGGGATTCGTAATGTGCTCAACGGCGGATACGCCAGGGACGCGAACGGGATATCGTCCGCCCCAAGCACCGAGACGTCGCCCGGAACGCTGAGACCTGACTTGTTGAATGCCCGGATCGCACCCAGTGCCGTGACGTCGTTGCTGCACAGCACAGCCGTCGGGACGCTCTTTGCGGTCAGCAGCTGCGTCACGGCATCTGCGCCGCTTTCAGCGTCATTCTTACCCTCGACCACGTGGAGCTTAAGTCCGAGCGACCGCAGACCGGACTCCACGGCGCGTCGAAGCGCCGCGTGTGAAGGCCGATCCTGCGGCCCCGCGATCAGCGCAAATTTGCGGTGGCCGAGGGTATGGAGGTATCGGACCGCCTGTTCGGCGCCACCCGCGTAGTCGATGCGGATGTTGCTTTTGAGGGGACCGACGCTGTCTGAGTCGAGGAACACGGATGCGATGCCTCGCTCTGCCAGCATCTTCGCGTGACTCGAATCAACGCGCGAGGTCATCACCGCAACGGCAGGCGACTTGTTCTCGATCATCCGTCTGAACGCCTGCTCGGTCCGGGCCGCATCGTAATTCGTGGTACAGAGCAAAACCTCAAAGCCGCCCGCGAGCGCGGCGGTTTCGAAGGCCTTGATGAGTCCCGGATAGAACGGGTTTTCGATGTTCGAAATGATCAGGCCGAAAAAGTCACTCTGACCACGGGCCAGACGGCGAGCATGGGAGTCGCGATGAAAATTGAGCTCTCGCATCGCGGTCTCGACGAGTTGCCGCGTTTCCGCCGAGACAAACTTTGTGCCACTCACGACCCGTGAAACCGTAGAAATATTTACGCCACTGAGCTTCGCCACGTCGCTCATGGTGGGGATTGCGCGCTTATTCACCCTACCTGCTTATCGATTCCCATCGGCGCGGAGCAAACAGGATCATCAAACACGAATGCGAAACTCGGCGGCCGAGCCGATCTCGCGGGCGCTTCGAAAAAATGCGCCTTTCGATGGGAATCGAACGGCGCAGTTGAACCAAAACCTACTCTGGCCAAAGCCCACTAGAACTTCATGCTCACACTGAGCTCATAGTTCACCGGGGCCGAGTACTCCGCGACGCGCGACGGTGTCGACACGCGAGCGACCGAATTCAGGTCACCATTCGGCGCGCGCAACGCCACTCCGTCATCCTGGTAGTACACATCGTATTTGCTCCAAAGGTTCTTCACGTTGAGCTGCAGCTCGACATCATGGCCGTCGAGGCGACCGAATCCATGAACCCGGAATTTGTAGCCGAAGAGTCCATCGATGTAACATTGGCGCGGCGTCCAGACGTTATTACCGGTCGATGAACTCACCCAGGGTGAGTTGGTGGTCGAGGGCACCAGGCTCGCATTGTAGTTCGGGTTGGGAATGACATCCCCTGTATAAAATCCAGCGCGGTCTCTTTGCACATAGAACGCGGCAAAGCCGGCGCGGAAGCCTTTTAGCTTTCCACTTTGGAACGTGTAGTCGGTCACCAGTTTTGCCGTCGCCCGTGACAGGCCTACGCCATCCGTCTGCGCGTCATTTTGCGCCAGCGCGAGCCAGACGGCATTGTAGCTGTTAACCGCCGCGGTGCGATCCGCAGCCTTGCCGAAACTTCCGTCGCTCAACACGACGGCATTGAGCATGGCATCGGTGATCGCCGGATTGGCGACGGCCAAACCTGGAGCGTAGGCAATGTCCGTGCCGTTGTTCTTGGGCTTTTGCGCGGTATCCAATTGTCCACCGGCGTCCTCCAGCAGAGTCTTCAAGTCCCCTGCCCTGCTCAAAGCGTAAGCTTTGCTTTTTGGATTCCGCGCGAAGTCCACGATCTGCGCCGTACCGCAACTGGCAGAAATGCGCAGACCCCGGATCGGATTGCCGGTGATCTCCAACTCGTAGCCGTCGTTATACTGCGAACGGGTGTCCTGGCCCCACACGGATCCAAACCCGTGGAGATTCCAGTTGCCGACGATGGGATCATCCCATTTGCGGCGCTGAATCAGGTCGTTGACCGATCCCATGCCGGCGCCACCTTGGGCGATGTTTTCCGCCCGGTTGTAGTAATAACGCGGAGTGATCGCCAGCTTGTCGTTGAACAAGCTGAACGTGATGCCGGCGTCGTAGGCGATGCCTTGCTCGGAGTCCATTTGCTTTCCGTCGAGCGTGAACCGGCCGACATCGCTCGGCTTGAAGGCTGAACCGTAGTTGAGTTTCAACGCCGCCCACTGAGTCACGTTGTAGGTGACACCGAACGTGGTCGCCAAATCCGTCGTCTTGGCGCGGGGGAAGTTGTAGTCGTCGCGGAACCGGGCACTGGCATAGGCAGGATCGGCTGGCCGGACGTCATTGCGGCCGCCAAGCGTGCTCAGGTAAGGACGACTGAGGGCAAGCGCGGACGCAGTCTGGCCCGTTCTGACGTAGGTCATCGTCGTCCAATCGGACGGCGCATCGGGTTTCCAAAGCGTGGGTTCGTTCATGCTCAGACCGTTCCAAGACGGCGCGATATTGGCCCAGCTTTGCGCGCGGTTGCGCACATACGTATTCTGTTTCCCGTAACGAATGCCGGGCGAAATGATGAGCTTGTTGTCGAAATACCGGGCGGCGAAAGCGAATATGCCGGCCACGTTACGCTCATTGCGGTAGCCCCAATCGGTCGGGACAAAGGAAGGGTTGATCGAGATCGTGCTCGCGCTGTAGGCCTGCGCGTTGCCCGTACCGCTCGACGTGACGCTGTACAATTGCGTCGGTGCCAATCCCCAGAATGGCTTCTGCGGGTCGTTGAGATAGTAGCGCAGGCGAATGTGATTCGCGCCATCGTGCCAGTCGCGCGGATCGGTCGACGACGTTCTCAGCGAGTAGGCATAGAAAACCTGGTCGATGACCCGTTCGGTCGCCAGGACGGAAAGGTTGAACGTATACGAGCCCCATTTCCCAAAGTCCTTCTGGTAAGCCAGCGCGGCGCGAGCGCCTGAGTCGCGGGACAATTTATTGGAATACTGAACGTCCGACACATCACCGTAAGCGTCGAGGAAATGGGGGTTGGCCTGGCCGTTGGGCAGAACCTTGTTGATATCGATGCCGATGATACGGGCATTCAGGAAGGCCGACTGGATGATCTTCATGTCCACCTCCGTCACGCTCGCCTGCGCCTCGAAGATCAGCGCATCCGAGATCTTGTGCGTGAAGTTCAGAAAGGCCCCCCGCGTCGTCTCGGTATAAATCGGATCCGAAAAGATATTGCTGGAACGCCGTCCCGGCACGGTGAAGTGGGCAGCGCTCGACTGTTTACTATAGTTGATCGGCAGGTTAATCGAATCGAGGAACGACGGATGACTGCCGCCCGGATTGTTATTCCATGCGGGAGTCGTGCCGCCTCCGCTGGCGCCCCACGCACCGAAGGAGGGGATCATCGAGCTGTAACGCACGTAGGTCTTCCCGTCGGTGCCATAGAGCGGCACGCCAAGATCGGCGTCGGCGCGGCGCGTCACGCCGGTGCCTTCCCAGTCAATCACCGTGCCGCTCACGGGATCGTAGATGTAGTAGTTGTCGAGGCGATTGATGCCCTCGGCGCGTCCTTGTGCGATCGTGGAGGCGACTCCGGCGTCATTGGTGGTGGTGATCGTTGAGAGTGTCTGTCCCGTGCCCATCAGCGCCGCAGCGCCGTTGTACTGGTCGTTGGTCATTCGTCCGTTGAGTACCGTCCTGCCGTCCCAGCCGCTGAGATTGTCGGTCATCGGGATCGGAGCATTCGTCCGTTTCAACTGCGCGTCTCTGATCTCAACATTGAGCTCGGATTTCTCGCTGATGCGCCACGTCGCGGCCAGCGTCGCACCGTAGCGATCGTCCCGGTCGTTTTCGATATAGCCTCCTCGTCCTTGCTTCATGAGGTTGAGACGCAGCGCGAGTTTGTCGTTGATCTGCTGATTCGCATCAATCGTGGCGCGAAGGTAATCCCATGAGCCCGCGGTGAGGCTGTAATTGTAGAAGTTGCGATCGAGCCGGGCTCGCTTGCCGACGGTGCTGTAACCGCCGCCGAGCGCACTGCTCGCTCCGACGTTGAAAAGCACCGCGTTGGGACCGCGGCCAAAATCAACGCGCTCGACGTCATACGTGTCGTTGATGCCGAGGTTCAGGAAATAATTGCGCTGCTGACCGGCGTTCGTGATGACGCCACGGGCGAAGTACATCGTCGACGCCTGGAACGTGCGCCCGGTACCCGTGCCGTTGGCCGCAAATGTGTCGCCGCCCTGCCCATCGAGCACAGGCGCGCCATTGGTCGACCAGATGGCCGCATCTTCAATCTTCGTGATGCCCATCGTCTGGAGAAATTCCCCGGTCATGACGGAGTAAGGCGCCGACATCTCCTTCATATCCAAACCAAGTTTGGTGGCGGTGCCGGCGTTCGTCGCCATGAAGCCACGGTCCTTGTCGGCGTTCACCTCAAACGGATTGAGGACCAATACGTCGCTCTGCTTGCCGTCGTGGTCGACGGTTTTTCCGGCGGTTACATCGGTGGGACTCGGACTGCTACGCGTGACTTGGCTGCGGTCGGCCGTCGGACGCGACGGTTGCACCTGGGCGTGCGCTGACCATACGGCGAGGAGGGAAATCAAGAATGGAAGCGATCGGAGGGATCGGTTCCGGGGACTCGCGCCGCTCGCGGGGTGCGAGACTCGGGAGGTGCGATGGCGGATGTTCATGGTTTGCTGTATTCGAACGGCTATGACCAGGTGTAGCGGTCGTCCGGTGGTTGGGTGGGTGATCAGGAGGAGCGGGCACTGGTTGCTTCACCAAATCGCCACGTTCAGCTTGCTGAATGCGACGGGGGCTTGGGGCAGCGGTGGGGTAGCCAGTGCGGCAAACATCCCGCGAACTTTCCGGAAAATCGAACCCTTTGGCATTTACCCGTTAAATGCCAGATCGTCGGTTGCGCCGCGCAGTGGAGCTGACGCGATTTACCTCGTGACGGCCGATGTACGTCGGGCCGGATCGATCCAGTGGCCCTTGATCATCACGACCGCGGGAACGGGGGGCAGGCCCTTTTCGCCGCGCTGAATCATGCCATGCAACTGGGCGGCGGCCGCAGCACCAATCGCGGCGGAGCGTTGGTCGATGCCGCTGAAAATTGTCGGGCCCGGTCGTTCCGTCAAGGCGATGCGGACCGGTCCTGGGCGACGCAAGCCAAGCTCTACGACGATCGCTTTCGCGTCCGCCTCGGTACCAACGATGAGACCGTCCGGACGTTCCTGCTCAAACCATGAACGCAGCCCGACGCGAAAGTCTTTCTCGTAGAAAAACGCGGACACGAATTCCGTGCCCCCAATCGTGTTCTGCCACATCACGGCGGCGGAGAAGCGATGATCGACCACGTCATCCGTGCCGCGCAAGGTCACGAGCCCGATTCGACGACAGCCCATGCGCGCGAGCTGCTTGCAGATCAGGAGCGTGTTGCCGAATTGATCTGGGACGACGCGGTGAAAGTCAGGTGCGAGCACGCCATGCGTCGCAGCGACGACGGCAAAATGTTTCCACTCGAGAAAACGACTCAGCGTCACCGCCTCCTTCATGGGCAGAAGCAGAATCCCCTCGACGCCGCGACTGCGCAGTACGCGCTGCAAACTCGTGTCCCGCTGGCGACGTGCCTCCACGCGGAAGACCGTGAATCCATAGCCCAAAGCCTCTGCGCCCTGTCGTGCGCCTTCTCGCAGCGCCGCGGCGTAGGGCTGCTCGGCGTCTGCGGCCAGGGTGGTCAGCGCGGCGATGGTCGATTTGAATTTCGGTTTATGCTTCATCCGCAGATGACGCATCAGCTTGGCCACCTCCGGATCCGGACGATAGCCGAGTTTGAGCGCGAGCCGTTGCACCTTTTGCCGCGTCTTCCGCGAGATCAGAGGATGATTCCGCAACGCCATCGAGACCGTCGCGTGTGTCACGCCGGCTTTTTCCGCGATCGCGCGCATCGTCACGCGCTTTTCCAGTTCGGGTTTTTCGGTCGACATCGTTTTAACCGGTAAGCGCATCTAACTTCCGGTTGAACGGACGCGCAAGCCAACTCCCCGTCGCCGCAGACTCGCGGATCACTTAACGGGTAAATGGATGCAGCATCGTTTTCCCGATTTCGCGCGGCGAAGCTAACCTCCGACCCCGCCAACCACGCGCACCCGTCGCGGTGGCTTTGCCCATGAAGAATCTTCCCTCCCCTCCGCTCGGCTCTCGCGACCTCCCTTCAACCTCCGGAAGCGAAGGTGAACAGACGAGCGCGAAACGAAACGATCATCCCGCGAGCGAATCCGGACCCTCTTCCGCTCCGGAAGCGCTCGCCTCAGAGCCGACCGCACGAAGGCCGCGCGCCTCGTCCATGCTGCCGCAGGAATCGTTTGACGCGGTCTACAACGAGAAACACCGCGCCGCCTTATCGAAATCGCTGCACTTCGTTGGATCCATTCCCGACGCGCTGGCTGGCGCGAGCGATCCTCGCGAGTTGGCCGACGTCGAGGCGTTGTTTACGGGGTGGGACTCACCAAGGCTGGACGCTGCGCGACTTGACCACTTCCCGACGCTGCGCGTTGTTTTTCATGCGGGCGGCTCGGTGAAATTTTTGCTGTCCGAAGCATTTTGGGCGCGCGGAATCCGGCTGACGTGCACGGCTCGCGCCAATGCCGTCCCGGTCGCTGAGTTCACGCTCGCGCAAATTATCCTCAGCCTGAAGCACGCCTGGCAAAGTGCTCGTGATTCCCGGCGCTCCCGGCGTTTCGTGCGCAATGATGCGGTCGTTCCCTCCTGCTACGGGAGCGTCGTTGGTATCATCTCGGTCGGCCTGATCGGACGCATGCTCGTTGAGCGGCTCAGAACTCTCGAAGTGGAGATCATTTGTTATGATCCGTATCTTTCAGCCGAAGACGCCGATGGACTTGGCATTGAGCGGTGCAGCCTCGAAGCATTGTTCACGCGCGCGGACGTCGTGACCTGTCATGCGCCGTTGTTGCCGGAGACGACGCATCTGCTGCGAGAACATCACTTCACCCGGATGAAGCCCGGCGCGACGTTCATCAACACCGCTCGGGGAGCCATCGTGCACGAACTTGAGATGATTGCCGTGCTCGAGCGGCGGCCTGATCTGTTCGCCACCCTCGACGTCACCTACCCCGAGCCTCCACCGGAGAACAGCCGTCTGTACCATCTGCCGAATGTTTTTCTTACGCCGCACATCGCCGGCAGCATCGGGCCGGAATGCCATCGGATGGGCGAGATGATCGTCTCTGAAGTGCGACGCTACTGCGCCGGTAAACCGCTCGTCGGAGAAGTTCTCCGCGAACAATTTTCGTTGCTCGCGTAGGCCGGGACGAAGGCGCTGAACGTGGGCTCCAGCGCGCTGAGTAGAGATCCCCATCCGATTCAGTCCGTGCCCGCGTCCTCTCACTCTTCCTCGAGGCGGGACCGTGCAGGATCGCCGGCGGAATTCCCCAATCACGTAGGGCAGCGCGCTTGCGCGCGCTCAGGGGCCGGTCGCCGCTCTCATCGCGATCGGCACGATGCGCCCCAATTCGGCAACCACTTTCCCGCTTCGTCTCATCCGTCCCGAGTTCCGCCCGCAACGCCGGCGTCCTTGCCTGCCGTGGCTGGAGCTGCAGTGTGGAGGCCGGCGCCAACCGGTCCGAACGAGAGCCCCGCACCCCTGTTTTCACCTCGTTGATGGCTGGACGCTGACCGCCGAGTGCTCATTCCCGTCCCCATTTCCCTCGCGTGATTAGCTTCTACGATTTCGCGATCATTGGAGCCTACCTCCTGATGATGCTGGCGATCGGCGTCGTTTTCCGTCGGCTAAGCAAAGACACCTCGGATTATTTTCGCTGCGGTGGCGTGATGCCGTGGTGGATCACTGGCACCTCGGCGTGGATCGCGAGTTTCAGCGCGTGGACGTTCACCGGGGCCGCGGGAAAAGTCTACGAAACCGGCACGCTGGTCCTCGCGCTTTATTGGGGCGGGATCATCGGCCTCTTCATTCTCTGGGTCTACAGCTGCCAACGATTTCGTCGGTTGCGCGTCGTGACGTACATCGAAGCCGTTCGCGTGCGTTACGGTCCGGCGACGGAACAATTCTATACCTGGACCAAGGTGCCGCTGCTGCTGTTTCTCAGCGGGGTGGGTCTCAACGCGATCGGCGTGTTCATGGCCGCCGTGTTTCACATCGAGATCACGCTCGTGCTCGTCGCGCTGGGACTCGTCGTCACCGTCGTCGCATTTGCCGGTGGGGCGTGGGCGGTGCTCGCCAGTGATTTCGTGCAAATGCTGCTCGTGGTGACGATCGCCTGTGTCGCCGCCTGGCTCGCGCTGGCGCAGCCGGCGGTCGGCGGGTTGCGCGGACTCCTCGCCCAGATTCCGACCGCGTATTTCAACTGGAGCGAACTGGCGCGCGTTCCGATCATCGCTGGTTGGGTGTTCGCGATGGTTTTTTTCGGCATTCAGGAAAACAACAGCATCGAGAAATCGGCGCAGGGTTACCTGATGGTGAAGAACGACCAGGACGCGCGCCGCATGGTCTTGATTCCGCTGATCGGTTCACTGCTGGGGCCGGTGATCTGGTTTATTCCGGCCATGACCGCCCGCCTCACGCATCCGAACCTCGCCGCCGATTTCCCGTTGCTGCAACAACCGCACGAAGCGGCCTTCGTGGCCGTCTGCCTCGATGTTTTGCCGAAAGGTCTGATCGGCCTGCTGATCTGCGCCATGTTCGGCGCCACGCTGACGAACACGGATGCCGGTCTGAACAAAGGTGTGGGCGTTTTTGTGCGTAGCTTCTACAAACCCATTCTCGCGCCCGGTGCTGACGAGAAGAAACTCCTGAAGGTGGGGAAAGGCTGCACCCTCGCGTTCGGTCTCACAATCACCGCGGTCGCCGTGGTCGTGAGCCGGTTCCGCACGATCGGCTTGTTTGATTTCGTCAACCAACTCGCGGCGAGCCTGACCATTCCCCTCGCGCTCCCGCTCGTGTTTGGTTTTTTCCATCTGAGAACACCCGCGTGGTCGGCTTGGAGCACCGTCGTGATTGGGCTGTCGGTTTCGCTCGCGGTCAAAGTGGGTGTCACCGCCGAATGGATTCAGACCATGATGCACTGGGAGCAACCGCTGTCGGCACGCGAAGTATCTGATGCGTTGCTCACGCTGACGGTGGTCGGAAACATCGTGATTGCGGGCGGCTGGTTTTTCCTGACGACGCTCTTCTATGGCTCGACCTCGCCCGTTCATCGGGCCCGTATCGATGAACTCACGCAGCGTCTGAACACGCCGGTGGAGACGTCTGGCTGCTCGGCCTCCGAGCGAATGATCCATCGATTGATCGGAGGGCTGTCGGTCTGCTTCGGTGGTTTCATCCTGCTGCTGGTTTTCATTCCGAACCCGTGGTCCGGCCGGATGTGTTTTGTTTTCTGCGGCGGTGCGATCACGCTCGTCGGTGTGTCGTTGCTGCTGGCCGGCCGGCGCCAAACGAAACACGCCGCCGAAGCTGCGGCGCTGCCGGTCACGGTGGCATCGAGGTAGGCAGGACACGATTCACGAGGTTAGGCGAGCCGTCCCGACGAGCCTTGACGGTCGGCGTCGGCAGCTCGGCCGGAGGCCTCGCCCTACCTTTGTGTTGCGTTATTGTAGGGGCGCTCCTTGCGGGCGCCTTCCGCGTCCTCCACCGACGCCCGCGAGCGTCACTCAACATTCGCTCAATTCAGGCGTCCACAAGGGACGCCCCTACGTAGGTCAGCGCGCTTGCGCGCGCTCTTGATGTCCAACCAAACGCGCCGGTCGAGCCCGACGCGGCCTATAGCGGGATCAAGCCACCCCACGCCAAAATACTCGCTACCCGCTCCTCGCTACTCACTACTGCCTTCCATCCCCCTGAACCACCCACCCCTCTTAGCGGAGGCGATCTGAAGGGGTCACGGTCATAGTCCCAATGGGGTGCGACTGACCTCAGCCGGTCTCTGTTTCCACCTCGGCTCGATCTCGACGAACACAAGCGAACAGACGTGGAGGAGACGTTTCATCGGGAGGTGGTAACAACCTCCAACGCGAAATTTTTCGCGGGAACCTGACACCCCGGAGGTTCTTTCTACGAAAGAACTGAACTTCTACCTTCCGCGTCCGCGGAAAATCAGCGGAGCCGTTCCATCTCGTTGACGAGCCACGCGCGCGCATAGGCCCAGTCGCGCAGGGCCGTCCGCTCCGAAATGCCCATTACCTCCGCCGCCTCCGCGACCGTGAGT
>JBDSSD010000162.1:0-11258 GCA_039928945.1 Opitutus sp. | reverse complement strand
AAACGAATCGCTGCGGGCGGGCAGTTGAAGGGCGGTTGATGACTGGGCGGGCGGGGCGGGTTTGCAATGACAGCACTCTTGGTTTCGAGCCGCGGGTCGGAGACGCCGCGCTACTGGGGTGATCCGTGTCGATCGGTGAAATCCGTGGTCGGATTCGGGGTCGAGGGTTTGGGGAAGAAGAACGCGAGCAATCAATACATTCGATCCGACCACGGATTTCGCGGATGGGACACGGATGGGGATGGAGGTGAAATGGCGCTGCAGGCGGGGCGATGAAGTGAGGCAGTTTAATGGCTGCATGGTTGAGGCGGGTTCGCGATGACAGCACTCTATATACTGAGCCGCGGGTCGGAGACGCCGCGCTACTGGCTTGATCCGTGTCGATCCGTGAAATCCGTGGGCGGATTGGGGGTCGAGGGTTTGGCGGGAGTCTGGCGGGCTTGTCGGTGCGCTCGCTGAGTCCCTGTGCTCACGCACAGGGCTACGGGTACCGGGGTGCGACTACTTCGAGATGTCGCCGAGCATTTCGTCGAGGGAGGTGTAGCGCTCCAGGAGTTTGCGGGCGCCGGCGCAACGTTCTTTTGTGGCCAGGGCGGTGTTCTCGGCGAGAAAGATCAGGTAGGTCGCGACATTCCTGGCGTACAGCAAACGTCCTTCCGCGCTGATCGAATAGAACCGGGCGCGCTGACGGTATCCCGCGGGCGAATGATCACCGAGCGCGCTTTTCTCCGCCCGCCCGTTGGCGGCGAGGACATAGAGGAAATTATACTCGAACCAGAACATGTGTTCGGGACTGGGCGAGAGCGCCTGAAGCGCGGTCCGCGCCGTCGCCTCGCTGGCGAACACGTCCTTGGGCTTGCCGGATTTCTCCAGCGCGTCGGTGACGAAGATCCGCGCCATTTTCTGCTCCGTCGCGTCGGCGCTGAACACGCCTTTCAATGCCAGCTCGAGGGTGAACTGATACCAGTCGCGCCAGAGCGCCTGATCAGCGCTGTCCTTTGACGCAAACAGCGCGCGACCCATTTCGTACGTGTAGCGACCGCTGGTCTTGATTTCGAGGCGGCTGCCGGTGACCTCGCCCATCACCTGATAATTTTCAGCCGACTTCCCGGAGCCGGAATGGAAGCCAATGCTGACGTCGAAATGTTTGCACACGGTCCACTGCTTCTGGATCAACGCCCGGAGCGCCGCGTTGTCGGGGTACGGCATGTTCTTTTGGAAGCCGAACGCCGGTGCGACAAAATGGATTTTCATCCCGAGCGACTCACACAGCGCCAGCATGATCGCGGTGGTTTCAGGTGTCGTGAGGCCAGGGAGTTCGTCGATCGAGAGTTCGCGCAGGTAAGCGCGGCCCGCCTCGGTGGTGAAGTGCTTCGCGCGCGCGGCGGCATATTTCTCGTCGCGGGCCTTCATCTTTTTGAGCGAGGGCCAGACTTTCAGCACGAGCGCGTCGAAGTCGGCATCGTTCAAACTCATGCCCGTATCCGCGACGCGAGAACGCGCGCGGGAAACTTCCTCGCCGGGGAGATCCGCCGGCTGCGCGGGCGTATTGAGCGCGAGTTCGGGGGAGAGATCGAAGGTGATGTAGCTCGCCAGCAAACAGCCGGTCACGAGCTGATCTTCGCGGGCATCGAATTTGCCGCCGATGGGCTGGTGGTCGGCGTTGAAGCTCCAGGCGATGCGGCGATGGTGGAATCCGTGCTTCAGCTTTGTGAGGACGCAGCCGTGGCTCATGCCTTCGACGCTTTGACCCTGGTGGCCCTCCGGCACGTTCGTGCCGATGAAAGGGAACGGTACGGAATCGAGGCGGTTGCCCAGCATTTCGTTCACGTCGAAGACGAGCTCGCGCGGAATGGAATTTTGATTCGCGGTGAGACCGAGTTCGAGGGCGCTCATCGCCCAATCGACGGCCGGCCAGTGCAGGGCGGTGAAACGCGCGCCCACGCCCAACGTACTTTGGCCGAGCTTGGCGGCGGCGGTGGGGAAAATGGTGGCACCGGCGTCGTGTTCCTGGATGAGATTTTTGAGTCGAAGGAGATTCGCCCACGTGGCGGGGAAGAAGGCGCTGCGGGTTTGGGCAAGGGTGCCTTGTTCGAGGATGCTGCTGGGGTCGTCGATGTTCGATGAATCCAGCCGCCACCCGCAGTCACCGGTTTGAGCGTGCTCGAACAGGGTCCAGACGCCGGCGTTGGTTTGAAAGCGGCTCTTTTCGTGAAACTTGACCTGTCCGTCTTTGGCCGCGGAGCGCAGTGCGTCCCAATCGAGACAGAAATCCGGGCTGACGCAGGGATTCTGAGCGATCCGCAGATTGTTTTTGAGGAGGAATTGATTGATCGGGGACATGAGAAAAGGGGGCTTGATCGAACGAAGTTGTTTCGGAGACCGCGGATTTCGCGGATGGGCGCGGATGGGATCCCTGATTCAGCACGCGTTACCAGCGAAGATCGGCGAATTTGTAATTCAAGAGCAATGCGAGCTCGACGTGTGTGACGGTCAGGTACCCGAGCATTTGCGCCATGTGGGTTGGCGTGAAGTTCTCCACGACTTTGGTGTCGGCGATGACCAAGTTATTGATGAGTTAGTCAGGAGATTGATTTGGGACATGGGGAAGAAGGAGGGATGAACGGGTTTAAGAGACCGCGGATTTCGCGGATGGGCCGGATGGGATCCCTGATTCACCACGCGTTGCCAGCGAAGATCGGCGAATTTGAAATTTAAGAGCAATGCGAGCTCGACGTGTGTGACGGTCAGGTACCCGAGCATTTGCGCCATGTGGGTTGGCGTGAAGTTCTCCACGACTTTGGTGTCGGCCATGACCAAGTTATCGATGAGTTAGTCAGGAGATTGATTTGGGACATGGGGAGAAGGAGGGATGAACGGGTTTAGGAGACCGCGGATTTCGCAGATGGGCGCGGATGGATCCCCTGATTTACCACCCGTTGCCACCGAAGATCGGCGAATTTAAAATTTAAGAGCAATGCGAGCTCGACGCGCGTGACGTTCAGGTACCCGAGCATTTGCGCCATGTGGGTTGGCGTGAAGTTCTCCACGACTTTGGTGTCGGCGATAACCAAGTTATCGATGAGTAAATCAGGAATGAGGGTGTCGACCACAACGCCCTCGTAACGGACCTCAAAACGCTTTTGTCGTTCTACCTGATGGCCCTTTCGGCCGAGTTCGACCGCCAGCGCATTTTCATACGCTTTCTCGGAGAAACCCGGTTTCAATGCATTCAAGACCTTCATAGCGCAGCCAATAATCGATTCACTGAGCTGGCGGTGGAGTAAACCTTCAGAGATCATGCTTTCGGTTTTATCCGCGAGCATCCGCGAAATCAGCGGTCCAAATACCGTCATTCAACGCATCAAATCGTCATGGCGTGGTAGCCGCCGTCGACGATGAGTTCTTCGCCGGTGATGAAGGAGCCGGCGGCGTCGCTGGCGAGTAGGAGGGTTGCGCCGATGAGTTCGCGGGCTTCGCCGAATCGTTTCATCGGGGTGTGTCCCATGATGCTCGAAACGCGATCAGGTGAGAGGATCTTCTTGTTCTGTTCCGCAGGGAAAAAACCCGGCACCACCAGATTCACCCGCACTTTGTGCGGAGCCCACTCCCGAGCGAGATTCAGACTCAAATTGTGCACCGCTCCTTTCGTCGCCGAGTAGGTGAACACGCGCGAGAGCGGCACCACGCCGGACATCGAGCCGAGGTTGATGATCGATCCGCCCTCGCCGCGATCGACCAGATATTTTCCGAACACCTGGCAACCGAGGAACACACCTTTCAGATTCACCCGAACAATCCGGTCAAATTCTTCCTCGGTGATGTCGAAAAACGGTGTCGCGGAATTGATGCCCGCTCCGTTGACCACGATGTCGACGTGCCCACTGCGCGCCAAAACGGCCGCAAGCAAAGCTTCGACTTCAGCTTTGCTCGTCGCTTCAGCGGCGTGAAACCAGGCCTTGCCGCCCGCCGCGGTGATTTTGTCGAGTCGGGCCTGGGCCTTCTCAGCGTTGCGTCCGACGAGGACAACCTCCGCTCCGGCAGCAGCGAGTCCTTCGGCCATCGCACCGCAGAGTTCGCCGGTGCCGCCGATGACGACCGCCACGCGGCCTTTAAGCCCGAAAAGGGTGTTTAGATAATCCGAGGAGTTCATAGGAAAATTCAGAGAAGGGGCAGGAAGCACCAGCAAGAGATCGAGTGTCGGTCCGCCGTTGTTTCGAGCGACTCATCCACGGGCGGATCGTCAAAGGGATCAAGTTCTCGCTGGATTGATTAGCGGACCGCCGGCGGCGCAAGGGTCTTTTGCAACCAAGCCATCATGCGGTCGGCGTAGTCCGGGCTGAAATTTGACCAGGTGAGCAGCCCATGAGGCGCACCTTTGATCGTGATCAATTCGCAGGGCACTTTGTTGGCGCGAAGGTGCGCCTGGAAGTTGAGTGACTGTTGATACGGAACCGTTTTGTCCGCATCGCCATGGAGCAGCAAAAACGGCGGGAGGCCGTGTTTGACGTGAGTGATGGGCGACGTTTCCTGCAGGATCTTCAGCGCCTCGGGCGTGACCTCTTTGGGGCGATTATGCAGTGCCTGCAGCGAGGGGCTCAGTCCGCCGCGGACCGGCAGCTCCTGTTCGAAGTCTGTCACCGGTGCGAAGCCCACCACGGCTTGCACGCGGGTGGTTTCATCCGCGAGGGTGGCTGCGAGACAAACGAGCTGGCCGCCCGCGGAGTGACCGAACAACGCGATCCGCTTCGGGTCGCCTTTGTACTCGGCAGCATGGGCTTTGACCCAGCGAATCGCGGCCTGAACGTCGTCGAAGCACGCCGGCCAACGATGTTGGGGCGCGTGGCGGTAATTGATGGAAAACCAGGTGAACTTCGCGGCGGTCAGAGGGCCGAACCACGGCGTGATGTCAGCCCCCTTGGTGGGTTCGTCCAATCCGTTCTTGTCGCCGCGGGTCCACCCGCCGCCGTGGACCAGGATCGCGACGGGATACGGGCCCTTGCCGGTCGGCACGGACGCATCGAGAAGAACTTTTGCTCCGTCGACTTCACGGTACACGACGTCGCGGATCATCTGCGATTCGATCCGGCGCGGGACCGATGCGGCGTCCCACGCATCGTTGCCTCCGAGCACGGTGGCGGGCGTGATTGCCGCCATGGCTTGAGGCGTGAGCGGCTTGGCCCAGCTGACGCGTGTGCTGGGGCTCGCGCCCGATCCGGTGGTGGCCGCTTCAGCGTAAAACGACGTGCGCTCAGCGAGCGTTTTTTTCCAATTGTCCCAACCTTCGGGTCGCACGACCTCGTCCATCTGCGTGCGGAGAAAAATCGTTTTGGCAAAATCCCGCCACGGTCGGCCGAGAAACGCTTTCACGCCGGGAGCGCCGGTGATCTTGCAGTCGGCAAATACGAATCCGTAGGGCTGATCTTTGGGCGTGGACGCGGCGGTGATATAGCCGTCGCGCAGCACGCGAATTTCGCAACGATCGAAGTAGGCCGTTGCGGCACCGAAAATAAAATCCACGTGGCCCTCCACATAACAGTCGGCGAAGTAGTGCCGACCGCGGTTGAGCAGCAGCGTATCCTGCCAGCCGAGAAAGCGACAGTGGCGGAACACCAGCTGATCGCCGTCCGCGCGCAGGGCGAGTGCCTGGCCCACGGGACCGGCGGCGTTGGCGATGGTGACGTTTTCCCAAATCATGCCGTCACCGTCGATCTGCACGGTCGGCGTGCGAAAGGTGCCAATCGGTTTGCCGTCGGGTCCGGCCATGCCGGCGTTCAGGTCATAGACGATCAGCGTGTTTTCGGCGTCTTCCCCGACCACGTGGAGGTTGCCACGTTCGCGTTGCACGTAGATGCGCTCCTTGTACCGGCCGCGTTTGACGAAGATGATCCAGGGCGGTGCGCCCGGGTCTGTATTCATGGGCGCAGCACTGATCGCTTCCTGGAGAGAGGTGTACTGACCGGAACCGTCGACAGCGACGATGGCGTCAGGATCTATTTTCGGAAACTCGGCGCGAGCGGACGTTGAAACGCAGGCGATGAGGGCGATCGCGAGCGACGCGAGGGCGAAGATCCACGACGGTGTGCGATGACAACGATCCGCAGGGTGAAGGAGATATTCGGACGAAGCGGTTGGCGGCGCGTTAACGGACGACACGGAGGTCGTCCCTCCACCCTGAGCTGTGATCATGAAGTCGGAAGTCGCGTCAACGGACGACGCGGAGGTCGTCCCTCCATTAGGAGCTGCGATCACGAAGTCGGATGTTGGGCGGTCCATCGCGGGTACTCTTTATCGAGCAAGCGTTCGGGCCAAGTCCCGAGATAATTATAACCGGTTCTCCGCTCCCGCTCGATCTCGTTGAAGTCATAGTGGATCACGCGGTCGCGACCGAGGAAGATGGGCCGGTTCGTGCCGAGTTCATAAAACCGCGCCCACAAGTGAGGTGCCGCAGGATCGGGCACCGCGTGCCGGTCTTTTTTGCCGTCGGCTCCCACGGTGTTGTCGATGCGCAGGTGCGGAACGGCGGACTGCTGAAACCATTCAACGGCCGACGTGATGGCGGCCCGGATCTCAGGAGTGGGATTGTCCACCCGCATGAGAAAGCGCACCAGACCAACGCTCTCGTTGCCCGATAACGAAGGCGGCTCGAAGTTGCGCGCCCACGCGGGCGCAAAGGTGTTTTCATCATGTTGGGCGCACCACACCGTGAGCTTGCCGTTCTGTCGTACCTGCGTCCGCAAGATGCAGTCGATCCCACGCTGAACAGCTACTTTGGCGCGCTCGCGCTGGCGTGCTTCGGTGAAAGCGTAAGGCGGTTCGCCGCTCGAAACGTCACGCAGCACGCTCAGCACATTGACCATCGCGTCGTCGTTATAGGTGATGTGCGTGTAATAGCCGGTGATCAGAGGAAAGTACTGCGGCCAACCGCCGCTCGGATACTGCGCGTCCAACAGGTAATCGAGCGCTCGCGTCACCGCGGCGGCGAAGCGGGGATCGGGGGTAGCGGTGTTCACCCGCGCCAACAGCTGAATCTGAGTGGTCGTGGCATTGTTATCGATCGTCGCGTGACGGTGATCGAAGGCGGTGCTGGCGAGAAACTCCGCGGAAGGAGCAGCCGTCATGTCGACGTTTTTCGGCCAGCCGCCGGACTCGGTTTGAAATTGCAGGACGTGCTCGGCCACGGACCGCGCCTCCGGTGTGGCGTACCAGCCCCCAGGTTGCTGGAGGACCTCGTTCCACTTTATCCCGGCGCGGGCTCCGGTCGCAGCAACGACCACCAGCATGAGCGCCAGGCTCCAACGATTCACGCCGCAGCGGGAGTGACCCGCTTCAAATCAACCATCTCAAACTTGGGCGCGAGCAGATGCTGAACGATGAACGCCAGAATGTAGGCGCCGGCGCAGATCGAGAAGAGGATGGCGTAGCCGCCCGAGATATTATCCTTCGCTTTGAAGACATCGAGCAGACGTCCGGCCAGTACGGGGAAAAATATACCGAAGGCCGACCCGGCCATTCCGCCGAGACCGACGATGGAAGCGACCGCGCGCTTTGGAAACATGTCCGAGGCGGTGGTGAAAAGATTCGCGGACCAGGCTTGATGGGCCGCGCACGCAAAACCGATCAGCAGAACCGCCGGCCAGTTACCCACATCTTTAACGAAGATGATCGGCACCACGCAGAGCGCGAAGATGAACATGCCGGTTTTTCGCGCGCGGGTGACGGACCAGCCGGACTTCACCAGGTGACCGACGACCCAGCCGCTGAAGATGCTGAGCACGGTCGCAATGCCGTAGATGGTCGCGAGCATCAACCCGCTCTCCTTGATATCGAGATGGCGCGTTTGCTTGAAGAAATCGGGCAGCCACGTGAGAAAAAACCACCAGACGGGATCCGTAATGGCTTTGGCCATGATGAACGACCACGTTTGGCGATAGCCGAGCAGCCCGAGCCAGGAAACTTTTTCGCCGTCACGGCTGGTGTCGTCGCGATCGCTGGCAATATGGGCGAGCTCAGCGGCGTTGGCCGCTTTGATTTTCTCGGGGACGTTATAGAACGGAAGCCAGAGGAGCAGCCACACGAACCCGGCTACGCCGGCGAGGATGAACGTCCAATGCCACCCGAGCGTCAGTGCAATGGGCGGAACGGCGAGTGGTGCGATGATGGCACCGACATTCGTGCCCGAGTTGAAGATTGCCGTGGCGGTTGCCCGTTCGCGTTTGGGAAACCAGAGCGCGACGGCCTTGATCGCGGACGGGAAGTTGCCGCCTTCGCCGAGTCCGAGCGCGATCCGGGCGAACAGAAAGCCGCTAATGCTATAGACCAGGGCATGACTGAACGCCGCGAGGCTCCACGCCGCGATCGAGACAGCGTAACCGATCTTGGTGCCGAACCGATCGATGAACCAACCGAACGCCAACAGGCCGATCGCGTAGGCGCCTTGGAATGCGCCGTTGACCGCGCCAAACTGCTCGTTCGTCCAGCCGAGCTGGTCATCGAGGATGGGTTTGATCAGCGCGAGAATCTGACGGTCGATGTAATTGACGGTCGTCGCGAAGAACAGGAGCGCGCAAACGACCCAGCGGTAGTTCGAAGCGACGGCGACAGGCGGGGTGGCGGTGTGGCTCATGGGGTGGAGGGCGGCGGAACGGAGTTAAGACTTCGGACGGACTTGGCGGGGGTAATCGTAACGTTGCTCAGCGTGATCGTCCCGGCGTGCTGCACAACGTCTGTTTCAGTGACTTGATCGAAGGTGGAGTTGCTGATGCGGATATTGTCGACGAGTGCGCCGGCGAATCCGCGGATATACATGACGCGCGGGCTGCCGGAACTGGTGATGTCTTCGAGCTGCACGTTTCGGACGATGGGTTTGAACGGCCCTTTCGCTCCCTCTTCATAGAGCAGGTCGATGGTGAGAACGGCTTCACCGACGTGTCCAACCTTCACCTTGCGCATGAACACGTTTTCCAAGATGCCTCCGCGCACGGCGTTGTTTTTGAAGCGAAGTGCGCGGTCGAGATTTGGGGCGTCCATGACGCAATTTTCGACGAACACATTCCGAATGCCGCCGGTGCACTCGCTGCCCAGCACCACTCCGCCATGGCCATCTTTCATCGTGCTGTTGCGCACGATGATATTCTCGGTGGGGACGTTGATGCGGCGACCGTCGCCGTTTCGGCCGGACTTGATCGCGATGCAGTCATCGCCGGTGTCGAACACGCAGTCTTCGATCAAAACATCGGAGCAGGATTCCGGATCACACCCATCGTTGTTGGGGCCATGCGAATTGATCTTCACGCCGCGCACCGTGATGTTTTGTGAGAGGACCGGGTGAATTTCCCACATGGGCGATCTCACGATCGTGACGCCCTCGATCAGGACGTTCTTGCAACGGTAAGGCTGAATGAAATTCGGTCGGAGGAAACTGTCGTGGCCCAGAACGCGCTCGGCGACCGGCGTGTTGCCTTCTCCCCAAGCGATGAGTTTGTCGCGTGCGGGTTTCTGGCGCGTGGGCTGGTTCGGACTTTTCTTGTTCCAGGACCACCACGTGTCCCAGTCAGCGCCGCCGTCGAGGGTGCCGGGACCGGTGACGGCGATGTTCTCCTGCTCGAAGGCGTAGATGAACGGCGACGTGTTCATGCATTCGACGCCTTCCCAGCGCGTGAAGACGACCGGGTATTTTGCGACGTCGAAGATCCACCGCAGGGTGGCGCCGGCGCTGACGTGAAGGTTGACGTTGCTCTTGAGGTGAACTGCGCCCGTCAACCATTCGCCGGCCGGGACCACAACGCGACCGCCGCCCGCTTTATTACAGGCATCGATCGCCGCGCGAATGGCTTCTGAGCAATCAGCACCGGGCTTCGCGCCGAAGTCAGTGATGGGGAAATCGCGCGCCGGAAAGGTGGGTGCCTTGATGCGAGCGAGGACGGATTCGTATTCCGCCCAGCCGCGCACCACGATCGGAGATTCGCGCGTCGAGATCAATTGCTGCACCTGCAGGCCGGCGAGGATGAAGGGACCCACGCCCTTGAGGTCATTGTCCACGACGGGCTCGGTCACATAGTAGTCGAACGTGCCATCGCGGGAGCGTCCGCGAGCGTTGGTGTAACCGAGGCCGGCAACTTCGCAGCAGGCGCTGAGGGTCACGCGACCGTCGCTTTCGACGCGCAGGAAATCGCGAGTGATTCCTTCGAAACCTTTCAGGACCACGGGTAGATATTTGTCGCGGGAGAGGTAGCCCTGGTTGATGCCCTTCGCCAACGCATAGACGAACATGCTCGAGGCGGTGGATTCGAGATAGTTCCCCTTGCGGTTGCCCTGATCCATCACCTGCCACCACAGCCCGCTGGCCGGGTCCTGCCAGCGCGTGATGCCGTCCGCCACGCGGCGAAGCACCTCGTTGATGCGCTCGACCTCAGGATGCGTGGGAGAAAAATAATCCAGCGAGTCCACGAGTGCCATGGCGTACCAGCCGACGGCGCGGCCCCAGAAGTTGGGGGACTGACCGGTTTCCTTGTTCGCCCAAGGTTGGATGCGCTTTTCGTCCCAGGCATGGTAATACAGGCCGGTCTTCGGGTCGTAGCCGTGCTCGTCCATCAGCAGGATCTGCTTGGCGACTTCGTCGAACGCGGCGGGCTCCTGGAAATCCTTCCCGTACTGCGCCAGGAAAGGCGAACCCATGAAGAGGCCGTCGAGCCACATTTGATGGGGGTAACGCTGTTTGTGCCAGAAGCCGCCGTCGCTGGTGCGCGGCTGCGACCGCAGTTGGTGACGCAGCGCATCGATCGCCGTTTTGAACTTCGCCTCGTTGTGTCCCTGCTCGTACCGCGTCAGCAACACGCGACCGGCCGGGATCATGTCGATGTTGTACTCGTCTGCCTTGTACGTTGCGATGGAGCCGTCGTCGTTGACGAATGACTCGGCGGTTTTCGCGCCGTAATCGGCGTACGCGGCTTCGCCGGTTCGTTCGGCCAGCTTGAGCAGCGACAGTCCGAAGAGTGACGTGGTGTAGTCCCACCGCGCGCGTTCGCTGCCGCCGCGGAAGAGAGTCTGACCACGACGAGCCATCTCGGAATCCGCCATGCGCCGTGACCATTCGAGCGGCGTGGCGTCTCTGAATTTCTGGGGAAGCTTATCGGCCGCGTGTGCGGCGAAGGACAACGTGCAGCAGGCGAGCGCGACGAAGAGACGACCGACGAGCGAGACAGACCGCTCTCCGATGTAGGGGCGTCCCTTGCGGACGCCCGATCGTGCGAGTGACG
>JBDSSD010000161.1:0-4175 GCA_039928945.1 Opitutus sp. | reverse complement strand
TGTCTAAAATTGCTCTGATTACCGGTGGCTCACGTGGCATCGGCTTCGGCATCGCTGAAAAACTCGCCGCCGAAAAATGGGACATCGTCATCAACGGTGTTCGCGCTGAAGACGCGGTGGCTGAACCGCTGGCGAAGCTGCGCGCTTACGGCGTAAAGGTCGGGTATGCGCGTGGGGATGTCGGCTCGGTCGAAGGCCGGGCCGCAATTCTCGCTGCCACCCGCGCGTTCACCGGCGGTGCCTCGATCAATGTACTCGTCAACAACGCCGGCGTCGCACCCAAGGTCCGCGCCGATTTGCTCGAGACCTCTGAGGAAAGCTACGACTACGTCGTCGATACCAACTTGAAAGGCGTGTTCTTCCTGACCCAGGCGTTCGCGCGGGAAATGGTTGCCGCGAAAAAAGCGGATGCGGCGTTTTCTGGCGCCATCATCAACATCACGTCGATCTCCGCCACGGTCATCAGCATCAATCGCGGCGAGTACTGCATCGCCAAAGCCGGCTTGAGCATGCTCACGCAGCTCTTCGCGGTCCGCCTCGGGCCGGACGGCATTCCGGTTTACGAAGTTCGGCCGGGCGTGATCAAGACCGACATGACGGCCGGTGTGACCGAGAAGTACGATAAGCTCATCGCCGGCGGTCTCTGCGTGCAGCCGCGCTGGGGTTTTCCGGACGACGTCGGCAAAAGCGTGGCCGCACTCGCCCGCGGAGATTTCCCTTTCTCCACCGGTCAGGTCATCATGGTCGACGGCGGACTCACCCTCCCGCGACTGTAACTCGTTATTCGATCCGTCGCAGACCACGGATCACGCGGATCGAACGTGGGCCAGCGTGCTCGCGCGCGCTCCGAAATTCCAATGCAATCGCCTGCTCGCGCGCAATTGCATGTAAACTCGCCCACCCTCCCGGAGCGCGCGCAAGCGCGCTGACCTACATCGATCCGCGCATAGATTCGGGGTGTTCTACTCGCTATTCTCCATTCGCTACTGCGCCCCGTCCTTCGCTCCGATCTTCGCGCCTTCGCGCTTAACCGATCGAACTCCGACACGCCTATTCGCGTGTCCGCGCCTAGGATCGTCCAGTTTTTCCGTCACATTGTGCATGGCGAATTGAAGCCGGCGTCGTAAGATCAATGGTCCGTCCGCGACGGCGGGTTTGCTTCGTCGGCGGCTCACCTCCCCTATGCATCGCTTACCGCTCACCTGCCTCGTGATGTCGCTCAGTCTCTCTTCGCTTCTCTCCGCGGAATCCAACCCCGCTACCGTTTCCCTCCAAGGCCGCTGGCGATTTGCCGTCGACCGTGAAAACCGGGGCATCACCGAGCGGTGGTTTGAGCGTCAGCTCGACGACACGCTCGACTTGCCCGGTTCCATGCCGGGCCAGGGCCGGGGAGATCCGGTGACCCTCGACACCCCTTGGATGGGCAGCCTGTTCGACAAGGCGTTCTTCACCGAAGCTCGCTTCGCCGAGTACCGAAAACCGGGTGACATCAAGATACCGTTCTGGCTGCAGCCCGATCACTACTACGCCGGCGTCGCCTGGTACCAACGCGACATCGAAATTCCCAGCGCCTGGGCCAACCGCCGCGTCGTGCTCTCGCTGGAACGGCCGCATTGGGAAACACAGGTGTGGGTCGACGGACGTCACTTGGGATCCAACAACACGCTGTCCACGGCACACGAATACGCGCTCGGCACCGAGCTAACGGCGGGGCGTCACACCCTTTCCATCCGCGTCGACAACGGCCGGCTCATCGACATCGGGGAAAACTCCCACAGCATCTCCGATCACACGCAGGGCAATTGGAACGGCATCGTCGGCCGCATCGAACTTCAAGCCACCGCCCCCGTCTGGATCGACGATCTCCAGCTTTATCCGCAGCTCAGCCCCAAAGCGGTGCGGGTCACGGGACAGCTGGGCCGCGAAAACTCGGCCGCATTCCCTGCGCAAATCCTGCTCACCTCCCGACGCGATCACAGGGGCAAAACGTCTTCCGCGGCAGAACTGCCCATCGAAGTCGCACGCGACGGCCGTTTCTCCGGCATCGTTCCGCTGCCTGCGGACACGCCCGTCTGGGACGAATTCACCCCTGAACTCAGTGAGGTCGAAGCGCGACTGGAGAACGGTGAGCACCGAACCGTGCGGTTCGGTTTGCGCGAGGTCACTCACGCGGGTCGTCAGCTGCAGATCAACGGCCACCCGCTCTTCATCCGCGCCACCCTCGAATGCGCGATTTTCCCCAAAACCGGCCATCCCCCGACGGAGATCGAACCGTGGCGGGACATCCTCCGCATCGCGCGCGCGCATGGGTTGAATTCGCTCCGCTTCCATTCGTGGTGCCCGCCGGAGGCTGCGTTCATCGCGGGTGATGAACTGGGTTTCTACTTCCAAATCGAAGCCGCCTCCTGGCCCAACCAGTCGACGACCCTCGGCGAGGGCAAACCGGTCGACGATTGGATTGAGCAGGAGACCCGGCGAATCCTCCGCGCCTACGGCAATCATCCGTCTTTCATGCTCATGACCTCCGGCAATGAGCCCGGCGGCGCCGAGCCTGCTCGCGATGCGTATCTAGCACAGTGGGTGAAACGTCACCAAGCCGTGGATTCACGCCACTTGTTCAGTGGCGGTTCCGGCTGGCCGATCCTCGCGGAGAATCAGTACCTCGTGCATTCAGACCCGCGCATCCAACACTGGTCAGAAGGCCTGAAATCACGGATCAACGCGCTGCCGCCCGAGACGGTCACCGACTACTCTGCGTTCATTGCGGGCTCCGCGGTCCCGGTCATCAGCCATGAGATCGGCCAGTGGTGCGTGTTTCCGGATTTCGCCGAAATTCCGCAGTACACCGGCTACCTTCATCCAAAGAACTTTGAAATTTTCCGTGACATGCTGAACCGAAACGGACTCGGCGCCCAAGCCGCCGACTTCGTGCAGGCGTCGGGGAAGCTCCAGGCGCTCTGCTACAAGGAAGACATCGAAGCCGCGCTGCGCACACCGCAGATGGCCGGGTTCCAGCTTCTGGACCTGCACGACTTCCCCGGCCAGGGCACCGCGTTGGTCGGTGTGCTCAATCCATTCTGGCAGTCGAAAGGCTACATCACCGCCGAACAGTTTCACCGGTTTTGTGCGAGCACCGTCCCGCTCGCCCGGCTGCCGAAGCGCGTCTTCACGACGGCCGATACGCTGACGGCCCACTGCGAGGTCGCACACTACGGCGCCGCCCCTCTGAGCAACGCAAAAGCATCCTGGCGACTGGTCGGAGCCAACGGCGAGTCAGCCGCTCGCGGTGATTTTCCGGATACGACCCTCGCGCTCGGCAACACCGCCATCGGCGAAATCACCCTGCTGCTGACGAAAGTCCCGGCGCCCGCACAGTACCGGCTGGTGATCTCCGTCGACGGGCACGAGATTGAAAACGATTGGGACATCTGGGTCTATCCCGCGGATGCCGCCCATCAGGTACCCCAGCCCGCTCGCACGCTGACCACCGAGTCGCTGAACGCCGAAGCCTTAGCGGCACTCACTGCCGGGCAAACTGTTTTGCTGACGCTGCCGGCATCGAAGGTGCGCAATGACAGTCCCGATCCCGTGCAGCTCGGGTTCTCCAGTATTTTCTGGAACACCTCGTGGACCTCGCGTCAGGCACCGACGACGTTGGGGATCCTGAGTGACCCCCAGCACGCCGCGCTCGCCACGTTTCCGACGGAAGCCTACAGCAACTGGCAATGGTGGTACGTGATCCACCAGGCCGGGGCGCTGCGGCTGGATGGTCTGCCGCGAACCCTGAAGCCCATCGTCCAGATCATCGATGATTGGGTGACGAGCCGCCGACTGGGCTTGATCATCGAGGCGAAAGTCGGACGCGGAAAACTCATCGTCGTGGGCGCCGCGCTCTCACAAAGTTCCGATCCCGTGAGCCGGCAACTCCTCGCCAGTCTGCAGCGCTACATGGCTACGGACGCTTTCAAGCCCGCGGTCGAACTGACGGTCGAGCAGGTGCAGAGTCTGATCGCGCCCTAGCGAAAACCGATCCGTCGGAGACCACGGATTACGCAGATGTACACGGATCCGATGTAGGCCAGCGCGCTGTCGGCGTACAACTTGGTGATCTTCCTCGGCGTGTTCACGTTGCAGTGGGGTATCGGCCTCGCCATCGACGGCCTGCGAGCGCTGGG
>JBDSSD010000160.1:0-94243 GCA_039928945.1 Opitutus sp. | reverse complement strand
ACCGCTCGACCTGTCAGTCTCCTTGAGAGTCACTCACCTACTGGAGAGCCGGATGCGGGAAATCCGCCTGTCCGGTTCGGAGGGAGGGGCGGCGCAGCGATGCGCCGTTCCTACCCCTATCGTCGAAGGCTGGCTTTTCAGCTTTTCACACGGTCTGGGGAGGAGCGGGATGGGTTCAAGATCCGCGCCCATCAGCGAAATCCGCGGTCGGATCGAAAGCCCGGGATTCGATCGCCGAGCTCCCTGTGCTCCCCGAACAGGCTACCCGTTTTTCCAGCACTCCGTATCCGTGCTTTCCGTGCAATCCGTGGTGGATTGAGGGTTCGTTGACTTTGAGAAGTCAGTGCAGATTTGGCAAACTCCGCGCTGCCGGGCAGCGCGATCCTCAGTGCCGCGCGCGGGGATTCGCCGGCAGGACGGTGATCTCGGCAACGTAGGCCCAGCCGCTTTGCTGGACGTCCCGCAGCGGAATGAACCGGAAGTAGCGCGCCTCAATGGGAGCGAAGGTCACTTTGAGCTTGCCCCGAAAATGTGGACAGGAGATCGAGCAGTTGGACCCACTCTTCGCCGCCGGAGTCGACTGCGACGGCAGGCGCATACCAGTTGGCCAGTCCGTCCTCGGGACCGAAATGATCCCAACGCCCGCCACGATAGCGGTACAGGCCGGAGCCGTCGGTGCCGATCCAGAGCGATGCATCCGGCGCGGCGGCGACGGAGAGCACGCTGCAACCGCGCGTTTCGGCGGGCAAATTAAAGACCGAGAAGGCGGTCGCGTGAATCGAAACCAAGCCCGCACTGCCCGCACCCGCCCACAGGTTGCCTTCCCGGTCCTCGTGGAGAAACCGCACCCAGTTTTGCGGCAGGCCGGTGCTGACGTCGAAGTGGACGGCCGGACGTCCGTCTCGAAACACCAAATGCAAACCATAGTTGATCGTTCCGATCGCCAGCGTGCCGTCGCGCAGCTCCAGACAGCAGGCGACGGACGTGGGCGGCAATTCGGCCCACGGATAGGTGCCGCGATCTTCCGTCCATTGATCATCCTGCCATTTGCGAATGCGATTATCGCTTAAGATCCACACTCCGCCGTCGGGCGTGGCTGCGAGTCCGATCACGTGATTGGTTGCGGCCGATGGAAAGATCGCGCAACGGAGCCGCCCGTCGTTCAGCTGTGCGGCCTGACCGTTTTCCATCACCCAGATATTCCCCTGCGCTCGACGCGTCCAAGCCATGATTCCAGGCCGGGCATGGCCCAGCAGCGAGGGCAGACGAGCCCCGTTTTCGAGGGAGTCCAGGGCGCCGTTTCACGCATGGCCCATCGCCGGCTTTGCTCATCACTGCCAAGGCCGATGATCTTGTCGCCCACGCCGCCCGAGGGCAGAGCGATTTGCTTGAAGTGACCGTCGCGATAGAGCGTCACGATGCCGGAATCGTGACCGAGCCAAAGTGTACCCTGTGCGTCTTCGAACAGGCGCACGACGCGCCGATCGCGTAGTCCCGGACTGTTGATGGAATCGAAAACCTCGAACCGCTCTCCATCGAAACGCGCCAAGCCGCTGTACGTCCCGAACCAGAGGTAACCGTCGCGGGTTTGCACGGGGGAAGTGACCATGTTTTCGGGCAAGCCGTCGTCCGTTTGCCACGCGCGCACGGAATACCCGTCGACCAACGAAGTGGCTGCATCACTCTCAATTGCCAGCACCAGGAGAAACAGCGCGGGGAGGGCGAACGATCGCAGAAAAGGGGACATGAGACTCGAACCGCGAGCCTTGACGAACGAGGATGGGGGCGGTCGCGAAGCGGATCGTAAATTGCGGGGAAGGGGCGGCAGGTGTGGAAAGAGTTTTCGCCCTATGCTTACGCGAGAAGCCGCGAAAGGTACGACTCAAGCTGGAGGGGGTATCGGAGCAGAAGGAATCACGATCAAGATAGCCCAAAACCCGCTCCGGCACATGTCACCAATTCATGTGACAACTTCGGGCGCACTCAGGCGGGGAGCGCACGCCTACTCAGGCCGCATCGCGCATACTCAGCGCATGCGCGGCGTTTCCGTCGGGCGGGCCTACAGCAAGAATTGTGGAGTAGCCGCTGAAAACTATTGACGGAAACGAGCCTCGCGCTCGTCCTTCCTGCGAAGGCTCGTTTGCTGATGCATGGTCGTGTCGTCGCAGTCGTAGGCGGACGCGCGGCGGAAAAGGATGAAACGCTGTTTCATGGAATGCGCCCGGATTGTAGCGGCATTCGAATCCCTCGCGTTAGCGAGGAGCGGGCGAGTTTCAGCGAAGTATTTGATGATTCTAAGGGAGGCCTGTCGGCTCACTCAGTTTCACTGACAGCGACCCTTCCGATACGCGCATTTCACTGCTACACAGTGAAGGGAAATTGGAGGCGCGGGCCGGAATTGGCCGCCTGACGTCACGATTGCGTATCCAAAATGTGCGATTCTCACAGGTAACCAAGCCAAATCGGCTTAACTCTCAAACTAAGCTTTTTAACTCTTTTGGTGTCCACTTTGGTGTCTACTTTCGAGAGCCATTTCCGAAGGCATCGCTATTTCAGTTTCCAGTCGGTTCGAGAGGTCTGTAGGAGTCGTTGGACTTCCGCGTGGCTGTAGATTTTTCGACGTACCGCGGGTAGTGATTTGATCAGTCCCCTCTGCTCCAGCCTGTAAATGGTGACGGGACTTAGGCTAAGTTCCTCACAGAGCTCTTTCATTGTATAGGCAAGTCGCTGTTTCGTCACAACGGGCGCCGGCTTCTCCAGAGTCCGCTGAAGAGGTGCTGCGACGGGCACATCCGGTGCGAGCAATTTTTCAGCGACTAGCGTTATCACCCGTTTTGCGATGGCATCGATGTCCTCATCAGAAATAGAGCGCGACATGAGTGGATGGTCAGGCTGCTCAATGACGGATCGACTCATAAAAGTGGAAGCCGATGACATTAAAGTCGGTTCACGGGAAATAGATGCGGCGCGCCACACGTCCACCACAGCGCAAAACTACGGTGCAGGCGCTGGGATCGAACCACGCATCCATGTTATGGAGACGTGTGCCGAGACGCTCTTACGATAACGCTCGTCCGGCAGACGTCGGAGGGCATCCGAGTCCGCGGGGTCTTGTCCTGAATCGGACAAAACATCCCTCTGAACCGCCGATCGTCGACCGGGTTCAATCCGTCAAGATTCACGACCCTTCTGGCTCTTCCGACCGGCTCCCACCGGACGACTCTCCGAACTGCGTGTCCAGAAATGACTGCTTTGTTGGATGGCGAAATCACCCGCCTCGCAAAAGTCCGATCAGGTTCGGCCGACGGCGGCGATGAGATACTGCAGCTCGGCATCAACGTCGTTCGTGTCGTCGACGGTTTCAGCCACCTCCGCCCGCAGGCGTTCACCCAGGCGGCGTCGCATTCGGTGCAGAGCCATCGTTGTTGCAGGCAGACTGTGGCCCAGCTGCTCGGCCTTCTGGGCGACCGTTTGGTCTGAAACCACCTCTAGCATCAACGGCGCGAGCGCGGCGAACAGCGCGCCGCGTCCGCTGTCCTCGTAGTCGGCACGCAGTGTGGCGATGGCACGATCGATCATGTCCCGTGCCCAGTCGCGATCGTAAACCTGCTCCGGCGTCAGGCCGGGATCGACCGGCTCGACTCCGATCCGGGTTTCCGCCTCGTTAAACTTCAGTGGCAGAACAGGCTGGCCGCCCCCTCGCATGGCGGCGTTCGCCCGGCGCCATTCGTCGATGAGAAAATGGCGTAGCGCCGTGAGCAGATAACTGCGAAAACGTCCGCGCTCCGGCCGTGCTCGGGCGACGCCGGCGGCCGCCAGCAGGTGCATGAAAAAAGCCTGCGTGCAGTCCTGTGCCTCGTGATGCGAGCGGCCTTCCCGGCGAACATAGGCGTAAAGGGGAAACCAATACAGCTGGCAGAGGCGTTCGAGCGCGGCCCGAATCTGCGACTCCGACCCGGCGTCCGCGTGCAACACGAGCGACCACCGGGTGGTAGGAAAGAGGCCGGGTTTGCCAGGCGCTTCCCGCTGGGGGTTTCGCTCGTGGTCTGACATGGGTCTCGCGCTAAAGCTGCACGGCACGCCATTCCGCGGCTTTGTCCGGTTTCCCCCATGCATCGTAGAGCGCCACGACTGCTTCCTGCGCTTCCTGCAACACGCCAGCAGCGTCACCGCCAAGGATGTCCCGCGTGGATCGGAGGTCCTGAAGGGCATGCACGAGCAGCGGCTCGGCTTCGGCGAAACGACGTTGTCCGACGAGCGCCTGGCCGAGCGCGCTCTCGGCGCGCCCGCGCGGACGGTTGCGCGCGGAAAGGGGAGGAAACCCATCGAGCTCGTATTCCCGGAGAGAGGCGCGGAGCACGCGTTCCGCTTCGGTGAATTCCCCGATTCGGTTCAAGGTGATTCCTAGCTCGGCCCGAGCGACGCCGATGTTGGTCGGGGGGAGTGGATCGTCCGGCTTGCGATTGTCCCAAGTGGCGAGGGACTCTTCGAGCAGATGACGGGACTCGGCGAGACGTCCAGCTTCGCGATAGGCGGCGGCGAGCCCGGCTTTATCCATGCAGGTGAACCGGTGGAAAGGTCCCGTCCAGCGTAGATCGAGCCGGATCGCTTTTTCGAATTGGGGGATCGCAGCATCGATCCGGTGGAGGCTGAAATAGATCCACCCCAGCGTCCGATTCGGCGCGAGCGAACCACCCCCGTCCGGGCCAAACGCAGCGTCAGCGAGCTTGATGGTCTCATCGATCATCACGATGCCCTCCGTGGGCGCGCGATTGTTATGTCGCCACCAACTGAATTGCTCCATCGCCGCGATGATTTCGACGTCGAGGGTTGGACGGGGAGTCCGGGATTTTTCAAACAAGCCGCTGGCCTCGGCCCGGAGTTGCCGAATCTCGTTTGGGTCTTCCTCTCGCGACTCGAGGAACGCGGCAAGTGCGAGCAGGGGCGGGGCCAGCAGAGGTGAGCCGGGTGGGAGTTGCCGACGCTGGTTAGCGATAAAATTCCGCACGAAGGTGATCGTGGCGAGGTCGCCTCCGCCGGCCGCGCTTTGCTCGATGGTGCGCAGAAAGGCGATGGTTCCTTGAGGATGCTGGTCCCCCAAGACCCTGCGCTGGGCCTCGAATGCCTCGCGATATGCCTGCATCGCCTCGGTCCGGCGGCCCACGTGAGCCAGCGCGAAGCCGAGGTCCCTGAACGCCTGAGCGATCGCGGGATGCTCGGGATGCTCCGGCTCGAAGAGCTTGCGATACATGGCGAGTGCCTCGGTGTGCAGCGCCACGGCTTTTTTATGGTCGCCCCGCGCCGCCGCGTAGTTTCCCAGCTCGGCCAGCGTGTCCGCGATCGTGCGATGCTCGTCGCCAAACGCTTGGCGGCGGATCGCGAGGACCTCATGGAGCATTTTTTCCACGTCGTGAAGCGTGCGCCCTTTGTTGAACGTCAAGGCCAGATGAAAGAGCGTATCCGCGTAGGCAGGATGATTCTCGCCGAAAAGCTTGCGGCGAATCGCGAGCGCTTCCTGCAGTGCGGCCTCGGCGTCGGTCGGTTTGTTCAGCCGCCGAAGCGTTTCGCCGAGCCCATCGAGAGCGGAGGCTAGCTCCGCGGTTTCGTTGCCGGACGTCTTGCGGCGGGCTCCCACCGCTGCGCGCACGAGCGGTTCGGCGATGTCGTAACTGCCCAGATCGCGATAAACGCCGGCCAGTGTCTCGCGCAGATCGGCGGCGACCTCCGGTTGACTTCGCAGTTCCGTATCGAGACGACGGGCGGTGGTATCGGCGATGTCGCGCAACATGGCGGTGTTGCGCCCGAGCGCCACGTTGGGACCGACGCCGCTGAGCATCTCCCGCATGAACCGCGCGACCTCCGCGTTCCGGGCCGCTTCGATGCGCGCCGTCTCCGCGTTGGCCTCGGCTTGGCCCCGCAAGGCCGTTTCGCGACCACGCGCGGCGCGTTCGCGCGTTAACATCACACTCAACATGATCACGCCTGCGAGGACCGCGAGTAATCCCACCGTACCGACCATGTAGCCGAAGCGGTGGCGACGGATCGATTTCCTCAACTGATCGATCGCGCCCGGCGGCCGGGCCATGACCGGCTCGTCGTCAAGGTGACGTTGGATGTCCGCGGCCAGCGCGCTCGCCGTCTCGTAACGACGCTTGCGGTCCTTTTCGAGGCAGCGCATCACGATGCAATCGAGATCGCCGCGAAGCTGCCCGGAGAGTTTCGTAAGATCGGCACCGCGTTCGCGCGCGACTGACGCACGTTCTTGATGCGACAACGTGGACAGCCGGAGAGAGGGCAAGGGTGGATCGACCTCACGGATCGTGTGCCGCATTTCATCCATCCCGGATTTCGCCAGCGCAGCGGGATCGAAGGGCGGCCGCCCGGCCAGCAACTCGTACAGCAACGCTCCCAAGCTGTAGAGATCGCTGCGCGTATCGAGATCCAGCCCGCTCATCTCCATCTGCTCGGGGCTGGCATAAGCAGGTGTGCCGAGAAATGCGTGATAGTGGGTGAAGAGCGTCTTGTCGGTCAGGCGGCCCTGCGTGGCTTTCGCGATGCCGAAGTCGATTACCTTGGGCACCGCCACGCCATCGTGGAGCGTCACGAGGATGTTCGAAGGCTTCAGGTCGCGGTGGATGATTCCCTTCTGGTGTGCATGCTGCACTGCACGGCAGACGGTGATGAACAAACGAAGTCGCGCCTCGGTGGAGAGGCGCTGTTCGTCGCAATAGCGGGTAAGCGCGACACCCCGCACCAGCTCCATCACGAAGTAGGGTCGGCCGTTTTCCGTCGCGCCGGCATCGAACACCCGAGCGATGTTCGGGTGGTCCATGAGCGCCAGGGCCTGTCGCTCCGCCTCGAAGCGGGCGATCACCTCGCGGGTGTCCATGCCGATTTTGATGATCTTGCATGCGACCTGCCGGCGAATCGGCTTGGTCTGCTCGGCCATCCAAACGACGCCGAACCCACCTTCACCGATTTGTTCAAGCAGCTTGTAGGGCCCGATCCGCGCTCCCGGTTCCTCGCTTGCAGGCAAATCCATCGCCGAAGCCAGCGCCCGCACCATGGCCTCGGAACTGAGCGCTGACCCCAAACGTGTCCCGACTCCTGAGGCGGACGCTTCCGCAAAAGGAACCTCGTGCGAAGACAGATTGTCCGAAGACACCTGCTGCAGCAGCAACCTGCGCTGGTCGAGTGGCAGTGCACGCAGGTGCGCGAGCAGCACGTCAGTTGAATTGGAATTGTTCACGACAGAACGGGTCGTGCGCTGGAGGAATCGTTGTTGTACTCTGACAATGTGAGTGAATGGGCAAGCCAGTTGTCATTCTCCCACCACCGCCTCCTTCTCGCCTTTCGCGCGCGGCCATCGAGGTCGGGGCCGCGTGGGGGCAAATGGTGCATCGTGACGAAATGGACTCGAGGGCCATCCGGCATTCAACGCCGGTTTGGTTGTCACGATTCACGATGCGCCCCCCGTCGAGATCATCCGAAGGGGGCGTGCAGACCTAGCGGGAGGATGAAAAGAATTCGGCGTCCGGCGCCGGCAGGATCTGCTCGTTGGAATGCGCAAAACTCCTCGAGCTGCCGACGATCTCCAGCTGGTTCCCCGCGCCCTGCTCCGTGCCGTGAGTGTAGAGGTTGGCGCGCACCCCGCTGCCGACGGAGTTGGACAACACCACGTGAACCGAGTTGTTCGTGTCCACACCTACCGGCCCGGCGAACGATTCCGCGCCGCGCAGCATGAGGTCGCGGGTGAGGCTCGACAGTTGCGCGCCATGAACGCTCAACAGAACCTGATTTCCCTGCACCGGCGGAGCTACCAGCGAGGGCCGGCGAGCGCCGGTTGCGAAGATGGCGGTCTGGAAACCCTCAATGCGATCGTCCACGGAAAGAACCTGAACGCGGTTGTTGGTCGACGGGCCGGGCACGCCGGGAACCGGGGCAATCGTCCCGCCGATGAACGTCCAGCCGATGGGCTGCGGGACGACAGTGTCGGAACGGTAGAGGTTCTGGCGCGAATCGAGATCGACGGAGGAGCCCGCCACCGCTTCCGGGCGGCTGTTGCCGCCGATGAGCTCGATGCCGCCACCGAGTACGTTATCCGTGAGCGTAAGCTTGATCGTGCAGTGCGATGCGAAATTGTGAGCCCATACGCCGCTGCAAAACGCGGGATTGCTTTGCACCGTGCGCACGAGCGTTCGGGTCATGCGCACCGTCATCGCGCTTTGTTCATGCGGAGGCGGCGGATTGGCGAAGTTGAGATTGCGCGTGATGACGGCAAGTGCCCGCCCGACCGGCCCCTGCGGACCAATGCCCGGCATGTTAGGATTGAAGATCTCGCACTCGAGAATTGTGGCCGAGACGATATCTGCCGGGCTGCGGGAAGACACGACCAGCACGTTGCCGCCAGCGCGTCCGGGCGCATCGCGAAGGGAGAGACAACTGAGAATCGTGCCGTGGCCGAGGGTGACCAGATCGCCGACGAGCGCAGGCGAGGCTTGCACGACCGTCTCGCCGATGGGATCGAAACCGGTGGGCAGACCATCGGCCAAGCGCATGCTACCTTCACCGAGAACGGTGACACCGTCCCCGACGACGAGTGGCTGCGCAGTAACATAGACGCCGGCACGGACGAGCACGATGTCGCCAGACGAGGCGCTGACCAGCGCAGCCTGCAGCTCCGCCGGAGTCGACACGGTTAACGTCGCGGCGTTCGACGCGGCGAAACTCGCAAGACCGACGAGGGCAAGAAGCGCGCGCGGTGAGCACCGTGGGCGCGACGAAACGAAGGCCTCAATGGCTGTCAGAGCCGGGGCAAAAAACGCGACCGTTTTGGACGGTGCTGCAAGCGAATGGGAGCGGCTGGGTTTCATATTGGGTTGGTTTCCGTTGTTGCGGCGCCCCTGGCCGGCGGAGTGCCAGCCCGACCGGCGTCGTTCAACCCGTGATACGCCAATCGCACCCCATTATAACACGGCTCGGTGTTTTTTCTCAGTTCGTCGGCGATGCCGAAGCGGTGCTTCGAACGATCGAGCGGGGTCAGAGTTTGGGGTTCACTGGGCGGAAGTGGTGGACGACCAAACGGACAGGGTCAGGCCGAAACATGTAACACGGAATAGCTGGGACGCAGTCCTGCTACAATTGCACCATGCGTTTGCGGGCGATAAATATCGTCTGGCGTCACTGTTGCATGTTTCAGCCTGATCCGTGAAGAACTGCCGTTCAAAGGTAACGCTCCCGATCTGGGAGCATTTGAAACGAAATAGGAGGCGCGCCGGTTCAAGAGGTCGACCGAGCCAACAATGCGACCGTCGGCATGGAAAAGAGCGCGACCCAGAGCAAATTCTCAACGAGCGTCCTAGTGAGTCGCCGAATTATCTCGGGCATAAATTCAATCCGACATCTGAGAATCAACGATGCGATCTCACCTGATCCGGCGTCTCATGAAATCCAGCTTCTGCTCTACGAACGTACGGCGGCTTTTCCCTGCAATCTTTTTGGTCCAGCCGGCGATCTCGACCCAGCGGAAGGATTTTGGGACTTCGATTTCCGGGAGATGAACGAAAAGGCGGGAGCGGGTGGGGCTGAGATAGAGAATGTCGAAAAGTGCTTTCTCGGCCGTCGCCACCTTGGTCCCGTCATCGCTCGTCTCATAGCCGCCAAACAAGGCGGGCGGCATTCGATGTAGTGACACGGTGCCGGACGGTGTCCGGACGCGCCGCGCCCGGCCAAGCGTGACCGCATAGAGTACGTCGGGCACTTGCTCGATCAGGCCGTGACGAAACAGCGCCGATTGCAAAGAAACGTAGGCGGGTGACGGCGCTGCGACCTGTTCGGCGAGCTGTTCGCGATTCGTCTGGGCGCCGATCGACCAACGGCCACGCGCCAAGCGTCGCACGAAGCCACGAGTGGCCAGACGCGACAGAAGAGCCGACGCGTTTGCGGGAGCGACGCGGAGCAACGCCGAGATATCCCGCGTCTCGAACGACAGCACGCCGAGCTGCTGGATTTTTTGTAGAGCCTCGGTCTGGTTCATGGCCGTAGTCCTAAAAGAACGTCCACGATTTCTTGCTGCAACGCTTCCCAGACTTTGCGCGATCCGTAGTATTCCTGGTAGTCGGCCGTGAGATAGGCGCGGACTTGGCCGGAGAACTCGTCAAAGCCGACGGTCATCGCGTTTTCAATCGCCCGCGGGATTTCCTTTGCGGCAGCCGCGGGCAATTTCTTGCGACCAGCGCCACCATCCAAGAGTAACTTCAAATCGAATATGTCGCGAGCCTGCGTCACTGTTCGCCCACTAAGCGCTCCGATTTTCTGGCGGAAGGCTGCTTCGCGCGAATAGTGCTGCGCCAGGACTGGAAACAGTTCGTAGGTCCGCACCAACTCTGCGTCCACGGGCTCGAGTAGGTGGCCTTCGTCCAAACCGCGCCGCCGGGAAAATTCCACTTTGGTGGGAATTGACGGCCCGCCCGCCAGCCGAATGCCGATTTTCCAACGCTGTGTGGTGCCGGTCTGCTTGGCTGAGGTGACGTGTTCGACCTCAATTTGCTTCGTGCGCAACGCCTGAGCAAAGGCGGGGGAGGCGAGGATCGTGTCCACGTTGTTGGCCAAAGTTGCTGTCGCCATCGTGCGAATGTCGAAATCGATGCCCTCCGAATAGCGAATGCTGCGGCAGAAGAAGCGGAGGTTGCAGCCGCCTTTGATCGCGAACAACGCCTTGTCCACGCGTCGCCCTAATTGAGCGACGAAGACAAGGTGTAAAACCTCAATAGCTTGGCGTTCGGACAGCATGGAATCGAGGGTGCATGATGAGTATCATAAATGCGCATAATCAACACTAATGTTGATATAGCGCATTCATGAATACGAAGGCAAACACCGCCCAACAGAGCAAATTTCGCCTACGCGAGCAGCTTTGGCTTGAGAAGTCGGATGCGGCCGCGCTGGGTCTTGATCCATCCGGCCCTCCCTAACTGTCCCAATTTCCGCGACACCACTTCGCGCGCGGTGCCCAGTGAGAGCGCGATCTGCTCGTGCGTGGCAGCGACTTCGCCCTGGCCGTCGACCCGGCGGATCAAATAGCCTTTCAGTCGATCCTCGATCGATCGGAGGCTTCGCTCCTCCAATGCCGCAAGCAGATCGAAGACCCGCCCGGAGAGTTCGTTCACCGTGAAATCCCGCACGCCCGGCTCGTCGCGGTAGAGCGTCCGGTATGCCGCGGCCGGGATGCAGAAAATCTTCACCTCAGGCGTCTCGACCTCGACCGATGCCGGGAAGCACATTTCCGCGAACAGCGCGCTCGTGGACAAGAGGCAGGACTCGCCTCGCTGCACGGTGTAGAGCGTGGCCTCCTCGCCGCCGTCGGAAACCATGAACACCCGTACGCGTCCGGAAACGATGAGAAACATGCCGCCGACCCGGTCGCCCCGGTGAATCACGGGATCTCCCCGTTTGAACACGCGCAGAATCCCCTCCGCTTCGACCAGCCGGCGCGAACGCGAGGAGATTTTCCCGAGAAACGGATAGGCGGCGAACAATTGCGGGGTGATCATTGGGGAACCCATCTTGGCGGCCGCTTGCGCCGGGGCCAAGCCCGTTGCAGGAAAAATCACCCGTTGTGTGACTGTGGTCACTGAAACCGCGCCGCGGCTGCGCTACCTTTGCACCCGATTCAGGAAAACGCCCGTTGCCCATTCAATCAAATCACCTGCCATGAACTTCAAAACCAGCATGACTCTCAAAACCAGAATTCACGACGGCATTGTCGGCGCCCTGGTCCTCACCGGCACTCTGCTCGGCCTGACGCAAGGCGCGCCCTGGCTCTATGCAACCGGCGCGCTGGCAGGCCTGATGATCTCCAGCTCGTTCACCGGATTCTGCCCGGCCTATTACGTGCTCGACCGCATGATGCCAGACGAGCAACCAAGCCAGGTCGGGTAAACGTGGGCTCGAACGAGAGGAGAGCCAACGCCGTGGCGAGCACGGATGCGGCGCAGCTCTCGCCGTTTGTCTGCCCGCGACTGGCCGGTAAACCGATTAGGGCCGCGCGGGACTCAGTGCAGAATTCATCACTCATGCAGAGGCCTCGGGCATTGATTTGAAGCTCACGGATCGTTCCGGAACGTCGGGGCACAGCTTCGTGAAGAAGAGCTTTCATTCACTCCGGCACACCTTCAATTCCGAGCTGGGCAACAAGGGCGTCGCTCCAGATTTGCGGGCCAAGCTATCCGGTCACGCCTCCGTGCGGATGAATCCGTTACACGCATCTTGAACAGAAGACACTCCGACGAGCCGTCGGGAAGTTGCCGAAACTGCAAACGCGCTGAGGCGCGACGCCGCAGTCTGTCGTATCTTTTTCTACTTCGGAAAGAAATCGCGAGCGATTTTGCGCGGCGCCACGATGAGCGGAGTGGCCACGTCGTGGGCGTTGAGCAGCAATCGGAGCGGCCCGGCCGGCACGTCGAGCAAGTGGTTGTCCGCGGTGACGAGCAGCGCGCAGCGGAGCAATGCGGCTTCTGCCAAAATGAACGAGTCGTTGATTTCTTCTGGTGGCAAATAGCCACGTTCACGGATGTTCGCCGCGATGCGCTCAACGATTCCGTGGCCGACCGGCTCTCGATCCATCGGGCGAAATTTCCATTTGGACCGAAGATTGGTACGCGCGATGCGAGCCAATCGTTGCTCTTCCGCGTCCGCCGGGTCGTCGTGAGCAACGACTAACTCATCGATGACCGTTGGCGGAATTAAGATGAGCGGCTCGGGTACCGCCGCCGGATCGTCTCCAACGCTTCCCAAGACGCCGCTGTGTCTGCGGCCAAATCGAGCCAGGAAATTCGTATCAACGGCTATCGGTGTGGACTTTTTTCCTGCCGGCATTGCCGTAGGTCAAATGCATACCTCGAAGGCGCGCCGATTCGCGCTCCTCAGGGGTAAGAGTATTGGCACGTGCCCGCAAACGCGCGCCGATCTGCGCGCCCTTCGTCTGATGTGGCGGCCTGCCAGCTGGCTGCTTGCGTTCGTTGGACACGCGGAGAAAATGCTTCGAACCCGCGAACCCGTCAATCGGAGGATTGTTTGGAACGACCAGTGGTCGTGGCGCAGACTTGGGACGTAGCACACGCGCTGCCGGAGCAATATCGGCCCATCCTACCGGCCGCCGAACCAGAAGTTGAAAATTGACTTCCATTTGCCCGTGTATCTCTTGTGTTGACAATCAAACTAATGGCTACTGCGACCGCTCAGATTCATCTCCGCACTCCGCCGAAAACAAAGTCCCTGCTTACTTTGGCCGCGGAGCTGTCGGGGGCCACAAATCTCACCGACTACATTCTGCGGGCCGCGATCGAGCGCGCGCGGGCCGATCTCGGCAATCAACAGACCTTCGCGTTAAAGAAAGGCGAATGGAATGCGTTCGCTAAACGACTTGAAGCTCCGCCGCGAAACCTGCCCCAACTGCGCAAACTTTTGAAGGAGCCAGATGTCTTTGACCGCGCCGCTGCGTCGACCTGAGCCCATCGGTGCGCAGCATCTGTTCGCCACCTTTGATTGTGGCGCGGCGGCCCTTAACGAATTTCTGATTCGCCACGCACTGACGAACCACCAGTCGGGTTCGGCGAAGACCTTTGTCGCGACGACGGACAATCACGCGGTCGTGGGCTACTACAGCCTTGCGGCCTCGCAAGTGCTATATGCGGACGCTCTGCCCCGACTTCAAAAAGGTGTGGCTCGGCATCCGATTCCCGTAGTGCTGCTGGCCCGTTTGGCCATTGCTCAAGGCTGGCAGGGCAAAGGGCTGGGGCCGGGCTTGCTCAAGGATGCGATCCTGCGCGTGCTCAGTGCGGCGGAAGGCGTCGGCATTCGAGCGATCCTCGTGCATGCCAAGGACGAGAAGGCGAAGGCGTTTTATCAGCGCTTCGATTTTGCGCCGGTGCCCGGTTACCCGCTGCACTTGGTGCTCTTGCTGAAAGACGCCCGGAAAATCGTCAGCGGATAATCTTCTCGCATGCCCGCAGAAGGGCAAAAATTGGAGGCGCGGGCCGGAATTGAACCGGCGCATAGAGCTTTTGCAGAGCTCGGCCTTACCACTTGGCTACCGCGCCTAAAATCTAGCTATCGTTGCGAACTGCGGGCCACCCTTTCTATCTGCTGTCTCGGGCGGCTGGAAGGGAAGTTACTAGGTGGGCCCTGAAGTCAACTGCAAGGCAAAATATCGCCCGGGTCGGCCGCCCGTTTTCGTCCCGTCGCACTCAGCTCTTGGTCACGACAAACGACCTGCTCCCCACTTGTCGCAACGTCGGTCCATCCATGAACACCGCGTCGATGGAAATACTGTTGGGACACGATGGAATACCGTGTTCACGCCGGTGCAACATGCCGACAACCGCGTCCACCGCCGTCGCGCCCAACCGGTCAGGCTGCAAATTCAGACCAGCACACGGTGTCGAGCGCTCCGTCACGTTGATGCGAAAGAATCCCACGTCTTGCGGCACGCGCACCGCCAGCTCTTCCAACCAGCCCGTGATCGCCTGCGCGTGAGAAATGATCACGTCCGGTCTATGACGGTTGTACCAGCGGTTGAAAGTTTTTTGGTCGAGCGTGCTTTCAATCAGCGGCGGTACGGCGAGTTCCTGATCGTTCAGTCGAAAGTAGGAGAGGAAGCCCGAGCTCCATTTGTGGTCGACCCGCGAATCTTTGCGCGCTTCGAGACAAAGTCCGATGCGTCGATAGCCGCGTTCCGTCAACAGCTCCAAACACCGCCGCATCGAGAGATAATGGTCCGGCTGAATTGTATGGAGCTGTGGATTGATTAAACGGTGATCCATGCTCACCGCGGCCAGGTGCGTGAAATCGAAATTACGAAAATCCTGCCGCTGATCGAACGGCAGAAAAATCACCCCCGAAATTCCGCGCGCCCGTAACACATAATTGAGCCGGGTGACCGACAATGCCGGCGCCGCGCGTCCAATCCAAAATACATCTGTTTTGAATCCGAGCTCGCGCGCGCGTAGCTCCGCGCCGCGCGCCACCTCCCGGTGAAAGAGCATCAATTCCGTGCGTCCATCTTGCGCGTAATCGACCAGCGCAAGCGTGCCGCTGAAGCCTTGATGCCGCCCCTGCCGCAAGGCGGAAAACGTGGCACCCAGTAGAGGATTGCGCTCGTAGCCCACGGCCGCCGCCGCTTTCACCACGCGCGCTTTGGTGGTGGGCTTCACTTGCGGGCTATCGCGCAATGCTTCCGACACCGTTGCGACCGAGAGGCCGAGCTGGCGGGCAATGCTCCGAATCGTGGGCGGTTTGTTCATGGGAGACTAACGGTTAGAAATCATAGGATTCGCGGCGGGCAACGAATTTAATTCGATGCGAACCCGTTAAGCCCGCCCCGCGCCTCGTCCCGATTCGTACGGCTCGATGCTTCCCCCCTGACCTGACTTCCCCCCGCGCCCTCCGCTTTGTGCGCCTCCCACGTTTGACGCCACCCACCACACTGAAATGAACCTCTCCGCATTCCGACCGCGCCTTCTTTCCAGCCTGCTTAGCTTTCTTGCAACGGCGGTGCTCGCCGCCGCTCAGACCGCCACTGCGCCCGGCGGCTCTTCAACACCTAATTCAGAAGCAATCATGCTCGACGAATTCACCGTGACCTCCGAGCAGGCCGGCGGGTATCGCGCGACCAATGCCATTTCTGCGACGGGCATCGGTACCAAGATCGGTGATACTCCTCTCGCCATCAGCGTCGTCACCAGCGAATTGATCGCGGATACCGCGCTCAACGACGTCCGCGAGGCGCTCAACATGGTCCCCGGTGTGCTCACGAACCCCGTCAATGAGTCCCGGGCGGTGATTCGCGGCTTCACCGGACTGATCGCCTACCGCAACGGACAGTATCGGCGGCAGCTGATGACCACCTGGAACATGGACCAGATCGAAGTCATCAAGGGGCCGGCCGCGATCTTCTTCGGCGCCGTCCGGCCGGGCGGTATCATCAATACGGTCACGGCAAAACCAAGCTTCACCGGCAACTTCACCGACGTAAGGGCCAGCGTGGGCAATGAGGGCTATCTGAAAGGGGAATTGTATTCGAACATGGTTCTGAACAACAAACTCGCGATCCGCCTGGGCGTTGGAGGAATTGACGCCGATGGTGCGCGTCAATTCGAGTACAAGCACGAGACCTACGGCGGTCTTTCGGCCATCTTCAAGCCCACGGCCAATCAGCAGATCACGCTCGATTTGGAGAAAATCGACCGCGAGGGCTTTTATCTCAGTTCGTATCCGGTTCGCTCGATCGTGAGTTCAAAGGTCTTCGGTGTCGCCGGAGCCATCGCGGCGCAGGCGGGTATCAATCGACAGTCCACGACGGCAGATACGGCGAACCGGGCGTACCTGACGTCGCTCGGGTACTCCACGACCTTCGGGGCTTCGAACTTCATCCCGATGTACGACAGCTTCGCGCCGTACAGCTATTCTCAATCTCTGAGTAATGATGCGCGGCAAATTCAGCGGTCGAAAACCGTCGATCTCGATTACCTGCTGAAGATCACGGACCGGCTGGTCTGGCAGACTTCGGTCAATTGGGGTTTCGACAACACCTCCGGTTTGCAGCCTTCGGATGGTGATACGCGGCCTTACGCCGATGGGTCAGTTCGTTTCCGCACGGAAAATTTCATCAACATCCGCGACTCGTACAATTTCGACAACAAGCTCACCTGGCGCTTCGACCTCGGGTCAACGAAACACACCGTGCAGTTTGGCCAGGAGTTTCAACGCGTGGTGTTCGATCGTCCCGGCTTCTACAATCCCGTCGCGAAAACCTACAACAACTCGCCCGGTAACAGCACGGTCGCCGGTGTGCCGAACCAGTACGTTACGTACTATTATCCCGGCGGCACGATGCCCGTGAGTATCAATGCGGTGTTTAACGCCAGCGGTCAGACGTTCAGCATCGATCGCAAGAATTACGATGATGCGTTCGGCTACTTCATCGTCGATCAGGCTAAATTCTTCAGCGATCGCCTGCTCGTCCTGGCTGGCGCCCGCTACAATTCTTTCAAGGCTCGCGTGAAGTACGACCGGCCCGTTTCGAACTCCACCCAAGCCCCGGCGAACGGTGGACTGGCCGACTACGATTACGGCAAAGGCAAAGGCGGTGTGACTCCCCAAGGCGGCTTTCTCTACAAAATCGTGCCGTCAATGGGCCTCTTCGCCACCTACAGCCGCTCCATTGAAGCGAACACCGCGATCGACGCGGACGGCAACGCGTCCGAACCGATCGAGAGCCAGGCGTTGGATTTCGGATTGAAGGGTGAATTCTTCGACGGCCGTCTCACGTCAACGCTCGCGTACTACGATATCAAGCGGGAGAACATCGCGTACAACGACACCGACAAGCAGATCGCCACGGGTCGTTCGCCGTACTTCATCTTCGGCAATTCCGAAGCCAGCAAGGGCATCGAGCTCGAGGCCAACTGGGCGCCCAACGACAATTACAACTTGATCGCAGGCTGGGCGCACACGACCGAAGCGGAGACCACGACATCGAACAATGCATCGTTTCGCGGCCGTCGTTTCGGCGCCGTGCCCGAAAACACCTACAACCTCTGGAACCGGTATCTGTTCACGAGCGGGCCACTCAAGAATTTCTCCATCGGCGCCGGCTTGCAGCACAATGACGGAGCCACCCTCTCGCAGGATCCCACCATCCAGGTTTGGATCCCCGCGTTCACCGTCTACAACGCCATGGTGGCCTACAAATTCAAAGTGAGGCGCCATGACATTCGCGCGCAGCTGAATCTGAAGAACGCGACCGACAAACGATACCGTGAAGGCGCGGACGGTTATTTCGCGCCGGCCCGCGCGATCTATTTGAGTCTCGCGACGCGATTTTGATTTTCAGGGGTAGCAAAGGTGAGGACAGGGGCGGACGGACTTCTCCGTCCGCCCCTATTTTCTTCCGGCTTCGTCCTCGTCGCGAAAGCACGAACGGTCCGCGAGGCGTGAATCTTCTAACGGTTAGGCCATGAAACGCTTTCTCCGGCTGCTGGTTCATCTCTCACTGCCTCCAGTGCTTGCTGAGTGGTTTCGATATTTACCCGCCCCAAAGTGCGCAGTTCGCCTTTCACCCAACTCTGACCAACCCACCCATGAAAACCCATCGACATCTGCCCGCGTTCGCTCTCGTCGCGGTCCTGTCCACGCCGTTGCTCGCGCAAACGTCCGCCCCCGGAGCCTCGTCAACGGCTGACTCCGTCGTCGAGCTGCCTGCCTTCACCGTTTCAGCGAGCGGCGCGAACCCTTATCGGGCCACCGATTCGCTTTCGGCCGCCCGTATTCGCGGTGCCCTGATCGACACTCCCGCGACCATCAACGTCATCACCAGCGATTTTCTGAAGGACGTCGGCGCCAATGCGGTGTTCGACGCATCACAGTATCTCGCCGGCATCGGCAACGGACGCCTCGCCGGCGCCAATGGTATCCTTGATCGTGTAACGATCCGCGGTTTCGAGAACGACGGACGCACGATCGATAACTTTGAGACAAAGGTGCAGGCCAATTTCGGTCCGGCGATGATCGAGCGCGTCGAGATCGTCAAAGGTCCGAATGCGATCCTCGCGCCCACCGGCACGCCGGGTGGTGTCGTCAACGTCCTCACCAAGTCGCCCGAGTCCACCGCCTCCCATCTGATCGGGGCCGAAGTTGGCCGGTTTTTCTCGCAACGAGTTTGGGTGGACAGCACGGGGCCTGTGTCGATGGCCAAGGGTTTTTCTTACCGCGTAATCGGCAGCTTCCAAGACACTGACACGTTCCAACCTGGCGACCTTCACCAATGGGCCATCAACCCGTCGCTGACTTACCAGATCTCTGACCAGTCGAAGGTCACGTTGAAATACGCGCACATCGATTGGCGGGCCAACGGTGCGGCAGCGAATCCGGGCAACACCTGGATCGCAGGTCCCGACGTGGCCAACGGCGCCTATCTGCCGTCCAAACCACCTGCTGGTTTCAAATACCGGGACGCCGCCGGCATCCCTGACTGGTCGCTCCGCTACGATGGCTTTGACCGGGTCACGCTCGAGCTGACTTCCGCGCTACGCCAGAACATCAACATGCGTTTCGCGGCCGCGTATTTCTACGACCGGTTTGAATCGAAGGTGGCGACGCTCTCGTTTCCGAACATCAACAACAATCACTACAATCCAACCACGGGTATCTACACGCCGAATCTGATCTGGAGCAAGGATGCCTCGGGTAATTACATTTCGACGACGCAGCTGCAGTACGATCCGTCAAATGTGGCGCGTTCGGCATCCGACCAGAAATCGTTCGAAGAAAATTTTCAGCTGCAGAACGACTTCGCTGGCAATTTCAACGCCGGTCCCGTTTCCCTTCAGCCGGTGCTTGGTTGGTCGCTCTTCATCGATCCCCGGTATTCAGCCACGTGGACGGGCGCGGTGCCGAACGTGAATCTCTACAGTCAGGACACCTCCACCGTCGCCGAGCCGACGTGGAACCAGAGCCCATCCACCTACGCCTTCCTGCGCAAGGAGCAGATTTATGCCTACCTGCGGGCCGGCTTCTTCCACGATCGACTCTTCCTCTCGAGTGGCGCCGCCCGCATCTGGCTCGCGAGCATCAGCAAGAATCTTTCAACCGGCGTGCGCTCGGAACTGACCGGTTTTCACGACACGTACCTCGAAGGCGCGCTCTTCAAGGTCACCTCGAACGCCTCGATCTATTACAGCTACTCCTCGAACGCGAATGCGGTTCTCTTTAACAATGTTCCGCTCTGGCAGACCGGTTATCAGCATGAGTACGGAGTCAAAACCGAGTTCTTCGACCAGCGTCTGTCGATCTCGGCGTCGCATTTCCAGATCGCCCAGACCAATCTCGTCACGCCCAATCCGGTTTATCTGAGCATCCCCGGAGCGCCTCAGTTCTTCCTGTCGAATCAAACCAACCACGGCGTCGAAGTTGAAGTGGTTGGAGGTATCACGAAGGACCTTACGGTCATCGCCAGCTACACGGCGATGAAGCTGCGCGATCCTTTTGCCCGGCGCGTTCGCAATATTCCTGATCACACTGCGAATGCGCTGCTCAACTATCGTTTTCACGATGGCGCGTTCAAGGGCGGCAGCGCCTTCATCGGCGTTACGCACGTCGGCGACCAGGCGGGCGAGACCGCGCCGAACCTCGTCCTCGCCACGGGTGTCGTCGCCCAAGTCAGCTTCTATGTGCCGCCGCGCACGATCGTAAATCTTGGGGCGAGCTACACGTGGGGCCGCTACGCTTTCAACCTGAACATCGATAACGCCCTCGACAAACACATCGTCTGGCAGTCCTCAGGCCGCAACTCGATGAGCGCCTATCCCACGACCAACGTCCGGTTCACGACGACGCTGAAATTCTGAGCGTCGCGTCGAATCCAACGACTCGGGAGCGGAAGGACCTTCAATCCGGACGACGCGGAGGTCGTCCCTCCATTCGGACGTGGGCCAGCGCGCTTGCGCGCGCTCCGATTCCGATTCCAACTCCGACTCCGACTCCGACGTGGCCCGCCGCGGGAGCGGCGGGATCCGAGCTAGCGAGCCCCGCTAAAGAGCCGCAACCCGTAATTAGAATCGCGACGCGCCATGCGATCGGCATCATTCGCTCCGTCTGTCCGAACCGACTCACCGCGCTCCGACCTATGAGGAAATCACTGTTCATTTTGGTGCTCCTCTTTTCGCCGACATTCGTGTCAGCGGCGGCCATTTCTCCCGACGCCTTGGCTTCGCGTCCGCGTGAAATGCTGTTCGCCTCCCTGCGGTTCTCAGACCGCTCCTGGGACGAAGCGGCGGGCTTGCTCGGCTCGCCCACGCCGGGCGAAACCAACCGCCACCGGACGCGCGAGAGTTCGTGGTATGCGTTGGGACTTTTGATGCGCCATCAGACGGGTGACGATGCTCGTGCGGTGCGCATTCTTCGCCAGGTCCTCGCGCATCAGTATGCCGCACACGGACAGCCGTGGGATGGCACGTTTCGTCGGGCGCCGGAAGAGGCGATGCCCTCAACGGGCGCGCAGCTTTGGCGCGATTTCGATCCGAACTGGCGCCAGTTCATCGGGATCACGTTCGCCTTGATCCTGACGGAATACGAAGCGCGGCTGCCCGCCGACTTGGCGCCGCAATTGCTCGATGCGATCCGGCGGGCGGTCGAGAGCGAACTGGTCCAAGGTCGGGCGGAGCCGTATCACACCAACATCGCCCTCTTGCACGGATTTCTGCTGGGGTGGGCGGGGCAGCGTCTCGGACGGCCCGAATGGGTTGCGCAAAGCGAAACGTGGGCGGAAGAAATTTGGACGGAGTTCGCGCACCACGAGACGTTCGACGAGTATAATTCGCCGACCTATTACGGCGTGGATCTCTACGGTCTGGCACTCTGGCGCCGCTATGGTACCACCGGAAAAATTCGCGCGTGGGGGGCGGAAATGGAGTCGGGCCTGTGGCGGGATATCGGCCGGTTTTACCACGCAGGACTGAAGAATCTTAGCGGGCCTTTCGACCGTGCTTACGGCCTGGATATGCGGCGTTACGTATCTCTCACGGGCGTGTGGATGGGGCTCGTCCTGCCCGAGGAGCTCACGCCGTTGCCTGATTCCACCAAGCCGATGGACCATGCGCATGATTTTGGCTTCGCGCCCGGCTTTGTTCTACTCGGGGCTCAGGTTCCCGCCGACGTCCTCGAGGTTTTTCGTGAGTTCAAAGGCGAGCGGCAGCTCGAGCGAAAGATCACGCCGGAGCGCACCGCGACAGCGTGGATCGGCCACGATCTCATGCTCGGTGGTGAAGTCACGCAGCGCACACGCGGGGCAGGACCGGAGACCCTCTACAACCAGTTCGTCCCCGCGACGGCGCATTGGCGGATTGGCAGCAGCGACGTCGGTGCATTCGCACTGATCGCCTGTCCGGCAGTGGACGCCCGTGCTGACGCGCACGGATTGTCCATCACGACTGACCGGGGTGACTCGACGTTCCGGATTACGGCGACGGGAATCGCGGCCGATCGAATGTCGCGCGACCGTTGGACGCTGCCGAATCTATCGGTTGAGATCTCGACTGACGCGACCGCGATCGACGTCGCTGAACGGAAGGGTTGCTGGGAAGTGACGTATCGCTCGGCGACCAAACTCGAGCTGCGTGTTTCGCGGATCGAGTAAGCGATTCAGCCCGTAGGCCAGCGCGCTTGCGCGCGCTCCGTGCGCCCGATGCAGGAGGGAAAATCCATTTGCGCGGTTGTCGTTGTGCGGCGATCCGACGAGCCGCGCGCGCAAGCGCGCTGCCTACATCGGAGGGGCGGCCAGCCGGAGAAACATGACGAACAGCAAAATGATCGCGCCCGAGGTGGCGCAGCAGCCGAGGAAACCGATCGTGTCCACCCGATCCCATTTCGCGAATTCCCACGAGGACCTCGTGCCAAAAAGCTTGGTGTGATTGAAGCGGTGAGGATGAAGGCGAGTTTCAGCCATGGCCTCGGCCTCCAATTCCGGCGTTTCGCCGATCGGTGTTTTCATTTTGCCATAGAACTGGTCGATGCGTTCGCGCTCAGGTGCGCGCGTGACGAGGCTGGCAAGGATCAGGACCACAAAGGGGAAGAAACCGTCGAAGAGAAATTGCGCCGTTTCCCGGCCGGCGGGTGATAATTTTTCCGGACGGAGTCCGAACCACGACAGTGCGTAACATTCGAAGTTGAATCGGCCGCGACCCTCGAGCGCGCTGGTGGGATCGTCGGGCTGCATGCGCACGACCTGTTTGAAAAACACGGGCGCGGGTTTTCCGCCCGCGTCGATTTGCGTAGCGACCAGTGGCGCGTGACGCGCGATCGTCGTGATGTGGGACGCGGTGAGTGGGGCGACGAGAATGGCGAACGCTGACAGCGCGACGGATATCCAAACGGCGGGTGCGGTCAGCCGTCGCCAGAAAAACATCAAGATCACTGCGGCGCCGAACGGAATGTTCACCGTCAGCACAAGTTTGATCAGCGTCTCGACGTCGTTCATGGCCTCGGCGGAAACCACGCCCAACGCGAGCACCGCCACAATGGTCCAGCGCGCCGCCCGCACGGATTCAGCCTGCGTTGTCTGCGGACGAAGGTGACGCCAGAAGTTGCGGACAAAGAGCGAAGAGATTGCGAGGGCCTTGGCGGCGAGGGTGGACATCGTTCCGGCTAGCACGCCCGCGAGCATCAGACCGATGAATCCCGGTCCGAGCAGCCGGTTGGTCATCACGCCCCAGACCGCATCCGGATCCGCGAGTCCACCGACCCCAAAGACTGCGACCGCGATGAGGCCGGCGAAAGCCCACAGCACAATCATCACGCGTTTCATGTAGGCGCCGGACACGCCGCCCAGACGCGCGGCGAATTCATTTTTCGCGGAGCCGTAGATGCCCATGTTGTGACTGAGCCCGTGGATCTGAACGAGGCTGGCGAAGAGCACGGCAAAGATGAACAGCGGCGAACCGCCGTCGCCGCCAAACAGATTAAACATCTCACGTGGCACGCGCGTGGCCAGCTGCGACCAGCCGCCGATCGCGCTGAGACCGCTCGGGATTAACATGACCGAGAACACCACGATCAAGATGCCCTGGAGTGCCTCGTTGAGGGCGGCTGCCGCCATGCCGCCGAGCGTCATGTAAGCGCCAACCACGATGGCAAAGATGATATAGAACGGGAGCGACGGCAGCACGGTGATGTAGCTGTGCAATTCACCACGAGCGTGACGATCGCGCAGGGTCGCGACGCGCGGTTTGAGTTCGGCGGGTAGGGTGCCGGCGGCGATTTGTTGATCCAGCTGTTTCAACTCGCGGTAGTCGGCCACGGACTTCCGGTTTGCTTCGGTCCACTGGGCTTCGGGTTTGGTCGCGATCGAAGAGGCGATTTTGTAGGCCACGAAATTTCCAAAACCCAGCAGAGCGCAGACTACGAAGACTTGGAACAGCGCATAGAATCGGCTGAGTCCCCGGCTGCCGAGGCGGTCTTCAAACATGTCAGCCAACGTCACGAGCCGCACGCGCCGAAACCACGTGTTCATGAACCAAAAATACGGATTCATGAAGACGGTTTGGAAGGCGAACCACACTCCCGTGACGCCACGCTGAAAAACCAGGCTCGCAGTGCTGACGGCCCCCTGAGGTTCGGTCGCGTTACCGAAACTGAGGAAAAATTGGTAGAGTTTGCCCAGCTTGCGACCGGCGAGGAAGAAACCTTCTTCGTTGCTCGTTTGGTGCGAACTCCGCCATCCGAAGTAGAGCACCGCGCTCAGGTAGGCGACGATCACGGCCACATCGATGACGTGAAAATTGCCGAAGAGCATGCAGGGTGGGGAAAGGGGAGAGACGGCGGAGCCGGCAGGTCACCAGGGTACGGCGACGTTGGCGACAGCGTGCCGCAATGCGATCCTCGAGATGAACGCCCGTGTCGTCTATTCGTTAGACTGCGTGGCGGTGAAATCTAACCGTTACATGGAGCCGGCGTTGTTTCCGGCAAATTCTCCGGCGTTCTAGACGCATTGATGCCCCCTCCCGTGATCCATTTCGCGTCGCCGGCCGCAACGATTTGCTCCCTGTCTCCCATCGTCGATCGGCGACGCGCGCAGGATCGAAGGTCGCCGCTCGATATGACCGAGGGCGCGAGCGTGCGCCGCTTTGATCTTCGGCCGTTCGGCTTTCACGCGGAATGAATCGGCCGCGCGTATGCCTCGTCGGCGTGGGCGGCTATGGCCGCGTCCATTTGCAGCATTTGCTGGATTTCCATCGGCGCGGCGAAGTCTTGTTGGTCGCCGCGGTGGTTTTTCCGCCGGACTCCGATCCCGAGATTTTACCCGAGCTGAAGGCGCTCGGCTGCGAACTGTTTCGGAGCTTTGAAGAACTCTGTGGGGCGTTGGCTCGGCTCCAGGTGGATTTGGGAGTGGTGCCGACGCCGATCCATCTTCACGCCCGGATGGCGATTGCGCTGTTACAGGCGCGAGTTCATGTGCTGGTCGAGAAACCGATCGCCGCCAGCGTCGCGGAGACCGAGACGATCGCCCGCGTCTCCCGCGAATCTCAGCGCGTCGTTGCGGTGGGCTTTCAATATCTTCATGCGCCCGAAATTCTCGCGCTGAAAGGCCGGCTGCTCGCCGGAGCGATCGGTCCGTTGCAGCGGCTGGTCGTCCATGCCGGCTGGCCGCGCAGTCACTCCTATTACACGCGCAACAATTGGGCCGGCCGATTGCGGATTGGCGCCGACAGCGTGCTGGATTCGCCGGTCAATAACGCGATTTCACATTTCTTCATGGTCATGCTTTTCCTGGCGGGTCGGAGCACTGGGGAAGCGGCCAACCCGATTCAGCTCACAGGCGAGCTCTACCGCGCGCAGGATATCGAGTCGTTCGATACGAGCGTGCTGCGACTGACGGCCAACGATGGTTGCCGGCTCGATTTTTATGGCACGCACAGTTCGCGTGAAATCAGCCGCCCCTCGCTGACCATCGAAGGTCGGGATGGTCGCGCCGAATGGGTGCAGGATAGCCATGCGCGAATCGAGGGGAGGGCTGAGCCGTGGGAGCAGTCGGCGGGCCCCGAGTCAGCCACGAGAGAGAAGATGCTGCGCGACGTGCTGGCTCGCGTGCGCGGAGAAAACAGTTTTGTCTGCACGCCCGAACTCGCGGCGGTCCACGTGCGCTGTGTTTCCCTGTTGCATGCGCGGGTGCCGATTGTGCCGGTGCCGAAGAGCTACCTCAAACATCGCACCGCGGAAGGCGAGTCGTTCACCTTCGTTGCTGGCCTCGATCATCTTCTCGCCGAAGCAGCGCGGCAGGGCAGCAGCCTTGCGGCAGCGGGCGCGCCGTGGGGTGTGCCTCCGACCATCGTGCCGTTCGCGTGAGGATCTCGCGCGGCGCGGACTACAGTCCCGCCAGCCAGCCGCCGTCCACGTAGAGTACGTGGCCATTGACGAAGTCGGAGGCGGGCGACGCCAGAAATACAGCGGCGCCAACAAGATCATCGGGCGTGCCCCAGCGCCCGGCCGGCGTCCTCGTCTTTACCCAGGCGTCAAATTCTGGTTTCGCGGCGAGATGCCGCGTCATGTCACTGAGGATATAACCAGGCCCGATCCCGTTCGCCTGAAGATTGAAACGGCCCCATTCGACGGCCATGGATTTGGTCAGCAGCTTCAAACCGCCTTTGGCTGCGGTGTAGTTTCCGGTGGTGGGACGCGTGGCTTCACTCATCAGCGAGCAAAGGTTGATGATCTTGCCGCGGTTGCGGGCGATCATCGCTCGTGCGACTACTTGCGCGACCACGAACGCTCCCGTGAGGTTCACGTCGATCACCTCCTGCCATTGCGCAAATGACATATCTGCGAGCGCGGCATAGCGGTGAATGCCGGCGTTGTTCACCAGAATGTCGATCGGTCCATGAACGTGCTCGAACTGCTCGATGGCTGGGCGGACCTCTTCCGGTTTCGCGACATTGAAGAGCAGCCCGTGGGCTTGGATCCCGGATGCGCGTAGTTCCGTCACGGCACGGTCGAGCCGTTCGGCGTCAATGTCATTAAGCACGATGCTCGCGCCCGCATCGGCCAGACCTTGAGCGAACCGAAACCCGAGGCCTTGGCCGGAGCCAGTGATCAGGGCGCGCCGGCCACTGAGCGAGAACAGTTCCGACGTCGTCATGGGTGATCATGGAATGGCCTTTGGCGCACACGCGCGCAATTCAGTTCGAGTGATGCGCCCGTGACGCAATGGAGGGCGCGCTCCTCAACTGGAGATCTCGTCTCGCCGTGGCGCTACGCGCGTCCAGCGACACTATTCGCGGACGACTTCTCTGGCCGTCTTATCGTCGCGCACGCCCTTGTAGGTGCCATGGCGGAGATTCCCTCCTGATGTCCATTCGGCGAAACTCGCTTGGACGACGAGTTCCGGTTTTACCCACTGAATCTCCTTCATCTGCTCCAGCGTGATGCCCTCGCCCCAATGGGTTTTCTTGGAATCAGGCAGGTTTGAAAAGGGGCACGTTTCGGAGCGCAATGGCTTGAGCAACTCCGCGAGCTCTCGGCGGTTTCGCGGGTTCAAGCCTTGGCGAACCTTACCGGCACAAAGCAGTTTCTTGCCGTCGTAGTGTCCGACCACCAGCGACTCCAACGGTGAGCCGCGTTTATATCCGCCGACGACGAACTCCTGTTCCGGGCTCAATTTCAATTTCACCCACGCGCCACTGCGTTCGCCTGACTCATACGGTGAGTCACGCCGTTTCGCGACGACGCCCTCGAGGCTCATCTTCCGCACGGCGGCGACCATCTTGTCGGCCGGCCCGTCCACGCTCGCCGAAAGCATGACGTCGGATCCGGTGACGATCTCCGCGAGCCGCGCTTTGCGTTCGTCGAGTGGTCGCTCACGCCAGTCTTCGCCAGCGAGAAACAACAGATCGAAGGCGTAATAGACGATCGCGCTCGCGGCGGACTTCCGGTTTTGCAGCAGCTGAAAGGAGGGTTTTCCATCTTTCGTGATGGCGACGATTTCACCATCGAGGAGCGCGGAGTCGGCGTTGATCGTTCCGAGCGCGTTCACCACCGTCGGGAAATCAGGGGCGAGATTTTTGTTCTTCCGCGAGAGCAGATGAATCGTATCGGCATGTTTGATGCCGAGACCGCGATATCCGTCGAATTTGATCTCGTAGATCCAGTTGTCGTCGTCGGGCAGCTCCTGAACTTCGCGCGCGGTCATCGGCTCGACGAACTTCGGCGCAGGCGTTTTGACCGGGCGCGTGGCGGATCGTTTTTCCGGAGATGACTTTTTCTCGGGGTTCGGCGCGTCGGGTTTAGGCTGTCCGTCACGGTTGCTCTGCCACACCGCGTCTTTTGCCTTGGCGATCTGCTCGAGGGTGCGGCCGGTCAGCACGGACCTGTTCTCTTGTTTTTCAGACACGGGCTTGGCGGGCTTGTCGGCCTTCTGAATCAGCCACACCGGCTTCGCTTCATCCTGTGATTTGATGCGAAAGATATGCCACTCGCCGGAAAGTTTCTTGCCCGACAACCACAGCTTCAGGTCTCCTTTCCAATAGTTGCCGCCGATGATGTCGTACGTGCCGATATCCCAGACCATCACCGTCCCGCCGCCATATTGGCCCTCGGGAATGGTGCCTTCGAACGAGAAATAGTCCAGGGGATGATCTTCCGTCTGGAAGGCTGACCGTTTCACACCGACTTCGGTGGAGAGTCCTTTTGGCACGGCCCACGATTTCAGTACGTCGTCCATCTCAAGACGGAAATCGTAGTGCAGGTGGGACGCGGCGTGTTTCTGAATGACGAAGCGCCGTCGCGAACCTTGCGCGCTGCGTGAGGGTAGTCGGGGTTTGGGCTCAGCTGTTTTTGAAAAATCGCGTTTTTCCGCGTAGCGTTGCAGCGATCGCGGAGCGCTCGACGACGCGATGTTCGAGGACCCGGGGATCGGTAATTTCTTCGGGATCTTCTGTTTCAGCTTCAACACGGGAGCGAACAAATCGCCGAGCCGATCGACTCGCTTCAGGACGTCCGCCGGTGAAAAGAAGAGATCCTCGGTTCGGCCTTTTTTGGCGGCTCGCTTCAATTCCTCCCAGCTTACCGGAGTGGAAACGAAAGGTTCGTCACGTTTCCCTCGCACGGAATACGGGCCGACCGTCGTTTTCTTTTCGTTGTTCTGGGACCAGTCGATGAACACACGGTTCACGCGGAGCGCTTTCGACATCTCGCTGACGATCATCTCCGGCTTTTGTTCATGAAGCAGATCGGCGATCGCCTTCGCGAACGGCGTCGCGACGTCATAGGTGATCGGCGTATTCAGGGGGACGTACAGCTGGAGACCTTTTGATCCCGATACCTTCGGAAACGCCTGGAGCTTCCAACGCCCGAGAACGTCGCGAATCAGATGCGCGACCTCGATGCACGTCAGCAAGTCGGCGCCTTCCCCTGGATCGAGATCGAATGCGATATGGGTGGGACACTGAATATTTCCTTTCTTGTGCAAGAAGGGATGCAGCTCGATCGCGGCGTTGTTGGCGCACCACGCGAGCGTCGGGGCGTCGTTCAGCATCAGGTAATTGATGACACCGCCCTCGGAGCGTGGCACCTGCGTCGTTTGCACCCAGCCGGGCGTGTAGCCGGGCGCATTCTTTTCGTAGAATGTTTCACCGCGAACGCCATCCGGCATCCGAATCAAGGTAACGGGACGATCACGGAAGTGCGGGAGCAGCACCGGCGCGACATCGATATAATACTTGATCAGCTCGCCCTTGGTAAAACCGGTGGCTGGGAAAAACACTTTCGACAGATTACTGAAAGCGACCTCTGGCACGGGCTTGGCCTTGCGGGGCATGGCCCCATCGACCCCGGAACTTGCCCGGCGTTCGCCGTCTTACTCAGTTACCGCCCCCAGGCTTACGCGCCAACCGCGCGGACGCGCAGCTTAGATTAAGAACTTCCCGGCAGCGTTTCGGATCCCTGCCGGTCGTGCGGGTCAACGACTGAAAGCGGCACGATCAGCGAAAAGCGTGTGTCTTGGGTCACAAAGACCGGACGTCCGTTGTGATTTACCACCTGTCCCTCCGGATGGTCGCGCAGCAACTCACCGACGATCACCGTCTGCTTTGGCGTGAGTGAGCTATGTGGAAACGCCTTCATCACCCTAGCGAAGAGCATTTGCGTTCCGCTCACAATCCCGTCGGATGCCGTGGACGCTGACGCGCGCATCGGACGTTGGACTAATCCCAAGCGGCAGACTGCGCGCGGAGAATCCCCGACGCGGTGCGTTGCCGGATCTTCACGCGAGGGCGCTCAACGCGGAATCAGCGTGGCGTTTTCGCCTTGGCCTGCACAAAGATTTCGTTCGGCGCCGGAAGGGAAGTACTTGAACAATTCGGGGCAAAGCCAGCCCTCCACCTTTTACTGGGGCCAGCGGTACCACGTGCCGTCGTGCTCGGTACGGGCGCGCTCGAATCGAGCTTGGTAGCCCGGCAATGGTCGCGCCGAATTTGCGCGGATTATCGGCTGGAAACCCTGATCGCTCTCCAGTTCAGGCGCCGAAATGCCGCAACCTCACCCTGGCCTCCGCGTCAGACGGCGTGAATGCGTTACCCCTGGATTCGTTCGTTGGATTCTACCATCGGTTTGATCGTTCCGTTGATTCACTGCTTCCGCCCGATCGCGGTTTTCTCTGACCAGAGGGTCGGATCTTTCAGCGGCATCGAATGAGCAAACACTTGCGCACGCAGACCACCCCGTTCTGCTTGGAATGCTGCCCACTATTCGCCCCATGAAACCCCTTGGGCTAACGCTTGCCGCGGTGGCGGCAGTGGCGTCGATGTTGGTTTCCCACGCGGCCGCGCCGAAATCCGCGGCGGGAGCAGCGAACTCTCCGCAGTTTTTTAAAACCTATTGTTTCGAATGCCATGGAACGAAGAAGCCGGAAGGTGACCTGAGCATCGAACGACTGGTCATGGGTCACTCGTCGATCGGGGCCCAGGCTGACGACTGGGAGAATATTGCGGAGATGTTGGAAACCGCGGAGATGCCGCCATCCGACGCCAAATTGCAGCCCAGCGACGCCGAGCGTGCTCTCGCGTTAAACGGGGTGAAGAGCTCCTTGCTCGCGTACGAACGCGAGCACGCGGGTGAACCGGGCCGTGTGACCGTGAGGCGGTTGACGAGCGGTGAATACGGCTACGCGATTCGTGATCTCACGGGCATCGACATGGCCGTGGGCGTCGATGCGTCGAGCGACTCGGTGGGCGGTGAGGGGTTTACGAATTTCGGGGATGTTCAGTTTGTTCAGGATGCCACGATCGAGCGTTTCCTGGAGGCAGCAAAAGCTGTCGCCGATCACGCGGTGGTGGGTGCAGGACCGCTGGAGTTTTATGCCGACGGGGGACGGACCGGCCTGGAGCTATCTGCGCTCAACCGTATCGACGAACTGTACACGGCGAAAGGATTTCGCGTGGTGTCTGGCGAGGGCGGCCGACCTTTCGGTTTGGAGCGTTACGGCAAGGCGTTTTTTGTGAGCTGGTATTACCAGCACCGAAAAGCATTGGGTGAGCCGAAGGTGACCTTGCGCGAGCTCGCCGTGCGCGAAGGGATTACCGGAAAATTTGCCGAGCACGTCTGGTCCGTCGTTCATCGTCCGAAGCTCGGGTACCCGACGCGCGAGATGGTCGAGCCGTGGAAAGTCCTCGCGAAACCGACCGCGGACAAAGCCGCGTCGATCCAGCAGGCGCGGGCGGGCTGTGACGCACTGTATAAACAACTGACGACGTGGCCGAGCTGGTTCTTTGCCCGCGGAGATCTGGCTGCGGGCGGTGACGGAGATGAAAGTCCGCTGGAGTTCGACGACATCGCCCTCAAGGCGGATCCGCAGCACAAGTACGTCTATCGACTCGGCGCTCCGACGCTTCCGCCCGCGCCGGCGGGCACGATCCCCGTTGTTTTCCGGCCAACCTTGGCTGGGCCGTGGACCGTTTATCTGTCGATCGACAATGTGAATCCGTACGTGGCGAAAAACGCTGCCGTAATCTGGCGAAACCCGCGCATTGTCACCCGCGTCGTCGTCCCGCCTGACGGCACCGTGCCCGTCGGGGCAAAAGCGATCGCTGCGGCGCGCCTCCGCTCACTTTCCGGGGAGGTTCTCGCGACGCAATCGTTACGGTCGGTCTTAACCGCCGAGCAGGGTGCGACGCTGAAGTTCGGAATGGCGTCAGATGGGTCCGCGGTCGGACCGGATGATTTCGTCGCAACCGGTCCGCTGGCATTTCAGGTTGCCGCGCCCGCGGTCAGGCCTGACTTGCCGTTTGAAAGCAAGGCTTACTTCTTCGAGGCCGACGCGGAGTTGGCCCATGACCGCAACGCGGTGATGCGCGTCATGGTCTCGGACGCACAGCCGGCAAATCCGCGCGACAAGAAGTTTCGTGTCCTGGTGGGTGATCCAGGCAGCGAGGGCTATAAAACGTTCCGAGCTGGGATGGCCGAGTATGTGGCGTTGCTGCCGCCGAATTCTCATGGTGAGGCGAATCCCGCCGACAAGGATCCGATCCCGCTTCCGTTCGACAACACCTACAACGGCGCCGAGCACGATGCGTTCGTTTTGAAAGTGAAGTACCAGCGGAATGATACCTTCTTCGCGGAGAACCTGGTTGATGGTGCCGACCGCGAGCGGCTGAATCAGGCGTGGAACGACCTTTTTGGCTCGTGGCCTTATCACACCGCGTATCTCGGGATGCTGGCCGATCACTTTGGGCTGAAGCTAAAGAGCCCGCGCATCGAAGATATGGATGCGACGCAGATCGCGGCGCTGCCTGACCAGGTGCGACCGTATGTGACGCCATTGCGCAAGCATTTTGACGTTGTGATGAAGGCCCGCGCGCAAGCTGAGCCCATCCATCTGGAAAACGCGCTCGAGTTCGCGAGTCGGGCGTGGCGTCGACCGCTTACCGGCGCCGAGAAAACGCGGCTGAAGGCATTTTATCAACAGGCGCGCACCGCGCAGGCTCTCGACCACGATGATGCCATCAAGGCCTTGCTCGCGCGCGTGCTGGTTTCGCCGGCCTTTCTTTATCGCGTGGAGTCGGTCTCCGGCCCCGCCGAACGCGCGCTCAATGATTGGGAAGTGGCGAGTCGGATGAGTTTCTTTTTGTGGTCGTCCATTCCCGATGACGAGCTGCGCCGGGCGGCATCGGCGGGCGAGCTGAGCAATCCAACGAAGCTGGCTCATCAGGTGAAACGAATGACGGCCGATCCCAAGGCGCGGCGGCTGGCCACGGAGTTCTTTGGACAGTGGCTGGGATTCTATCGCTTCGACGAGTTTCGCGGCGTGGATACGAGTCGATTCCCCGAGTTCACGGAAGACGTGAAAACCGCCATGTACGATGAGGCCGTCTCGACCTTCGAGTACATCGTGCGTCACGACCGGCCGATCAAGGAAATGCTTCACGCCGATTATACGTTTCTCAACCAGTCACTCGCGAAGTTCTATGGCCTCGAGAAAAATCTCACGTTGACGGACGCGGTGGTGAAGGTGGACGGGGCGAACGCCTTCAATCGCGGCGGGGCACTTCGTCTCGGGTCGGTGTTGACGACGACCTCGGCGCCGTTGCGGACGAGTCCCGTGAAACGCGGTGATTGGGTCTTGCGGCGTATCCTCGGAACGCCGACGCCGCCACCGCCCGCGAACGCCGGTACGCTGCCCTCCGATCCAAAAGCATTTGGCGGGCTGACGCTGCGCGAGCGGCTGGCCGAGCACAAGCGCAACGCCACCTGTGCGAACTGCCACGTGCGCATCGATCCGATGGGTTTCCCCCTCGAAGCGTTCGACGCGATTGGTCGCACGCGCACCGCCTATCAAGATGGCACGCCGGTGGACGTGACGGGTGAACTGGCGGACAAGTCCACCATCGCCGGAGTCGATGGATTACTCGGCTACCTGCACGGCAAGGAAGCGCAGGTGGCCAAAACCCTGTCGAAAAAAATGCTCGGTTACGCGCTCGGCCGCACGGTTTTGGCGTCAGATCGCGCGCTGGTCGCTGAATTAACCGCGGCCGGAGGCAATGCGACCTTCTCTGACCTCGCCTTGAAAATCGTGAGCAGCCGCCAGTTTCGTCACCGACAAGGCGAGCAGAATGTGCAGCTTGGGCTTCACCCCGAGGCAGCGTCTGAGGTCGCAGACATCAGTCTTTCGTCGCCGTCCACTCAAGGAACTCCATGAACCCACCGTCCGGACAGTTTCACGTATCGCGGAGAAATTTTGTGCGCGGCGTCGGCATCGCTCTCGCGCTGCCCTGGCTGGAGTCGCTGCCGTTGTTTGGTCAGGTGAGTCCGGCGGTGAAGATCAACACGCCGCCGCTGAGAATGGGCATTGTCTATTTCTCGAACGGAGTGGAACCAATTCACTGGTGGGCCAAGGGCAGTGGGGCGGCGATGGAAATGGGTCCGGCGCTGCAGGCGATGATGCCGCATCGCGAAGACATGGTCTTCGTGAATGGCCTGTTCAATCAAACCGCCGCGGTGTCTACGAGTCCGCACCTCGGCCGGATGAATTTGCTGTCCGGGGCACCGGTCAGCCTCGATCCCGGCGATATCCGCGTCGGCACTTCGATGGACCAGGTGCTCGCAGCTCACGTCGGCGGACAGACGGCGGTGCCGAGCCTGGTTTTGGGCATTGAACCCAACGAACTGCGACTCGAAGACGGGTTGTCGATGATCTACGGCTCGAGCCTTTCGTGGGCTTCACCGACGAAACCGGCGACAAAGGAAATTTATCCCAGCCGGGCGTTTGACCGACTGGTTGGCGACGGCACGGGACGCAGGCTCGATCGCAGTATTCTTGATGAAGTGCGTGAGGATTCGCAGGGGCTCAAACGGCAGGTCAGCCGTGATGACAACGCCAAGTTGGAGGAGTACTTCGAATCCATCCGCGACATCGAGAAACGCATCGCACATGCGGCGAAGGAAGAGCGGCTCGAAGGCTGGCGGCCGTCATTGACGCAACCCAACATGCCGCGCCCGGCGAACGAGCTGCCGCAGAATGTGCCCGATCACATGAAGCTCATGCTCGATCTGACGGTGCTCGCGTTCCAGATGGACAAGAGCCGGATCGCGACGCTGATGCTGAACAACGATCTGTCGCAGATGAATTTTAAATTCCTCCAAGGCGTGCAGGGAGCGCTCCACCTCGACCTCACGCACAATGGGCACGCGGTCGACAAGGAAGCGATGTATCTCAAGACGAATGAATTTCACATCGCGCAATTCGCGTACCTCACCCAGCGCATGAAGGAGATCAAGGAAGGCGAGGGCACGATGCTCGACAACTCGATCCTGATGATGGCCTCGAGTCTGTTTGACGGTGATGCTCACTCGGCAAATCAGTTGCCGATCCTGCTCGCCGGCAAAGGCGGTGGCACGCTCAAGACAGGTCGAGTGCTGGACTACCTCGATAAGGGCGACGCGAACCGAAAGGTCTGCAGCCTCCACCTCTCGCTCATGGATCGCATGGGCGTGAAGCTCGACCGCTTCGGCGATGCGACCGCGCGTCTCGAAAATCTATAGGTAGGAACGTCGCTCCGCAGGCGTCCGCTCCGAAAACGCGAATCCTGACGCCTTCAGGCGCTGGCAGGCGGAAACCTCGCGCTCCGTTTACACCTTCCTTTTCCGTTCATTCTAAAAACCGCAGCAGGAGAAACCGCTAATGGACGCTAATCAGGAATTTCGATTCGTATTCAAGCCGGCATCCAAGTCACCTGATCGGTGAATCAAAACTCGACCGTAATGACCGTGCTTCTGTTTTTATTAGCGTGGATTAGCGAAAATTAGCGATTAACTGACTTCTGAATTTGGTTCATGCTTCAACCCAGCCCCGCCCCCGGCCAGCCCTTTCTCACTCGTTACCGCTGGGTCATTTGCGCCCTGATTTTTGCGGAGATCACGATCAATTACGTCGACCGGATGGTCTTCGGATTGCTCGCGCCGGAGCTGCAGAAGATTTTTACGTGGAGCAACTCCGACTACACGAACATCGCGTTCTGGTTTGAGATTGGGTACGCCATCGGCCTCGCGTTTGTCGGCCGTTTTCTCGATCGCGTCGGCACGCGCTGGGGTCTGGCTCTTTCACTGATTGCCTGGTGCATCGCATCGATGATGCACGCCGGGATGAGCACGATCGCCGGATTCTGCCTCGCGCGCCTGCTGCTGGGGGTGAGCGAGTCGGGCGCGTATCCGGGCGCCACGAAGGCGACGGCGGAGTGGTTTCCGCGTCGCGAGCGCGCACTCGTGGCAGGAATATTCAATTCCGGCAGCAATGTCGGCGCGATCATCGCGCCGCTGGCGGTGCCGTGGTTGTTTATCAATTACGGGTGGGAGTGGGCGTTTGTTGCGACGGGAGGACTTGGACTTCTCTGGGTGGGCTTCTGGCTGACGCTTTACCGGGAGCCTGCTCACCACCCGCGCGTGTCGAAGGCGGAGCTGGCGCACATCCTCAGCGATCCGGCGGACACGATTCTGGAATTGATACCGTGGAGGCGCATCCTCGCGACGCGACAGGCGTGGGCGTTTATCATGGGAAAATTTTTCACCGACGCGATCTGGCGGTGGAATTTGTATTTGCTGCCCTTGTTCTTCAGCCAGCACTTCAATCTCAATATCAAGCAATTCGGACCGCCTTTTCTGGTGATCTATCTCATGGCGGACGTCGGCAGCATCGGCGGTGGATGGCTCTCATCCCACTTGCTCAAGCGCGGGTGGTCGCTCAACGCCGCGCGGAAAACCGCGATGCTGATTTGTGTGCTCGGCGTGCTGCCGGTCACGCTCACCACGCAGGTGTCGAGTCTCTGGGTCGCGATCTTTTTGGTGGGGCTTGCCACGGCGTGTCATCAAGGCTGGTCCTCCAACCTGTACACGAGTATCTCGGACATGTTTCCCAAACACGCGGTCGCCACGGTGGCGGGAATCGGTGGCACCGCGGGCGCGCTCGGCGCGATCCTGCTGCTGAAGCTGACGAGCATGCTTTTCGATTCGAGCGCAAGTAACAGCCAGACGTATACGGTGCTGTTCATCATCGCAGGCGCGGCGTACCTTGCGGCGTTGGCCTGTTTCCATCTGCTGGTGCCTAGAATGGAGCCGGTGAAAGCGGCGAGTTGATCGGGACGAGCCTGGCGTCCGACATCCGAGCTGGAAGGACGACCTCCGTGTCGTCCGGGTTTGCCGATTGCGCGGCTATCGCGCAATCCGCCGCCACGCTGCTCACCAAGTTCTGTTGCTGGTGACGAAAAACGTCCCGCTGCTCCCGCAGCGGGCTACGGGGAGCCTACGAGCGGCGATCGCCCCTGAGCTTCCGCTCAGGGCTGCGTGCGGAAGGGCCTGCACGCTGGCGGGCGATCCGCGAAAAAAGTTCGACCGATTGGCACCGTAATTGCACGGATCTGGGGGTGTTAAACCTTCTGCGTTCGTCCTTCAGCGTCGCATCCATGATGGCAGCTGCCGCGCTGGTGACCAGCGCACCCGTGCACGCGGTTGAGAAAATCGCGATCAAGGTCATCGTGCTCGCGGGGTTCGAAGTAGGCGACGACACGGGAGATGCTCCCGGCGAGTTTCAGTTTTGGGCCGAACGCGAACAGCTGAACGGTACGATGGAGATCAAAGGCGCTCCTCATCCGCTCCGCTTCAATGCGGCCGGACTTTATGGCAGCGTAGCCGGCAATACGCGCGATCGGACGCTCACCACCGTGCCATCGAGCGAGTTGATCATGGCGCTCTGCCTCGACCCGCGGCTGGATCTCTCGAAGACCTACTGGATTATAAATGGCATTTCCGGAATCGATCCGGCGCACGGGTCGATCGGGAGCGCGGTATGGGCGGCCAATGTCGTCGATGGTGATGCGATGCGCGAAATCGGTGAGGCGGAAATGCCGAAGACCTGGCCTTATGGTTTGTTCGCCATTGGCACCAGCGCGCCGAATCAGCTGCCCAAAACCTCGGCCGAGGCTGGAGGGTGGGGAGGCGCGGCTCTGACCTACTCGATGAACTATGCACTAAATCCAGCGCTGACGCGGTGGGCCTACGAGTTTTCGCGGAGTCATGTTCAACTCACTGATACGCCCGCGTTGAAAGCGTGGAGGGAACGGTACACGTCCTATTCTCCCGCGCAGCTGCCGCCTCAAATTCTGATCGGTGGGACCCTGGCCTCGGCGCGATATTGGCACGGGGAAGCCCGCACGGTCTGGGCTCGGGATTGGGTTCGCCTTTGGACCAACGGGAAAGACGAATTCTATACGACAGCAATGGAGCAGGCGGCCTACGTCGGCACGCTCCAACGCATGGCGGCAAAGGGATTGGTTGATTTCAACCGCATCCTGATGCTGCGCAGCGCGAGCAACTATTGCCTGCCGCCAACGGGGAACGACGTTACCACCACAATCGGTGATGAGTCCCTTGGGACAGTCCCGGCGTTTGAGGCGCAGTACCGCGCCGGCTCGGTGGTCGTTCACGAACTCTTGAAGCATTGGGATCGGTACGAATCGACGCCGCCGGGAAACTAAGCTGCGAGAGGAGCAGCGCGCGTCGCGTTAAGTAGCGTTTCGGTAGCGCTGAACCATCGATCCCTTAATCTACGAGACGCCCGAGCCCGAACCCATCTCGATGTTATCTGAAGGTCAGCGACATCGGTGGCGGAAAACCGGGTAAGTGCAGGCCAGTGAAAATCTCATTTTCAGCGGCCTGAATCGTGCGGGCGCGTGGGCGACCCGTCTAATCGGTCTTCAAGGTTGACGATGCGGATCCGGCAGGCGTCCTTTCGGGTTCGGCCGGTCCCTTCCCGGCTTTCGGATAACTGTCATGCGCTTTCTTTCCCCGTTTTGTTTAGCCGTGGTCTCGGTGGCAGGCCCAACGCTCACTGCTGCCTCGATCGATTACGGCCGCGATGTTCGGCCGATCATTGCGGAGAACTGCTTTCAGTGCCACGGCCAGGATGCGGAAGCGCGGAAAGGGAAATTGCGGCTCGATACACACAAGGGACAAGGGAAGTCCGGCATTATCGTGCCGGGAAGTCCTGATGATAGTGAATTGATCGGCCGAATATTTTCCGACGACGAGGAGGAGCGGATGCCACCGCTAGAGTCGCATCGTTCACTTTCAGACGCGCAGAAGCAGACCTTGCGACGGTGGATTCAGGAAGGTGCGCCCTTCGCCGAGCATTGGGCGTACAATGCGCCGCAAAAGACCGAACCGCCCTCGGTCAACAATCGAACCTGGGTCCGGAGTCCGATCGATCAGTTCGTGTTGGCGAAACTCGAGCGCGAAAATCTTGCCCCGGCGCCAGAAACCGAACGTGAACACTGGCTGCGTCGGGTGACGTTCGATTTCACCGGCCTCCCGCCGACGCTGGCAGAGCTGGATGCGTTTCAAAAGGACCGCTCGAAACGGGGCTATGAAAGGGTCGTCGATCGGCTGCTTGCTTCGCCGCGGTTTGGCGAACGAATGGCGGCCGACTGGCTGGATATTGCTCGGTACGCTGACACCCACGGTTATCAGATGGATCGTCCGCGGGCGATGTGGCCCTATCGCGATTGGGTCATCGAAGCGTTCAACCGCAACATGCCGTACGATCAGTTTCTCACTGAGCAGATCGCCGGCGATCTGTTGCCCGGCGCGACGCGGGACCAGCGTCTCGCCACCGCCTTCAACCGGCTCCACGCGCAGAACGAGGAAGGCGGGATCGTCGATGAGGAATACCGCGTCGCCTACGTCAACGACCGGGTGGTTACCTTTGGAACGTCGGTGCTCGGACTCACCTTCGATTGCACCCGGTGCCACGACCACAAGTTCGACCCGCTCACACAGCGTGATTTCTACTCGATGGCCGCGTTCTTCCAAAACATCGATGAATCCGGCGCCATTCCGTACAAGGAGTTTTCTGATGTAATGCCCCCGCCGGTACTCAAGTTGCCCGCAGCGGATGCGCAAAAGAACCTCGCTGAGCTTAGCCAAAAAATTGTTCTCGCCGAGAAAGCAGTGACGTCAGCTCGAGCTGCGGCCGGGAAGGAGTTTGAACAGTGGTTCGCTCAGCATGCGCAATCTGCGCCGACGCTGGCTGAACCCGTGCTTGCGCTCGACTTCGACGAACTTACGGACGGCAAGACGCCAGATCGGGCCGCGCCGGCGCACCCGGCGATCGCGGTCGACTCGGCCGGATTGGGTGAGGGGGTTCACGGTTCAGCCGCGCGGCTGGGCGGAGACAATGGATTCTCCGTGCCCGACGTGCCGGTGCTTACCCGCGGCGACGCGTTCTCGTTCAGCCTTTGGGTTCGCCCCTCGATTGAGTCCGAGCGTGCCGTCGTGTTTCACCGGAGTCTCGCGTACGCCGACGCCGGCAGTCGCGGTTACGAGTTGGTGTTGGAGAACGGGCGCGCCGCGTTTGCCCTCAATCGAACCTGGCCCGGCAGCGCACTGAAGGTCGTGTCGCTCGCTCCGCTGCCGCTCAACCAGTGGACGCACCTGACCCTGACGTACGATGGCTCAAGTCGCGCGGCTGGTGCGCATATTTACATCAATGGGGTTGTGGCGCCCGTGGCAATTGTGCGGGATAAACTGCAGGGTGACATTATCTACGATATTTCTGAGAAGCGTGAGAAGCAGCCTCCGCTGGTGATTGGCTATCGTTTTCGGGATAGCGGATTCAAAGGCGGAAGCGTCGACGAATTCCGTATCTTTGATCGTGAGCTGGCGCCCCTTGAAGCCATGCAGCTCGCGGGGCGTCCGGACCTGAGCGTAGCCTTGAGCACTCCCGCCGGGCGGCTGGCCCCGACCCAGCGAGCGGCGTTAAAGGACTATTACGTTCAAGCGATTGCCCCACAGGTTCACACTCAGCTCGGCGTACTTGCGGGCTTGCGACGCGACTACGCGAAGGCATTCGATGCCGTTCCGGAAGTCATGGTCATGGAAGAACTGCCGGAGCCGCGTGGCGCCTACATTCTTGAGCGTGGCAGTTATGATCGTCACGGCGCGCGGGTGACGGCGGCCACGCCGGCGGTTCTGCCGCCGATGAAACCGGGTGCGCCGCGCAATCGACTCGGCCTCGCGAAATGGGCGACATCGCCGGAAAATCCACTGACGGCCCGCGTCACGGTGAACCGGCTGTGGCAAATGATGTTCGAGCGCGGCTTGGTGGAGAGCGCGGATAATTTTGGCGTCACTGGTTCCACGCCGACGCATCCGGAGTTGCTCGACTGGCTCGCGATCCGGTTCGTCGAAACCGGGTGGAACGTCAAAGCGTTGTTGCGTGAGATGGCGCTGTCCGCGACGTATCGGCAAAGTTCGCACGTGACCCCGGAGGTGCGGGCGCGGGATCCGCAGAATCTGCTCCTGGCGCATGCGCCGGCCCGGCGTTTGACGGCGGAGATGATTCGCGATCAAGCCCTCGCGGCCAGCGGTCTCCTCGTCGAGAGAATCGGCGGTCCGCCGGTGAAACCGTACCAACCGCCGGGCATTTGGGAGGAAATCGCGATGGGCAAACCGAAGTACGAACAGGGCAAGGGAGAGGATCTGCACCGGCGCACGCTCTACACCTTTCTAAAACGGACGGTCCCACCGCCCGCACTGATCACGTTCGACGCCAGCGATCGTTCGAACTGCACCGTTCGCCGGCAGGCCACCAGCACGCCGTTGCAAGCGCTCGCGTTGCTGAATGACACGCAGCTGGTGGAGGCGGCGCGCTTTATTGGCGCACGGATGTTGACGGAAGGGGGCGGCAGCCCGATGGAGCAAACGTCGTTTGGGTTTCGTCTCGTGACGAGCCGAGCTCCACGCGCATCGGAAACAGCGATACTTGCCGCCGCGCTGGCCGAACAGGAAAAACTGTTCGCGGAAGATCCCGCCGCGGCAGACAAGCTGCTGGGCGAGGGTGAAACCGTGGTCAAAGGGCCTTTGCCACGAGCTCAGCTGGCGGCGGCCACCATGGTAGCGAGCGCTTTGCTCAATCACGACGAAGCCGTGATGCGCCGGTGATCGTATTCGCATAATACCTCCGTGTGAACTAAGCTGACTTTGAAACTCTGACCTGCCCGATGAATTGGTTTCTCCCAGACCGCTATCGAACTCCGGGATCTACTGGCGTTTGAATTCCCCCTCTATGTTTTGCGATCACCTCGATGTTGGAATGACGCGTCGCGACTTTTTCGGTCGCTTCGCCTTGGGGCTTGGCGGCATCGCGTTGTCGCAGCTGTTGCCCCAGAGCCTGAGTGCAGCGCCGCTCGCAACCAATCCGTTCGGAGGGATTTTGCCTGAGCCGCACTTTGCGCCTAAAGCAAAGCGGATCATTTATCTGTTCATGGCGGGCGGACCGTCGCAGCTCGATTTGTTTGATTACAAACCGATGCTCAATCAGCGGAACGGAGAGGATCTGCCCGAGAGCGTGCGGATGGGCCAGCGGCTCACAGGAATGTCCGCGAGTCAATCGACCCTCCCGATGGCAGGATCGCATTTCAAGTTCGCGCAACATGGGTCGAGTGGCGCGTGGATGAGTGACCTGCTGCCATGGACGTCGAAGATGACCGACGACCTTTGCTTCATCCGGTCGATGCACACGCCGCACATCAATCACGACCCGGCGATTACGTTTTTTCAGACCGGCCATCAGCTGCCGGGACGGCCCAGCATGGGTTCCTGGCTCAGCTATGGGCTCGGCAGCGTGAATCAAAACCTGCCGGGTTTTATTGTTCTCATCTCGAAAGATCGGATCGATCAGCCGCTCTATTCGCGGCTGTGGGGCAATGGATTTTTGCCCAGCATCCACCAAGGGGTGCAGTTTCGCGGCGGCAGCGATCCAGTGCTTTATCTGCGCGACCCGGAAGGTTTGCCGCTGAAGGCGCGACGCATGATGCTGGACCGTCTGGCCGAATTGCATACGCAGCAATTCGATGACTTGGGCGATCCCGAGATTTCGGCGAGGGTTGCGCAATACGAGATGGCTTACCGCATGCAGACCAGCGTGCCGGACGTCGCCAACCTGGCGAATGAACCGGACTCAACCTACGAACTTTATGGCGAGGAGGCGCGTCAGCCAGGTAGTTTCGCCGCGAATTGCCTGCTGGCCCGCCGGCTGGCCGAGCGCGACGTACGATTCATCCAACTGTACCATCCCGGGTGGGACCAGCACGGCAGTCTGCCGAAGCAGATCAAGCGGCAATGCGCGGACGTTGACCGCGCGAGCTACGCGCTGGTGACCGATCTCAAGCAACGCGGGCTGCTTGATGACACGCTGGTGGTGTGGGGCGGTGAATTCGGCCGGACCAACTATTCCCAGGGTAAACTCACGGCGGACGACTACGGTCGGGATCACCACCCCCGTTGCTTCACCGTCTGGATGACGGGTGGCGGCGTTAAACGCGGGTATTCGCATGGATCGACCGACGAATTCGGGTACAACGTCGTGGACAATGCAGTGGATGTACACGACTTACAGGCCACCATACTGCACCTCATGGGCATCGACCATGAGCGGCTGGTCTTCAAAACCCAGGGGCGAAACTTCCGGCTGACGGACGTGCACGGCAACGTGGTAAAGCAGGTCCTGGCGTAAGGTTGGCTGCACGGTGGCACCGGCGGGCGAAGCCTCCTAGGAGGCGTGGGCGATGGTTTAAATAAGTGACAATGCCGGGGGGAATATTAGATCTGCGGTGATGCTGGTTGCGCGCCTGATCGCGCGTAGTTTTCGGGGGCGCACGCCGGCAGCACTATCTCCTCGCCGTCTCCATTTCCTGCGCCTCAAGTCTCGGTCTTGCATTCGCCGCTCCGCCGCGAACTGCCGGGGTGGGCGCGGGCCTTGTATTTTGGTCTCGGATATTTCTTTTGCGGTGAGTTCTCGGGCTATTTCACCCATTGGACCGACGCCGTTTCCTATGTGTGGTTTCCGAGCGGCCTTTATCTCGGCGTTCTACTGCTCACGCCGCCACGGCAGTGGATCGCACTGATTCTCGCGGCGGCCGTTGGCGACCTGGCGTTCAACTATCTGTGGCAACCGTGGCCGCTGTGGTCGATGCTGCTGGCTCACGCCGGAAACAGTCTGTCAGCCGTTTTGGGCGCGGTGCTCATTCGCTGGCTCGTGACAGCTCGACCAACCCTGTTGACGGTGCGCGAACTGATGGGCGTGATTGGTCTGGGCGGGCTGCTCAGTTGTGTGGTGGCGGCGCTGAACGGGGCCAACCTGATGCGCATCCATGAGCCCGGTAGCTCGTATATGGATGATTTTACGGCGTGGTACAGCAGCGACCTCCTTGGCGTCATTCTGTTGACGCCGGCCGTACTGGTCTGGGGGCGTCGTACCCGGCGGTCTCCGACGTGGTTGAGGTCGCGGGCGGCGCTCGAGTACGTCGCACTGATCGTGGGCGTTACGCTCGCGACGGGCTCGGCGTTCTATTTCCAATGGCTCCGCCAGACGGAAACGTTGTACGTGGCCTTTCCATTTATTATCTGGACCGCGCTGCGGTTCGGCCCCCGCGGTACGACGCTCGCGATCGTGGTGGTCGCGGTGGTCGCGGAGGGGTTTACAGCCCTGGGTTACGGGCCATTGGGCAGCAGCAGCCTGAACGCGTCGGAAAAAAGCGTCGAAATGATGGTGAGCCTGGGCGTATTCGCCGTCGTAGGATTCGTGGTGGCAACGGTGTTCGCCACCCTCCAGTCGGCCCAACGCCGCGACGCGATTCGTACGACCACCATGACGCTGATCGCCACGGGCGCGAAACTGCCGGCGATACTTGATTCCATCGTTCATGGCGTCGAGGCGGAGTATGTCGATTTGCGCTGCAGCATTTCGCTCATCGACCGGAGCGGCACCAATCTGTCACTCGCTGCGGCCCCGAGCTTGCCGCAGTATTTCACTGAGGCGATCGAGCGATTGCCGATCGGGGCCGGCATGGGGGTGTGCGGATCGGCGGCGTTTTTGCGGCAGCGTGTGGTGATAGCGGACGTTCAACGGCATCCCTCGTGTGCCGCTTACGCTGGAGTCGCTGAGCGCGCGGGGGTGCGCGCGTGCTGGTCGCAGCCATTCTTCGATTCGACCGGGCGGCTGCTCGGCACGTTTGCGGTCTACTATCGCGAGACGCAAGCCCCCGTGCCGGCGGACATCGCACTCATTGCAACGGCGAGCCAGACGGCGGCGGTCGCAGTCGAGCGCAAGCAGCTTGAAGAGCAGTTTCTCCGCGCGCAACGGATGGAAGGCATCGGTACGCTGGCGGGTGGGATGGCTCACGACCTCAACAACCTGTTTACGCCGATCGTCGTGGGTGCAGAACTGCTGCGAACTTCGGCCATGGATACGGATAGTCAGCGGGTGCTCAACAATCTTGAGTCGAGTGCGCGGCGGGGAGCCATGCTCGTGAAGCAAGTGCTCACGTTCGCGCGCGGAGTCGAAGGGGTTCGCGAGACGCTCACGGTCTCCGGCCTCGTGGCAAGCCTCGACACCATCGCCTTCGACGCATTTCCGAAAAATATTTCGATCTCGCGGGAGCTCGCCGAGAACCTTCCGGCGCTCATGTGCGATCGGACGCAAATTGAGCAGGTCCTCTTGAACCTCTGCGTCAACGCTCGCGACGCGATGCCGGGGGGCGGAAAAATCACGATCGGCGCAAAGCTGCGGCAGGTCGATTTGGCGCGCGCCGCCCGCCATTCCGGAGTTGCGCCCGGCTTGTACCTTGAGATCAGCGTGAGTGATACGGGCGTGGGGATTCGGCCGGAGGTCATCGATCGGATTTTTGAACCGTTCTTCACGACGAAGAAGCTCGGGCAGGGAACAGGTTTGGGGCTCTCGACCGTGCTCGGAATTGTGCGCAGCCATGGCGGATTTGTCGAAGTGAGCAGCAAGCCGGACGCCGGGAGCACGTTCCGATTTCATCTCCCCATTAACGCTTCCGTGTCGCTGGTCGTTAAAGCTGAGTCGCAGCGCGGCCACCAACGCGGCAATGGCGAACTGGTCTTGCTGGTGGACGATGAGGCCGCGATTCGTCAGACCACGGAGCAGGCATTGGTCGCGCACGGGTACCAGGTGGTTTCGGCTGAGAACGGTGCGGTCGCACTGGAGATTGTCCGACTGCGCGGTGCAGCGATCGCCGCTGTCATCACCGATATCATGATGCCGATCATGAACGGCCGCGAATTGGTCGCAGCGCTCGCGAAGGTTCGTCCCAACCTACCGGTCGTGACGGCCACCGGACTTAACACTTCGGAAAATTGGGGCACCAGCGGTCATCACCTCGTGAAGCCTTATACAACGGAAACACTCCTCGCGGTCATCGCCAACGCACTCGGCCGTTCCAGAAAGATAGACAAGGTGGGATTGTAAGCTGGTTCAAAGTGGCGACGGCACCGCGCTTGCTCAACGCGGCAGATGGCTCGGCGAAAAACGTCCGTCATCGAGTGAACCGTTTTCGATCATTCCGGTCACAGCCTGACTGACCCATCACTCAGCCTATGGAAAATCAATGAGCTCGGCCGTCCTTCGTAAATTCGTCCACCGAACACTGCGTAAAATTGATCGCAAGATTGTGCGGGTGAGACCCGGCGAAGTGACAGGGGTCGATTTACAGGATGACCTCGGATTGACTATCCCCGGCGACGAGCCCGTGTGCTTTGATGTGGGTGCGAATCAGGGCCAGACGATTCGCATGCTGCAGCGAGCGTTGAAGCGGCCACGCATTCATGTGTTCGAACCGTCGAGTGCGACGTTCGCGCAACTGACAACGCAGTGGTTCCCGCGCGGCGTCTCCTTCCACCAATGCGCTCTTGGCGACAAACCGGCGCATCTGGAGTTCATCAATTATCAGAAATCAACCTTGAGCTCACTGCTCCCGCTGGACCCGCATCCGGAAAACCGGTTTCACCATGTCGATGTGGTGGACCGCGAAATGGTTGAGGTGAGCACGGTCGACGACTTCATGGCGCGACATGACCTGCCGGCGCTCGACCTGCTGAAAGTCGACACGCAGGGTTTTGATTTCGCCGTGCTGAAGGGGCCGCCGGCGCGCTGTCGAGTGGCCGAATACGAACGGTGTTGGTCGAACTGAACTTTGTCCGCATGTACCAGGGGCAGGCTTCGGCGCAGGAAGTCACCGACTACCTGGCGCAGCACGGGCTGTATCTGATTGATTGTTACGACAAAGCCCGCGAAGGGCACACGCTCGGGTGGTGCTGCGCGCTGTTCGGTGGACGTTGACGGGGAGCAGATCAATCGAATGCGCCCCGCGCCTTCAGGGACGGGCAAGTGCTGCTTCGATCAAACGCTTCAGCTCCGTTAGATCGTGATGCTCGAATTGATACGCAAGTCCGTTATCCTGGCCTGGGAAGAAGCGATAAGCGCCCTTGCGTGGGTCTTTCAGGATCCGACCGACAAGCGCGTTGCCGTCCAGCGCGTGGATGATGAGCCAGCCGCCCTCGAGCTTCTCCTGTCGGAAAACGATCTTTTGGCGATTCATCGAAGGCTAAAAGTTAATGTTAGATCCGACAAAACAATGGTTTGAGAAAGACTGAAACCGTGTCAAGTCACCGTGCGACGCGTTGGTAGCGGTTGGATTCGCAGGTTGGAAATGAGCTACGTGGGCTTGGTTCGATGGCCGGCTTTGCCGTGCGCCGTGGGCGCGTGAGCCGTGGCGTTCAGCGCGATAACGCGAGGATTCGGGATCGCGTTGGCGCAGCGCGTTGGCACAAAGATCCACGCACTATGACCTCCAAAATCGTTTTCGCCGCGTTGTTGTCAGCCACCTCGGCCTGGGCCATCGACGATTCTCCGGAGCACCGCAAGCAACAGGCAGCCCGCTACATGGAAGCAACCCCGCCGCAGGCGCTGTTTGCCGATATGGCTGAGCAGATGGCGAAAAACCTGCCGCCGGAACAGAGGAACGCCTTCAAGACGACTCTTACCAAACACCTCGACATCGCCGCGATCTCGCAGGCGATCACGGAGGCGATGGTGAAATGCTTCACCGCCGATGAACTTCATGCATTGGCCGATTTTTATGGTTCCGCGGTCGGAAAGTCGGCGATGAAGAAGTTCGGCACCTACATGGCCGATGTGATGCCCGCAATTCAGTCCGAGATGATGAAGGCGACGGCCAAGACCAATCGTGAGTTACCCACGCCAAGCCAGAAGTAAGAGGCCCGCGTGCATTCAGCCCCGGCAGTCCGGCACTGTACCCGGTAACTTGAGACGTCGGACATGAAAGTAGGGATCATCGCTGACATTCACAGCAATGCGCCTGCGCTCGAGGCGGTGCTGAATGACTTATCGCTTAAGAACGTAGGCCAGATCGTCCACCTCGGTGATGCCTTCAACGGCCCGATCGATCCCGTGGGGGTCGCCGACCTCTTGCGCGAACGCCAGACGATTCACGTTCAAGGAAACGGAGAACGCATGGTTTTGTCGGACGACAGCGCCGTACGCTCGCGCAGCGCGGAGTACGCGCGGCAGCGATTGAGCGTCGAAGACCTGGCCTGGATCCGAGCTTGGCCGACGTATTTCGACTCGGAAGATATCTTCGCGTGTCATGGTACGCCCGCGAGCGACACGGAGTATCTGCTGGAGGACGTCACGATGAGCGGCGTTCGTCTGCGCTCGGTCGGCGAGGTGCGCGCGCAGTTAGGCTCGATCAAGGCGTCGCTGATTCTTTGCGCGCATTCCCATGTTCCGCGGCTCGTAGAGCTGGGCGGAAGGGTTTCGGTCCTGAATCCCGGAAGTGTGGGCCTTCCGGCTTACTCCCTGGATTCGCCGATCCGACACACGATGGAAACTGGGAGTCCTCATGCGCGGTACGCGATTGCGGAGCGGCGCGGACTGGGCTGGCACGTGGAGCACGTCGCGGTGAGCTACGATCACATGAAGGCTGCAGCCACCGCGGAGCAGGAGGGATTTCTGGATTGGGTTGCTCCGCTCAAATCTGGCTACGCCTTGTAATTGTTTTTCGTGGGCGCGGCGTGCACCCGAGCGACGTTTGGATTAAAGACGAGACATGAACGACGAAGAAGAGATTCGGAAACTCGTCGCCACGTGGATGGCGGCGACACGGGCGGGCGACACGGAAACCGTTCTTAGTTTGATGGCAGACGACGTGTTGTTTCTGGTTCCTGGCCAGCCACCGATGACGAAAACGGGATTTGCGGCTGCACTTGGTGGCATGCCGAAATCTGAGACGCCGACATTTGAGGGGCACAGCGAGATCCAGGAGATCGAAGTGTGTGGTGATCGGGCCTTCATGTGGACCACGCTTTCCGTGGTGGTGAGACCACCCGGTGGTGCCCCACCGCGCAAACGCGCGGGTCACACGCTTTCAGTGCTCAAGAAGGAGGGCGGACGCTGGCGGCTGTTCCGCGATGCCAACTTGCTGGCGCCCGTCGCTGAAGGCTGATCACGAGCACTCCGGCTCCAGGCGGAGCGAAGCGTTTTAGGTCGTATCGACGACCCAACGATCGACTTTGGGCGTTGTGCGCCCGGTCACCTCCTGCCGCCGGGACTCACAGATTCCAGATCGTGCGGATCGCGGTGGGGACACAGAGCGTCCCGAGGACGGCGAGGAGCAGGGCCAGGCTGATGGCGAACGTTCTGCCGGTGGTGGTCGGGAGGAGTGCAGACACTGAGCCTGCGCGATCTTCGAACCACCTGAACGCATCGCGTCTCGAATCAAACGGATGACGTGATGTCCGGAGAATCAAATCCACGAACCCCGTTCTATTTGAGCTGCTGAGCTTCTGTCGACTTGCGCGGAGTCGAAGGCAGGGCGGTCTTGGGAATGAAATCGGCGCGATCGATCATCATCGATCCGAGGACTTCGGTTTCGGCGAGCAACCAGCAGTGCAGGTTCAAAATGGTGCCGCGTTCACGGGTGGCCGCGAGTTCGTCGGCGCGCCGTGCGACCCGAAGCTGCAAATGCAGCAAGCCATCGGCATCGTCTCCACTCCGCAAGGGCTCCCCGGGGTTCATCGGGGGATCACAGATGCTGTTTAGGGGAAACGGTTCCGCGATGACTCGAACAACCTGAGGTGGGCTGGGTCGATGGCGGCCCAACCCAAATATATATGGCTAAAATATCCACCCCCCGCGACCTTTTGGTCGAAGAACTGAAAGATCTCTACAGCGCTGAAAACCAGCTGCTCAAGGCGCTGCCGCGAATGGCGAAGGCGGCGACGAGCGAGGAACTCCGCGATGCGTTTGAAACGCACCTTGGCCAGACTGAAGGCCAGGTGAAGCGCTTGGAAAAGATTGCCAAACAGCTCGACGAAACGATGAAAGGAAAGACCTGCAAGGCGATGAAAGGCCTGGTCGAAGAGAGCAAAGAAATCATGGAGGAGGACGCTGAGCCCGCACTCCTCGACCTCGCGCTCATCGGCGCAGCGCAGAAGGTCGAGCACTACGAGATCGCAGGTTACGGCACGGCCCGGACGTTGGCCGAACTGGCGGGTGAGCCCGATGTGGCCAAGATCCTCCAGGAAACGCTCGATGAGGAAGGGGAGACGGACAAGCTTCTGACCACGATCGCGACGAAGATGAACGTCGAGAGTTCCGAATCCGACGACGAGGAAGAGGAAGACGACAAACAGTAAGTTTTAGACTCTATTGACGGGACGACGCCTACCTCTCCGGGTAGGCGTTTTTTTGCGGCCCACGCCTGGAGCGATCCTAGAGTGGGCTGCCCGCATGAACCGCGCCTCGTGCAGTCACCAGAGGTGTATACGAATGTATCTTGGCTGCAGCGATTGTCGCGGCGGGCCTGAGCGGAAAACCGTGCGTGGGGGTGGGGATCTCGGATCCGGCACTTGATGTTTGCTGAAGGCTGTGAACTCGAAAATGATTGACCGTGGATAAACGCGTATAGAAGTGTATACATCGTCGGGGACAGTGCGCCTTCTACACATCGCAGAAATAACTCCATGAAATTGTTTCAACCTTCGACCTCACGGTCGCGGTGGATGCCAGTAACGTGTGCCGCGATCTTCGCCGCCACTTTGCCTAGTTCCGGTCAAACGACCAACCCACCGTCCGCTACGGCGGCGAGTGACGAGGTCGTTCAAATGTCAGTGTTCAAGGTCAAATCCAGTCAGGACACCGGTTACATCGCGACCAGCGCGACGCCGTTCAGGACGAAGCAGCAGCTCTCCGACATTCCTCAAGCGATCACGGTCGTCACCCGCGACTTGATCGAAGACATCGGAGGCCATGACTCGTCCGATATCTTGATCTACGCGGGAGCGATTCCGAAGTACCGCAGTGAGGCCTTTTCACTCCGCGGCAGTAACACCGGCGTCACGTATCCTCTGATCGATGGCCAAATCGATCGGACGATCTTCATGGATAACTTCTTCGTCGATTCGTACGAAGTGATCAAAGGCCCGGCCGCGCTGCTGTACCCGAATTCTGCGCTGACGGGAGTGATCAACAAGACTACCCGCAAACCGCTGCCCTACGCCGCAAGCTCGATCCGGGGGAGCATCACCGATTATGGCCTCTACCGGGCCGAGGTCGACTCGACCGGACCCGTTGGTGCGCTCGGCGCAGGAAAGTTGAGCTATCGACTCCTCGCCGCTTTCCAAGACGGCGATGCGTACTGGCACAACGCCAAAGATCGCCGCATCCTCGTCCATCCGTCACTGCAGTTCGACTGGCAGGACACGTCTGTGTTGCTGGCGTACGATCATCAAGACATCACTCATCCGTCCAATCCGACCGGCGTGTTGATGCCGGATGGTCATGTTTTCACCGGGGCAGGTCGCGACGAAATCAATTTGCCGCCCGGGGCGATGGAGCAACATGTGCACGACGGATTACGTTTGCAGGTCGTGCATTCGTTTTCCCGCAGTTGGGAAGTGAAGTTGAACGGCGACCTCAATCAGCTGCATCGCAAAGGCAGCATCGTGCTGCCGATCGGCGGCGTGAACTACATCGACCGGACGATCAGCTTTTTCAACCGACTGAACGACATCAAGCTGAACCACTACTCGATGTCGATCGACGTCAACGGTCGGTATGAGCTTTTTGGACTCAAGAATCAAAGCACCTTCGGCCTCGCGATGACGGATCAGGAATCCGTCACGAAGCTTTGGGTGAATACCGATTTCGGCGTCAACCAGCGGCTCATTCGGCCGCTGGACAATCCCGACGTGAACAGCCTGCCAGTGAAACCGATCGGCCAGTACGTTTCGCCCGCCAACCCGGGCTCACGGGTTCGGGCCGACCTGGCGAATTTCTACTTCCAGCAGAACATCGATGTCATTCCTGATCGCTTGTCCCTCGTGGCCGGTGTTTCGCGCTACAGCAACGAAACGTCGAACAACACTAACATCGCGCTTCGTCCGGCAGTGGCGCAGATCCTGAAGGCCGACGAAGTGCTGCATCGCTTCGGTGTGATTCTGCACGTCACAAAGGAAATTGGATTCTATGCGATGGATGCGAACACCTCGCTGCCGCCCACGACATCCGTGCTGCAGAGCGGCAATGTCGTCGCTCCAGCCACGGGTAAAGGAAAGGAAGTTGGCGCGAAGTTGAACTTCTTCGACGGGAAGATCACTGGGACGGTGTCGGCCTTCAATCTCAAGACCACCGGCCTCACGGTGTTCGGCGGCGTGCTGCCCAGCGGCGTCACCTACGTGATCCCCATCGGTAGCATTACCCAGAAGGGCTTTGATGGCGATGTCGCCGTGCACCTGACCAAAAACTGGCAGATGATTGCGACGTACTACACCGGCACCGTGAAAGACCAGAACGGCGGCCAGGTGGATGATTCCTACACGAGTTCGTACAGTCTCTTCACGCGTTACGATGTTCGCACCGGATCAGCCAGTGGACTCGGTTTCGGTGGTGGTGTCTCGCGCGTTGACGGCCGGCTGGTCAACTCGGCCGGCATCACGTTCCCCGTCGGCGTGACCAAACCGTCGTTCATCGAAGTCGCACCGGCAACGCTCATGAATTTGTTCGCCGACTATCGAGTGAACAAAAATGTGAGCCTTCGTCTGCAGGTCGACAACGTGTTGGACAAGGTTTACGCCGTGGGCATCAACGCCGCTTATTTGATCGATCCAAGTCTGCCGCGCACGTTCACGTTCTCGGCGAAATATAAATTCTAGTGGTTAGACGCGTGGGTGCCCTGAGTCTCTGGGCGCCCACGCTTTTTCGTTTTGGCCCATCGGCTCGACCGGACCGGCATTCCCCGCCGCCATTTATCCCTGGAACGAGTATGTTGCTGCAGATCGATCCTCCACGAAGATTCGCCGGGTCAGCTCTGCGGTCCTGCGTCAGTCGCGGTCTTGTCCTCTGAAAACGTCCCATGAATTCTGAGCGTCACGCGCAACAAAGTCGGCGCGATTTTTTGCGTACCGTCGCGCTTTCAGCCGGCGTTGCATCGCTTCCGGGGACGGTGCGGGCGGCGGATGCAGTGGAACCGGCTCAGGCTCCAGCCGCGCTGGAAGCAACGGTCTATTTTTCGCTTGGTCCAGATGAAGCGGCGTTCGTGGAAGCGCTTGTCACCGTCTTGTGTCCGGCGGATGAGTACACACCCAGCGGCGTGGATTGTGGCCTCGCGGTGTTTATTGATCGCCAGCTGGCCGGCGCCTTTGGCAAAGGTGAGCGACTCTATCTTCGCGGTCCGTGGCGCTCGGGACGGCCGGAAGACGGCTATCAACTCCCGCTCACGCCCGAAAAGTTTTTCAAGGTCGGACTTGCCGCCGCCAATCGCGCCTGCGGGCAAAAGCACGGGCAGGATTTCTCCGCCTTGAGCGCGGCGGACGCCGACGCGTTTCTTCAGGATGTGGCCGATGGAAAGTTTTCACAGGCTGAGGTCGCGCTCGCCGAGTGGTTCAACGAGCTGGTGTATCCGCTATTCACCCAAGCGTGTTTCGCGGATCCGCTGTATGGCGGTAACCGCGACAAGGTTTTTTGGAAAATGGTCGGCTATCCCGGCCTGCCGGCAGTCAACGGGGTGAACATGGTGAAATATCGTGGCAAGCCGTTCCCTGGCAGTCGCGCGCCGAAGTCCATTGAGGACTTCAGCTGATAAATCCGCCCGGTGAAATCGTTGCCTCCAGCTGCCGTTGTGATCGTCGGAGGAGGCATGGCCGCGGGTTTGATCGCACGGCAGCTGACGAAGCAAGGTGTCCAAAGCGTCGTGCTCGAGCGTGGGGGTGATTACCGCGGCGGCCCCGAGGCGCGGATTCCGACTCAGCGTGACGAGCTGCGCTGGGACACTCGTCTTGGACTGATGCAGGATGCAGCGTCGGAGACGTACACGGTCCGACGGTCGCGCTCCGAGACCGCCCAGCCGATGAGAAGGATGACGGCGTTTCTGCCCGGCACCGGAGTAGGGGGAGCGGGAAACCACTGGAGCGGCCAAGTCTGGCGTTGGGCCGATTACAATCTCGCGCTCCGTTCTCGTTACGAGCGGCGTTATGGTCACGGCTCGATACCGCGCGACATTCCACTGCAGGATTGGGGCGTAACGTACGACGAGCTGGAGCCATACCATGACCTCTTCGAAAAGTTGTTCGGGGTTTCTGGTCAGGCGGGAAATGTCCGCGGAAAATTGATTCCTGGCGGCAACCCGTTCGAAGCCCCGCGGCAGAACGCGTATCCGCAGCGCCCGCTGGAGATCACGGAAGCGGGTTCGATCTTCAAAGAAACCGTCGAGCGTGAGTTCGGGTACAAACCCTTCCCTTCGCCGGCCGCGAACTCACCGGACCCGTACGTTAATCCCGACGGCATGCGCCTGGGCGCGTGCCAATACTGCGGCCACTGTGACCGGTTCATCTGCGAGGCGAATGCGAAAGCCACGCCGGATGTGCTGCTGTACCCGTGGCTCGAGCAGCAAGCGAACTTCGAGTTGCGGCGGCACTGCCAGGTTCTCGCCGTTGATTATGATCGCACGAGTGCGCGTGCCCGGGGCGTCCGCTATCTGAATCTGCTCACCGGCGAAGAATGCTTTCAGCCCGCCGCGACCGTGATCCTCGCGGCTTTCACTCTCACCAACACCAAGCTTTTGCTGACGAGTGGAATCGGCCGGCCCTATGATGCTGCGACGGGTGAAGGCGTCGTGGGCAAGAATTTCTGTTTCCAGGCGAACTCAGGCATCCCGCTGTTTTTCAAGGATCGATGGATCAATCCATTCCTCGGAGCGGGCTCAACGGGCACGATCATCGATGAGTTCAACGACGACAACTTTGATCACAGCGGGCTCGGCTTTCTCGGCGGTGCCTACATCGGCGTGAACGTTACCTCCGGTCGTCCGATCAGCGCGCGCCGCGTTCCGCCCGGCACGCCGCGGTGGGGCACGGCTTGGAAGAAGGCGAATGCTGACTGGTACGCCCATAGTTGTTCCATTGGCGCGCAGGGAAGTTGTTATCCCCACCGCGAGAACTTTCTCGATCTGGATCCCGACTACACCGACGCCTTCGGGCAGCCGCTGCTGCGCCTGAATTTCGACTGGCGGGAAAATGAACAACGCGTTTCTGCCTACTGCACGGATCAGGCGCTGAAGATTGCCCGCGCCATGGGCGCCACCATCGTTGGCCCGGCGGTTTCACGCACCAGTCCATTCGACCTGCGGCTGTATCAAGGTTCCCATGTCACGGGCGGAACGATCATGGGATCCGATCCGGCGACCAGCGTCGTGTCGCCGCGTCTGCAGCATTGGGATGCGGAGAACCTCTTCGTCGCCGGCGCTTCGGTGTTCGCTCACAATGCCGGCCATAATCCTACCGGACCGCTGGCTGCGCTCGCCCTCCGCCTCGGCGATGATGTGGCGCGGTACATGGCAAAGCCGGGACGGCTCGCATGAGCGCGCGGCGAATCATTGGATCCGTGCTGTTCAGCCTGGTGGGGCTGGCGACGAGTGCCTTGGCCGGGACGGACAACACCGAGGTGAACCGCGGGCAGCACGTGTTTGCCGCGTGCGCCGCGTGCCATGCGCCGGATCAGCCCGCAAAACTCGGGCCTGACTTGCGCTCCGTGGTGGGTCGCAAAGCGGGCTCGCGACCGGATTTTCGTTACAGTCGGGCGATGAAAAATGCGAAGATCGTGTGGAGCGAGGAAACGCTGGACGAGTATCTCGCCGATCCGCAGCAAGCCATTCCCGGCAACGCCATGCCGTATCCTGGAATATCAGACGAAAGCCAGCGTCGGGCTGTCATCGCCTACCTTAAAACCCTGAAGTAATCCCACCCATGAATCGCCGGAAATTTATCGCCACGATTGGAGCCGGAGCACTGGGCGCAGGAGCCCTCAACGTTCCGGCCGCTGCGCCCGTCGAAAAGCCTATGAAAAGCCCCGTAGTGCCAAAGCTGACCGACCTGCTTTGCGTGGACGATGTCGAAGCGCGTGCTCGCGAGGTGATGGAGCCAGCGGTGTATGATTTCATTTCGGGCGGTGCCGCCGACGAGCTGACGATCAAATGGAACCGCGATAAATATCGGGAGATCCGGTTGAAACAAAGAGTACTGATCGATCTCGCGGAGCTCGATTGCTCGACGACGTTATTCGGACAGAAACTGACCACGCCCATTTTGCTCGCACCCACCTCGAACCACCGGTTTGTGCATCCGGACGGCGAACTCGCCACCGCCCGGGGCGCGGGCCTGGGGGGAGTGACCATGGTGTTGAGCAGTGGCGCCAACACGAGTGTGGAGGACGTGATGAGCGTAGCCACCCAGCCGTTGTGGTTTCAGCTCTATGTGGCGAAGGATCGCGGTCTGGCGCGCGCATTGGTTCAACGCGTTCAAGCGGCTGGCGCGAAAGCCTTATGTGTGACGGTCGACAGCCCGCTCGACGGACCGCGTAACCGGCAGAATCGTACGCCGTTGGTCACGCCGCCCGGAGTGGGTTATCCACACTACGTCGGCATCAAGGAGCCGGCGACCACCGTCAACTTGCATGAGGTGCGGCCGCAGCTCCTCGACTGGGGTGACATCGAGTGGATCCGTTCCAATTCAAAAATTCCGGTGCTGCTGAAAGGCATCATGAATCCGGACGATGCCGAAACGGCGATCAAGTACGGGTGCGATGGAGTCATCGTGTCGAACCATGGCGGTCGGTGTCTCGATACTCAGCCAGCGACCATCGAGGTTTTGCCCCGAGTGGTGGAGAAAGTAGCGGGACGAATTCCGGTGATTGTCGATGGCGGCATCCGCCGCGGCACCGATGTAGCCAAAGCGCTCGCGCTGGGCGCGTCGGCAGTGCAGATCGGACGTCCGTATGTGTATGGGCTCGCGGTAGCTGGCGCCGAAGGCGTGGAGCACGTGGTGAGAATCCTGCGACAGGAGCTGCTGATGACGATGGCAGTGTTGGGCCGGCCAACCATTGCCTCGTTAGACCGCACCGTGCTTTGGCAGTGAGTGAGCGGAACAAGCATTTTTGATTATGAAGAAAATCCGATTTGGCATCACAGGATCCGGGTACATGGGACGAACCCACGCCCAGGCCATCAACACACTGAGCTCGACAGCTGAGCTGGTGGCGATTTGGGGAGGCACGCGCGCACCCGCTTTGGCGGAACGTTATGGCGCCGCTTACGAACCGACGTTGGAGGGGTTGATGAATCGGACCGACATCGATGCGATTGTTATTTCGACGCCGCACCACTTGCACGTGAAAGAGGTTCTGCTCGCGCTCGAGGGCGGGAAGCACGTACTGATCGAGAAGCCGATGGCAACGAAGGTGGAGGATTGTGACCTCATGCTCGCTGCAGCGAAAAAGCGCGGCTTGATCACGGCCGTAGCTCACAACCTGCGGTTCCGGGTCAATCTGCCGAAGGTCCGCGAGCTGATTCAGAGCGGCGAGATCGGTCGCGTTCAGAGCATGCACTACTCGATGATCCGTCAGCTCGCGAACGCAGGAAATTTCGGCGGCAATAAAATGGGTTGGGTGAACTTACCCGAGGCGGTCGGCTTCGTGATCGACGGATTGCCCCACGGTGTGGATGCGATGCGTTGGGCCACCGACTCAGAGGTCGTGAGGGTTGCCGGTTTTTGTCGGACGTTCACGCCGGAGCGTCCGATCGAAGATACGACCGTGGGCATCATGGAGTTTTCGAACGGGGCGGTTTGCTCCGTCAACACGACGATTGCGTCCCATGGTGATTACCACGGTGAGATGGCCCGACTGAGTGTGGTCGGGAGCAAAGGCAGTTTGGACATGGATGGCTTCGGCAAGCTGCACATGACCGATCGCGAAAAAGGCTGGCGGCTCATCGCGACGCAGCCGCCCGTCATGGCGGATGATCCTGAATCGGCCTTCAAGATCGGGCGCATGGAAGCCTTCAACAATCAAATCCAGGCGTTCATCGATCGTATCCACGGGAAGCCGTCAGCCGTCGCGACGGGGGATGACGGGCGGGCCGGGCTTGCAATCTGCCTGGCGATGCTCACCTCGTCGCAGGAACGGCGATTGGTTGAGCTCAGTTGAAGACACTCGACCCAATGTCGACGCCTCAAGCTCCCGAAGGATTTTGGCCGCCGATCTCGAGTGCGTTCACGGAAAAGCGTCGTCGTTTCACTCAGGGGCGCGCTTGGTTGGAGCAAGCCGACAAGCGTCTCGGCTATTAACCGTCGTCGCCTCCCTCATGTTTCCACGCTCCGCGACTCACGCCACGCCTGCCAAGGCAATTTTGCCGCAAGGCGCGTGGTTGATGGTGGGGCTGCTCTGGTTCGCGGGTTGTTCAAACTACCTGACCCGCACGATGCTCACGACGATGCGTGGGTCGATCATGGCGGACATCCCCATGACCGAGGCGCAATTCGGTTTGCTGACGTCTGCATTTCTTTGGATCTACGCCTTCGTCAGTCCGATCGGCGGGTTCATGGCTGATCGGTTCAGTCGGCGACTCGTGATCATCGTGAGCATACTCGCCTGGTCGGTGATCACGTGTGTCACGGCGTTCGCGAAGACCTTTGGCGAACTGCTCGCGTTGCGTGCGCTCCTCGGGCTGGCCGAAGCGTGCTACATACCCGCCGCGCTCGCGCTAATCACCGACTATCACCGGGGTCCGACCCGCTCGCTGGCCACCGGCGTGCACATGACGGGATTGGTGTTCGGTTCCACCATTGGCGGACTCGGCGGCTGGCTGGCGGAGAACCACTCGTGGAGTTACGCGTATCAGGTTATTGGTATCCCCAATATCGCGTTCAGCCTGTTGCTGGTGTTTTTTCTCCGCGACGGTCCGCGCGAGACTGCGCCTCCGACCCCGGCGGCGACGCCGTTGCTGCCCACCATGAGTTTCAAAGCAGCGCTGCTTACGCTGAGTCGAAACCGAGCCTTCTATTATGTGATCAGCTGTTGGTGCCTGCAGGGAGCAGTGGGCTGGATGATCATTGGCTGGATGCCGACGCATATGCGTGAACAGTTTTCGATGGGGCAGGGCGCGGCGGGTTTTTCCGCGTTGGGCTACGTCTATGTTACGCAGACGATTGGTCTGCTGATCGGCGGCGTCTGGTCTGATCGCTGGAGCCTGACGAACCCGCGCGCGCGGATTATTATTCCCGCGATGGGCTTCTTCCTCGCGGCGCCGGCGTTTTGGCTCACCGGTTTCTCGAATGTGTTGGGTGTAACAATTCTCAGCCTGATTCTGTGGGGCTTGGCGGAAGGGTTTCTCGGGGCAAACATGATGCCGATCATCTGCCTCACCGTGGATCCACGTTATCGCGCCACCGCGCTCGGCGTCCTGAACTGTTTCACGGCCGTGTGCGGCGGCCTTTCAATTTACGGGGTCGGCGCGTTGCGGGATGCCAACGCCGGTATCAGCACGATTCTCACGTTTGCCGGTGTGGGCGTGGTGCTGTGCGGAGTTTTTCTGGTGCTGGTGAATGTCACCCTGCGTAACTCCTACGCCAAACGGGCCGCCGCTCCAGCGGTCGCTGCATGATTGCCGCCGATCTATTTTCCTGGAGCGAACGTGCTCCGTCGCCCTTGCCCCGAGCCGGTTGCGCGGTTGGCGTGGTCGACGGCGCGCTGGTCGCAGCGGGCGGAACGTATTGGCAAGAGGGACAGAAGTTCTGGTCCGATCGGGTTGATCGGTACGATGCGTTGGAGAATCGGTGGACGTCATTGCCGTCGCTGCCCCAAGCCCGCGGCGATGCGCCGGCTGCCACGGTGGGAAACGTGTTTAACGTACTGGGCGGCGGCACCGCGGGTGCGGCTGAGACGTCCGTCTACGCGTACTCGCACGCGCGCTGGACGATCGAGCAGCGGATGACGCTGCCTCAACCGCGGCGTTCCTCTGCTGCGGTCGTGATGGGCGAGACCATTTATCTGATCGGCGGACTCACCGGGACCGGCAGCGACTTCGCGACGGCGACGTCCACAATGTGGTCGATGTCACCTGGATCATCGTGGCGCCCGTGCGCGGCCGTCCCCGGTCCAGTTCGATTCAATGCGGCGGTCGGTGCGTTTGATTATCGGATCATCGTCGCGGGTGGCTGCACTCCGGAAGCGGGGAGTGTGCGCAACCTCGACGATATTCTAATCTACGACACGCGCGCTGACACCTGGTCCACGTTGGGACGCCTGCCGTATCCGCTGCGAGGCGCCTGTGGTCTGGCGGACGACTCTCGCCTGCTCGTGATCGGTGGGTACACCGACCGGTTCCTCACGTGTATTCAGGCGGTGGATTTCCGAACCGGCGATGTGAGCGTGGTCGGTGAGCTGCCGCTGGCGCTCGCGGACACGCGTTTCGTCGCGCTCCGACAATCGGTTTTTGGCGTCACTGGAGAGAACGGCATCAAGCAGCGCTTTCCGGGCACCCTCGAGTCCAATCCTCCGCATTGATCAGCTCCTCTTTCGCCCCATGAAAATCACCGCCGTCAAAACGTTCCTCCTGAAGCATCCGATGTCCCGGCCCACGGGTCCGGCGAATCACTATTACAAGGTAAGAACCACGTTGATCATCAAGCTCGAGACGGATGAGGGCGTCTCGGGATGGGGCGAAACGGTGGCCCTCGGCGGTGTTCGCACGCTGATTGACGAGCAGTATGCGCCGCTGTTGCTCGGTCGGGATCCGGTGGCGAATCGAGCCACGTTGCGGGAGTTGTGGGGGCAGAATTTTGGCAACGGCATGGCGATCGGGGGTGTTTCGATTGCGCTCGATGATCTGCGAGGCAAGGCATTGGGGCTGTCCGTGTCCGATCTTTATGGCGGCCGATTGCGCAATCAGGTGCCGGCGTACGCCTCGGCAATGAATTACATCGAAGGCGAAAGACCCGTCGACTACTACCCGCGCGAAGCCGAGCAACTCGCCGCCGATGGTTTTAAGGCGATGAAGATGCGGATTGGCGGTCAGTCCATGCGCGACGACCTCGCCGCGGCCATGGCGGTGCGGAAAGCCGTGGGACCCGAGATCAAACTGATGGCCGACGGCAACGGCGCGTACGCACTCGGCTCAGCCATCCAGATGGGGCGCGAACTTGAGCGCCTCGAATATTACTGGTTCGAGGAGCCGATGCCGCAGAGTTCTCCCAACTATGCCGGCTACGAGGTGCTCACGAGCAAACTCGATATTCCGATTGCAGCTTGCGAGGGGCTGACGACTCGCAGCATGTTTCGGGATGCGATCAACCGACGTGCCATGGCGATCGTGCAACCCGACGTCGCGATTGCCGGAGGCATTGGCGAATGTCTCTTCGTGGCCGAAATGGCGCGCCTATCCGGAATGCAATGCATGCCGCATTGCTGGGCGGGAGGTCTGGTGATCGCCGCATCGGTTCACCTGCTCTCGTTGTTGCCCGACGCTTCGTGGGGACGGGCCACGGAGGTGCCCATGCTGGAACTCGACTACGTGGAAAATCCCTTCCGCACTGAATTGATGGCCACCCGAATCGAGCTGCGCGACGGACTTGTGACGGTGCCCACCACGCCGGGTCTCGGCGTCGAAGTGGATGAGGAACGGTTGCATTATTATGCCAAGGATTAGTCTCAGCTGGCTCGATACCGTAGGAAAATGAAACCCGTCGTAATTCTCTCGGCCACGCGCACGCCCATCGGCGCGTTTCAAGGAGCGCTGTCGTCAATCGCGGCACCAAAACTGGCGGCTGCAGCGATCAAAGGCGCGTTGGCAGCGGCGAAGGTGAAACCAGAAGAGATTTCGGATGTACTGATGGGAAATGTCCTGCAGGCGGGCCAAGGCCAGGCCCCCGCGCGGCAAGCCGCGATTTATGCCGGGCTGCCTGCCTCCGCCAGAACCGTAACGGTCAACAAGGTGTGTGGCTCAGCGCTGCAAGCGATGATGCAAGCAACCCATGCGCTCAATGCGGGCATGGGGACATGTTATGTGGCGGGGGGCACCGAGAACATGTCGATGTCGCCGTACCTGTTGCCCAAGGCACGCGAAGGCTTTCGGCTCGGCCACCAGCAGGTGGTGGACTCAATGATCACGGACGGTCTGTGGGATCCATACAACGATCAGCACATGGGACGGTGTGCCGAGCAGTGCGCGACGCGTTACGGTTTTTCACGTGAACAGCAGGACGCCTACGCGATTGAAAGCTTCACGCGTGCGCGAGCTGCACAGGGCGACGGACGGGTCGCGGACGAGCTCACGCCGGTCGAGTTCACGGATGCGAAAGGCAACGTGACTTCATTCAGCAGCGATGAAGGCCCTGCGAAAGTGAAGTTCGACAAGGTCCCGACGCTCAAACCGTCCTTTCAAAAAGAGGGCACCATCACGGCCGCCAACGCGTCCAGTCTGGCGGATGGCGCATCGGCGCTCCTGCTCTGCTCCGAGGATTTGGCGAGCATGCGGGGTTGGACGCCTCTCGCGCGCATCGTGTCTTTCGGTGCGCACGCAGATGATCCGTTGTGGTTCACGACCGCTCCGGTGCAGGCGACGCAGCGAGCGCTCAATGCGGCGGGTTGGAGCGTCGACGACGTTGATCTTTGGGAGGTGAACGAGGCCTTTGCGGTCGTTCCGCTTGCTTTCATGAAGGAACTGAACGTTGCGCACGACCGGCTGAATGTCCGCGGCGGTGCCATTGCGCTGGGCCATCCGTTGGGCTGCTCAGGCGCGCGGATTGTCGTCACCCTGCTCGCTGCGCTCCGCGAACGCGGACTGAAACGAGGCGTGGCGGCCATCTGCATCGGCGGAGGTGAGGGACTCGCCGTCTGTGTGGAACGCCTGTAGTCACAGAGCGGACACACTTAACCCAACCACCCGTGAACAAAGTTTATCCTAACGCGGCGGCGGCGCTGGCTGGATTGCTGCGAGACGGTATGACCGTTGCGGCGGGCGGGTTTGGACTTTGCGGAATTCCCGAGAATCTCATCGGTGCCTTGCGTGACAGCGGTGCTCGTCGTCTCACGATTGTGGGCAATAACGCCGGAGTGGACGGCTTTGGCATGGGTGTGTTGCTCAATTCTGGCCAGGTGAAGAAAGTCATGGCGTCGTACGTGGGAGAGAACAAGGAGTTCGAACGTCAGGTGCTGGCCGGTGAACTCGAACTCGAGCTGATTCCGCAAGGCACGCTCGCGGAGCGGCTCCGCGCGGGCGGCGCCGGTATCCCGGGCTTCTATACGCGCACGGGCTTTGGGACGCAGCTGACGAAGGATAAGGAAGTGAAGACGTTCGACGGTCGGGAGTATGTCTTGGAACCCGGGATCAAGGCGGACGTTTCCATCGTGAAGGCCTGGAAAGGCGACAAGGCCGGTAATTTGATCTACCGAATGACGGCGCGGAATTTCAATCCGATGATCGCGACGTGTGGACAGACGTGTGTCGCTGAGGTCGAGGAACTCGTCGAGATCGGCGAGCTCAATCCGAACGAGATCCACACGCCCGGCATTTACGTCGATCGCATCATCGAGGGCCGCGACTACGAAAAGCGAATCGAGTTTCGCACGGTGTCGGATGCCACCAAGGTAACGCGTGACGCGCCGATCCGGGAGCTCATGGCCAAACGGGCCGCGCAGGAATTGCGGGATGGTTACTACGTCAACCTCGGCATCGGCATTCCGACCATGGTGGCTAATTACATTCCGTCGGGGATGAACGTTACGCTGCAATCCGAGAACGGGCTGCTGGGGATCGGTCCATTCCCCGCGCCGGAAAAAGTGGATGCCGATTTAATCAATGCGGGGAAGCAGACGATCACCACGCAAGCGGGCTCGGCCTTTTTCTCGAGTGCCGATTCGTTCGCGATGATTCGCGGCGGGCACATCGACCTCTCCATTCTCGGTGCGTTGGAAGTCGCGGCCAATGGTGACATCGCGAACTGGATGATCCCCGGAAAAATGGTGAAAGGGCCCGGCGGCGCCATGGACCTGGTCGCCGGCGTGCGCCGCGTCGTCGCGGTCATGGACCACTGCTCGAAGGACGGTCGTCCGAAGATCCTGCAAAGCTGCTCGCTTCCAATCACCGGCAAAGGAGTGGTCAGCCTCATCATCACCGACCTTGGAGTGTTGGAAGTCACGCCGGAGGGATTGGTGCTCATCGAAGTTCATCCGGGCGTATCCGTCGAAGACATCCGCGCCCGGACTGGGGCGCCGTTCCGCGTCGAGCTGCGCAACTCCGGCGGGCCGCAATCGACGGGGGCGTCATGCTGAAGGGAAAATGTGCGTTGGTGACGGGCTCGACGAGCGGCATCGGGCTCGGGATTGCACGGGCGCTCGCGCGCGAGGGAGTGAACGTCATGCTGCATGGACTCGGCGACGCGCGCGAGATCGAGCGCCTGCGAACGGATCTTGAGCGGGAAAGTGGAGTGGTGGTCCGAACACATCACGCGGATCTGAGTCACGCGGAGGAAGTCACCCAGCTGATCACCGACACGGAGAGCGCGTTGGGCGCGATCGATATCCTGATCAACAACGCTGGCGTGCAATTCGTGTCGCCCGTCGAAGATTTTCCGCCGGAGCAATGGACCGCGATTCAATCCATCGTACTAACCGCCAGTTTTCATGCGATCCGATTGACCGTGCCCGGAATGAAGCGCCGCGGGTGGGGGAGAATCATCAACCTGGTTTCTGCGCATGGGTTGGTGGCATCGCCGTTCAAGAGCGCGTATGTGGCCGCCAAGCACGGTCAGATTGGGCTCACCAAAAGTGTCGCGCTGGAACTCGCGGAAACCGCGGTGACGTGCAACGCGATCTGTCCCGGGTATGTGCGCACGCCGTTGGTTGAGCGTCAGATCGAAAGCCAGGCGAAGGCTCATCATCTCTCCACGGAGCAAGTGATCCGCGACGTCATCCTGGCGGCGCAACCGACCAAGCGCTTCATCGAAGTCGAGGAAATCGCGGCGCTGGCGATTTTTCTCTGTGGTGATCATGCGCGCTCGATCACGGGCGCGGCCATTCCGATTGACGGCGGCTGGACCGCCCGTTGAACCTTCTCCCGTGAGCACGTCATCGATCTCCTGCTCACGGTTCAGCGGCATCCACGCGGAGGGCGATCATGGGAATTGAACGCGTGACCATCATCGGAGCTGGCACGATGGGAGCGAATATCGCGCTTGCCTTTTCGGCGTACGGAATCGCCGTGCGTCTCAATGACGTGAGTGAAACCCGGTTGGCCGCCGCGATCGCAACGGCGCGGGGTAGTGCGGCGGTGTTGCTTCAGAACGAACTCGTCACTGGTTCGGTCGACGAGATTGCCTCGCGCATCGCGAGCGAACCCACCTTGGGTGCAGCGCTTGACGGAGCGCAACTGGTGCTCGAATGCATCCCGGAAAACCTGCCGCTTAAAGTCGCCTTGTTTGCCGCTCTCGATCGCGACTGCGCACCCGAAGTGATCCTGGCCAGCAACACGTCGTCGTTCATGCCGTCGGTGCTGGCGGCGTCGCTGTCTCCGGATCGTGCAGCGCGATTCCTGAATATTCATTTCTGGAATCCGGCGCATCTCCTTCCGTTGGTCGAAATTGTTCCGACTGCACGGGTGCACGTGGAGGTGCTGGCCGACGTGAAAAAACTGTTGGAGCGCTGCGCAAAAAAAGCTGTCGTACTGCAGAAGGAGGTTCCGGGTTTCATCGGTAATCGCCTGGCGTTCGCGCTTCAACGTGAGGCGATGGATCTGGTAGCCAAAGGCGTGGCGTCGCCCGCGGACATTGACGCGGTGATCCGCGCCGGTTTCGGACGTCGCATACCGGTGAGCGGGATTTTCGGTACCGCCGACTTGGGCGGTCTCGATGTGTACCTTGCGATCTGCGAGTCGATTTTTCCTGACCTCTGCGCGCAAACCCAGGCTCCGGCCGTACTGCAGAGCCTCGTCGCGCGAGGTCGACTTGGGTTGAAATCTGGCGCGGGCTGGTACGATTACAGCGAGAAGGAAATCGTCGCCCTGCGCGAGGCGATCGCGACCGAGCTCGTGCACCACGCGCACCGCGACCGTCAGTCGGCCACGCTGCCTAATGCCTCAAGACATTCGACCGACCCGACCGGCGGCCCGCACCCATTGACGACATGAATCCTGCCCACGATTATCTGAATCATCTTACGCGGCGTCAGTTCTTCGCCGGCGCCGGTCTGGCGATGGGTGGGCTGGCGCTGAACTGGCTGACACCGCGATCACTCGCCGCGGACGAGGCGGCCGGTCGGGCAACCTCTCTGGGTGGGTCCGCCGGGCCGCGGATCCATCCCACGCTTCCCGGGCTGCCTCATTTTCCTCCGACGGCCAAGCGTATCATCTATCTCCATATGAACGGCGGGCCGTCGCAGCTCGACACGTTCGACTACAAGCCCGGCCTCCAGAGCCAGTTCAGCAAAGAGCTGCCGGATTCGGTTCGGGGCGGTCAGCGCATCACGACGATGACAAGCGGGCAGACGGGCTTTCCGGTTGCTCCGTCGATCTTCAACTTCTGCCAGTACGGTCAGCATGGGGTTTGGATCAGTGATCTGCTGCCGTGGACCGCGAAGCTGGCGGATGATATTACCGTCGTCCGATCCGTGCACACGAACGCGATCAATCACGATCCCGCCTGCACGTTCCTGATGACGGGGAACGAACTGCCGGGGCGCGCCAGTTTGGGTTCCTGGATTTCGTACGGATTGGGCAGCGAAAACAATGACCTGCCCGCCTTCGTTGTTCTCACGCCCAAGTGGTCGTCGAAAGGCGCCGCGCAAGCGTTGTTCACCCGGATGTGGAGCAGTGGATTTCTGCCCAGTTCTCACAACGGCGTTGCGTTGCGATCGCAGGGTGATCCGGTGCTGTTTCTCAAAGATCCTGCAGGAGTGGATCGGACCGCGCGGCGCGCGATGCTCGATTCCTTGGCGAAATTCAATCAGGTCGCGCAAGGCGAACACGGCGACCCCGAGACGCTCACGCGAATCGCGCAGTACGAAATGGCTTTCCGGATGCAGACGAGCGTGCCGGATCTCACGGACTTCGGGAGCGAAAGCGAAGCGACGCTCGATCTGTACGGCCCGGAGGTGAAACAATCGGGCACGTTTGCGGCGAGTTGCCTGCTCGCGCGACGATTGGCCGAACGGAATGTTCGGTGCGTTCAAATTCTTCATCGCGGCTGGGACCAGCATACCAATCTGCCAGGTGATCATCGGCTGCAATGTCAGGACATGGACCGCGCCTGCTATGGTTTGATCACGGACTTGAAACAACGCGGGCTGCTGGACGACACGCTCGTGGTTTGGGCCGGCGAATTTGGGCGGACCGTTTACAGTCAGGGCACATTGACCCAGGCCAACTATGGTCGCGATCACCACCCGCGCTGCTTCAGCGTCTGGATGGCTGGCGGCGGAATCAAGCGTGGGTTTGTTTTCGGAGAAACCGATGATTTCTCGTACAACATCACCAAAGACCCGGTGAGCTTGTACGACTTGAACGCGACCCTGCTCCAATGCCTGGGCATCGATCACTCGCGCTTCTCGTTCAAGTCGCAAGGCCTCGACCAGCGACTGACCGGCGTAGAGCCGGCGCGGGTCGTGCGGGAGATCCTCGCCTGATATGACCGCTCGAAACATCAGAGAAGCCATCGGCGTCATCGTTCTTGTGTTGGGCTCGGTGCCAACCGCGCCAGCAGCGGAGGAACGGATCAGTTTCAACGAACACATTCGTCCCATCCTGTCGGAAAACTGTTTTGCGTGTCATGGGCGAGATGAGAAGAAACGCGAAGCTCACCGGCGATTGGATACGTCGGACGGCGCGACGACCGAACGAAAAGGGATTCGCGCGATTGTGCCGGGTAATCTCGAAGAATCCGACGCGTGGCAGCGGATCGTCAGCAATGAGGAGGACGAGCAGATGCCGCCCGTGGACTCGCATAAGGAACCGCTGACGGCCGAGCAGCGACAACTCATCAAGCGGTGGATTGAGCAAGGCGCGGTTTACCAGGAGCACTGGGCGTACGAACCCATCGTGGCGCCACCGTTACCGAAGGATTCAGGGCGTGTAGGTTCGCATCCGATCGACCGTTTCGTGGCCGAGAAACTTGCAACTAAAGGGCTGCGGTTCGCGCCCGAGGCGCCGAAGGAAATTTTGCTGCGCCGGGCGACGTTGGATTTGACAGGCCTGCCGCCGACCATCGCGGAGATCGATGCGTTCATGGCCGACAAGTCACCAAGCGCGTACGAGCGTGCCGTCGATCGCCTGCTGGGGTCGCCGCAATATGGCGAGCATATCGCCCGCAGCTGGCTGGATGCGGTGCGTTACGGTGACACCCACGGCATGCACTTCGACAACGCCCGGTCGATTTGGCCGTACCGCGATTGGGTGGTTCGGGCGTTCAATGACAACATGCCGTTCGATACGTTCACGATCGAGCAACTCGCGGGCGACCTCCTGCCGAATCCCACGCAGTCACAGTTGGTGGCGACGGGCTACACGCGTTCTCAGCTCTCAACAAACGAAGGCGGGGCCATCGCGGATGAAGTAATGATGCGAATGACGAACGATCGGGTCGATACGACGGCCGCAGTCTGGTTGGGCCTGACGGCCAGTTGTGCATCATGTCATGATCACAAGTTCGATCCACTGAAACAGAAGGAGTACTATTCGCTCGGTGCGTTCTTCAAAGGCATGGCCGACGGCGCGTGGGACGGGAACGCACGCGTGCCGGGTCCGTTTGTCGTCCTTGCGAATGGAGAGGACCAGAAGCGACTGGATGCGATCCACCGTGAACTGCCCAAACGCCGGGCCGAGTTATCTGCAAAAGCGGAAAAGCTTCTCGCGACCACGCCTCTCCCGAAACCGGGACCAGCGAGTTATGAAGTGATCTGGGCCGAGGACGGAGACGTGCCGCTGCCGGCTCAGTCGGGCCAGGCGCGCATCGAAACTGCGGGTACATGGCGCGGCGGCGACGGCGTCCCGGTGGTGGGTGGCGAGCGCGCCTTGCGGCTCGAGGGCAAGGTGGAGCGCGTCGTGAATTTCGCGGCGGGTGACGTTGCGTTGGTGGTGAGTGAAGGCACCAAAGCGTTTGCTTACGTGAACATCGATCCGACCCAGCCGCCGCAGGCTTTGAGTATCGAGTTGATTACGACGGAGGCCGGAGTGAAGCGCATGATCTGGGGTGATCCGAAGGCGTTCGGTGAAGGGACGGCGGGAGCGGCAACGGTGGCGGGCGCAAAACCCATCGCGGGCACCTACGTTCGGCTCGAAATCGAACCGATGGCCGCGGGGATGAAGGCGGGCACGAAGTTTACTGGGCTGAGACTGTTGCAGAGCGACGGCGCGGCGTGGTGGGATCACCTCGGTGTCGCCTGCACCACGGTTGATGCGGCGAAGGATCCGTTGCTCTCGCCTGACGCGTGGGAGAAGTCGTTCTGGAACGAAACGGCGCGGGAGGCGGCGAATATGCCGTACGAGATCACCTGGCGCATCCGACTTCCGGATTACTTCCAGGAAGCAGAAGACCGTAAGATTCTCGAAGGCTATTTCCGCGACTTCGTTTATGGCCCGCTTCGCGGAGCACTGGAAAACGAATCGCGGGCGGCGCGGGAGTTCATGGCTGAACAGGTGCACCTCGAAAAAACGTTGCCGGTAAGCTTGATCGCGAAGGAGCGGGACACTCCGCGGCCCGCTCACGTACTGATTCGCGGTCAGTACGACAAGTTGGGTGACCCGGTGGAACCGGGCACGCCGTCATTCCTGCCGCCGTTGCGGGTGCGGGATGGAGGACGTGCGACTCGGCTCGATCTGGCGCAGTGGCTGGTCAGCCCAGAAAACCCGCTGACTGCACGCGTCGCGGTGAACCGTTTTTGGCAGCAACTGTTTGGAGAAGGGTTGGTGCGAACCCCGGGAGACTTCGGCGCGCAGGGTGATCCGCCGACGCATCTCGACCTGCACAACTGGCTCTCGGCCGAGTTTCTGCGCACGCGGTGGGACGTGAAAAAATTGGTGCGGCTGATCATGACTTCGCGGACGTACCGACAGGATTCGAACGTGACTCCCGCCCTGTTGGAGGTGGACCCATCGAACAAATGGCTGGCCCGTGGACCAAGGGTTCGGCTCGACGGAGAAGTGTTGCGGGATCAGGCGCTCGCGGTCGGCGGCTTGCTGGTCAAAACCGTGGGAGGTCCTCCACGACGTCCTTACCAACCGGAGAATATCTGGGAGCCCGTGGCCATCGCTGACAGCACAACCCGCTTTTACGTGCAGGATCACGGCGACGCGCTTTACCGCCGCAGCCTCTATACGTTTTGGAAGCGAACGGCGCCTCCACCGGCGATGACCACGTTCGACGCTCCTTCGCGCGAATCATTCTGCACGCGTCGTGGACGTTCAGATACGCCGCTTCAGGCGCTCGCGCTGATGAACGACGTGCAACAATTCGAGGCGGCGCGTGCGTTCGCCGAGCAACTCCTGTCCACTCCGGGCACCGATAACCAGCGTCTGGTTCTGGCCTTTCGCAGCGTGGCGTCGCGGGCACCGGCGGAGCGCGAGCGTGCGCTCCTGGTGGAGGCGCTCGCGACCCAACGAGCTCACTTCACCCAGGACGTCGACGCGGCGCGGAAGGTTTTGACCAATGGAGAATCAAAACCGACTCACGACTATCCACCCGCCGAGTTTGCGGCGTGGACGATGCTCGCGAGCATCATGCTCAATCTCGACGAAACCGTCACGAATCGATGACGGCTTTCGAAACCCGTTACGGTGTTTCAGACCAGCCGTACGCCGACATCATGATTCGAAAGATCTCGGTGTTAGGGATGAATCCGTGGACGCGCTCGGAGCCGGGACCTTTGGCGGCCACGAGAATTTCTTCGCCCGTATGTCCTCCGTCTACGCGAAGCACGGGACGAAGCTGAATGGGTGAGTCCGGCGGTGCGGCGTTGATCTGGTCGATGAGCGGACTGCTTTTTTTGCCTCCGCGCAGGCGTAGATCGAAGGAGTGATCAGCGGCGAAGAGGATCAAGGTATCGGCCGGGGCTTCCCCAGCGACGCGCTTGATCAGGGCGTCCATCACGAGCACGCGCTTGAGCCCTTTCTCCCAATGTTCCGTATGCATGTCCCACTCGACCATCAGGAAGAAACCCTCCGGTTTGCGGGATAGAATCTTGAGCACATTGCTCACGACGGGCTCAGGATCGAAATCGACACCGTCGTAGATGGCGGCGACCCGGTTGTGCTCTGGCGTAATGGCGTCGGGCGAATTCAAGACCTGATAGCCCGCGCCCTGCAGCGCCGCGTCCGCCTCGAGACCGAGCTGCGTCGCGGCATCGACGATGCCTTTTTTGTCTGCGCCGATCAGCACGTCGACGCCGTCGCCGAATCGTGGATGCAGCAAGGCCTCAAAAACTTCGGTCGTACTTTTGCGTGATCCGACGTGGGCGAAGCACGCCGCTGGGGTGGCGTCCCATACAGCCATGTTGGTGATGACGCCGGTCGCGAGGCCTTTTTCTTCAGCATATTCCAGGATCGTTTTGACGGGCGCGAGGCCGACCCCGTCGGTGGTGGGCAGCACGGAGAGCATGCCGTTGTTCGTCTTGTGGCCAGTGACAATCGCCGTCATGCCGGCTGCTGAATCTGTCACCCACGCGTCCAGCGCTGAGGTGTCGGAGAGCGCGAAGTGATCCAGGTGCTGAATGAACAGGCTTTGGGGCTTTCCGTGACCATAGACGCCGGCCGCGTTGAGGGTCGAAATGCCGCCCGCATCACCCAGGAACAGAATGACGTTTTTCGCCTGAGGCTCAGCACCGAAAAGCGGGAGCGAAAAGAGGAAGAGAAGGCCGAGTCTTTTTTGCATCACGAATTTAGTCGAATGGAACTGCACCAACGGGGTGAAATGCAACGTCAGGAAGGTATGAATTCAACCTCGCCGCGGTGCCGCAACCGACAGATGGGCGCTTCCTCTACTCGGGAGTTGAGCGTTGCGGGAGTGGCGACGCCAGTCCGGCTTTGAGCGTCGCGAGCAGCTCGGGATATTCGAAGGGTTTCTGCAGCAGACCGAGCGCTCCCAACTGAGCGGCAGCTCGCGCCATCTCTGCAGTTGGCGCTCCACTCATAAACCAGACGCGGAATTCTGGAGCGTCGGCGGTCCGGTTCTTTTGGATGATTCGCAGGCATTCGAGCCCCGTCATCCCGGGCATGTGGACGTCGATCAGCATCGCGTCGATGCGTTCGCTGGCCGCGAGAACAATTCCACACGGGCCGGAATCGGCACAGATTACGCGATAGCCGCGTCGCTTCAGAATGTGTTCAAGCGTGAAGCGAACCGGCGCGTGGTCATCGATTACGAGAATCAAAGGCGAACGCGGACTCTGCTCCACTGGACCCGAACTCATACGGTCGAATGCAGAGGCGAGCGAAGCATGAACAATGTCAGCGCGGGCATCTTCAAAGTGGCAAGTCGATTGAGTTTACCCGACGGCACAGTCAGTGAATCCGGAAAACCCGATCACGAGGTGGGTTAACGCGTGGTCCGTTTCACAGCCAGTAAGTGAGCGCGCACGCAAATGCGCCGAAGATCACCACCAGCCAAAAGACCTTGGCGCCGGACATGCCTTTCCGTCGGAAGCTCGCGCCGCAATGTGAACATTCTGCGGCCTCACTCGAGACGACATGTTTACATTCGTAGCATTTGATGAGCCCCATGGGTGCAAGTTGCTATACCTAATCCTTAGGTCTGCCATCATTTTCCGAGAGAAACGTTTCGCTCTCATCAGCAGCAATCGTGCGCAGACGTGATTTGATCAACTGGAGAGCTGCTCAAAACCGGCCGCGCAACTCGGCGGGAACGAGTCGTTGGGCCACCTCGCGGAGGTCGCGATCGGGAATGGGCTGATCGAATGCTTTGCTCAGCACCAGCAGCCGGAAAAGCGATCCCGTCGTCAGCGAGCGGACTCGGGGAGTCGTCATCTCGGTGATGCAGCGCTGGACTTGTTTGCGGGCCAAATCTGTGCGTTTCCCCTGAGCCAAAACGATGGCGAGACTGACGCGACGTTCCCACGGCAGGGTTCGGTCCAGCCCTGCCGAAACGCTTGAGGCGACGGCGCTGACGAGTTTTTCGAACTCCACTTCATCTCCGTGCAGCTTCGCCACGTGAGCCCGGGCCACCATCGCGCCGAGATCGGCGGGGAATTGCAGCAATGACTGGTTCGCCGAATCGGCCAGATTGCCTTGCTCGGTTTCAACGAAGTACTCGGCGATCCGACTCAGCGCGTTCGCTTTGCTGCTCTCGTCGGTGAGTTCAAAAATCGCGACGGAGCGATCTTCCATTCCGGCAACGACGGGAAGTTTATAGGGCAGGGGGCGCAGCCATGGCAGTACGGCCCAGTGGCGCAGGGCGCTCAGGAAGGAATCGTTCGGGTTCTTGATCGTCCACGTGACGAAGTTTTCGAGATCCGAATCCCACGACGGAAGCACAATATGAGTGACGCCGTGATCGTTGAGAATGGCCTGGGCTTGGTCGGAAGTGGTTGCGGTGATGATTTGCACGGTGGTCGCGACGCCGTCGCGGTTTTCCCAATTCGGCGTTCCGAGTCCGCGAAAACCTCCGTAGAAACTTAGAGTCGTGGTGATCTCCGGTGGCGCGAGGACCGCGGTTGAAGGTCCGCGGCCGTGGTCCGCGAGCCAGTGGGCCAGTCCACGTTCGGTCAGGCCCGTTACTTCGAGTGGCGTAAACTCGGTTTTGTCGGAGGACGGCGGGAGGAATTGTAGCCCGCCGGTGAAACAGCTCACTCCGAGGACGCCGAGACAGAGGGCACGGATCGGTGCGTTCGCCCGAGTTTGCACTATGACGAGCACCGGAACCATCAGCACGAGGAGAAGCGTATCGGCGACAGTCCACCAACGAAGGCTGTGGCACGCGTACGCCAACCCGATGACCGCTGGCCCCAGCACGAGCGCAAGGGCGGATCGCTCCTGGCTCGTGGTTGATCGGCGAACGAGGAGCCAGAGTGCTGGGATCAGCAGCAATAAAGGGAGGAGCGTCGCGATCAGCGGCCCGGTGATTCCGTCGCGCACGATCCATTTGGCCAGGTTGCCTGCCGTGGCACCGTTCGGGAGGCTCGTGAGTCGGCTGGCCAGCAAATCGATGGGCGGCGAACTCTTGGCCCAAACCATCACAACGGGTAACGCCGCGATCGCTCCAAGGCTCAAAACCAGAAGGACCACGCGCCGCCACGTCCAATAGGACACGCCGGATTGTCGGCCGGCGGTAAACTGCGCCAGCAGTTCTCCTGCGCCAAGCCAGGCGAGACCGTAAAGCGGATGATTCACTTGCAGGCGCAGGTCCATCCCGCGCGGGAAATATTCGATGAGATACGCGACGAGACAGGTGCCAGCGCCCGTGAGCGCCCATCCGCGCCACGCTCGCGCGAACTCGGCAGCGGCCTGCGGCGACTGCGCGCTTCGGCGACTCACGGCGGCAGCGAGTAGACCGCCGAGAAAAATTCCTCCGATGATCGGAAGCTGCGTGCCCGCATCGATCCATAGGCCGATTCCACCGGCGAAACCGCCGAGCCAGAACGAAGCCGTTGTTCGCGCGAGCGATTTTGCCGAACCGTCGCGAGCGAGCGCCACCAACGGCAGCACGCTCCACAGGGCGCAAATCTGCGCGAGACCGAGCGAATCCGGCACGCCGGGAAGGAACGCCGAAGCGAGCGGGAAAAAAGTCGCGAGACCCGTGGTGAAAACGGCGGCGGCCACCAGACCGAAGCGCCGGCCCACGAAGACGGCGGACGCAACGAGTAAGAAAAAGTGAAGCAGTGGGTTCGCGAAAAGCGCGGCTCGTTCCACCGACCACCCGATCGGTTTTCCCGAAATCTTCTGCTCAAACTCCGCTACCAGTCCCAGCCACCACCGGTAAGGGGAAGGCGCGTGAACCTCGCGTCCGGCGGGGACGTTTTCGTAATCCAACTGGCGGACGCGCCAGGTTTTCTGCGCGAACATCTGCTGGGTTTGAGCGATCCACTCGTAGCTATGAAGGTTGTGCTCCGGCACAATCAACCAGCGCTTCCGTCCCGCATAGCCGGTCGGAGAGGCTGCATCAAGCGTGGCTTCCTCGCTGTCGACCCGCGAAATGGCCTCGACCCGCTGGATCCATCGGTGGTCTGACCAAAGGAGCAACGCAACGGCACAAACCGGCAACAGGAGCCAGAGGCGGGTGCGATGCAGTGCAGGAAATCCCATGAAGAAGAGAGCGGCCCGTGACGAGATGCGGCGCGTGGGCTTGAAGCAAGCCTCGGAAGGTGAGTGGAAGGGCGTTGATCAGTGAGTCGTTCCTTCGACTTCGCGAGTTAGGCGGGGGATTGCTCGTTTTCTGATCCCGCTGCTCCCGCAGCGGGCTACGGGGAGATGGCTCAGGCCTTCACGACTTTGCGATAGGCCCGGGGTGAGAGGCCCATGATGCGGTGGAAGCGGCGGCTGAAATAATACGGGTCTTCGAAGCCAACATGGGAGGCAATCGCAGCAACCGTGGCTGGAGTCGTATCGAGCAGTCTGCAGGCACGGCGGATGCGTTCGCGAATCAAAAAGTCGATCGGGGCGTAACCCGTCTGACGGCGAAACAGCAGGCAAAAGTGAGGGACCGAAAGTCCGGCCGAGGTGGCCAGTTCCTCAAGCCGATACGGGCGTGCCGGATTCGTGGTGATCTCGTCGCGCACAGCCGCCGTGCGCACCGACGCCGTCCGCACGGCTCCCGAGCCGTTCTTTAAGGATAACGCCGCACAGAAAACCGCCCGCAGGGCCGTGGATGCTCCGAGCAGTTGTGCAACCGAATAGCCGAGTTCCAGCCGCGCATACACTTTGTCGAGTCCAAGCTGGGTCGCGCCGTCGATGCCGGCGGGGAATTGCGCCACGGAATTTTTGATCGACCAGCCGAGTTCCTGCTGCCAGTGCGGTACGTCGTCTCCGAGAAAGTGCGCCCAAACGATCGTCCACGGGTGCTCCGGATCCGCGCCGTAGGCGTGAGCCGCATCGGCTGAGATCCAAATCAAATCGCCGGCGGTCACCCGCAGCACGCGATCAGCACCGCGGACCCAACCAGAGCCGTGCAGGCAGGCGATGACGAGATGCGTGGCTGATCCCTGGGGACGCTCCACCCGGTGGCCGTCGGCCGACGGGAAGTAACCGGCATCCGTCACCAGGAGCCCGCGCAACAGGGGATGTCGGGCCACCTTGTTGCGTAGTGGAATCGGTAATACGACGAGATGCTGCCCGGTAAAACCCTCGCGGCGAACATGAACGTGGGAAGACATGCAACAAAGGTACCGCTGTGGTCGGGTGAGTTGCTGCTACTCCATGCGGGCCGCTCCATGCATTCAAGCCCGATGTTGGTGACCAAACATAAGATCGTCGAAAACGGATCGATTCCGATGTCACTGGAAATACTCGCCTAGAGCACGAAAGCGCGTTGCTCGCGCCCGCAGCCGGCCGTTGCTCATGATAGGATCGTTTAGGTTTGTCCGTGATTCGTCCATTGTTGCCGTCGCTGCGGCAAGCTAGACTCCCGAGGCGCCGGCGTTAGCTGCCGTTGGCTTTTTTTCTCCCTGTCCGTTCCGCCTTCGTCCCACTTATGCCGTCCTTCTCCCATCAATCGTTGCGAGCCCTTGCGTACGGATGAGCGGGTTCGACGAATTTACGCGCGCGGCGGCGGTCCGGCTCGCGCTTGATCGCTCATTGCTCTCCGCATGACGTCTTCCCCTTCCGTCATCGTTCGGCGTGAGCCGGTCGTGCTGCCGACCTACGAACCGTTGCCGCCCGACAAGAACCCGATGTTTCTCGAGAAACGGGTTTATCAGGGAAGCAGTGGACGCGTTTACCCGCTGCCGTTCTATAACCGGATTGCGGAGACGAAGCAGGATCGGTCGTGGGACGCGGTCTACATCGAGAATCAATTCGTGAAGATCATGGTGCTGCCGGAGCTCGGCGGGCGCATTCACATCGGTGAGGACAAAACGAACGGGTATAACTTCTTCTACCGCCAGAACGTGATCAAACCCGCGCTGGTAGGGCTGGCTGGTCCCTGGGCCTCGGGTGGCGTCGAGTTCAACTGGCCGCAACACCACCGTCCGGCCACGTTCATGCCCGTGGAAGTGGCGATTGAGGAGCACGCCGATGGCAGCAAAACAATTTGGCTGGGCGATCACGATCCCATGGAACGGATGAAAGGCATGCATGGCGTTTGCCTTCATCCGGACCGCGCGTTGATCGAGCTCAAGATGAGGGCGTACAACCGCACGCCGCACGTGCAGTCGTTTCTTTGGTGGGCGAATGTCGCCACGCATGCGAACGAGGGTTACCAATCCTTTTTTCCGCCGGATGTAACGGCCGTGGCCGATCACGCGAAACGCGCGATGAGTCGGTTTCCGCTGTGTGACAGCAGCTATTATGGGGTGGACTATGCCCGTCGCGCGCAGCACGGCGTGCCGCGGGACGAGGTGCCCAGCCATTTCGTACCGCCGCATTGCCGGCCGGCCGGTGAACGCGCCGGGCTGCCCACGTATGCACCGAACGATCTTTCCTGGTACGCGAACATTCCGGTGCCGACGTCTTACATGTGTCTCGGCTCCAAGGAGGATTTCTCCGGCGGCTACGATCACCTGAAACGCGCCGGGCTGGTGCAGATCGCCGATCATCAGATTGCGCCAGGCAAAAAACAATGGACCTGGGGCAACCATGATTTCGGATACGCGTGGGACCGCAATTTGACGGATCGCGATGGTCCTTACGTCGAGCTGATGATCGGCGGTTACACCGACAACCAGCCAGATTTCTCCTTTCTCCAGCCCGGAGAAACAAAAACCTGGAGCGTGTACTGGTATCCGATTCGCGAGATTGGACCGGTTCAGGCCGCCAACCTTGAAGCCGCCGTTTCGCTCCAGGTCGAAGACCGCGGTGTCAGGCTGGGAGTGGCGACGACGCGCGAACAGCCGGGCGCGCGGATCGAACTGTGGCGCGGAGAAAAGCGCCTGCAGCATTGGATGCATCGACTCGCTCCGGACAATCCGTGGGTCGCGAACGTGCGGCTGCCGAACGGATGCGTCGCGGAAGACCTTCGACTCACCGTCGCGACTGCCGCCGGGCCGCTCATCTCGTATGCGCCGAAGCGGAAGCCCCTGACCGAGCTGCCGTCCGCTGCGACCGAACCGCTGGCACCAGCGATAATTCCGAGCACGGACGAGCTCTACCTTGTCGGCCTTCACCTTTGGCAATATCGTCACGCAACCCGCAGTCCGCTGCTTTACTGGCAGGAGGCGTTGCGGCGTGATCCCGGTGATGCGCGCTGTAACCAGGCCATGGGTGCGTGGCACCTGCGCCTTGGAGAGTTTTCGCTCGCGGAGGGATTCCTCCGGCGTGCGATCGAGCGGCTGACCTCGCGGAATCCCAATCCCCTCGATGGCGAGGCGTACTACCACCTCGGATGGGCGCTCGTTCACCAGAGTCGGTTGGACGACGCGTACGATGCCTTTCATAAGGCCGTTTGGAATCACGCCTGGCAGGCTGCGGGGTATCACGCCCTCGGTGAGATCGCCAGCACACGCGGTGACTGGTTGAAAGCACTCGATCACTTGGACCGAGCCTTGCGAGTGAACACCGACAATCTTCGGGCGCGAAATCTGCAGGCTGTAGTCCTGCGTCGGCTCGGGCGGGAAGAGGCAGCGGCGCGCTGCCTGGCCGAGACGCTTGCGCTCGATCCGCTGGACGCGTGGGCGCGCCACTTGAGCGGCGTTAAGCTCGGCTGTGACACGCAAACGCGCCTTGATATCGCGCTGGATTTTTCGCGTGCAGGATTTTTTGAGGACGCGCTTTCGTTCCTGGAAACGGCCACGCCCGAGCCGCTTTCTGGAACCGCGCCGTTGGTCGAATACTACCGCGCGTTCTTCCTCGAACGCTTAGGTAAAACGGCCGCCGCTCGCGCAGCGGCTAGCCGCGCCGCGAAAGCGTCTCCTGACTACTGTTTTCCCGCGCGGCTTGAGGAGATCGCCATCCTGGAGTCAGCGCTCGCACGTCGCCAAAACGATGCGCGAGCGGCGTACTACCTCGGGAATCTCTACTACGACCGGCGACGCTATTCGGAAGCAATCGCCCTGTGGGAAAGAAGCGCGCGGCTGGCTTCAGCCTTCTCCGTCGTGTGGCGGAACCTGGGTATCGCTTATTTCAATATCAAGCGATCCGCCACCAAGGCCCGACACGCGTACCGCGAAGCAATTCGCGCCAATCCGACGGACGCGCGCCTGCTCTATGAGCAAGATCAACTTTGGAAACGGCTGGGCGTGTCGACGCGCACGAGGTTACGAGCGCTCGAGCGCAGTCCGCAGCGGGTGAATCAACGGGACGACGCGACGATTGAACTTTGTGCGTTATATAACCAAACCGCGCAGCCACAGCGTGCGCGGGACATTCTCGCGCGACGACGGTTCCAACCGTGGGAAGGCGGCGAAGGGCAAGTGCTCGCGCAGCACGTGAGAACGTACCTTGCGCTGGGGCGGGAAGCATTGCGGCACGGTGACGCAGCGACGGCCGTCGCGCATTTCGAGGCGGCCCTTCATCCGCCTGAGAACCTTGGGGAGGCGCGCCATCTCCTGGCCAACTCGGCTGACGTGTTTTACTGGCTTGGAGAAGCCTCAGCCGCGCTCGGCCGTGACGACGACGCGGTACGCTGGTGGAAGCGGGCAGCGCAGGCGCGCGGCGATTTCCAGGACATGGCCGTGCGCACGTATTCAGAAATGACGTATTTTTCTGCGCGTTCCCTAACCAAGCTCGGCCGGAGGGCAGAAGCCTCGAAACTCGTGCGAGACCTGGAGCGCTACGCGCGGAAACTCGCGCGGATGCCGGCAAAGATCGATTATTTTGCCACGTCGTTGCCCGCGATGCTCCTGTTCGACGACGACCTCGATTTCCGGCAACAGACGACGGCGCTCTTCCTGCGCGCCCAGTCCGACATGGGACTCGGCCGGACGCCATCGGCGCGAAAACGACTGAAGGAAGTTCTGCAACGTGACCCAAGTCACGGCGGCGCAGCCGATCTAATGTCCGAGCTCAAGCGTGATTGAGGCAACGGTCCCCAGTGCTCAGAAGAAAATCAGTCAGCGGCAACTGAACGCTTGTCCAATGGGCTGACGCCGAGAGCGGCCGTCATGGCTGGGCGTTTGGGCGCTGCAACTTGGGGCGTCCAACGCAACCCCACGGGTGCCGTCGAACCGGGCGTCAACGCACCCGCGTGCACGACAAAGCCGTTCGATCCCGCCGGAATCCGGATGACAATGGACGCGATGCCGGCCTCGGCTGCAACGGTGGCCACGCCAACCAACTCAGCCGCGCCATCGAGGCAAAACGCGATGGGTGCCGTTTCCTCGACGCAGAGCGTTCCGTTGGCGTCGACCCACCTGGCGTGCGCGAAAACCACATCTGATTCGTCGACGGAGGGTGATATTCCCAGGTCTTCGATCGACAGTGCGACGTTCGCCGGGGTGCCGGGTGTCGCCACGGTGTGCGTCGCCTGCGGCTTGCCGCCGATGTAGCCGATCGCCTCGAGCGTGCCTTGCACCCAGCGAGGAATGTCGAAGAAGAACGGCGGGTGAGGCAGCAGCTGGGTGAGTGCGGTCTGGCCGGCGCGGGATCGGCCGATGAGAGCACCGTTCAAGCGGAGTTCGACCTCCTCGCAATTGCTGAACACGGGCAGGCGGAGGTTGGAAATTGGCGTCCAATGCGAGGCAATAAAGACGACGGGACCCACCTGCCAGCCGTCACCGGACTCGGTGGCGTCGCGCTGACTGCGATAGAAATGATAAGAGAACTTCGGCAGGCGAAAAATATCCATCACGCCGACCGCCGCTCGAACGGGATCGTAGCCGCGCGCGTAGTCGAACATCGCCCATTGGCCATCCAACACGGCCGGCGAGGCGAGGGTGTCGTTGAGCGCGACCATGTGGTTGAACACCTGCTGGCGCAGGCCACGTTCACCGTCGCTTCGGGCCTGGCGCGCGGTGCTCCAGCGGTCGAAAAGTCCGGTGCCGGATTTCTGGTCAAAGCCTTCGGTGCGCGCAAAAAATTCCCAATCACCATATTCGGCAATGACCAGCGCTTTGTCGCCATTGTGCCAGCGGTGAATTTCTCCGTGTTGGCGGGAATGGCTGAACACATCGTACCGATCGATCCACCCGCAGGTGAACATCTGGTCGCCGGGATATTCCGCGTGTCCGATGGCGTGCAGTTGAGCAATGAACGCGTCCTCCATCGGCGTCTCGTTCAGCGACAACTCCCAGAGGACAACACACGGGTGATTGCGATCGCGGCGGATGAGTTGTCGCGCATTTTCGAAACAGCCTGCGCGGAAACGCTCGCCGCCAAAATACTGCCAGCCGGGGATGCAAGCCATGACGACGAGGCCCAACGCATCGCAGGCATCGAGGAAATCGGGAGATTGAGGATAGTGCGCGAGGCGGACGTAGTCGAAACCCGCCTCCTTGATCCGGCGCGCGTCACGAAACTGAGCCGCCCGCGGCGCGGCGTAGCCGACACTCGGAAAATCCTGGTGGCGGTTGGTGCCGCGCAACCGCAGACGGCGACCATTGATCACGAACCCCCCACCACGGGAGAAGTTGATCCGCCGCACCCCAAACCGCTCAACGCATGAATCGATTTCCGTTCCGTCCTGTATCAACACACTGATGACGGCCTCATACAGGTGCGGAGTCGCGGGACTCCACAACTGCGGACGATCAATCACGAGCGTTTGCTCAACGCTCGCATCGGCGCCGCGGGCAAGCTGAACGACGTCGGACGTTGCCGACGCGACCACGACACCGGACCTTTGTAGTTGGACGCGGACGCGGACAGGCTGCGCCTGACCGGACAGATTTTGCGCGTGGACTTTGACCGCGACGAGCGCGCGCGCCTCCGAGGACTGCAACGTACGAATGAATACACCACCGCCTGCGGGAATGTTAGCCGCTACGGGGTCGGTGACGTGCAACGCTGGTTTGATGCGCAACTCCGCTCCTCGGTAGAGCCCCCCGTACCAGCAGAAATCCAGATCGTTGAAGGGCTTTCCCGGCGGGATGTCCGGATTGTGGCGATTATCCAGCCGCAGCAAGAGGACTGAGGGGACGTCCGCTTTCAACGCATCCGTCAGATCAACTTCGAAGGGAAGGTAGCCGCCCTCGTGATGTCCGACTGCGCAACCATCAACAAAGATGGTGGCGACCTGCATGGCGGCGCCGATCCAGAGGACGCAACGCTCGCCGGGCCGGAGAGTGACGGGCGCGAGCGTGCGCTGGTATTCGCACTCTCCGAACCAATGCCCACGGCCGTTGAGGTCCGCGACAAAGGGTGAATGCGGCAAGTCCACGACGGCGTACGAACCTTCGGGCGCTCCACTCGCAGGCAGCTGCCGGAAATCCCAGCCCCGATTCAGATCAATGCGGCATCTCATAACCCGTCAGAGCGCTGAACTGCGGAGTTTGACGAATAGTAAAAGTCTTTGATCGTCGAGGCCGACGAAAACCGCCGAAGCTGTGGATGCCGCTGCATGGGATTAGGCGACTGAGTCGCGCTCAATCAGCCGGACGGGCAGCGTGATCTGACGTTTGGCCACGGGCCGCCCCGAAGTCAGATGATCCAGCATTTGCGCGGCCTGATCGGCCATCTCGTGCAACGGCTCCTCGATCGTGGTCAGCGGTGGATTCTGCAGAGCTGAAATACCTTCGTTCTCACCGCCGATAATCGAAATGTCCTGCGGCACCTTGATGCCCATGACATAGGTCAGGATGTGAAGGCATTCCATCGCCTGATAGCTGGTACCGGGGACGTAGATACAATCAGCGCCGGCGCGAACGATGCGGGTGATCGCGGATAAATGATTTGTTTCCGGCCCGATGAACACGTGCAGTCGGTCGTCGGCCGGCACGTTGGCTTCGGCGAGGGCCTGACGGAAACCCTTCAGGCGCTCCACAAACGGGGCGTTGTTGTGCGACGCCAGGAACCCGAGTCGGCGCTTCCCGCGGGCGATGAAGTGTTGGGCGGCGAGATAGCCGGAATTAAAGTGATCTGAGCGGACCGCGTACTCATTGGGCGCCGCGTCGAACTTATCCATGTAAACGACATGAAGCCGCGTTGCCAACTCAGCGAGCAGCGCCTGCAGCTGCTTGTCGAAAGTGACGGCGATGAGACCATCCAAAAATAAACTCGGCAGCTGCTCGAACGGATTGGACGGCAGGACGACCCCGATATTGCGGCGGGAAAATGCGAAGGATAAATGTGCCGTCAACGTAGCGGCGTAGCCCTCAATGCGATCGTGGAAGGTGGGCTCAGACAGAATAGCGACCTGGCGAAACCGGACGGAAACCTGCGGCTTGAGATTCAGCGCGTTCGCGGCGCGGAGGACACGTTCGCGGGTCTCCGGCTTGACCTTGTCCCGGTTATTCAAAACCCGGCTGACCGTTCCCGGTGAGACTTGGGCGATGCGCGCGAGATCATAGATCGTCGGCTTCTTGCCCAGAGCGGCGGTAAGTTCGGAACGTGGCACGTCCTCGATCGTGTCGCCGACCTCGGCAGGTCGCGAATCCTTTTTATCCTTGGGAGAGGGGAGCATGGAGTGAGGGTCAGGATTCACGGAGACGAGCGACCACGTCGCGCCTCCAACTCGTCCCGAATCTCGTAGGCCCGCGCCTTGCTGAGGGGATAGAACGCCAGAAGAAACAAGGCGACGATCGCCCAGATCACGGTCGAAACGGAGAGCATCAAGCGCATGCCCAGAAACGTATCAGCGGACTGGCCACCACCGAGGCCGGCGTTGAACCCGACGAGATTCAGCGCAAGGCCCGCCCCAAAAAACGCGAGAGCGTAGCCGGACTTTTGGATCCACGAAAAAAGCGAGCCGAGCATACCTTCACGACGCAGCCCGTGCCGCAACTCATCATCATCGCAAACGTCCGCCAGCATCGACGGCGTGAGCACGCTGAGAGCGGTCCAGACCGGCCCGCAGAGGAGGGGATCAAGCAATATTTTCCAGGGATTGCCGGGCGTGTAGATGAACCACTTGGCGAATCCGCCGGCGAGCACCATGGCGAAGATAACGGACAACGTGGTTCGTTTCCCAAAGCGATTGGCCATCCAATTCACCGGGTAGATCATGCCGATGCCGAGCACGGCGTAGCTCGTGGACAATACTCCCTTCCACTTCGTGCCCTCCATGATGTCGCCGCCGTTCATGTAGTAAACGAGCAGGTAATAATCGATGTTGCTCGCGAGCATGCCCGCGAGGACCTGGCAGACGGTGAGGCCGGTAAGGACAACAAACGCCCGGTTGCTGAAACACGCCTTGACCGCTGGTACGAGGCGCACTTTTTCCTGCGTTACCGCGCGGCGAAACTGGCGTTCGCGTACCAGCAGTCCGGGGATGATGCCCATCAGGCCCATGACGCAGATGCCAATGGTCCAGCCGATCGTCCGCATGCCATGCATCACGGATCCAAATACGGCGAGGTTGGCGGCCCAGAAGACCCAGCTGTAGGTCAGTTCACCCATCTTCCAGAAAAAGCCACCGAAGGCGGATACCCGCGTGCGTTCCTGGTAGTCCGCCGTCATCTCGTAGGTCAGACTCATGAGCGGTACTGAGAAAATTGAGAAACAGGTGTAGAACGCCAGTAACGTTCCCACGAGGTAGGCGATGACGGCGGGCTGACTCCAACCGGAGGGTACCATCCATATGGCCGCAAAAGTCACGGCCTGGAGAATTGCTCCGAGCACAATGATGGGTTTTCTCCGGCCGAATCGAGAGCGGCAGTTGTCGGAGACCATTCCCACGATTGGATCTGTTAACGCATCCCAGAGCCGGGGAATGGCGAGGACGAGTCCGAGGACTGCCGGATCCACTTTCAGCACCATCTGATACACCGGGACGGCGAGACCCTTCACGCCGGAGTTGCCATAAAACAACGGCAGATAGCCCGCGCCTAGAGCGAGTTTCTCCCGCAAGCTGACTTTGTCCGACTCACGGGTTTCCTGTGAAGGCGCAGGTTTGTACGGCGGATTCGAAGAAAGCGAAGCGGGGCTGGAGGACATTGGGGTAGCCCGTGCGACCGACCGCTGCTGCTAGGCGGATGGCCGACGAGACTGAACGGTGAGGACGCAAAACGAACATGAGTCAAACAGTTTTACTCGCTTCGTCCGTCCTGAAACCAGCCTTCCAGCGGTGCTATAGGCCTCCGCGAGATCCCAGACCCTCAGGGGTTTGTCAGCGGACTGCGGCAAAGGGGAGCATGATGCAGCGTTCCAAACAGGCGAAGCCGGCGGAACGAAGTGAGCACGTCACCTCCTATTTTCATGCTGAATGTGAAATCAACACCCCGGGCGCCGACGATCTCTAGAGGAGAACTGCACTTCCGATAAGATCGTTCAGGTTTTTCCTTTTTCTGTCCATGGCGCGCCGCGGAATGAATTCGTACCTTCGCGCCGCCCTTGGGTCGCGTTTCAGCAAAGCTCTGCAGCACTCGTTGTTCGCGATCAGTGTCCACTCTTGATGCCGCTCGTCTCGCCAAAGCTCATATAAAACTGTTTTATATCCTATAAAAGTGTTGACACGCTGAGCGGCACACAAAGGAATGCCGCTCGATTTCGGTGACCCCACCCGAACTCTACCCCTCTCACGTCGGTTACCCATCCCATGAACCTACAAAACACCCAAGCACCACGCCCTCCGGCGGGACGACGTCGCACCTCCGCGGCCGCTCTCACGCTGTTTCTCACCACTCTCGGCTTTTCCCAAACCGCCCCCTCGGACACGCGGCCCGACAATGAACGCGACGAGGCCGTCGTGCTCTCTCCCTTCGTCGTCGATGCGAGTCAGGATAAAGGATACCGCGCAACGAAGACCCTCGCCGGCAGTCGCATCAGCACGGACCTGAAGGACGTGGCCGCATCCGTCACTGTCGTCACAAAAGAATTTCTGACCGACATCAACGCCGTCGGCATCAACGATATTCTCTCGTACACTGCGAATACGGAAGGAACGCGCGACTTCACCGCCACCGTCCCCACGCTCGGTCGTCCGTCGGATGACGTCGCCGCCAATCCGCAGGGCGCGAATCGTCTGCGTGGGTTGTTCTCCGCCGACATCACGCGCGATTATTTCTACACCATCGGATCCCAAGTGGGTTTCGACACCTACAACCTTGATCAGGTGACGATCAATCGTGGTCCGAATTCGGTGCTCGCTGGTTTGGGTTCGCCGGCAGGTATCATCAATTACTCGCCTATGCTCGCGGGACTCACGAGGAGCAGTAATGAGGTCACGTACCGCTTCGGCAGCTTTAGTGATCAACGCGCGACTTTTAACAGCAACATCGTGGCGAAGAAGGATGCCCTCGCATTCCGCGTCGCAGGCGCCTGGTCCGACCAGGGTTTCAAACAGAAACCAGCCTGGAATGAAGATGAACGGATCTACACGACGGTCACCTACAAGCCTTGGAGCAAGACCACCATTCGAGCTGGCTATGAACACGTGAAGGTGAACTCCAACCGGCCGAACTCACTGACACCGGAAGACGACATCAGTCAATGGGTCGCGCTCGGCAAGCCCTCGTACGATCGCAACTCCGCGACGCCGGTATCTCCCTTTCTTTGGCGGGACGGAAACGTTCCCACGGTGTTCTACAGCAAGAACGGAACGATCGACAGCGCGATCAACACGAACACCGGCTACTACTTCAATCAGCAGAACCTTGGCAACGCCGGCATCTGGCAGCCGATTCGCATGAACAGTAACAAATACCTGCAGCTCGACGAGGTGAACACCAGTCCGAGCACGGGTAACCAGAAGCTGGAGACGAAGAGCATTTCCCTCGACCAGGAGATCGCTCCCGGCCTCAACGGGAACATTTCGTACATCAATGAAAAGATCGATGGCAGCTACCTGAATCTGTTCCGGCCCGAGTACGCGAATTACGCCATTGACGTGAATATGCGCACGCCATGGGGTGCGTCGAACCCGCACTATGGCGAAACCTACATGCAGTTCCGCGGCCTCGATAACAAGCAGACCGACCACAATACGAACCGGGTGGCGCGCGCGACGCTGACCTACGATTTGGACCTGACGAAACACAACAAGTGGTTTGGACGCTATCGTGCGACGGGCTTCGTCGAAGATCGCCGGACTGAAACCGAGCACGTCCAGTACACGGCGAAGCGTTCAGACATCGCGGCGTACCTCCAGGAAACCGGTGTCCGCTATTATCTCGGTGGCAGCGCCACCACGCAGGCGACCACGGTGCCACGGCAGCCCGGACTGTTCTCGAAGGTGCCAGACATCTATTTCGATTCTGTTTCGGGCACGTTCAAGCAGGACACGCTCACGAACTTCTACGCCCTCAAGAGCGACAACAAATCGCTGACGAAGCTGGCGTCTTCCGCCGTAGTGCTGCAAGGCTACCTCTGGGACGATCGTATCGTGGGTATGTTTGGATTGCGCCGCGACATCGACAAAGCGGGATTTGCGAGCTCGGTTGAGGGCGGTCAGACGGATCCTGCCACCGGACTGATTCCACCGGCGCCGCCGTATGGCGATCTCGCGAAGGTGGCGAAACAGACAAAGACGTACGGCGTCGTCGTGCATCCTTTGAAGTGGTTGAGTCTCCACTACAATCACGCGGAGAACTTCATTCCCAACGCCGGATCCATCGATCTCACCGGGAAGAGCACCCCAAGCCCCACCGGATTGGGCAAGGATTACGGTTTCTCGGTCAGCCTGCTGGACGACAAACTGAATGCGAAGCTCAATTGGTTCGAGTTGACCGCGGGGAATGGCAATGCCGGCAATCCCGCGAACTTCCCCCTGGCGCAGTGGAACATGACCTTCATGGACCTCGTGGTTGGGCCCGAGCTGGCGAAACTCGCCGGTGTTCCCTACAAGCAGGGCGTCGCCGCCGGCATCATCGTCGGTGACCCGCGCATTGCCTACACGGCGGACAATGTTTCAAAAGGCTTGGAGTTGGAGCTGACCTACAACGTGACGAAGAACTGGCGCATCATGGCCAGCGTTGCAAAACAGGAGGCCAAGCAAACCAACATCGCTCCGGCGCTGACCACGTTTGTCGAAGAGCGTCTGGCCTATTGGAAGAGCGTCCCGGGTTTGTGGACCGGTCAACGTACGCAAAACAATCCGTGGGGTCTGACGCAGACGGGTCAGGAACATTTCAACCAGTTCCTGCTCGGTTCCTACATCGGCTACAAGTCGGTCGATGGCCAGCCGTCGACGCAGCTGCGCAAGTGGCACGCCAGCGTTCTCTCGAACTACGAGTTCACCGATGGCCCGCTAAAGAATTTCAACATCGGTGGCGGTGCCCGCTATTTGGAAAAAGCGGTGATCGGCAATCCTGCGATCCTCGACGCGACCGGCACGGTCACGGCGCTCGACCTGGCCCATCCGTATTATTCCGGCGGTTACATCGCGGTGGACGCCTGGGTCGGATATCGCCGAAAGATCCTGCACGATCGCTACGTCCTGGGGTTCCAACTCAACGGTCGGGATCTTGAGCAGAGCGGCGGCTTCAGACCGATCGCCGCCAACTCCGACGGCGCCCATTCGGTGTACCGAATTGTGCAGCCGAGAACGTTCTACTTGACGACTAAACTGGAATTCTAACGGCGCTCGCGGCCGGGTGTGTGGTAAAGCCTTCCCGATGCAGGTCGGGAAGGCTTTTTTTCGTACACGAGCTCGATGGATCGGGCCGGCACGATCCGACGCCAGGAACTCCGGTGCGGTGAGATTTGAGAAAGTCGGATCACGATCACGGTGTTCGCAGTCGGGCCGATTAAATCGCTTTCGAGTTCGACAGCCCAAGGCGAGCGGCAACCCTAAGAGACCTTGAACCGTACTGCATGAAGCGAGGCTCGATTTTTGCATGGGCGATCGGTTGCGCCGCGTTGGGCTTGGGTTGCGGTTGGTGGCTGCTGCGCACGCCTGCCGGTTCCATGTTGCCTGCGGTCGGCGCGTACGTTCGCCTGCCGCCCGCGTTTCGCGACGCACTCTCCGCTGCCCGACAAGCGGTGGAGCGTTCGCCACGAGACGCCGCGTCGCTGCGGCAGCTGTCGCATCTTTATCAAGCAAACGGTCTCAGTTTGGAGGCCCGTCGCTGTTACGATCTGCTCGCGAGCACTCCCGGTGGATTGGACGCCACGGACCGGTACTATCTGGCCGATCTTGCGCTCAACGACGGCGATTTGGAGCAGTCGCGTACGATCCTCGAGCAGGTGATCGCGCTTGATGGCAGGTACCTTCCCGCGCGTCTTCGTCTGGCCGAGGCGCTTTTCAAGTCAGGACAGCCTGAGCAGGCCGAACGAGCGTACCAGGACATCCTGGCGATCGCGCCCGATGAGCCGCAGGCCACGCTGGGTTTGGCCCGGGTGGAACTGCAACGTGGACAGGACGTCGCGGCCGCAGCGCGATTGGAACACCTCGTTGCGGTCCGGCCGCAATCGTCGACCGCGGCAGCCTTGCTCGCGCAACTGCTGGATCGGCGTGGCGAAACAGAGCGCGCGAATGCCATGGCACAAGCAAGCCGGCAGCGGCCCGAACCGGTTGCGGTGGATCCCTGGCTGGATGCGCTCTTCGTCGACTGCTTCGACCTTCAGCGACTCACGCTGAAATTTGAGGAGTACCTGATGGCCGGGCAGGTCGAGCAGGCCTTGCCGTTACTTACACGGGTGGAGCAACTCGATCCTCAAAGTTGGATTCCGCACCTCTTGCGTGGCTGGACGCTCGCGCGCGCCAAACAGTTTGCTCAAGGCATCGCGGAATATTCCGAAGCGCTGAAGAAAGGCGGAGATGCCGACAAAATAATTCCGCTGCTGGCGCAAACGTACGTGGCCGCGAATCAACGCAACGACGCCTTGAAGCTGCTGGAGGACGCCTACCGCAAAGCGCCGGATTCCATCCCAATCCTCACAACGTATTCAGAAGTGGCGGTACAAAGTGGCGATGAGGTGCTCGCCCGTTCCCTCCTGACAAAGCTGCTGCAGAAGGAACCTTATCTCTACACCCCGAATATCAGCCTCGCGAAGATCCTTTGGACTTCGGGGGATCGGCCCGCGGCGGTGGAGTGCCTGCAACGCATCGTCAAAGTCTTCCCGGTCGACGTCGCCTCGCGTGGCTTGTTGGGGCAATTCTTCCTCGAGAACGGGAATCCATCGGCTGCGGTCGCCCCACTCGAACAGGCTCTGCCTCAGGTCGAGGCGGGTTCGCCGGCCCGGACGCGGATCATTACGATGCTGCGGTCCGCGTACCTGCAATTAGCGAGTGCCGCCACTGAGCAGGGAAATCACGCAGCCGCGGCCGATCGCTTCGGCCAGGCAGCGACGTTGGTTCCCGACGATCTCGAAGCTCACGCGGGGGAAGCCAATGCCCGCGTGCAGTTGAAACAATTCGCTCGGGCGGCCGACGTGCTGCGGCGGATGCTCGCCCTCCAACCCGATAATCCGACGATCAGCCTCAGCCTGGGGGACATGCTGTATCAAGACGGTGATCACCACAAGGCGCGGACCGTCTGGCAAAGAGCGTTGCAGCTCACCCGGCCAACCGACGCGGAGCTTCAGCAAGCGCTGCGAAACCGGATCACAGGACCCGTCACACCGGAGATGTTTCAATGAACCGTCGAGTGATCCAGTCGTGCGGAATCAGCCTCATTCTCGCGCTCGTTCTGTGCGGCGGCTGTAAACGGTCAAACGATGGCGCGCAGACGACAGCAGCCGAGGTTGTGCCAGCGAAAGGACACGGACTGGGCTTAAACTCCTTCACCTCGCGGGCCATCGGGAAACCAAGTGAAGGCCAACCTTGGATCACGGATCTGTTGATTGTGGATCTCGACGGCGACGGCCTGAAGGATGTGATCGCCTGCGATGGCCGCCTCAACCGCGTGAGCTGGTTGCGCCAGGTAAAACCGCACGAATTCGAAGAACAGGATATCGGCGAAAGCGTCGCTGGGCCGGCTCATCTCGAAGTGGCGGACATGAACGGCGACGGCCATTTGGACGTGCTGGTGGCGGGGATGGGAACGATTCCGCCGAGCAACGCGAAGACGGGCACCGTGACCATTTTGATGAATGATGGGGCGCAGCATTTCACCAATCGGGTCCTGTTGGAAAACGTCGCGCGCGTCACGTATGTCGCGGCGGCGGATTTCAATTCCGATGGGAAGCTCGACCTCGTGGTCGGCCAGTTTGGTTATCTGCAAGGCGAGATTCGCTGGATGGAAAACCGTGGGGAGGGAAAGTTCGAGAGCCACGGACTTCTGGATTTGCCCGGCACGATTCACGCACCTGCGGTGGATTTCAATCAGGACGGCAAGCTCGATATCGTGGCCATTGTGGCGCAGGACGCGGAGGAGGTTCACGGATTTGTGGGCGATGGAGCCGGCCACTTCCGGGACCGGGTGTTGTACGGGTCCGTCAACAAAGACTATGGCAGCAGCGGCCTGACGGTCGCGGACGTGAACAAGGATGGCCTGCCCGACATCGTTTATACGAACGGCGACGGTTTTGATTACGCCACGCCGGGTTCACGACCTTGGCATGGTGTGCAGTGGCTCGAAAATACGGGCGAAGGAAAATTCAAGTTTCACCGTGTGGGCGATTTTCCCGGTTGCTACAGTCCGGTGGTGGTGGATCTCGACGGCGACGGCGACATGGACATCGTCGCCAGCAGTGGTTTCAACGATTGGAAGGATGCGCAGTCGGTGTCGCTTGTTTGTTTCGAAAACGACGGACACCAGCATTTCACCGCGCGGCCGCTCGCGCATGCACCGACTCATCTCATCGCCGTGAAAGCGGCTGATCTGTTCAACGACGGGCGCATTGAACTGGTGACGGGAGGATTCGCGTTTTATCCGCCGTATGATCGCGCCGCACGGCTGACCTTGTGGGAGCCCGTGCGTTGAGTGGAGAACAAAGCGGTTTGGACGCGATGCGATTGCTCTTCCGCACATTGTGGCGACTTCTGGTTTGCGGAGCGCTTGGGTGGCTCGTGCCGGCCATCGTCACGGCGGAGAGCGAACACGTGGGGCTGACGAGCGGAGCCGTGTTTCCGACCGCGGGGGCTCGTCGGAGCGCAACGCTTTTTCAGGCAGTGCCCTCGGCCGAGACCGGCATCGTGACAGAAAACAAGTACGCTCCGCCGCCGTTGAATGCTTCTGGCAGCCACGATCCGCGGGTCTGGGCCGATCGGTATCATGAATTCGAAGTCGGTGCGGTGGGTACGGGCGTTGCGATCGGCGACTATGATGGCGACGGTCGTCCGGATGTATTAGTCGTGAGCAAAACGGAGAGCTGCCGGTTGTTTCGCAATCTCGGCGGATGGAAGTTCGCCGATGTGACGAAATCAGCGGGAGTGGGCGATGAAGGGGATGCGGCGCGAATCTGGAAGCAGGGGGCGACGTTTGTGGATGTGAATAACGACGGGCGGCTCGACCTCTACGTTTGCCGGTTTGATGCCCCGAATCTGCTCTACATCAATCAGGGCAACGGCACGTTCAAGGACGAGGCCGCCGCTCGTGGGCTGGCCTTGAGAGACGCGTCTGTCATGGGCGCGTTCTGCGATTACGATCGCGACGGTTGGCTCGACGTTTACGTGCAGACCAATCTGCTCAATGGCACCGACCATCCGAGCGGCCAGCAGGACCATCTTTTCCGCAACAAGGGTGACGGAACGTTTGACGAGGTCACGGTCCGGGCGGGCATTCGCGGTGAGACGCAGGGCCACTCCGCGACGTGGTGGGACTTTGACGAGGACGGCTGGCCGGATTTGTACGTCGCGAATGATTTCGGGCCGGCGGATTCCCTGTACCGGAACAACCACGACGGCACCTTCACCAATGTGATCAACGGGGTGGTGCCGCACCTCCCGTATTCGTCGATGGGTGCTGACCTTGGTGACATCAACAACGACGGACGGATCGATTTGTTCGTGGCGGACATGGCGGCGACCACGCACCAGAAAGACCAGCGCGGCATGGCCTATCTACGCGAGCAGTTGCGGCCGGTCGCCGACGCGCAGGACGATGCGCCCCAGTATGCGCGCAACGCTCTCTATTTGAACACGGGCACCGGGCGAATGATGGAAGCCGCCTGTCTGGCGGGAATCGCCGCGACGGACTGGACCTGGGCGGTGCGCTTTGAGGACCTCGATAACGACGGGCGGCTCGATCTGTTTGTGACCAATGGCATGCACCGTGAGGTGCACAATGTTGATCAACTGCAACGATTGATGGGTGCGCAAAGTCCGGCCGAAAAGATTCGGATCGAGAAGACGAGTCCGGTGTTGAATGAGGCGCATCTGGCGTATCGGAGCCGCGGTGACCTGCAGTTTGAAGACGTGAGTGCGGCGTGGGGCCTGGACGAGAAAGGGGTGAGCTTTGGGGCGGCGTTTGGTGACTTTGATGGGGATGGAGACCTGGATCTGGTGTACTCCAATTATCAGAAGGGCGTGACGGTGTTGCGCAATGACAGCGAATCGGGGCACCGGGTGATTTTTGCGTTGAAGGGCACGCGGTCGAACCGCTTCGGCGTGGGCGCGACCGTGGAAATCGAGACGAACACCGGAAAGCAGGTGCGGCAACTGGTGTTGGCTCGTGGGGTGTTGTCGAGTTCCGAGCCGGTGCTGCACTTTGGGTTGGGCGCGGAGACGGGAATGAAACGTGTGACGGTGCGATGGCCCAGTGGCGCCGAGCAGGTCTTCGAAAACCTTGAAGGCGATCGAACATTCACGGTGACCGAACCGGCCGAGAGTGGCAGAGCAATACCGGCGACGACACTACCGCGGTCGACGCAGTTTACCGAAGTGAGCGAACAACTGCAGCTGTCTTTGCGTTCACGGGAAGCGCTGGTGGACGAGGTGGCGACGCAACCGCTGCTGCCGATGCGGCAGAACCGACGCGGTCCGTTCGTCGCGGCCGGTGATCTGAACGGCGACGGACGTGATGACCTGGTACTTGGCGGGACGACGCTGGATCCGGCGCGCGTGATCGTGGGGGGAGTGGTGTCACCGCTCGAAGGAGCGGCGGCGCAGGTGAACGATGGGCCGGTGCTGATCTTTGATGCGAATGGGGACGGAGCTAACGACGTACTACTGACGCGCGGTGGTTCGAGTTTGGTGGCTGGATCGCCGGAGTATCAGCCAAAACTGTGGTTGAACGATGGGCACGGAGGACTGCACGCAGCGGGAGCGGAGGCCTTGCCCTCGCTGGCGATCAGCGCAGGAGCCGCGGCCGCGGCGGACTTCGATCATGATGGTCGATGGGATGTGTTCATCGGTGGACGCGTTTTGCCGGGAGCGTACCCCGCGGCGTCGCGGAGCGCGCTGCTCAAGAATCGCGGCGGCCGGTTTGATGATTTGACGGCATCCA
>JBDSSD010000159.1:0-5904 GCA_039928945.1 Opitutus sp. | reverse complement strand
GATTGCGCGCGCTCAGGGTGGTATTGCTCCAACCACCGGAGCGCGCGCAAGCGCGCTGGCCTACGTGTATCCGCTCGCGCCCGTTGCGTGAGGCACCCTCGGGATACGATGTCCTGAATGCACCATGCACCCTCGATCCGTCCACACATCCAACATCTCACATCTTCATTCGTCTTTGCCGTCTCGCCTTCGGCCGTTCCGTCACCCCATCCTCTCGGCGCGTCTATGAGCTTCCGCCCTGATTACCTGCCGTTCGGCCGACCCGACTTTACGGACGAAGAGATTGACGCCGTCGCCCGCGTGATGCGTTCCGGCTGGATCGGGATGGGACCTGAGACGCAGGCCTTCGAACAAGAACTCGCCGCCGCCGTCGGAGCGCCCCACGTCGTCACCGTCAACTCCTGCACGTCCGCGCTTTTCCTGGCGCTCCTCGCGCAGGGCATCGGCGCAGGCGACGACGTGATCTGCCCCAGCCTCACCTGGTGCAGCACCGCCAACGCCGTCCTCTACGCTGGCGCGAATCCGGTCTTCTGCGATGTCGATCCTGACACGTTTTGCGTGACCCCTTCGACTGTGCTGCGCGCACTGACCCCGCGCACGAAGGCCGTGATGGTCGTTCACTTTGGCGGACTCGCCGTCGACACCAGGTCGTTGCGCGAGGCGCTGCCTCGCTCCGTGGCGATCATCGAAGACGCCGCCCATGCGTTCGGCGCGCGTTTCCCGGATGACTCGCCCGTGGGCTCATCGGGGAATGCCACCTGCTTCAGTTTCTACGCGAACAAAAACCTTTCGACCGGTGAAGGCGGCGCGGTCGCATTGTTCGACTCCGCCCAAGCCGACCGGATCCGATCACTCCGCCAGCACGCCCTACCCGTCGACGCCTGGAAACGATTTACCCACTCGACCACGATCATGCTGACCCAACAGCTCTCGGAGCTCGGCTACAAAGCGAATTACACCGATCTCCAGGCGGCGATCGGACGCGTGCAATTACGGCGCTCGTCTGCAATGGCCACCAAGCGCCGGCATCTGGCGGACGCTTATCTCGAGCATGTGGCGGGCGCAGGATCTCCGCTTCACCCGCAGGATGGGGTTGTATCCACTCGCCATGCACTGCACCTATTCACGGTCCGCGTCGGCGCGTCGGCGCTCACCCCGCGCGATGCGCTTTTGCTGGAACTCCGTCGACGCAATATCGGTGCCACGATCCACTACACGGTGTTGCATCTGATGCCACTTTACCTCCGCGGAAAGCCACCGGTGTCCCTGCCTGTGACCGAGGCGATTGGACGCGATATTCTGACGCTGCCAACGAGCGCGAGCATGTCTCAAGCGGACATCGAGTATGTCTGCCACCACGTTCGTGAGTTGACGGGTTTGTCGTAAGTGTGATCGCTACCGCCGATGTCGCCAGGCACTCACGACGACGGTCACGGACGCGCGGCGAACTCCGTTGACGGACAGCCGGAGCCGGCGTCGTCACGGGAACGATTGTTCGTGCTGGTTCTGAGCGGCTTCGTCGCCATGTACGCGGCTTATGGGCTGCATCGGTGCGGACTCGGCGTCGATTTCACCGACGAAGGTGCGTATCTCGCGTGGCCGTTGCGCCTGCTTTTTGGAGAGCGGCCTTTTTCATCGGAATTGCACACGCTGCTGCGCCCCATCGAGGTGTTCATGACGTGGCCGTTTCGGCTGTATCCGGACATAACCTTGTACGAGTTCCGAATGCTCGGTTGGACGATTCATCTTGGCGCGTTCGTGACCCTGGCCGTTTTTCTCTTCCGCTGGAGTGGCGCAACGGTGCTCAGCCCGTTGATCGCGAGCGTCCCGTTTTTCGTTTCCCACATTTTTGGCCTGGCGTCACCGTCCTACAATAGCCTGTCGAGCGACTTCCTGCTTATCGCGCTTAGCCTGAACGCCCTTTTGGCGATTCGATCGTCGTCGTCGTGGCCATTGGGGGCGCCCGCCGGTCTCGCACTGTTTGTCGCTACCCTCGCTCATCCGGCGCTGGGCGTTGTTGCAGCGGTGATGCTGGGCCGCGAAGTCATGCAGCAGAAGCTGATCGGAAATCTAATCCACCGTCGGCTCACCGCGGGAAATTTCGGCGCGCTGATCTTTGTTTTCTGCTGGCTGCTCTTTGTGGCTTACCTTGTGGTCACCGGCGCGGCGGCCACTTGGTGGGACCGGCTGGAAACGATCCGGTCGCTTTCGGCCCATTCGCTGCCGAAAGACTTTGGGGCGTTTCTGACCCGGTTGATCGCGTTCCCGTTCATCTACAGTCGCGCGGCGATCGTCAGCTCGCTGCTCATCCTGGGCAGCGTTGCGGGACTCGGCTTCGTCGCGTATCGTTCGCCTCGGTACATTGGCTTGGCATCGTCCCTGGCGGCAGTGATGTTGGCGGGAACGATGGCCGTGACCGCGGCGACCACCGCATCCTTTCTCACGACGTGCCTCGCGGCGACCGCACTCAGCGTGCTCGTGGCCTTGTTGATTCCTCTGATCCGCAAGGTCCTCTCGGTCGACTCATCGATGGTGTTCTTGATCGGTCTATCGGTGTTGGCCGGGCTGGTGTATGCCTCATTCACGTTTTACTTCACGGCGCATCGCTCGTGGGTTTCCGGCAGTCTCGGCCTCCCCTTCGCGTTTGCCGTCGGGATGATGGCGTTCCATCGCTCTCCTCCTCATCGTTCGATGCTGGCGCGCGCAGCGTTGGCGGCGGTGCTGGCGACTGGACTCGTTTACGTCGCGCGCGAACACCATCACGCCATCTATCGCGATTCGCCGCCGGCAGAACTCCAAGCCACATTTGAGGCACCCAAGCTGCGGCGCATCCGATCGACGTCGGAACGCGTGACGGCGGTCAACGCGCTGTTCGCGCATCTGAGTCCGCGGCTTTCACGCGGCGAGCCGCTCGTGGTCTACGACGATTGTCCGATGCTTTACTACCTGTTCGATGCGGCGCCCGCATACGGACTCGCCTGGGCGGTGCGCTACAGTCAGAGCGCAGCGACACTGCGACAGTTGAATGACGAATTGAACGCGCATCCGCTGCCGAAGTACGCGATCCGCACCCTGGTGGATGTTTCGTACCCGATCTGGGCCGCGGCCCCCCGCACGAGCTATGCGAATTATCCGCTGAATGAGACGGTGATGGCGCGGTATGAGTTGGAGCGAACGATCTTCCCCTTCGAGGTGTGGAAGCTGCGGGCGGGGAAATAGGCAGCGGGAACCAGTTTAATCTGGAACTCTGGAACGCTGGAACGAACTGAGCCGAGCCTTAAGCGCGAAGGGGCGAAGTTCCGGTCACGTGGGGCAGCGCGCTTGCGCGCGCTCAGAGCCCTGCGGTCGGAGCCTCTGACCTCGAACCAAACCACCAGAGCGCGCGCAAGCGCGCTGTCCTACGTCGCATCCGCTACATGGCCCGTCTTCCATACCTCTGCGTCCTTCGCGCCCGTTGCGTGAGGAAACTCCGGTCCGATCCATCACACATCAGCCATCGTCCTTCTCACATACTGACCTGCTCACCTACATGGGCACTTGCCTCATCGCCGGTGCGCCGTTTGCATTCCGTTCAACCGTGATCCCACCGCATTCGGAACCGACCCCGCCGTTCGCCCACCGGGCGACGCACCGGTGAACACCGACATTCACGCAGTGACTCCACGGGACTCCGGAGTCGACCTGTCCATTGTCAGCCCAGTCTACCACGGCGCCCAGCTCGTCGTCCCACTCGTCACTCGGCTCGAGGCTGTCCTCGCCGGGATCACCGAGCGTTACGAAATCATTCTCGTCGAGGATGGCAGCCCCGATGAGAGTTGGACCGCGATTGCGAGCGTCTGCGCCACGCACCCGCGGGTCGTCGGCGTCCGCCTGAGTCGCAATTTCGGCCAACATTACGCCCTGACGGCCGGGCTACGACTCACGCGCGGAAATTCGGTCGTGGTCATGGATTGCGATCTGCAGGACAAACCCGAGGAAATCCCGAAACTGCTTCTCGCCGCCCAAGACGGCGCCGACATCGTCCTCGCGCGGCGCGCGGTGCGACAAGACGCCTTCTTCACGCGGCTCCGCTCCCGTCTTTTTTATCGGATACTCACTTACCTGACCGGCGTGCCCCACGACGCCGCGATCGCGAACTTCGGCGTCTATCGGCGCAAAGTAATCGACGCGATCAACCGCATGCCGGAGTCGATCCGCTACTTCCCCACCATGGTGCGCTGGGTCGGGTTCCGGGTTCGCACGATTGATGTCGCGCACGACGCGCGCGCCGAAGGCCGCTCGAGCTACACGCTCGGGAAACTATTGCGGCTGGCCACGGACATCATTCTGGCCAACTCCGACAAACCGCTTCGGCTCGTCGTGAAGACCGGGTTCATCATCGCCACCATCGGCTTGGTGTTCGCCGCGTACATGGTCGTGCGAGCGCTTCGCGGCGAGATTGTGGTGCTGGGTTACGCGAGCCTGATTGTATCGCTGTGGGTCCTCGCCGGATTGATCATCATGATTCTCGGCGTGGTCGGATTGTATATTGGAAAAATCTTCGAAGGCGTGAAGCAGCGACCGCCGTTCATCGTCAGTGAAGTGCTCAACGCTCATGAATGACGCGCTGCTCGGCCTCTTTCTGCTTTCGTCACGCGGGCTCAGTGTGCTCGTGGCGTTGCTCCAGGAGTTTGGACCGAAAGCCGTGGCGTATGTCGTCACGGCGTCGGACCCGAAGGTGGAGAACGATTATCGGGCCGAAATCATCGCGACGGCCAAACGCGCCGGCGTGCCCGTGATCGATCGGAAGGAGATTTCTGGCCCACTGCCCCCAGTGGCCGCGCGGTTTGCGGCGGGCTGGCGCTGGTTGCTGCCGGAAAACGAACGCGAACCGATCGTGGTGTTTCACGATTCGCTGCTACCGCGGTACCGGGGTTTTGCGCCGCTCGTGAGCGCGTTGATCAACGGCGAACGCGAGCTCGGCGTGACCGCGTTGCTGGGCGCCGCCGAGTATGACGCCGGACCCATTCTCGCGCAGGAACGCGTCGCCGTCACGTATCCGCTGCGCATTCACGAGGCGATCGAAGCCGTTCGACCTTGCTACGCGGCGCTCGCGACGAAGGTGTATCGCCAGCTCTCCGCGGATGCATGGACGCCGCAGGCTCAGGACGAGTCGCAGGTGAGCTATTCACTTTGGCGCGATGAGGCGGACTACCTGATCGACTGGTCGCTCGAAGCACCGCTGCTGCGTCGCATGGTCGACGCCACGGGTACGCCGTATCACGGGGCGGCGACGTTTGTGGAGGGCCGGAAGCTGCGTGTCCTCGGCGCGACCGAGAAGCCAGAGGTGCGCATTGAGAATCGCACGCCCGGCAAAATCATCGCGATGGAGCAGGGTTGTCCGGTCGTGGTCTGCGGCCGTGGGTTATTGCGGATCGACATGGCGATCGACGACCAGACGCGCGCCGACGTACTGCCGTGGACGAAATTCAGGACGCGGTTTAGGAACGCCTGAACGGTCGTTTCCTCACGCAAAGGGCGCGAAGGACGCCACGGGATGGAAGATTGATAATGGCTGATGTTTGATGGACGGGGTCGATTTGCCTCACGCAACAGGCGCGAGCGGATACACGTAGGCCAGCGCGCTTGCGCGCGCTCCGGTGATTGGGTTCGAAGAGTCGCGGATTGGAGCGATCCCCCTGAGCGCGCGCAAGCGCGCTGTCCTACGTGATGCACGGCCGATTTGCCTCACGCGCAGGCCGCGAAGGACGCAATGTCCGCTGCGTTCGTTTCATCTGCTTTCCGTCTACTCGCTACCCGCTACACGCTACTCACTACTATTCCAGAGACCACTGATTTCACGGATCAGCACGGATTCGATGTAGGCCAGCGCGCTTGCGCGCGCTCCGGTGATTGGGTTCGAAG
>JBDSSD010000158.1:0-5199 GCA_039928945.1 Opitutus sp. | reverse complement strand
GTGCTTCGGCCAGCGCGGCCGTGGCCAGCGTGACCATGAAAAAGCTTCACCCCGGCAAAGACCTCATGGCGCTGACGGCTTGGCAACTGGTCGCCGGAAGCGTGGTGCTGCTCGGCTTGTCGGCGGTGTTTGAGCAAAATGAGACGTTCAGGTGGACTCGTGGGTTTGTCGGTCTCTTGCTCCTCCTGGCATTGGCCGGCACCGCGTTGGGCACTTGGCTTTGGTTCTGGCTGCTACAGCGAGCGGAGGCCAGCCGCCTTTCCGTGTATTTGTTCCTCGTCCCCGTATTCGGATTATTGATCGCAATGGGAGGCTTTGGAGAACGCTTGAACGCGTTGCAAGCGGGCGGCGTGGCGTTGATCTTAACGGCTGTCGCGCTGTCCGTGTTGGAGGGTTGGCTTGGAGCCGCGAGGCGATCCAATCCACCTCGCGGGAAGGCTCCGACCGAGCCGCGGCAACGGGAACATCATCTGCCATGAATTGACCTGCTGATGCCTATCCCTCCCCAACGTTGAACCGCTTACGCCAAACTTCGCCCAGGCTTACGCAGATCGTGCGGGTCGTGGTTCGCCATAAATTTATAGGAGTTCTGCGTGGCAAGGGGCATTGGCCATCGCCACAAGAAGTAAGGAAGACCTTCGAGGAACTTGGGCTGGTTTTTATTAAATTTGGACAAATCCTGGCTCTACGCCGCGACCTGTTGCCGGACGCCTACATCACTGAGTTGGAGCAGCTGCAGGACCAGTTACCGACGGTGGCGTTCGCCGAAATCCGTGAGACGGTCGAAACCGAACTTGGGGCATCGTTGGAACAACTATTCGCCTCGTTTAGTGAAACGCCGCTCGCCGCAGCAACAATCGCCCAGGTGCACGTGGCGACGATGCAAGATGGGCGTCCGGTGGTGGTCAAAGTTCAACGGCCAGGGCTCCGCGCACAGATCTCCACGGATATCGCAGCCCTGGCTTATCTGGCCGCTCTGGGCGAAAGACTCTCCCCGCGTTTGCGAACGCTCGGCCCCGCCCGAATGGTGCAGGAATTCGCTGAAAGCCTCCGACAAGAAATCGATTTCGGACGCGAAGCCCGCTCGATTCGACGATTTCGTACGTCGATGGCCGAAATCGAAAACCTATGGATTCCGGATTTCATTGGGGAACGCTCCAGCACTCGTGTGCTTACGATGGACCATTCCTACGGGGAACGACTTGACCGTTACGTCTCGACCCATCCGGAATCCAAATCCGGATGCATTGATACGTTCGTAAAGGTAATGCTCCGTTCAATTTTTGAGGTGGGATTTTTTCATGCCGATCCACATCCTGGAAATCTTTTCGTACTACCTGACGGACGGGTGTGCCTCCATGACTTTGGAAACATGGGAGAGCTCGACGAGACCATGCGTGATTCGTTGTCACGAATGCTGGCGGCGTCGGTCGGCGGCGATGCGCGCGCCGCCACCGACGGCTATCTCGAAATAGCCAAGGCTGGCGACGATCTGGACCGGCCGGCTTTGCAAGCCGACATCGCCGCGATATTGCGCGATATGAAAGCCCGTGCCGAGGCCCAGATCTCCATCGGGGATGCGCTAACCTCGTTGCTCCGTGCCGGGAGCAGGCATGGAGTGCGCTCCCCCCGTGATTTCTTCCTGCTAACGCGCGCATTTGTCATCACGGAGTCGCTCCTCAGTCAACTTGACCCTCAATTCAATTTCACGAAAGCACTTCGAGAGGAGATGATCCGCGCGAACGAGCAGCGGCGAACTCCTGCGCGGCTGCTGAAAACCTGGAGCAAGGTCTTTCAAGACGTAGAACGACTCGCCAATGATGCACCGATCGATACGCACCGCATCCTGCGTCGCATCGCGGAGGGGGATCTCGGCCGGCTGCGAGTTCCAGAAATGGAACACAAGATCCGCAACATTAGCCGTGACCTCGAGCGCCTCACAGGAGGCGTGGTTGTCGCAGCGCTCATCATCGGTGGCTCGATGCTTGAGATGGTTTCGCGCGGAGGATGGCTGGGATTTATTGGCCGAGCCATGCTTTCGATCGGGTTGATCGGTGCGCTCATTATCGCTATAGGTGCTTGGCTGCGTTTTCGCAGAAACCCGTGAAGATGAACACGGACAAGGATCGTCATCCCAAAAAGACGTGTCCGTAAAACGAGCCCCCATTCGGCACCATCATGTTCCCGCCGATGAGAAGCGAAATGCACGCCACATAAATGGAACTGAGAAATGAAAAAACTTGGTCGTGCAGCTCGAATAACTGTTCGTTTCAATGATCGGCTTGCGTCGTGCGGTTTTTATCGCACAGCGCTGCGCCGCTTCTCCACGCACGAATCAGACTTTTCCCGATAGCGGCACGGGGAACTGAGGTGCGAACTGAGGGAATATAGATGGAGCGTGTATCTTTCCCTTTCCCGCGAGCCCCTAGGCCGACTCTATTCGGCTCTTGCGGGGTCAACCATGTTCCGGGACTTCAAGCAGGCCTTTGAGAAAGCCACCGGGCTTCCGCTCACGATACATCTTCCGGAAGGCGAACCTGAGTGCGGTTCTGCGGAGAAATCGGCCGGCACCACGCCATTCTGCGCAAGGATGGCCGGAGCCCACCATGCCTGCACCACTTACAGCGCATTCCAAGAGCGATTAGAGAAGGACGCCGCCGTGCAAACGAAGACCTTGAAATGTTTGGCCGGCATGTGCGAGACAGCGGTACCGGTGCGAGTGCGAGGAAAGCTCATCGCCTTCCTGCAGACGGGCGGTGTTCTATTGGCCACTCCGAATCGGCGTTTTTTCCTCGGCGTCGCACGAGAGTTTCTCCGGCTGGGCACGCCCGTCGAACTGAAGCGGTTTGAAAAAAACTATTACGTCTCGCGGGTGCTCGTGCCAGAACAGTATGATTCAATGGTTCGGCTGGTGACGATTTTTGCGGGGCATCTCGCTGCCTGTGGCGATCAGTTCGCCTCGCAGCAAATGGCCCCGGACACTCCGGAGATTTCGCACGCCCGCCAAATCATCGCCGCGGGTTTTCGCGAAGAACTTTCGCTCGGGTCAGTCGCTCATCAAGTAAACATGAGCCCCGAATATTTCGGCGAGCTGTTCAAGAAAAGCACCAAGCTAAATTTTGTCGAATATGTCGCGAGGCTCCGCGTGGGGGAGGCTCACACTCGATTGCTGATTCCAAAGTCGCGAGTGAGCGAAGTGGCTTTCGAGGTGGGTTTCCAGTCTCTTTCGCAATTCAACCGTTCGTTTCATCGGATTGCCGGAATGTCACCGCGAACCTGTCAGGCCGCCCAGCCGGGCGCCACCGGGTAACAGGCTGCGCCCCTTCGAATGTTTGCGCCGGTTGGACGATCGCTGCAGGACATGAAGTATTTTGAGGGATAGGGCCTCGGGGCTGCGTTTAACCGCTATCCCCTTATGCCCCGCGACACCGAACATCAGCTTTATTTAGCTCTTTCGGAATCAGCCATGTTCCGGGACTATCAGAACGCGTTCACTCGGGCCACAGGACTGCCGCTCACCCTTCGTGAGTCGGGGAGCCCGCAAGATTGCGCTTCCCCGCAACACCCAGCCTCCGGCGGCGCGTTTTGCACGTTGATGGCGCGGACGAGCGGCGCGTGTGACTCGTGCTTCAAGCTACAGAAAAAATTGGAGGGTAATGCCGATCTTCCACCCAAAACCTTAAAATGTTTCGCCGGGTTGTGCGAAACCGCAGTGCCAGTGCGGGTCGGAGATAAGCTGATCGCATTCCTGCAGACCGGGCGGGTTTTTGTGGAGACGCCGAACCAGCGCCAGTTCAGTAAAATCACGCGCGAGCTTCTGCGGTTGGGCACGCACGTCGATCTGAAACAGTTCGAGGAAGCTTATTTTGCCACCCGCGTGCTGCCGCGGGGCCAGTATGAGTCGATGGTGCAGTTGCTCGCGATTTTCGCCAGTCACCTCGCCGCCTGCGGCAACCAAATCGCATTGCAGCGAACCGGTTCGGAGGCTCCGGTCGTTTCCCGGGCTCGCGAAATTGTCGATACCGGTTTCCGCGAGGAGCTTTCTCTCGGCGACGTGGCGAAGCAGGTGAATATGAGTGCCGGATATTTCAGTGAACGATTTAAGAAGGTCACGGGCTTGAACTTCGTTGAATACGTCGCCCGGTTGCGCGTCGAGAAGGCCAAAAACATTCTGCAAAACCCAAAATTCCGGATAAGCGAAGTCGCGTTCGGGGTTGGCTTCCAATCGCTCTCGCAGTTCAACCGGACCTTTCATCGCATCGTTGGCCTGTCACCGAGCGCGTATCGGACCTCGCTTGGCAGTGTCCTGAAAGATGCATAGTTTTTTCGGGCTGATGCGTAGCTTGTCCCCGTTCGATTACGGCATAGTAGCGGTGTGAAAATCGCCGCCAAGAAAACTACCGACTGGCGCAAGTCCGGCCCACTCCAAATTGTCCGCGACGGGATGGAAGCCTTGCAGGATCTTCGCGGGTGTTACACTTGGTTTGAACGCTGCCGATTGGAAGCGCACGTTGGTCGTGAGCGCTTGGTGCCGGTTTTCGCCTATGCGCCGATGGGGAAACGTTTCCGCGCGCCCCCTCCTCCGTCTGGCCTTTCGCTTAAACAGCGGCTGTTCTTCCTCGCGAGCGCTGCCATTCTTTATCCGTGCTGGCTATTCTTCGTCACCGCGTGGAGCGCGCTATGAAGCCCGGCGAGCTGAACATGGGAACGAAAGCAGACTGCGCAACCTGGAGAGACTATATCCCTCTCATCGTTGTCGTGGCACTAACACTTTTGACCGCCGGCGCAAAACAGGTGGCGTATGGGGGCTGGAGTTGGATGACTTGGATGCAGGACTTCATGGGATTTCTCATGGTCGTATTTTCCATGTTCAAGCTCTTCGACCTGAAAGGCTATGCCGATTTATTCCAGCAGTATGACCTGCTGGCGAAATCGTTCCGGCCTTACGCCTACCTCTATCCGTTTATCCAATTCGGGCTTGGCTTGGGCTATCTGTCGCATTGGCAACCCATGGTGATCAATATGGCGACCGCCGTCGTATTGGGATTCGGCGCAATGGGTGTCATCCGTGCGCGATTCAAGGGAATCGACTGCAAAGACGCCTGCATGGGCTCAATGTCCCGTGTTCCGCTCTCCGCATATACCCTGCTGGAAGACTTCGGAATGGCGCTGATGGCGGCCGTGATGCTGTTAGTTTAG
>JBDSSD010000157.1:0-4495 GCA_039928945.1 Opitutus sp. | reverse complement strand
GCCGGCACCGACGTTGCGATGGAAAGCGCCGATGTCGTGCTGATGAAGAGCGACCCGTATGACATCGTCAGCGCGATTGAGCTGTCGCGCGCCACGTTGCGAAAGATGCATCAGAATCTCTGGTGGGCGGTGGGCTACAACGTGATCGCGTTCCCGCTCGCCGCCGGCGTCCTGTATCCTTTCGTGCTGAGTCCCGAGGTCGCCGCCCTGTCAATGTCGGGCAGTACGCTCGTCGTGGCGATCAATGCGCTGATGCTGACGCGCACGAAGCTGGCAGGCATCTCGTCCCGCAAGAAAACTGACGCCAATGCCCTGCCGAAACCGGACGTTAAACCCCAGGCGAAAGAAGGGGCCAAACCTGAAACCAAGGTTGAATCAAAAACTCAACCGAAGCCCGAATCAGTGCCTAGAGCTGAAGCCAAACCCGAAGCCAAGACCGAACCTACGGCAGAACCGAAACCGGTCGTTAAACCCGAGGCGAAAGAAGGGACCAAACCTGAAGCCAAGGTTGAGCCAAAAACTCAATCGAAGCCCGAATCAGAACCGAAAGCTGAAGCCAAACCCGCGGCCAAGCACGAACCTAAAGCCGAGCCGAAACCGGAAGCTAAAACCGAGGCGAAAGAAGAGGCCAAACCTGAAACCAAGGTTGAGTCAAAAACTCAACCGAAGCCTGAATCAGAGCCTACACCTAAACCCGAGGCGAAGCCGAAAGTTAAACCCGAGCCTGCGCCCGAACTCAAAGCTGAGACCAAACGTGAAGCGAAGACCGAGCCGCAACCCGAAGCCAAGACGGCATCCGATTTGACGCCGCAGATCACCAAGCGAGCGTATGAACTCTACGAGAAGGGAGGCCGCAAAGGCGATTCAGCCGTTCAGGACTGGGAGCAGGCAAAGCGAGAGATCCAAAAAAATGGAGTCAAAGCCGAGCCCGAATCCGAGGCCAAAGCGGAACCCAAGCCTGAAGCCAAAGCCGAGACACCGTCCAATGTGACGCCGCAGATCGTCAAGCGAGTCCACGAACTCTACGAGGAGCTAGGGCGCGAGGAGGTTCAAGCAGTTGCGGACTGGGAGAAGTCGGCGCGGGAAATTCGGAAAGATGCACCCTAAGCCGAACCTCAGCCAGGAAAAAAACGAACGATCTGTTAAGGAACGACAACAAGACATCTCGCTTAATATAAAACTCCGTGAAAGCCGGAAGCAATAGACAGAGACCTCAAAAATCAGGGAAGAAGCTTAATCATGAAAGAACACATTGCACATTCCGGAGCGTGGGGCCTCGGCGGGTGTGATCCATGCGTTCATCATTGCCTATGCGGTGATGAATACCGCGCCTATCGAGAACGCGTGCCGATGTTCGTTCCGCGCTGGGTCAACGGCGCAACCTAGCCACCACAGGAAGCAATACCTTGATTAAAGTTCACAAGACACTGGAAAAACTGGAATCAAAACGCAGGCGCGAAACCATTTTCTAGAGAGTAAACCCATGCTACTGAAGATTAAAAATGAAATCGAAATTCTGGGCACTGCCGAAGAAATTTGGGCGTACGCTTCGAATCCCGCGAATTGGACAGCCTCAAACCCAACGGAACATTATGGCCTAATATATGATTCCCCTGACAACCGTCCCGCAACCGACGTGACGTTTTGGCAACGAGAAAGCGTGGCTGGCATTATGGCCGATTTGAGAGGGCATTTTCTTTATGTTAATCACCCGGCGCTTGCCGTTTGGCGGGGAGTAGCGACCTATAAACTTTTCCTAGGCGTCCTTCGTCCGCGCATCCCTGAAGGAGGTGTTATTACAATAGTGTCATCCGGGGGCGGAATGAAACTAAGTCATAATGTGTACATGGATTTCCCTGACACTTGGTTTGGCCATCTGATGCTTTACGTTTTCAAGCGATGGATGAACGGAGAAGACGCCGTGCGGAGTCATACCTTTCGAGAACTTGAATTCTTCAAAAAACAAATTGAGACCCAATGCAGAGGGAAAACATAACATGAAAGCATCGAAATATATAGCCATCGACCCCATCTGCGGTATGACCGTGGACAAAGCCACCGCGTTCTACGCCGAACGCGATGGAGAGAAGTTTTGCTTTTGCAGCGATCACTGCCGGCAAACGTTTTTGTCCGCGCCTGCCGGGGCGATCCTTGAGCAAAGTCTGGAAGCTTCTGCGGATAACTTCCGCACGTTGTCGGCAAAGTGATTCGCGACATGCCGATCACTCGTCAGTCGAAAGGTTCAGCAAGCCCAGCGGAGCTGGCCACTCGCGACAAATCCGTGGAGACTAGTCGTGAGCCATCGTCTCTTCTGGCCATCAACGGCGGTTCGTCGAGCATCCGTTTTGCGCTGTATGAGGAAGTCGAACCGTTGCGGCGGCGGCTGGTTGGGAAGGTGGATCGCGTCGGTCAGAGCGCCATGAGTTTGACCTTCAAGGACTCTGCCGGAACCCCACCGGATCGTCGCACCATTAACGCGGATGATCATCATTCGGCGGTCGCTTTTCTATTGGATTGGATCGAAACGCAGCAGGTATTCGCCTCGGTCAGAGCCGTGGGACACCGCGTGGTGCATGGGATGACGCATAGCGAACCGGAGCGAGTCACGCCAGGATTGCTCGATGAATTGCGCCGCATCACGCCGTACGACCCGGAGCATCTGCCGCTCGAGATCGAATTGATCGAGGCGTTTCGCCAACGCCATCCTGCATTGCCTCAGGTGGTGTGCTTTGACACCGCGTTTCACCGGACCATGCCGCGAGTTGCCAGTCTGCTGCCGATTCCGCGACGCTACGAGACGACGGGCGTTCGCCGTTACGGCTTCCACGGATTGTCTTACGAGTTCCTGATGGAGGAACTCGCACGCCTCGGCGACCCGGCGGCAAAGAAGGGGCGCGTGATCCTCGCCCATCTCGGCAACGGCGCGAGCGTGGCCGCCGTGCGCGACGGCAAGAGCATCGACACCAGCATGGGCTTCACGCCGACAGCGGGATTGGTAATGAGTAGCCGCTCGGGAGATCTGGATCCGGGATTGGTCTCCTACCTGGCGCGCAGCGAGCAAATGACCGCGACGCAATTTCAGAAAATGGTGAATCACGAGTCGGGGCTGTTCGGAGTATCCGAAACCAGCTCTGACATGCGCGACTTGCTCGAACACGAAACGCAAGATGTCCGGGCGGCGGAAGCAGTGGCGCTATTTTGCTATCAGGCGAAGAAGTGGATTGGCGCTTACGCCGCCGCACTCGGTGGGATCGATACTTTGGTTTTGGCCGGCGGCATCGGTGAAAACGCGCCGCTCGTTCGCGCCCGAATCTGCGAAGGACTCGGCTTCCTCGGAATTGAACTTGATGAAACGCGGAACGCTGCAACGGAGGCGGTGATTTCATCGGCCGCCGGCCGCGCCACGGTTCGCGTTATCTCTACAGACGAAGAGCTGATGATTGCACGCTCGGTGCGCCGAATTTTGAAACCAGAAATTACGAATACAACGGTTGTATTATGAAGATCAACACACTTTCCCCGGAACTGCTGCAAAGGATGGATGCTTACTGGCGAGCGGCAAACTACCTCTCAGTCGGCCAGATTTATCTCTTCGATAATCCGCTGCTCAAGCGCCCGCTCGCGATCACGGATGTAAAACACATGCTTCTTGGCCATTGGGGCACGACGCCGGGGCAGAACTTCATCTACGCGCACCTGAATCGGGTCATTAACAAATACGATCTCGATATGATTTACGTCTCCGGTCCGGGACATGGCGGACCGGCGGTGGTCGGGAATACCTATCTCGAAGGCACCTACAGCGAAATCTATCCTAACGTCAGCCAGGATGAGGCCGGGCTACAGAAGCTTTTTTTGCAGTTCTCATTTCCCGGCGGCATTCCCAGTCACGCTTCGCCGGAGACGCCGGGCTCGATCCATGAAGGCGGCGAACTTGGTTATTCGCTGAGCCATTCGTTCGGCGCAGTTTTTGACAATCCCGATCTCGTCGTCGCCTGCGTCGTCGGCGACGGCGAGGCGGAAACCGGACCGCTGGCTACGGCGTGGCACTCGAACAAGTTTCTCGATCCGGCGACCGACGGCGTGGTCCTCCCGATCCTTCATCTCAACGGCTACAAGATTTCCAATCCGACGGTCCTCGCCCGTATCACCCCCGAAGAACTGGAGCAGCTCCTCCGCGGCTACGGCTGGTCGCCAATTTTTGTCGAAGGTCACGAGCCGGCGCTCATGCACGAAGCCATGGCAACGGCGCTCGATTCCGCCGTGGAGCAGATCCAACAAATTCACGAGCGTGCCCGCGTGCATGGCGATCTCACCCGGCCGCGCTGGCCGATGATTGTCTTGAAATCTCCGAAAGGATGGACCGGGCCGAAAGTGGTCGATGGCTTGCAGGTTGAAGGCACTTTCCGGTCGCACCAAGTGCCGCTGCACCCGGACGCCCGTCCCGAACACCTCACTCTGTTGGAGGAGTGGATGAGAAGCTACCGGCCGGAGG
>JBDSSD010000156.1:0-85596 GCA_039928945.1 Opitutus sp. | reverse complement strand
GATGTCACACGGTCTCAAAGATATCGTGATTCGCGTCTCCGGTCCCGGCTTGGGTCGTGATTCCGCCATCCGCGCGCTGCAAGCAATCGGTCTGGAAATCACCTCGATCGTCGACGTGACCCCGATCCCGCACAACGGCTGCCGCCCACGCAAGCGCCGCCGCGTCTAACCCGTCCACTGTTCTCTTAACCTTTTTATTTTCCTACAATGGCTCGTTATACCGGACCAACCACTCGCATCAGCCGACGCTTCGGCCAGCAGCTTCTCGGCTCAGCCAAGGCGTTCGAGCGCCGCAGCTACCCGCCAGGCCAGCACGGTCCAAAGCTCCGTCGCAAAGTTTCTGAATACGCCGTCGGCCTCAACGAAAAGCAGAAGCTCCGTTACATCTACGGCCTGCTCGAGCGCCAATTCCGTCGCGTGTTCGAAATCGCGAAGAAAGAGCGCGGCGTCACCGGCGAGCGCTTCCTGCAGCTCCTCGAGACCCGTCTCGACAGCGTCGTTTATTTGCTTGGTCTCGCCAAGAGCCGCGCCGCCGCCCGTCAGTTCGTGAATCACGGACACATCCGCGTGAACGGACACAAGGTCGACATCGCCAGCTACAGTGTCATCGCCGGGGATGAGATCGAAGTGAAGAATTCTCCCGCCTCCCGCCAGCTCGCCACGCGTTGCCTCGAAGAAAATCGGGTTCGTAACGTTCCAGGATGGCTTACGATGAACGCCGAGACCTTCAAGGCCGTATGTAACCGGCTGCCCACGCGCGAAGAAATGGAGCAGGGCATCAATGAGCAGCTCATCGTCGAGTTCTACTCGCGCTTCTAAGCCGCCTGCCCGCAACCTTCATTTCCAAAGTAATCTCAACCCGCAGAGCCCATGCCCAAACGTCTCGGTAAGTTCGAACTCCCGTCCAAACTCACGAAGGTGGAAGAAGGCGCTACGCCAACTTACGCCAAGTTCATCGCTGAGCCTTTCGAGGCCGGCTACGGTCACACGGTCGGTAACTCCCTCCGCCGCGTGCTTCTCAGCTCCGTCGAAGGTTCCGCCATCTCCTCCATCAAGATCGACGGGGTGAACCACGAGTTTCAGTCCATCGACGGCGTCGTGGAAGACGTCACCGACATCGTTCTGAACCTCAAGAAAGTGCTCATCGTCTCGACCAAGCGTGACCCGATCACCCTCGCGATTCGCGCGAACAAGTCGGGTGTCGTGACGGCCGCGGACATCCAGCCCGATTCAAATATCAGCATCGTCAATCCTGACCAGGTCATCTGCACGCTGGATTCGAAGCGCAACTTCGAAGCTGAAATCGAGATCAAGACCGGTCGCGGTTACTACCCGGGCGAAGCGAACAAGAAGGAAGAGCAAGCAATCGGCGTCATTCCGATTGATTCACTCTTCTCTCCGGTTCGTTTGGTGAAGTACTCGGTCGAAGCCACTCGCGTCGGCCAGATCACCGATTACGACAAGCTCGTCCTCGAAGTATGGACCGACGGCCGCATCACTCCTGATGACGCGCTGAAGCAGTCCGCTTCGATCCTGAAGCATCACCTCGATGTGTTCGATCGCGTCAGCGAAGAAACCTACGAATTCGAAAACCAACAGTCCGAAGTCAGCGAGGAGCAGAACAAGCTCCGCAAGCTGCTCAACATGTCGGTCAACGAAATCGAACTCTCCGTTCGCGCCGCCAACTGTCTCAACAACGCCAATATCACCACGGTGGGCGAGCTGGCGATGAAGACGGAGCAGGAGATGCTCAAGTACCGCAATTTCGGCAAAAAGTCGCTCAACGAAATCAAAGAAAAGCTCGAGGCTCTTGGCCTTTCGCTCGGCATGAAGTTCGACGAGCGCCTCCTCGACACGAAGAAGGAAGCCTAAGCGGTCGATGTTGGATGAGTGATGTGTGATGGATTGATCTGTCACACATCCGCCCATTTCGGGCCATCTGCCATCTGCCATCGTTCATCCTCCATAACTTTGGTTCTCGCGCCGTCCGCTGCCGCGCCACGCTGCGACCGGATTGCCGATCGGGAACCGTTAAACAAACACAACAATGCGTCACAATAAACATCACGCCTCTCTCGGCGTCAGCGTCGAGCACCGCCGGGCGATGCTTTCCAACATGGCCGCGTCGCTCATCACGCACGGCCGGATCGAGACCACTTTGGCCAAGGCCAAGGCGCTCCGTCCTTTCATCGAAAAGGTCATCACCAAGGCCAAGCAGGCCGCGGCGAAAACTGAGAAGAAGGACGCCGTCCATCTTCGCCGCCTCGCCTTGAGCGATGTGCGCGACGAGACCGCAATCACCAAGCTGTTCAACGAGTCCTACAAGGAATTCGCGAATCGCAACGGTGGCTACACGCGCATCTACAAGCTCGGTCAGCAACGTCTCGGCGATGCCGCTGAGATGGCTTTGATCGAGTTCGTGAAGGCCGACGATCAGGGCTACAAAAAGTCGAAGGGCAAAAAGTCCGCCAAGGCCAAGAAAGCCAAGGCAACTCCAGCTGCAGCCGCTGCCGCTGAGGCCACGACCCCTGCACCCGAAGCGAAGAGCTAGGCTCTTCGAATCTCTGATAGCTTTCAAACGCGCCGACTTCAATCGGCGCGTTTTTTCGTTGGTGGCGTTCAAGGCATCCGTGCATAGGTTCCTCGTCCACTTCGATGTTCGAACCCCCCATCGCCGCCGTCGTTTACTGTACGCTGGTCGCCATCGTCTTTCTGACGCTGTGGCTGTGGTACGACCGTCGTGACCATCGAACCTTCGAACGTGAACGTCGCAAAACGACGTTTCACTGCATCCGCTGTGATCAACTTTACACGGCCGGGGTCGGTGCCGAGCTGGCGAAGTGTCCGCGATGCGGACACGAGAACACGCGCCTGAAATTCTAGCGGGTTGGGTCAGGACCCGATCGACCAATGCGTTTTGACGGGATCGCGGGGTGTCACATGGTAGGTGTCATGTCCGGTGCCACTCGTTGGATCAGAATCATTGCTGTAGCTTTGGCGGTCATCGTGAGCGTTCGTGCGGCAGACTTAAATACCGTCTGCGATCAGTACTATGAGGATTACCGCGCGTTGTTCCCCGTCGATGCAGCCGCGAACGGCGACAGTGATCATCGCTACGACGATGTTTGGCCTGACGAGATCGGCGTGGAGCATCGTGCCCAGGAAGCGGCCCTCGTCCAAAAGTATCTCGCCGAGCTGGGTCGGCTGGACCAATCAAAATTCTCGGCGAGCGACCGGTTGAGCTACGAGGTCCTGAAGTGGTCGTTGGACGTGCGGTCCGCCAGCTTGGATCAGCCGATCCATTTGCTGCCCGTAAACCAGTTCACGGGGGCACCGTTGCTTTTCGCGCAAATGGCCTCGGGCGCGAGTCTGCATCCATTCCGTTCTGAGCAGGACTATCGAAACTTCATCAAGCGCGCGCAGGGCTTCAGTCGGTGGGTCGACTCGGCCATCGCGAACATGCGCCTCGGGGTCGCGCGAGGCATCGTGCAGCCCCGTGTGCTCATGGCCCGCACATTGCCACAGCACGAAGCACTCATGGTCGACGACGCGGAGAAGAACATTCTCTTTGCGCCGTTGAAAACGTTGCCGGCGGGACTCGAGCCGACTCGAGCGGGGAAATTGCGCGCGGACTATCTCACGGCGATTCGGTCGATCATGATTCCGGCGTACGCTCGCCTCCATGAGTTCATCAAAACGGAGTATCTGGCGCATTGTCGCGAGACCGCGGGTATAGGCGCCCTTCCGGGCGGTAAATCGATGTACGCCTATTGGGTTCGTTACTGGACCACCACGAACCGAACGCCGGAAGAGATTCACCAGCTCGGGCTCAGCGAAGTTTCCCGCATTCGAGGCGAGATGGACAAAGTCAGAGAGAGCGTAGGCTTCAACGGCTCGCTGGCAGAGTTCGTCACGTTCGTTACCAAGGATCCTAAGTTTGCGCCCTTCACAACCGACGAAGAGGTGCTGGACGCGTATCGGGCGATCGAAGCTCGAATCACGCCCTCTCTGCCGAAGCTATTCGGGCGTCTGCCACGGACGAAATTTGAGATTCGGGCCACAGAAAAATTCCGGGTCGCATCGGCTGCAGCGGAATATCAACCAGCCTCGGCTGATGGAACGCGGCCGGGCGTATTCTATGTTCCAATTGTCGATCCCAAGTTGGTCCGTACGCCGGGCATGGAAGATCTGTTCCTCCATGAAGCAATTCCCGGTCACCACTTCCAGTTTTCCATCACGCTCGAGCGGCCTGATCTGCCGCGTTTCCGGCGGTTCGGCTGGAGCAGTGCATATGGAGAGGGTTGGGCGCTCTACACGGAGAGCTTGGGCAAGGAGCTCGGTGTTTACACGGATCCGTATCAGTACCTCGGAACGCTCCTCGCTGAGTTGCACCGTTCCATCCGCCTCGTGGTTGACACCGGCATCCATGCGAAAGGCTGGACTCGCGAGCAGGCCCTCGCTTACGCCGCCGAGCAAGAAGGCGAACAGCCGAGGTCCGTTTCAGAAATCGAGCGGTATATGGCAGCGCCGGGACAAGCGCTGTCGTACAAGATTGGGCAGTTGAAAATCATCGAACTTCGAACACGGGCCGAAAAGAAGCTTGGCGCGAAGTTCGATGTTCGCGCGTTTCACGACTTGGTGCTCACCGAAGGTTCACTGCCGCTCGCCGTCTTGGAATCGAACATCGATCGATGGATTGCCGCGCAGTGATCGCCCCGTGCAGCACCGCCCATCCCGCAGATGAAATCAAAGACGTTCTCTATGCGTGAGAGGCTGCGAAGCATTGAGCCCCTTAGCTGGCTCAACTTCGCGGTGTTGATCGGCGCGTTGGCAGTTTTCGTGTTCATCGCGCACGAAGTCGCCGACGGGGACCATCTACCGCTTGAATATAAATGGATGCGTCAGCTCAGAGGGGACAATGCCGATCCTACCTCTGGGCGCGTTTGGAGCATGGAGCTTGCGCGCGACATCACCTCGCTCGGAAGCATGATCGTTCTGGCAGGGCTCACGATCCTCGTCGTCTGCTTCCTTGCGTTATCCCGCCGCTTTGGCGCTGCGTTGTTCCTGCTGATCGCCGCGGCCGGAGGGCAAACGGTGAATGCCACGCTGAAAGCATTGTACGGCCGAGAGCGACCGGATCCGAGCCTGCGTTGGATCGAAATCGATTCACTCAGCTTTCCGAGTGGTCATGCGACGTCATCCGCCGTGATTTACTTATCGCTCGCGGTTCTCCTTGCGCGGCTGGCAACGACCACAGGACAGAAGCTCTACTTCATCGGCGCCGCGCTGTTCATCAGCTTCTTGGTGGGTCTGAGCCGCGTGTACCTGGGCGTGCACTATCCGACCGACGTCGTCGCGGGTTGGGCGATCGGCGTGGCGTGGGCTGAGCTCTGCTGGTTTTCAACGCGAGCGATCGGCCGTCGCCGGCTCGCGACGACGACCGAGCCCGGTCATTAACCCGCATCCTTAGGTCGTCGCCTCGTCGGCGACTTCTGCCTTCTGGTTGACCCGTTCTGCGAGCTGATTCAGTCGCTCATCGGTCCTGGATTCTTCTTGAGCGTCGACTCGAGCAGTCGCGCTGCATCGGAATAATTGAGCTTCCACGCGAACGTCCGCACGCTGCCGTAGCTCGCGATTTCGTAGTGCTCCATCTTCTGCGCGGCGACGATGAGAGGTGCATCGAGCACGTCGGGGTCAGCGTCGATGTCGAGGGTGTCGCGCGCTTCTGCGATGAGACCGGTCATCGCCTTGCAGGGTTTCAATTCCGTCGGCTCGCCCAAGCCTTTGAAAATTTGCTCGAGGCGCCTGGCGTGTTCACGCGTTTCTTCGAGGTGATCCTGGAACGTTTTCTTCAGCTGCTTATGGGTGGCTGCCTGCATGAGCAAAGGCAGCGCCTTCGTCATCTGCTGTTCTGTATCGTAGAGATCGAGCAGCTCGTGGAGAAAAAGATCACTGAGATTTTCTAAAGATTCCATGGCATGTGAAGATTGAGAGTTGAGATTTACGAGTGGCGCCGCAGCGCTGCAGCACACCGTAGCTCACGTGATCACGTGGGTCTGTGGGGGCCATCGACGAATCGCCGATGGGAAAAAATCGCACGCGCGTCGCGATTTTTTTTCGCGTATCCATGCGAGCGAGCGCGTGCAGATTCGTTCGAAAAACTCTCAACGAGTCGCGAAGTCGTCATTTTTGACGCCAAAACTTTTTCAAGCTCACACGCCTTCTACGGTTTATACGGTTTACAATTCATCGCAATGCAGGCCTAACTGGAGGTGCGCCGACGGAACACATGTTCCGCTGGTGAGCACAACCGCAGCAAAAAAGGAAAAACAATGGCCAAGAAATCATCGAAACCTGCCAAGAAGAGCGCCCCGAAAAAGAAAGTCGCAGCTAAGAAAAAGAAGTAAGCGACAAGGGCTACGCCGCGCCTCTTTCATGTTGCAGCTCACGCTGCGTCAGAGAGAGGCGCCGGCGTCTTGGAAACTAGGCGCGCAATCATTGCGCGCCTATTTCATTTGTCCCCTCGGCGGCAGAGTCGGATTCATGATTCCTGTTTTCGTCGGGCGTGCCGCATCGCCGGCGGACCAACCTCGAGTTGATTGTCACCTTGCAGCGGATGCTTGCGGGCAATCGGGGATTTCTCGGGCAGCGGTTTGTTCGCCGCAGGATAGTCCTCATCCGGCATGTTGATCGTATCCGGCCACGGCATGACATCGCGACGGCTGCTTTGCACCGTGTCGACGTCCGGGTCACGCGGTACTTCGATCTTCTCTTTAGTGGAATCAGGGTCTGGCTTAGAACGAGGTGAGTTCATCACTCAACATATGCACTCAGAGGCAGATCGTCTCTGCGGGGTTTCTCGGCGCTGTGGGTGGAGGACGACCCCTGGAGGACTCAAACGCCTTTGAGCGCTGCATCAGTGCCTGCTCGTACACAGCGTGCAGAATGCCGAAATCGCCGCCCTCACCTTGCAGGTTGCTGGGACCATCCCGCGTAAGTTCGGCGACCGTGCGTTGAAATCTCGCAGGTTACGAAGTTGGCACTTCGCAAGCGGTGGTGGGGTATGGCTACCCCGCATTCCTCGAATCCTGTGTCTGCAACCCAACGCGATCCGGCTCGGGAGAGGACGGCGGGCGGACCGAAGCCCAGACGCAGCGGGAAGCGTGGATGGTTGATTGCGCTTGGCGTCGTCGTCGGGCTGCTCGTGTTGATTCAATTGCTCGGATCACCGATCGCCAAGAGCGTCGTGAATCGGCGGCTATCAGAAATCCCCGGATTTTCGGGCAAAGCCGGTGCGGTGAAGATCGCACTATGGCGCGGCGGAGTTGAGCTCGACGACTTCTCCTTGTTTGAACGCGGTCATGAATCCGAGCCGCCGCTCGTGCACCTAAAAAAGGCCACGATGAAGGTCGCTCCCGGGGCGCTCTTCTCCGGCATGCTCGGTGGTACCGCGGTGGTCGATGGCGCGGATGTGACCGTGGTGAAACGCGAGACCGCTGATAGCGCGAAGGACGCGGCGGAAAAAGCGAAGCACAAGCTCGAGGAGCAAAAAGAAAAAGTGCAGCACTGGCAGGACGTATTGCGGAATACTTTCCCCGTCACTCTCTCGCGCATGGAGGTCAAGAATGCGCGCTTCCGTTTTATCGATCGCTCGCATCAACCCAATGTGGATGCCGGGATCAATGATCTCCATATCGTAGCGACCGATCTGCAGAATCGTCCCAAGGCGAACGGCGATCCCCTTCCGTCCCGAGTCGACGTGACGGGTGTGACGACGGGCGACGGCCAACTTAAACTGCAGCTGAGGCTCGATCCCATCGCGAAACAACCGCGCTTCGCCATGAACTTCGAATTGCGCAATCAGCAGTTGCCACCGTTGAACAGCCTTCTTCTCGCGTACAGCGATGCGGATGTTTCAAAGGGCACCTTCGAACTGTACTCTGAAATCAATGCGCAAGACGGCGCCTACGATGGCTACATCAAGCCGCTGCTCCAGGACTTGGATTTCCGGACGCCATCGGATAAAGACAAGAGCCTTGGGAAGAAACTGAAAGAGAAAGTCATCGGCGCCGTGACGTCTATGTTGAAGAACGACGAGAACGAAAAGGTCGCGACGAAGGCGCCGTTCGCGGGCAATTTTGCCGACAACGAAGTCGATATTTGGACGACCGTGGCGAATCTCCTGCGCAATGCTTTCGTTCAGGCGATTCGCGGAGGACTCGAAGGCCAGACGCCGCAGCAATAAGGCGAGCAGGGTGGTTTGAGGTGCTGGCGGGTTGAAGCCGGCAGCGAGCCATCCTCGCGACAGCAGGTACTGGTGCGAACGACGTGGAATCTCGCTTGCGCCCGCCATGGCGTATGCCTTCTGCTGTACCTTTACCAAAGCCGCACATGTCTCAAACCATTGCCGTCCTCGACTTCGGCTCCCAGCTCACCCAGGTCATCGCACGCCGAATTCGTGAGTGCCAGGTATATTCGAAAATCTATCACTTCGCCACGCCGGCGGCTCAGCTGAAAGCTGATGGGATCGTCGGCATCATCCTCTCAGGAGGACCAAAAAGCGTTTACGCCAAAGACGCGCCTCATCCCGATGCGAAGATCTTCGAACTCGGCATTCCTGTGCTGGGCATCTGCTACGGCGTGCAGTTGATGGGCTATTTCCTCGGCGGCAAAGTCGAGCACAGCAGCGAACGCGAATACGGGCACGGTCATCTCAAAATCAAGCGTCCAGGTAAGCTCTTCGCAGGGCTCCCGCGGAAATTGCGGATCTGGAATTCGCATGGCGACAAGCTAACGGCGCTGCCACCGGGCTTCACCGCCACCGCCGTGTCCGAGAACTCACCGCTCTCTGGGATCGAGGACCCGAAGCGTCGTTTGTATGGAATTCAATTCCACGCAGAGGTGTCGCACACCGAACATGGCGGCGATATCATCCGGAACTTCCTCGTCGAAATTTGCGGCGCGAAACAGGATTGGACGACGAAGGATTTCATTGCTCACTCCGTGGCCGAAATTCGCGCCAAGGTTGGAAAATCGCGCGTGATCCTCGGGTTGTCGGGCGGAGTCGATTCTTCCGTCGCTGCGGCCCTCCTTCACAAAGCCATCGGGCGTCAGCTCACGTGCGTCTTCGTTGACAACGGACTGATTCGAAAAGGGGAGCGGGAATATGTCGAGGCGCTCTACGCAAAACATTTCAAAATCGATTTGCGGGTGGTCGACGCTTCCAAGCTGTTTTTGCGACGGCTCAAAGGCATCACCGAACCGGAGCAGAAGCGAAAAATCATCGGCCGGACGTTTGTGGCAGTCTTCGAAAAAGCGCTGAAGACGATCGGCCATGCTGATTTTCTGGGGCAGGGGACGCTTTATCCCGACGTGATCGAGAGCGTCTCGATCGGCAACAATCCGGCATCGCTCATCAAGACGCATCACAACGTAGGCGGGCTGCCAGCGCGGATGAAGCTCAAGCTGATCGAGCCATTGCGTGAGCTGTTCAAAGACGAAGTGCGCAAAGTCGGTGCGGCGCTCGGTCTGCCGAAGGAAGTCGTATGGCGGCAGCCTTTCCCAGGGCCTGGCCTGGGCGTTCGCGTCATGGGCGAAATCACGGCGGCAAATCTCGAAATCCTGCGCAACGCGGATGCGGTGCTGCATCAGGAGATGCTGGCGTCAGGTCTCTATTATAAGGTCTGGCAGTCGTTCTGCGTCTTCCTTCCGGTCAAAACCGTTGGCGTCTTCGGTGACGAGCGGACCTACGACTACGTCATTGCGCTGCGCATCGTGGAGAGCGTCGATGCCATGACCGCAGACTGGGCGCGAATTCCGCACGACGTACTGCAGCGCATCTCGAGTCGCATCACCAACGAGGTTCGCGGCGTGAGTCGAGTCGTGCTGGATATCAGCTCCAAGCCTCCGGCGACGATCGAGTGGGAATGAGAATCCGAAGGCCGGATCCGTTGCGCGAAGGCAGCTTCAATCAACCCTTACGATCGCGAGCGATCCCCGTGTCAGGGAGCTTCCCTCCGCGCGCTAATGCGTGTACACCTAGCGTTGAACCGCGTCGCGGAGTACCGCTCACGGTTCTCTGCGGTGCCGCCGCACTGCCTCTGCTTTGATCCCCATGCGCTCTCTTCATCACGCCTCCAAGACCTTCGCCAGCGACCTCGCCGCTTTCTGCGCCGGGTCAGTCGTACCGCGTGAAATCGTGGACTCGGTTTCGGCCATCCTCGCGGATGTGCGTGAGCGGGGGGATGAAGCCGTAACGTATTACGCGGCCAAGTTCGACGGAGCCAAGCTGCGCGCCCGGGAATTCCGGCTGAAGCCGGCAGATCTGGAGAGCGCGGCCAAACGACTCTCCTTGGCGGATTCCCGCGCGCTGGTCGCGGCGCGCGACAGCATCGTGGCGTTCAACGAAAAAGGAATGCCGAAGGCGTGGATGACCAAAAATCCGCAAGGCGCCGCCGTGGGTGAGAAGTTTGATCCGATCCGGCGCGTGGGCCTTTACGTGCCGGGAGGGCAGGTGCCGCTGGTCTCAACCGTGTTGATGACGGTCACTCTCGCCAAGATTGCCGGGTGTCCTGAAATCGCGGTCTTCACTCCGTCCAACGCGAACGGAAAAGTGTCCGACGGTCTGCTCGCCGCGCTGCACCTGCTCGGGGTGGATGAAGTTTACCGCATCGGTGGCGTGCAGGCGATCGGTGCCATGGCGTATGGAACGACCACGCTGCGCGCGGTGGATAAAATTTATGGACCGGGAAACGCTTACACCTGCGAAGCCATGCGGCAGGTTTTTGGGATCGTGGGGGTAAATGGATTGCCTGGTCCAAGTGAGCTGATGGTGATCGCGGATGAAACGGCGCGGCCGGACTTCGCGGCCGCCGATCTGCTCGCCCAAGCGGAGCACGGTTCGGGTCGCGAGAAAATCTATCTGGTGGGAACGTCGTCCAGTGTGCTCGCCGCCATCAACGCCGAAGTCGATTCGCAGCTGAAGTTAATCGCGCGCTCAGAAAAAACTCAGCGCGTCCTGTTGGACGGCTTTTTGAGCGTTGAAGTGAAAAGCCTCGAGCAAGCCGCCGAGGTGGCGAACTACGTTGCGCCGGAGCATCTGGAGCTGCTGGTCGATTCCGCTTCGGCCAAGAAACTCACGAAGGCGGTCACGACGGCGGGCGCGATCATGATCGGCAACGACACGCCGACGGCGCTGGGTGACTTCACGGCTGGGCCGAGTCACGTCTTGCCGACGGGACGGGCCGGACGGTTCTTAAGCGGCATGCGGGTGGCGGACTTTTTGCGGCGCACGAGCATCGTGCAGTACGATCGAAAGAGCGTGGCAAAAGGTGAGCCAGTCGTTGCGGCATTTGCCCGCATGGAGCAGCTGGATGCCCACGGTCGCTCGGTGAAGATCCGGACCGAGTAAGGCGCGAAGGCGGCAGGCGAACGGTTGCCTGCATTATCTCTTTGCGACTTTCGTTGGTTTTTGCGGCGATCGCTCGATGTCAGGTCTGTCTTCACTTGTTCTGCCGCACGTCGCCAAGCTCCACGCATACACGCCTGGCCTTCAACCCACCGAGTCGGGTTGGGTGAAGCTGAACACGAACGAGTGTCCGTACCCGCCGAGTCCACGCGTCGCGGAAGCGTTGCACCGTGACATCGGTGAAGACGGTGCCGTGCTGCGACTCTACCCGAATCCGAAGAGCGGACCGCTCCGATCATTGGTCGGAAAACTTCACGGCGTGTCAGAGCAGAATGTAGTCATCGGTAATGGTTCTGATGATATCCTGAACCTGCTCGTCCGCGCATACTGTGGCGATGCGGCCGCAGCGGGGTTCACGTTTCCCAGCTACTCGCTCTACCCGGTCCTGCTGGAAATTCAGAACGCTCGCGCCACGGTGATTGAATTCGATCGCACGATGCGTTTGCCCGTTGAGCGGATCGCCGTGTCTCAAGCCCAGCTGTTTTTTCTCACGTCGCCCAACGCTCCGACCGGCGTTGGCTTCACGACCGCTGAACTCGAGCAAATCCTCACGACGTTCAAAGGGCTGCTCGTCATCGATGAAGCGTACGCCCTTTTCGCGGAGGAAAACGCCGTCTCGCTGCTCGCCCGCCATGCCAACGTCGTGATTGTTCGAACCCTCTCCAAGGCTTACGCGCTGGCGGGGATTCGCCTTGGTTACGCGCTGGCGCATCCTGAGATCATCGACGTGCTCGATCGCGTGCGCGACAGCTACAACGTCAACCGACTCTCCCAAACCGCCGCCGCCGCTGCGCTCGCGGATGCGGATTATTACGCGACCGTCGTGGCGAAAATCAAAGCGACTCGCGATCTCGTGGTGAAACGTTTCGTCCACGCGGGTTGGTTTACGTATCCTTCGCAGGCGAATTTCATATTCACCGAGCCAAAAAACGCGCGCGGCGAAACGGGACCAGCGGTGGCGAAGGCGGCTTACGATTATCTGTACCGGCACAAAGTCCTGGTCCGCTACTTCGCCAGCCATGCCTTGACCGCCTCCTTTCTCCGTATCACCGTCGGAACGGACGACGAAATGGTTGTCCTCCACGAAACCCTCGACGCATGGCAAAAGGCACCACTCAACGCGTAAGTTCTGCGGCCCCCGCGCGGGTCGCGACCGTTTCCCGAACAACGGCGGAAACGGAAATTGCGCTCACGCTCGCGTTGGATGGGCGGGGCGTCTCGAAGATCGAAACCGGTGTGCCGTTTTTCGATCACATGTTGACGCTGTTTGCGAAGCACGGGCTATTTGACCTGACGATCAAGGCGAAGGGCGATACGGACGTGGATTACCATCACACCGTCGAAGATGTCGGGCTCGTGCTGGGTCAGGCGTTCAAGGAAGCGCTCGGCGACAAAATCGGAATCAAACGCTACGGCTTCTTTCTCCTGCCCATGGACGAATCGCTCGCGCGCGTCGTCGTGGATGTCGGTGGACGCCCGCACCTGGTGTACGAGGCAGAGGCGCCGACGATGTTTGTACGGGATTTCAATATCGTGCTGGTGAAAGAATTTTGCCGCGCATTCAGCAACGCGCTGGGCGCGAACCTTCACGTGCAGTTGGTGTACGGCGAGGAGCCGCATCATGTCGCGGAGGCAATTTTCAAGGGTCTTGCTCGCGCGCTCGATATCGCCACGCAAATCGAGCCGCGTGCGGCCGACTTGCTCCCGAGCACTAAAGGGAAACTGTAAGAGCGATCGTCGCCTGACGATTGTCCTCTGATCGCGGTCACCACGACCGCCGCGCCACCTGATGAACTCAGCCGTAACCATTGCCGTTATCGACAACGGAATCTGCAATCTGCGCAGCGTCACCAAAGCGCTGGAGGCAGTCGGCGCGTCTCCCCGTGTCGTGCATACGCCGGAGGAAGTTCGTGCGAGCAACGCGAGTGGGCTGGTGCTCCCGGGAGTGGGCGCGTTGCGCGATTGTGTCGCTTCACTGCGTGCAACGAAGCTCGACGGCACGGTGCGGGAATGGATCGAGGCAGATCGGCCGTTCCTCGGAGTCTGCCTCGGCATGCAGGCCTTGTTCGAAAAATCGGAGGAGGGCGGTGTGATCGGTCTTGGGATTTTCCCCGGCGAAGTCGTGCGCTTCAAGCGGCCGGCGACGTTGAAGATCCCGCATATGGGTTGGAACACCGTGGAGTTTCGGCAGCCGCATTCTCCGTTGGCCACCGGTCTCTTGAAGGAGGGCGAGGCCTTCTATTTTGTGCATAGCTTTCACTGCGTGCCGGCTGACCCGGAGCTCGTTTTGGCCGAGTGCGACTACGGTGGGCGCTTCACGGCGGCGATTGGGCGGCGCAGCTGCTTCGCGACTCAGTTTCACCCCGAGAAAAGCCAGGCCAAAGGACTCCAGATCTACCGGAATTTCGCGACCCTGTCGGCGTCATCCGGTAACGTTTCCTAACGCTCGGAGCAGGGCCCCTAATTGCTGGTGCAAGTTTTTGGTTAGCGGGCAACTTTGCTTTGCATGCGGCGCGCTTTTAGCTTCGGTTGTCCAACCATGGCGAACACCGCAAATCTCCGGATCGACGACAAAGATTACCCGCTTCCCCTCATGGTCGGAACGGAGGGGGAGAAGGCGGTCGACACGCGCACCTTGAGGTCGGTCTCGGGTTACATCGCCTACGATCAAGGCTACGGCAACACCGGCTCCTGCGAGAGCGCGATCACCTACTTGGACGGCGACAACGGCGTGTTGCGTCACCGGGGTTATCCGATTGATCAACTTGCCCAAGGTTCGGAGTTCGTCGAAACGGCGTATCTGGTGATCTACGGCGAGCTGCCCACCAAAAAGCAGCGGAAGGATTTTGGCCAGTTGTTGCGGAAGAATGCGGCGATCGAAACGCAGATGCAGCGCGTGTTCGATGGTTTCCCGAAAGACGCGCCGCCGATGGCGATGTTGACGTCGATCGTGAGCTCACTCGCCGCTCACTACCCGGCGCTCGCGACGAATAATTTCGAGCAGGATCTGAAGAACTTCGATTTGGCGGCCGCGATGGCGATGTCGAAGATCCGGACGATTGCGGCGATGATCTATCGTTACCGCAACGGCCTCCCTTACATCCATCCGAAGGACGTTCCGTTCTGCGAAAACTTCCTGCACATGATGTTTTCGGAGCCGTACAAGGATCATAAGCCGATCCCCGAAGTGAGCCATGCGCTCAACCTGCTGCTCTTGCTGCACGCGGATCATGAACAGAATTGCAGCACGTCGACGGTTCGGATGGTGGGTTCGAGTGGCGCGAACTTGTTCACGTCGATCGCGGCCGGCGTCTGTGCGCTTTCTGGTCCGTTGCATGGTGGCGCAAACGCGGCCGTCATGCAGATGCTCCAGACGATTCACGACGAAGGGGACGACGGTTCACGCTTCATCGCTGCAGCAAAATCCGGCAGCAAGAACAAGCGGCTGATGGGCTTTGGGCACGCGGTGTACAAGAACTTCGATCCGCGAGCGAAGATCATCGGCAAGGCGTGCGATCAGGTGCTGAAGAAACTCGGCAAGGAAGACCCGCTGCTCGACATCGCGAAGAACCTCGAGCAAGCCGCGTTGAAGGACGATTACTTCGTGTCGCGGAAGCTGTATCCGAATGTGGATTTCTACAGCGGCATCATCATGCGGGCTCTCGGTATTCCCACCGATATGTTCACCGTGATTTTTGCGATTGGCCGCACGCCTGGTTGGATCGCGAACTGGAAGGAAGTCGCGTCGAATCCCAAGGGCCGCATTTACCGTCCACGCCAAATTTACGTTGGGCCGGTCAAACGCGAGTACGTGCCCATCGCAAAACGCAGCGCCTGAGCGATTGTCGTTGCGCGGCTGGATCGGCGCCAGTTGACCTCAGGACTTCGCCGGTTTCGGCGGTGGAGCGCGGAAAATCTCGTCCATCGTCAAGCCGGTGAGAGTCGTCAGTCCTTTGAGCAGCCGCCAAAGGGCGAGCATGGTCATCACCATGCTCGGCAGCACGATTACCGGCCAGCTGAGTAGGTGCATCTGGGCCAGTTCGGAATTGAATTCCGCGGTGCCCGCCGGGCTTTTCAGTAAATAGCGGGCGAGGACGAAATTGAGTACGCCGCTCATCAAGAACGAAGCGGTCAGCAAATAGCTGGACGTCACCAGCAGCCGATCGAAGCCATCGCGGTTGCGCCTCTCATCCAAGGCAGCATCCACTTTCGGGACATCGATCACTTGCGGGTTGTAGAGCATCGCGTGGACGAGCGGCTTCTTGGTTTTGAGCGAGACCAGGACCGCGATCGCGATGACCGTGGGAATGGCCGCTTCCTTTACCGCAAACCAAAAGCCGCCGATGTGAAGCAGACCGAGCCCGCCGGTCAGCAACACGCTCACGATGCCGATCACGGAAATGAAGTTCGTCTCCCGCCGGCGGAAAAAGTCCCATGCGCCATAACCGAGCGGAAAGGCCAGAGCCAGAATCAGCCCGTAGACCGGTCCCAATCGTGCCGGCGGACTCAGCTTCGAGAGAACGATCGCCGGAAAGACGAGATTGAAGGCGAGGTTGAGAAGCAGGTTTTCCGACTTGGGAGGGGTTTTGCTCACGGCGAAATGAGCGGCCAAGAAGCCATGAACGCAGCGGGTCGGCGATTCATTTCTTGGTTTCCGTTCTCCCCGACTTATATTCGCTCCTCCCATGCTCCTCCTCGGCGTAAACATCGACCACTGTGCGACTCTGCGTCAGGCGCGCTACCGTGACGCCGGATCATCGTCGGGCGGAGCCGTGGAGCCGGACCCGGTCGCGCTTGCAGCTTTGGCCGAACGCGCGGGCGCCGATGGAATTACGGTGCACCTGCGGGAGGACCGCCGGCATATTCAGGAGCGCGACGTGTGGCGGCTTCGCGAATCGCTCGCGACCCGGCTCAATTTCGAAATGGCGTGCACGCCGGCGATGATCGAGTTCGCGCTGAAGTTGAAGCCGCATTCGGTCTGTGTTGTGCCGGAGAGTCGTGAAGAAGTGACAACTGAGGGCGGCTTGGACGTGGTGCGGAATCGCGACCGAGTTGAAGCGTGCGTCAACGCCATGAACGAGGCGGGGATCAAAACCAGTTTGTTCATCGGGCCGGACGAAGCGCAGATCCAACTCGCGGCCGAGCTCGGTTCGCCGTGGATTGAACTTCATACGGGTGCCTATGCTTCGGCGGGCGACGAGCCGGCGAAGCGAGCCAGCGAATTTCAGCGACTGCGACTGGGTGCGGTGCAAGGCCATAACCTGGGCCTGGTGGTGAACGCCGGACATGGAATCAACTACGTCAACATCGCCGAAGTTCGGACGCTGCCCCATCTTCACGAATTGAACATCGGTCACAGCATCATCAGTCGTGCCCTTTTCACCGGGATCGAGGAAGCCGTCCGCGAAATGCGGTCGCGGATGAATCCGTGAGCAGCTAAAATCATGGCGCTCGATATCAAACTTCCGCCGGGCGGTGTGCTGATCGGCATTGGCGCCGATATCATCGAAATCTCGCGGATCAAAAGCGTGCTCTTGCGCCACGGGGAACGGTTCGCCGAGCGAATTCTCACCGCGGAGGAGCAGGCGTACTGCTCGAGCATGGCGCATCCGGAAAAACACATCGCCGCGCGCTTCGCTGCCAAGGAAGCCGTTTCGAAATGCTTTACGACCGGCATCGGGGCGGAACTCGGCTGGAAATCCGTGTCGGTATACCACGGTCCGCGCCATCAGCCTCTCGTGCGGCTCGATGAAAAAGGTGAAGCGCTGCTCGCTCACGTGGGCGCGACTCAGATTCTACTTACCCTCTCTCACACCGAAAACTACGCGATGGCCGTGGCCGCACTGGTCCGGGCCGAATGAGTTAAACGATGGATGAGCTCGAAGAAACCGCGCCGGTACCTCGCTCGCGTCTTTCGAAGACGCCTTCTTGGATTACGTTAGGCTTCGTCCTGGGCGCCTTGTTTGTCTGGGCTTTGCCGCGAGACGAAAAACCCGCGGGCACAGCATTGTCCTCGGATACGCCGCCGCGCATCGTCCAGTTGGAGCGCCCGAAACTCACAGAGGTCGAAGCGGTGTTCGTGGAATGGGAGCGGTATGCTGTCTGGAAAAACAATGTGACCCAGATTGCGCTGTGGGATACGGAAAAGCGGAGCTACTCGATTTTCTACGAGGTGTTTCGACAAAATGGAGACTTCTATTTCCGGTCGATTCCTCAACTCACCCGCCCGCTCCTCACGCGTGGAGTTCCGACAGAAGCACCGCTCCAATTCGCCGAGACCGAAGAATCGCGCCGTGCCTGGATCGAGCATGGGCAATTCGAACCACGCGCCGAGCCGTCGCCGCGGACGGAATAGCGCCAAAGCCGTTATGATCGCGGGCAGTCACCCCATTTTGTCGCTCGACGAAGCGAAGAAGCACGAGGCCACTCTCTTTCACGATGATGAAGCGAAAGAGTGGCCGGCGATGAGTCGCGCTGGAGCAGCAATCGCATCCGCGATCATGGCCGATTGGCAGGAGATTGGCGGGGCGCCCGCAAATGCCCGAATTCTGGTGCTGGTGGGAAAAGGACATAATGGGGCCGACGCGCTGATCGCGGCGAAAAAATTGCTCGAGACCCACGTCGACGCATCGGTCGAGGTTCTCTTCGTTTTCGGTGAGCGGCGGACTCGACCGCTGCTGATGCGGGCGTGGCAGGAGTTGGCGCAACAATTCCCACAACGCATGGTGACGATACGTCCGGCGAACTTGGCGCTGCAGTATGATCTCTGCATCGATGGGATTTTCGGGTTTCAGTTTCGGCCGCCCGTCGAGCCGCGGGTCCAGGTATTGATCCAGCGTATCAATTCTCTCCATATTTCACTCCGCGCGGCCGTTGATCTGTCCAGTGGGGGGTTGTTCAAAGCCGATTTCACGTACGCCACGGGCATCGTCAAATCGGCGGCGTTGGACGGTGAAGCGTCGGGTCGGCTGCGGTACCTCGATCTGGGGTTTTTTCATGTGGAGGCGGCGGGCGTTCGTCGCGTACTGACGCGCGACGTGCTGTTGCCGCTGAATGACCTTCGCCCCGCGCGTTCGGACAAGCGGACCAACGGGCATGTCTTTGTGATGGGCGGTTCGCGCAGCTACCCTGGCGCCGTGCTGATGGCCGTGGAGGCGGCATTGCGCAGCGGCGTGGGTTTGCTGACGGCTTTCGTTCCCGAATCGCTGAGTGCCGCCTTTGCCGCCCGCGTGCCCGAAGCGATTTGGGTCGGGTGCCCCGAGGCGCCCGAAGGTGGTCTCGCGTTGGAGAGCCTGCATTTGATTCAGCAGCGGATCGATCGCGCGACCGCGTGGTTGATCGGACCCGGTGTCGCGCGAGAGGCAGAGACGCACGCGTTGATTCGCGAGGTGGTCAGGAATTCAGCGGTGCCGTTGGTGCTCGATGCGGATGCATTGCAGCGCGACGTCATTGGAATCGCGCATTCGCCGGTCGTGGTGACGCCGCACGCCGGAGAATATTTCCGAATTGCGGGGGACGTTGCGCTGGAGGATTTCACGAGCGGAACAAAGACGACGGTGGTGCTCAAAGGGCCCATCACCCGGATCGCGGGACAGGACGACGCGCCTGCGGTCGCAGGTCAGCCGGTGATCCACCCGACCTACTATTCGTTCTTTGGCGGACCGGTGCTCGCGCGCGGAGGCAGCGGCGACATCCTGGCGGGTTTGATCGCCGGTCTGCTCGCGCAGAATCCGTCGGCTCCCTTGTTGGCAGCTGCGCGCGGAACGGTCTGGCACGGCTACGCGGCCGATCTGTTGGCGCGAACACATGGGCAGGTCGCTGTTACGACCACTCAGCTTTTGGAGTTTCTGCCCCGTGCACTGCGCGACCGTTCACGTGTGTAAATCGGCCGTACGCGTTGGCTCCAACGCGAATTAGGTCGCTCGGGAGTCATGCGCCTGCAAATTCCTGGCATGAGCAGTGAACTGACCGAGCGACAGGCGTTTATCGTGCTGAACGCGCTGCCGAACATTGGGCCGGTCACGCTCAATCGGTTGCTCGAAGAACTGGGCGGCGACCCACGAGCTGTATTCGAAGCAGGGGCACGTCGCTTGGAGTCCGTGAAAGGCGTTGGACCGATCATCAGTGCCACGATCAATGACTGGCGTGCTCAATTCGACTTGGGCCGGGAGGAGGACCGCATGGCCAAAAGCGGGGCGGACTTCATCACGGCTCGCGATCCCGGCTATCCGAAGCTGTTGAAGGAAATTCACGATCCGCCCATTGGCCTGTACCGGAAGGGCCGCTATGAATTTGGCCAGCCATGTATCGCGATTGTGGGTTCGCGCCGAACCACGCTCTATGGACAGGCGACAGCGAAGAAGCTCGGAGCCGAACTAGCGCGTTTGGGTTTCTGCGTCGTGAGCGGACTCGCGCGTGGCATCGACACTGCGGCCCACGAAGGCGCGCTGTCGGTCGGAGGAAAAACTGCCGGAGTCGTGGGGTGCGGCATCGATATCATTTATCCGCCCGAGAACTTGGATCTGTATCGGAGAATCGAAGCAGAAGGCGCGGTGCTGTCCGAGTTCCCTTTCGGGCGACGCGCCGATCGGCAAAGCTTTCCGATGCGCAATCGCGTCGTGGCGGGCATGTGCGAAGCGACGATCGTGGTCGAAACCGATGTCAGCGGTGGAGCGATGATCACCGCGAAATTTGCCGGCGAACAAGGGCGTCTGCTTTTCGCCGTGCCGGGACGCATCGACCAGCCAACGAGCGCGGGTTGTCACCAGCTGATCCGCGATGGCGCTACCTTGCTGACGAGCGTGGATGATCTGCTGTCAGAATTGAACTACCTCGATGGGCTCCGACCGCAGCCGATTGCCGAACGATCAGCGACCCGTCTCGGCACCGCCCCTTCAGTAGGAAATCTTTCGGCCGACGAGTTGGCGGTGTGGCAGTGTTTTCAAGGCGGAGAAATCGTTTCGTCCGACGCGATCGTAGCGCTCACCGCGTTGCCGTCGGCGCAGGTTTCGGCTGCGTTGATGATGCTCGAGCTCAAGCGCCTCATCGGAAAGCGCAGCGATGGTGCGTTCGAGGCGAGAAGCTGATCAGCCGGGTGGCCAGGTCATCTGTCGCCCCGCGAGTAGATGTACGTGCAGGTGGGGCACTGACTCACACGCGTCGGGACCGTTGTTGATCACGATCCGAAATCCCCGACTGAGTTGCAGTTTGGCGGCGAGCTGGGCCGCGACCTGAAGCAAATGTCCGAGGACCGGCTCATCCGAGGGCGCGGACGCCGAGACCCGGGCGATGAGTTTTTTTGGCACGATCAACAAATGGACCGGCGCCTGCGGCTGGATGTCACGGATCGCGATGCAAAGGTCGTCCTCGTGCTCGAGCGTCGCGGGGATTTCGCGGTCGATGATTTTTTGAAAATGGTTTTCATGGCGTTGGTGAAGCGAGTTCCGACAAGAGTAGTCTGGCGCGGTGGGCCCGTTTAGAGAAACAGCAGCTGCAGGTTCGTGTTGCGGCGCGTTCGAGCCGAAGCGAGCGCCTGGATGAACGCGATCGCTTCATCGTACTCACGCTGCCGCCGCGGAGTGGCTCGACGGGTGGGAGGAATCAGGGCCGGCCGCAGATTTGTCACCAGCAAGGTCGCGTCGCGATACGGCGCGAGATGCTTAAGCCCGCTCATGATTTCAGCGCGAGTGAACAGCGGGGTGGCTGATGCGAGCGTCAACGACGCGTCCCAATGGAAGAACCCGTGTCGCGGCAGGTGAGCAAAAAGCTTCGCCAGCAGTGCAGCGGCGGCAGCGTTGAACGCCGCGTCGAACTTGGCCGCGAATTCCGGGTGCGCTTCGCTCTGAGTCTGCAGTTCGGTGAGGCTGAAGGTGATCGCCTCTTTGATCTGTTCCGCGAGGTAGAGATCGTGTCCGGTGCCGTGCGCAAAGAGCGCGTTAACGAAATGCAGTCGGCGCAGCTCGTCCGGTGAGATGACGGGCATGGCGGGGGTGGCTAGCGGGTTGATCGACTCGCCCGATCTGACCGGTGGCTAGACTGGATTCCGGGGAGTGCTCGGACTCGGCTTCCGTTTACCCAACGCACTGATCTCGTCGACGAATTCGCCGACGTCGCGGAACTCTTTGTAAACGCTTGCAAACCGGACGTACGCCACCTGGTCGACCGTACGCATCCGGTGCATGACGGCGTCGCCAATCGCGGCGGAGGGAATCTCGCTGTCGTACTGCGCTTCCAGCACATCGATCACGTCTTCGATCAGCATCGCGATCTGTTCGGCGTCGACGGGGCGCTTGTGGCACGCGGCACGAACCGCATGGAGTAACTTTTCGCGGGAAAATTCCTCGCGGCGCCCATCGCGTTTGATGACGGAAATTCCGTCGCGAACGAGTCCTTCGGTGGTGCTGTAGCGATGGCCGCATTCGAGACACTCACGGCGACGGCGGATCGTGGACCCTTCCTTACTGATCCGGGAATCGACGACCTTATCCTCGATCGACGTACATTTGGGGCAACGCATGAGGGATCAGTTGAGCGACAAAAAGTTTTTTAGAATGTTCATGCCACCTTCGGTCGCAATGGACTCGGGGTGGAACTGAACGCCCCAAATCGGCAGGGTGCGATGCCTCAAACCCATGACTTCTCCCTCGGCCGTTTCGGCGGTGATCTCGAGTTCAGCGGGGAACGTGCTGCGTTCAACGAGCAGCGAGTGATAGCGCGTGGCGGCGAATCCTTGCGGCATGCCGCGAAACACATCCGTGTCGCGATGTTGAATCGGCGACGTCTTGCCATGCATCAGCCGCGAGGCGCGGATGACGTTGCCCCCGAAGTAATGGCCAATGGACTGATGGCCCAAGCAAACCCCCAGAATGGGCTTCACGCCCGCGAACGCCTTGATGATATCGAGCGTCACTCCGGCTTCACGCGGCGAGCACGGCCCCGGCGAAAGCAGAACGCGGTCAGGATTCAGGGCGAGTGCTTGAGCGGGCGTAATCTCGTTGTTGCGGAAGATGCGCTGCTCCACGCCCAACTGCCCAAAGTATTGGACGAGGTTGAAGGTGAACGAATCGTAGTTGTCGATGACCAGTAGCACTTCCCTCTACCTACCCACGGCAGGGGAAGAGGGTCAAGCGCAGCGCCCTGCATTCTGGCATTGCGGGGAGCACAGTCCCTCAGCAATCCAGACTGGTTTCGGACGTGACGGGGCTGATCTTGAGCTTCTGCGACGACCGAGCGCCTACCATGTCCGACCACTTCCAGCTCCTGAAGTCCGACGGTGCGACCGCTGCACGGCGGGGCCGATTGCGGACGAGGCATGGCGTGATCGAAACGCCGGTCTTCATGCCGGTGGGAACGCAAGGAACGGTGAAATCGCTCACGCCGGTCCATTTACGTGAGATTGGCGCCCAGATTATCCTCGGCAACACGTACCACCTCAACCTTCGGCCGGGGAGTGAGTTGATCAAGGAGCTGGGCGGCCTCCATTCATTTATGGGGTGGGATGGTCCCATTCTGACCGACAGCGGTGGGTTTCAGGTGTTTTCCCTCGCGAAGCTCCGCGACATCCGGGACGACGGGGTGGCCTTCCAGTCGCATCTCGATGGGGCGAAGCTTTTCCTTGGACCGCGCGAGGTGATGGGGATTCAGCAGAATCTGGGGAGTGACATTGCGATGGTGATCGACGAATGCCCGCCGTGGCCCTGCGAACGTGACGATTGCGCGAAGGCCGTCGCGCGCAGCCATCGCTGGGCGACGCAGTGCAAGGCGATCGCGACCGAGAGCGGGTTCCTGGGTGCGGGCCATCACGTGTTCGCGATTGTCCAAGGCTCGACCTTCGACGACTTGCGACGCGAGGCAGCGGAGTCTCTGGCCGAATTGGATTTTCCCGGCTATGCGATTGGTGGCGTCAGCGTGGGCGAGCCGGAACCCGAGATGCTGAAGCAAGTGGGCGCAACTGCGCCGTTTCTGCCCGCCGCCAAGCCGCGTTATACGATGGGGCTTGGGACGCCGCCGCAGCTGCTGAAGATGGTGGCGTTGGGAGTGGACATGTTCGATTGCGTGCTGCCCTCGCGCGTCGCGCGGAACGGCCTGGTCTTCACGCCCGACGGGCCGATGAACCTCCGCAACGAAAAGTATCGGACCGATCCGCGCCCGATTGTGGAAGGCCTCGACAATTACACCTGCCGCACGTTTTCGCGGGCGTACCTGCGACACGTGACGGTCGCGGGCGAAATCATCAGCTGCACGCTGCTGACGCTGCACAACCTGCATTTCTACCTCGATTTGATGGCGCAGGCTCGAGCGCATATCGAAGCGGGAGACTTCGGTCCCTGGCATCGGGCATGGATTGAACGGTACGAGACGGGAGCGGCTGCGCGACTCGCGTAATCTTCGGCGCGCGACCGAAACCGCGGCGGGTTCCGCGAGGGTTTTGAAGTCGTTGCGAGATAGTTTATCGGGGGATCCCTGATCAAACGCGTTCGGGAGGATTTGCTGGAAACTGGATCGACGTTGTCCAGTCTGGCCCCCGTATGCGTATCCTTGTCACTGGCGGCGCCGGTTTTTTGGGCTCACATCTTTGTGATCGGCTGCTCACCGATGGCCAGGACGTCGTGGCGATTGATAACCTGTTCACGGGGCGGAAGCTCAACATCGAGCACCTCTTCAAGAACCCACGGTTTGAGTTCGTCCGGCACGACATCATCGATCCGTTCAAGTTCGAGGTCGACCAGATCTACAACCTGGCCTGTCCGGCGTCGCCTCCGCATTACCAATACAACCCGATCAAGACCATCAAGACGTCGGTGATCGGTGCGATCAATTGTTTGGGCTTGGCGAAGCGAACCCGTGCACGCGTTTTCCAAGCATCAACGTCCGAAGTTTACGGTGATCCTCACGTCCATCCGCAGCCCGAGACGTACTGGGGGAACGTTAACCCCATTGGGAAACGGTCCTGCTACGACGAGGGCAAGCGCTGCGCCGAAACGCTGTTCTTCGACTACCATCGTGAGAACAAAGTCGATATCCGGGTGATCCGGATCTTCAACACGTACGGTCCGCGGATGCACGAAGCGGATGGCCGCGTGGTTTCAAATTTCATCGTCCAGGCGCTGCGCGGCGAGGACGTGACAATTTACGGGGATGGTTCGCAGACGCGTTCGTTCTGCTACGTCGACGATTTGATCGAGGGCTTCGTTCGCTTCATGCAGCAGACGGACACGGTCGGCCCGGTTAACTTGGGTAATCCAGGAGAGTTCACGATGCTCGAGCTCGCTGAGCTGACGCTGAAATTGGTCGGCGGAAAATCGAAGATCGTGCACAAGGCGTTGCCGTCCGACGATCCCAAGCAACGTCGCCCTGACATCACGCTCGCGCAAAAATATCTGGGCGGCTGGGAACCGAAGGTGCCGCTGGAGGAAGGCCTCAAGCGAACCATCGCGTACTTCAAGACGAGGGTTTAAAACGCCGCGCGAGCTCCGCTCGATTGGGTCGGAGACGCCTCCTCCGTCTGAGCAGCGCCGATCGCCGAGGTCAGAGATAACTCAACCACGCTTCCCGCCGCCGCCGTTTCAAATCGGCGAACCAGCGGCAGGCGGGATAGAGCGCAATGACGATGCAGAGCCAGACCAGGTAAACTACGGGCAGATCAAAACCGCCTGCAGCCGACTGCAGTTGGCCCGCGTTCCGATGGAGTTCTCCCGGAACAGATCCGATCAACCAATGGACGCCGACCGCCACCGCATGGATCAGCGGAATGTGCAGCACGTAATAGAAAAACGGCACGCGCCCGAACACGATGAACGGTTGAAGCACGCGCGGCGTTGGGCGCTCCAGGACTGAGAGAGCAATGAGGCCGGGTCCGATCGTCATGAGCAGGTAGCAGAGCGACGGCGGATACTTCGTGCAGTCGATGAACGACAGAACGGTGTACAAGCCGTTCGGCTGATGCGTCCAGGGGAGCAGATTGCCGTAAACGTTGGCGAAGCGCAGAACCACGAAGGCGAGCACCGCGCCCACGCCGAGGCGCATCAACCACCGTTTTCGTACGATCGCGTCCCAGCGATACACGGCCCCGAGTCCATAACCGGCCGCCATCACGCCTACCCAGGGCATCAGCGGATAAAACGCGGCAAACTCGAAACGGCCCAGTTTGAAACTGCTGCTGATGTGCAGCGCCTGCCAAACCCACCCGGCCGAACCCCAGCTGTCCGGCTTCACGCCATCAAATGCGTTGTGACCCACGATGAGTGCCAACCCAAACGTGGTAATGGCCCAGACGGGCAACCGTACCAGCGCCGCAAGTACGATCATCGACCAACCCAGCGCCCACAATGTCGCAAGGGTGAACTGCGTCAGGTGAATCTTGAAATCCCAGCCGAACCACATGAGCAGCGTGAGCTCGATCAGGATCAGCCACGCGCCGCGCGTCAGCAGAAACCAGGAGAGTTCACCTTTCGATTTTCCACGCGACGCAGCGAGAAACACACCCGTCCCGGCGAGAAAATTAAAATTGGGCGCGCAGAAATGGGTGATCCATCGCGTCAGGAAAAGTCCCGGCGTGGTCGTCGCCAGATCGAGTGGATTCTGACCGTGGAGCGCGCCGTTGTGAAAAAAATCCCTGGTGTGATCGAGTGCCATCACCACCATGATGATTCCGCGCAGGAGATCCACAGAATCGATACGCGGCGGTCGACCGTTCGCCGGCACGGGGGCATGACTCGGATCCAATTCGGGACTGGAAGCGGTGGTGATCACGGCGACGTCGTCGAAACTGTCGCGGACCGACCCGCTGGCGAGTGCGAAGTGAAGCAAACTGGCTGGGCTGGATCGTTTTGAACAAGCGGGATGATCCGATCTGAATCTGGCTGGTCGGAAAAATTTTCGTTGCGCGAGGATTTGGGTGAGGATCCCGTTGGCAGCCTTGGCATGGTTGCTGCACCCCGCGTGACTTCATGAAATTCATTTTCCAAAACCTGGTTGTCGCACTGGCCCTCTTCACTGGAACAGCCGGCCTTGGCGCCGAGCTGATCAAGCCGAAGGTCATCGTCGTCGCGACCTTCGAGGTCGGAGCAGATACCGGCGACAAGCCTGGAGAGTTTCAGTTTTGGGCGGAGCGGGAAAAACTCTCCGGCAGTTTGGATGTGCCGGGTCTCGATCATCCGGTTCGCTTCAACGAAGCAGGCGTTTACGGCGTGGTATCGGGCACAACCGTTCGCGCGGGTAATCAGCTGATGGCGCTCTGTCTCGATCCGCGCTTCGATCTGAGTCACAGCTATTGGATTATCAATGGCATCGCTGGCGTGAATCCGGAGGTCGCGTCCGAGGGCAGTGCCGCGTGGTCGCGCTATGTGATCGACGGCGACATTGCCTACGAGATCGACACGCGCGAAGCACCCGCGGATTGGCCGTATGGATTGATGGCGATTGGAAACAAGTCGCCGAAAGAAAAGCCGGTGATTCCGGACTGGGCGCCCAAGCCGATGCATTGGACCCTCAACCCCGCGCTGGTCAGCTGGGCCTACGAGTTAACCAAAGGGGTGACCCTCTTGGACACACCAGAGGCTCAGGCCCATCGGGCCCTGTACGTGGGCTTCCCAGCGGCACTTCGACCTCCTTCTGTTATCCTCGGCGATAGCTTCGGTTCCTGCCGCTATTGGCACGGCGCGGTCATGAACCGCTGGGCGATGGACTGGACCGCTCTTTACACCGATGGCAAAGGCGTCATGGCGATGACGAACATGGAAGACCAAGGTCTTGCCGCGGCGCTGACCCGACTGGCCAAGATGGGCCGCGTGAACTTCGACCGAGTGCTCTTCCTGCGAACCGGCAGTAACTTCTGTATGCCTCCGTCAGGTCAAAATGCCGCCGAAAGCATGGTGGCGGAGTACGCCGGAGCGCTTCCCGCTCTGGAAGCCGCGTACCGCGTCGGCAGTCCGGTTGTCCATGAACTCGTTTCCAACTGGAGTCGCTACGAAGCGCAGATCCCGACTACGGCGGGGAAGTGATTGACGGGTTACGGCCGGCGGCGGATCGCGTCGAGCGGGGCGCGTCGCAGCCCGTTTTGATCGGGAAATAACAGGGGACAAAGGGGTCCGACGGCTGACCGGGGTTCTTGGGGCATTTGCCATTTGCCAAGGCAACAGCGAGGGCTAGCCTTCACACCCTTTCATGCTCTCGTTTCTCTTCAAACGCTTTTCAGGTCGCCACTATCGAAAATTCATCGAGTCATCGCGGCCGATCGTTGCCCGCATCAACGAGCTGGAAACCACTTACCAATCGCTGACTGACGAACAGCTGCGCGCCAAGACCGAGGAATTTCGCGCTCGAATCGCGGCGGCCCCGGAAAAGAAGGCCGCACTGGAAACAATTCTACCGGAAGCGTTCGCCACGGTTAAAAACGCCGCCCGTCGGCTGGTTGGTCGCACGATTATCGTCTGCGACCATGAGCTGACTTGGGACATGGTGCATTTTGATGTCCAGCTGATCGGCGGCATGGCCATCCACCAGGGGAAAATCGCCGAGATGGCCACGGGCGAAGGCAAAACTCTGGTTTCGACTCTGCCGCTCTACCTCAATGCGCTGACGGGCCGGAATACGCAGCTGGTGACGGTCAACGACTACCTGGCGCGTCGTGACTCGGAGTGGATGGGGCACCTCTACAATTTCCTCGGCGTCACGGTAGGTTGTATTCAGCAGCAGATGTCACCCGACTTGCGCCGCGACATGTACGGTCGCGACATCACCTACGGGACGGCGAGCGAATTTGGCTTCGATTACCTGCGCGATAACGGCATGGCGACGCGCAAAGAGGACCAGGTGCAGCGCGATCACTGGTACTGTATCGTCGACGAAATCGACTCCATCCTGGTGGATGAGGCTCGCACGCCGCTCATCATTTCCGGCCCTGCACCGATCGAGCGTGAGCAGCCCTTTACACGCCTTCTTCCGCCGGTTGACCGGTTGGTCAACGACCAGATTCGACTGTGTAATCGTATCATCACCGAGGCGCGGGAACTTCTGGAAAAGACGCCCGAACAGCTGACCCGAGAAAAACAGGAGTTCGAAAAGAAGACCGCTACGATTCGTGAAGAAAATTTGAAGCGGGCGAAGCAAAACCTTTCGCTTCTTCCGCTGCCGGAATTCGATTCAAACCCGAAGCAAACCGCAGCGCGCAAGATGCTGCAGGTGAAAATGGGTCATCCCAAGAATAAGCAGCTGCTGCGGCTGATGGAAACGCCGGAGTGGCGGAAGCTCCTGGACAAGCTCGAGACGGAGATGAACTCCGACCTCAACAAGGATGAGCTTTATCGGTTGAAGGAGGAGCTGCTCTTCGTGATCGACGAGCGGCAGCATCAAGCCGATCTGACGGAGATCGGGCGCACGCAGCTTCGGCCGGATAATCCGGACGCGTTTGTTTTGCCCGACTTGGCGACGGAGTTCAGCGAGCTTGACAAAAATACGGCGACGACGCCGGAGGATCGTGAAGCCCAGAAGCTCGCAGCCCAGCAGCGGTACTCGGTGGTGTCTGAGGACATCCACGCGATTTCCCAACTGCTCCGCGCCTATTCGCTTTACGAGCGTGACGTCGAGTACGTGGTGCAGGAAGGAAAGGTCATGATCGTCGACGAGAACACCGGGCGCGTCATGCCTGGCCGCCGTTGGTCCGATGGATTGCACCAAGCTGTCGAAGCCAAGGAAGGCGTGATGATCGAGCGCGAGACGCGCACGTATGCGACGATCACGATTCAGAATTATTTCCGCATGTATGAGAAGCTGGCCGGCATGACCGGCACCGCGGAAACAGAAGCGACGGAATTCAACGATATCTACCGTCTGGCCGTACAGGTCATCCCGACCAACAAGCCATGCATTCGCGTCGATCGGAACGACTCCATTTTCAAAACACGTCGCGACAAGTTCTCGGCCGTGGTGAAGGAAATCGAAGCGGCGAACAAGCGTGGCCAGCCGGTGCTGGTTGGTACGGTGTCCGTCGAATCCTCCGAAGTGCTTTCGCGGATGCTCAAGCGGACCGGCGTCATTCACACGGTGCTGAACGCGAAGTTTCACCAGCAGGAATCCGAAATCGTTTCCCGCGCTGGTCAGCGTGGAGCAGTGACGATCGCCACGAACATGGCTGGTCGTGGTACGGACATCAAACTCGGCGAGGGCGTTCGCGAGCTCGGCGGTTTGTATGTCGTCGGCACAGAGCGGCACGAATCACGGCGCATCGACCGCCAGCTCCGCGGCCGTTGTTCACGTCAGGGCGATCCGGGCACGACGAAGTTTTTCCTCTCGCTTGAAGACGATCTGATGCGGTTGTTCCTGCAGGGGAATCTCGCGTCGCGGTTGATGGAAGGTTCGATGCAGGAAGGGGAGGAGCTCGAACATCCATGGCTGAATCGCTCGATCGAGTCCGCGCAGAAAAAAGTTGAGCAGCAGAATTACTCCATCCGCAAACGGTTGCTGCAATACGACGACGTGCTGAATCAGCAGCGCGAGGTCGTGTATGGAATTCGCAATGGCGCCATCCATACGGACCGGCCAAAGGATATCATCTTCGAGCAAATCCACGAGGAGCTGGTCAACCGGTTGGAAGTGGCGGGTCTCGGCGAACGAGCCGGCCAGACCCAGACCGCGATGGAGAATGTCGTCGGTTGGGTGAACGCGCATTTTCCGATCGGTCTCCGTCCAGAGGAGATTGGTAGCGGTGACATTGATGCGATGGCCGGAAAGCTCCTGGATCGAATCAAGGCGGCGTACGCGGTGAAAGAGTCCGTCGAAATTCCCGAAGCGCTCGGTTCGTTGGAGCGGTACGTGGTCATCAACGCGATCGATCACCACTGGCAGGAACATCTTACCGAGATGGAAGACCTGCGCAAGAGCATCGGTCTTCGCAGCTACGGCCAGAAGGATCCACTCGTCGAATACAAGAGCGAGGCTTACCGTTTCTTCGAGGAATTGATGAACAACGTGCGGCTGCAGATTTGCACCGGCTTGTTCCGCAGTGCCTCCAACCTCGAGTCCTTTGAGAACATGCTCGCGCTCTTGAGCCGCACGGCTCGCGCCGTTGGCCCAGCGGACCTGCCGGCACCGGCGCCGGTCGGCGTGCCAGCGACATCGACGCGTATGGCCGTGACCGGCGGCGGCTCGACCGCTTCCGCGATGGTCGAAGAGCCCAGCGCACCCGCCGAGGTTCAGTTGCCGAAAGTGACGATTCGCCGCGAGTTGCCGAAAGTCGGCCGCAACGATCCTTGCCCTTGCGGCAGCGGGAAGAAGTTCAAGCAGTGCCACGGTAAGTGAGCTGCGACCTCGAGTCGACCGGGGTCCGATCCGGTGGCTCGGTCGGCACCGACAGATCCGCTTGTCGATGATCGGGAATTCCCCGAGACTCGGTGAGTGGATCCCTTTCACTCTGGGTTGAGCTTACGCGGGCGTCGCTCGCTGTTTATGATTGGGTTGCTCGCCGTCGTCTCGGCCTTCGGAGCGCTGGATGACGATCGGATCACGGGCTTGACCGAACAGGTGAAGACGTTGGAGACGGTGGTCGCAGCGACCAAGGACGCGTCGGAGAAGGCGCGCCTCAATGAGAAGTTGGATCGCCTTCATGAAGAGCTACGCATCCTTCACGAGCGCCAAGATCTGGATACGCGGGAGCGCGCGCTGAAAATCAGTCGGGGCAGCAACACCTTCGATCAGCTGCGGGAGAAATTGCGGAGCGTCGACGTGTCACCGGACGAACCGACCGCGCGGTTGACGGAGCTGGCGGCCGAGCGACGGCTCGCCGCCCGTGAACGCGATCAACTCGAGACGCAACTTGCCGCGATGCGCGGGCAGTTGGGCGTGGCGGCCGATCGACAGGTGGATCTGGAGGAAAGGTTGGCGACGAAGAATGAAGAACTGCGGGCCATTGCACTCGAGCGCGAAGCGGCCGAGGAACTCGCGCAGCTGGCCCAGGACACAGCCCAGCTGAAAGAACGCATGCACGCGGCGGATCTTTCGGCGGATCAGCCTTCGCTGCGAATTCTCTTCGAAAGTTACACCCGCGCCCGCACGGAACGTAAAGTGGGAGGTCAGTTGAACGCGGCGGCGACCGACATTCTACAGAAGTTGCAGGTGAGCCAGGATGCGCTCGCGCTGTCGCGCCAGAAGCTGGCGAAATTTGATGAGGAGCTCGCGTTGCTCGAAAAACAAACGGGCTTCTTCCGCCGCGATGAACGGGTCGACCGTCTGCTTGCGCAGCAAAGAAACCAAAAGGCGACGCTCGGCGCGCGTCTGCCGGTGTTGGAACGCCAGGTCGAGGCGATCAAATCAATGCAGCATTCGGTGCTCTTGCGGCAGGAGTTGACGACGCTGAAAGCCTCGTTCGAAGAGGAAAATTTCGCCCGTTTGAAGGCCACGTATGTCCGGCGCTTGCGCTGGCCGTCCGTTGCGCTTGGAACCCTGATCGCATTACAGTTGGTGGCGAGCTACCTGCTACTGCCACTCGCCTTTCGAGACGAGTCGCTCTTCATGGCGCGGCGCCTGACCCGCTACTTGGTCGTCCTGCTCGTGGTGGCGGTCTTCGCAGGTTTTCTCTTCGATGATCTTTCGACGATCGTGGCGACGCTTGGCATCGTGAGCGCCGCGCTCGTGATTTCACTCCAGGACGTTTGTACATCGGTCGCGGGGTGGTGTGCGATCATGGCCGGCGGCAAGTTCGGCATCGGTGATCGTCTCGAAATCGATGGCTCGCGCGGTGACGTGATCGATATCCAGCTTCTACGTACAACGCTGATTGAGATCAATGGCTGGCTCGGGACCGACCAGCCAACGGGACGCGTGATCGTTCTGCCGAATAATTTCATCTTCAAGAACAAGGTGTTCAACTTCACGTACGGACACCCTTACATCTGGGGGAAAATCGATCTGACGATTACCTTCAGCACACCGGTCGCGAGTGCAATTGCCTTGTTCGAGCGGGTACTGACCGAGGAGACCAAAGAACAGTTCGAGGAAGCCCGGCGGGCCGCGTCCTCGATGCAGAAGCGGTACGGCGTTGCCGATGCCGACTATCGCCCGAAGGTCCTCACGCACATCGCCGATAGTGGCGTGACGTTGAGTCTGTTCTACGTCGCCCATTTCCGGAAAAATTCTGAAACCCGAAACCGCATCAACCGGCGGCTCATCGCGGAGCTTGAGTCCAGGCGCCACATTCAACTCGCGTTCAATACCATCCAAGTGATCCACCAGCCAACGGACGCCAACGGTCCCGCGGCAATGCTCGGAGCGGACGAGACGTCACCCCCGTTTGTTCGGCGGGTGGGAAGTGTGCCGCCGATCGCACCCAATTAGCGACGCCCTTGGATTACCCGCCGCCAAAACAGGCAATCTGCTTGAGCGCAGAAGGCGTATGGTTGAAGTTCGCGCTTCATGCCGTCTGAAACCAGCACTGACATTTACGCGCCTGCTCCCTCGCTGATGGAGCGGCACGCGACGGCGTTCTCGGCTCTGGCGGTTTTCGTCGCCACGGTCGTCCTGACCGTCGTGTCGTTTCCGCCGTTTCACACGCCCGAGTTCGCGTATGCGATGCTGGCGCCGGCTATTTTCTGGGCGTATCGCCGCCCCTCGTTGAAGTTATTCGTCTGGACGATGTTCGCCGCCCAAGCGGTTGCCTGGACGATCCTGCTGGGCTGGATACATTATGTTACGTGGGGAGGGCTGTTGATGCTCGGGCCCGTGGTCGGATCCTGGGTTGGCATTTGGTATCTCGCGGCGTGGTGGACCATGCCACGAATGCTGGGTCGGCCTACGCTCACGCGCCTCATGGGATTGGTCGCACTGGCCGGTTTGTGGGTGGTGATCGAATGGACCCGGACCTGGTTGCTCGGTGGGTTTCCCTGGCTGCCATTGGCGGTCAGTCAGTGGGAACGTTCGAGTATCCTGCAGATCGCCGCCTATACGGGATCGGGAGGAATTTCGTTTGTGCTGGTGGCGATGAACATCGGTTTCGCCGCGATGGCGCATAGCCTCATCGTCGAAGGCAAGGGGGGCTGGAACTTCCGCCGTCCGGAATTTCTCTTTGCGCTGTTTCTACTCATGGCGTGCCTGAGTGTTCACGTGCGCGAGACGTTTAATCGCGGGCAGTACACGGTTCCACTGGCGCGCGTCGCCTTTGTTCAACCGTACATTCCCCAAGACGTGAAGTGGGATCCCGCCAAAGGGCCGGGGATCTTGGACGTGCTGGAAAAGACGACGCTTGCGGCCGCAGCGATGCAGCCGGATTTGATTCTGTGGCCGGAGGCGAGCACCCCATGGGCGGTAATAGGCGATGCGGGAGCCAAGGCCTTCGTTGAATCCGTGGCTCAGCGCGCCAAGGTGCCGTTATTGATTGGCTCGATCGCGGTGGAAGAAAAGGGGACGGCGAAGGAAGCGTGGTACAATGCGGCGATCGCGGTTGATCCGATCACTGGCACGCAGACGACGTTTTATGCCAAGCGACACCTGGTGCCCTTCGGCGAGTTTGTGCCGTTGCGCCCGTTGCTCGGGTGGCTGTCGAAGATTGTCCCGGTGGGAGATGAGGATTTCACGCCGGGCCGCGACTCCTCCCCCTTGACGGTTTCGCTGCCAAAATCCGTTGTCACGATTGGTCCATTGATTTGCTACGAAGACGTGTTTCCGTCGCTCGCGCGCAGCAGCGCGCTCGCGGGCAGCGACTTTCTCGCTGTTCTCACCAACAACGCCTGGTATGGCGAAAGTGGCGCAGCGACCCAGCATGCGGCGCACTCGGTGCTCCGCGCGGTCGAGACGCGCCGCCCGGTGCTGCGTTGTGGCAATGGTGGCTGGAGTGGATGGATCGACGAATTCGGCAACGTCCGTGCGACGCTCCTTAACGACGTCGGCAGTATTTACTTTCGCGGTACGCAAACGCTCACCGTGACCCGTGATGGCCGATGGGTCGGACATAACAGTTTCTACGCCGAACACGGCGAGTGGTTCATGATCGTCTGCGGCGTGCTCTTGCTCGCGGGATTTGCGGCGATCCGGTTTGCCCCACCGCCCGAGGTCGTGGTGGAGGAAGAAGATTCAGCCGCCCAAGTCGCCTGAGCGCAAGAGGGCGTGGGCGGCCGCGATCGATGCCGGCAGTGGCACCGCGGCGATCCAGCCCCGCGCAGGATAAGTGGCAAGCCGGTCAAGTTCGCCGGTGAGGTGCGAGAAGTAATCGAAGCCCTTCTCCTCATAAAGGTGCCGCTCGCGCCCAAAGCTGGAAGGTGGCAGAGAGCGATGCGTCACCAGTTCGGGTTGGAGGTGTTGGAGCGTAAGCTTGACCCGGCGCAGCCGCGAAGGTGAAGCCACGATCAAGGCACGCTGCACGCCGGATCCGATAGCCCAGTCTGGTCCGGCCGCCGCCAACATTGCCGCAGTGAACCGCACATTTTCAGCGGTGTTGGTGGAACGGGTCTCGATCAACACGTCGACCATCGGGATTTGCGGAAACGAGCGCCTCAGCTCATCGAGCCACGCCACCGCTTCCGGTTGTCCCAGGTCAGCGGATCCAGCCCCCACCCCGCCGGTGAAGACGATGCGACGAGCGCGACCTTCGGCGTACAACGTTCCACAATACGTTGCGAGCTGAAGGTCGAATGTCCCGAATCCGATTACGACGTCGGCCGCTTGAGTCGGAGGCTCATCGACGGCGGACAAATATTCATACGCCGCGCGGGCCGCGTTGATTATTTCAGGCGATGGGGAGGAACTCACGGGGAGGTAGGGCAGCGGGGAGACAGCGGGCGAGCGAAACGAGCTGGACCGGGTGGAGTCGAGTCCGATCCATCGTCGCAAGTTTAACGGGAACGACGACGATTCGCGCTGTCAGTAAAGCGGTGCATGAGCCTGACCTTGAATTCTCGTGGAGGAACGGTGCGCTCGAGGAACGGCGTAAACGAACGGCTTTTTCCGGAGGGCGCGGCGAATGAAGCCAGCCAGGCGCTTCGCGCTGTTCGCTCGCATTGGCACGCCGAATCAGATCCGTTCACGTATGGGCGTCGACGGAGTTGATGTACGGATGTCAGGAGCGACGATCCGCGGTCACGCGCCCATGTCCGTCTACAGCGTCGCGGAAGAACGGGCGAACATCCTGACTCACGGCTTCGGTGTGGTCCTCAGCGTGGCGGGCCTGGTGCTGCTCATGGCGGCCTCGGCCGAAAATGGAGACGGATGGCACCTTCTGGGTTGCGGAATTTTCGGCGCTGCACTCGTGCTCCTGTACGTTACGTCGACATTGTACCATGCGTGTCGCGACGCGGAGATGAAGCAACGGTGGCGGAAGGTGGACCATGCCGGGATTTTTCTGCTCATCGCCGGTTCCTACACTCCGTTCCTGTTGGTCAATTTGCGAGGGCCATGGGGATGGTCCCTGCTCGCCATCATCTGGGCGCTCGGACTGGTCGGAATGGCGCTGAAATTTTGGTTCGCCGGACATTTCCGCATCTTCTCCACCCTGATCTATGTTGGGATGGGCTGGCTTGTGCTCTTGGTGCTCCGACCCGTCATGGCCGTCCTGCCGATGCCCGGCGTCTGGCTCCTCGTGATTGGCGGGCTCTTCTACACGTGCGGCACGGTGTTTTACCTTTGGAAGCGGCTTCCTTACCATCATGCGGTGTGGCACGTGTTCGTTCTCGCCGGCAGCGTTTGCCACTGGTGGGCAGTTTTTAAATACGTCATTCCCGACGCCGCGACGATTAGCGGTTAAGTGACCAAACGGCGCCGTTGAGCGCAGCCGCGAAGCTGACCCACGCAACATAAGGCAACCATAGCAACGCGGCCAGGCGGTCTGCGCGCCAAAAACGAAATTGGATGACGCCCAAAACCGCCCAGAGGACAATGATTTCTGCGAATGCCGCGCCGGGTTGGCGCAGACCGAAGAAAAGGATCGACCAGAGAGCATTCAACGTGAGCTGAGCACTGTAGAGCGAGACCGTTCGACGTGCGTCGAGCGGATTCCCTGTGCGCCAGACGCGCCACGTTGATACCGCCATTGAAATATAAAGCAGAGTCCAGACGGGACCGAATATCCAACGAGGCGGAGACCACTCCGGTTTGCGCAGGTTCGGGTACCATGTCTCGACCGTGGTCATCGTGGCCAGACCTCCGATCGCAGCCGCGGCGAAGGCGAGGACCAAGAATAGGCCGAGAGGTAGCCAGCGCTTTTGCTTCATTGGGACATCAAACAGGCCCAACCCCGAGGTGCAACCCGCGCAACCTTGCGCTCCTACTCAACGAACGAAGTCCTCAATGTTCGACGCCGACGCGTCGAAAGAGCTCATTCCGCGCTGGAGCGCCGAGCGCCGGAATTGTCCGCGAGGAAGTTTTGCGCGACCACTTTGGCAACTGACACGGCGTGAGCATAGGCGTCGTAGTTTGCGGCGACCTTTGCCAGCAGTTCCGCGGCGGATGCCTCCTGAGCATCACTCGCCTGCTCGATGCTCGACCGCAGCGCCACTTCGCAGGCGCGAACTTGGGCGTAAGCGAAATCGAACTGGCTTCGATCTTGAATGGGAAGCGACGTCTCCTTCGCAGCGCGCCGGAGTTGCACGAGCGAATGAGAACTCGCGTCGAGCCCAGATTTTAATTGGGACAACACAGCCTTAAGCCGGCTGTATTCGATGTCGCGCAACTGACCGGTTTGAACCGGAACGGTGAGCGCGTCGATGACTTCCGAGGTGGTGGCGTTGCGCGTGCTATCGGCAGAATCGGTGGATCGAGTTGAGACCGTCGATCCGGCGGGTGTCGGCGAGCTGGTCGGCGAGCTCGATGGTGGCGGAGAAATCCCGACGTCTGTACTTGCGACGGGGCTGGCGCCGGCCTGAGGGGTGTTTGTTCCGGGTGTTGCAGCGGCCACAACCGGGGCGGCCGGCGTGCTCGTCACAGAAGACTTTTCTGCGCTTGGGGCCGGCGTCACGGGCGCGGGAGTGGCCGCAACCGGAGTTGGCGCAGCGTTGGGAACCGAAGACGCGGAAACGGAGGCAGGCGTAGTCGCAACGCTCGAACTTGCCACCGGAGAGGTGCTGGCGGGAGTGCTCAGGTTCACCGGCGACGGCGATGATACCGTCGCCGAGTTTGCCGCGTTACTGGCGGAAGTGGTGGCGGTTTGAGACGATTTTACCGAGTCGACCGTCGGCGGCGGAGTGACGAACGTTGCGGCAGGCGTAACCGCGGTTACGGCCGACGCGACATTGCCGGCGGCCGTGGCGGTGCTCGCCGTATCCGATGCATTAGCACCGGTCGTCGATGCCGCAGTGGCGGCATCAGCCGCCTTCGCCGCAGCGCCCGCAGCGTTTTTCGCGGCATTGCCCGCGTTGGTCGCTGCTTTTGCAGCCTCAGCAGAGGAGGATGCGTTTGAGGCCGAGTTGCCTGCCGATGTCGCCGCGTTAGCTGCAACGTCACCGGAGGTGGAAGCGGCTGGGCTTGCGCCCTTGGCGGCGTTCGCGACGGCAGACACGGCAGCGGCGGCGTTCTTGGCCACGTTGCTCGCATTGGAGGCAGCGTTTGATGCGTTATCTGCAGCGGAGGCTGCGTTCGATGCCGCGTCTGCGCCGGACGAAGCATTGGCAGCGACGGAGCCAGTGGTGCCGGCGGAGGTTGCGGCTTTCACCGCACTGCTCGCCGCATTTGCGGCACTTTTTGCTGCGGTACTGGCGGACGTGGCTGCGTTTGCGGCGGAGTCTGCCGCAGATGCTGCGGCGCTGGCGACGTTCGAGGCGTTAGACGCGCTCTTGGCTGCGTCGCCGGCACTCGAGGCGGTCGTTGCCGCATTGGCCGCGTTGGCAGCTGCACCCGCCGCGGTTTTTGCGGCCGTAGCGGCGTTGGACGCAGAGCTGGCCGCGCTGGCAGCATTCGCCGCCGCGTCGGCCGCGTTTGCCGCAGCACTCGCGACGTCGGCAGAAGAGCTTGCGGCCTTGGAGGCGTTCGTTGCCATCGACGTGGAGGTGGCGGCCGACGCGATATTGGACGCAGCGCTCGCCGCTCCCTTCGCGGCGTTGCTTGCGCTTGCGGCTGCGGCATTCGCGGCGTTGGCCGCGCTGGTGGCCGCGTCCGCGACGGTGGCGGCGGCGTTGGCTGCGTTGGAAGCAGCACCGGCCGCATTCGAAGCATTGGTGGCAGCGGTGCCGGCGCTCGCGGCGGTGGTGGCTGCGTTCGCGGCGTTTGACGCGGCTGTGGCCGCCCCTTTGGCAGCATTTCCAGCGGCGGTCGCAGCATTGCTGGCTGACGTAGCGGCATTCGCAGCGTTGGCCGCGCTGGTGGCTGCATCAGCAACGTTCGCCGCAGCGTTGGCGGCATTGGAGGCAGCACCGGCCGCATTCGAAGCATTGGTGGCAGCGGTGCCGGCGTTCGCCGCGGTGGTGGCCGCGTTTGCTGCGTTAGACGCCGCTGTGGCGGCGTTTCCAGCCGCGGTCGCAGCGTTGCTCGCCGACGTAGCGGCATTCGCCGCATTGGCCGCACTGGTGGCCGCGTCGGCGACGGTGGCGGCGGCGCCGGCAGCATTGGAGGCAGCAACGGCAGCATTAGAAGCATTCGTGGCAGCGGTGCCCGCATTTGCAGCGGTTGTCGCTGCGTTCGCTGCATTTGACGCGGCACCGGCGGCGTTCACAGCGCTCGTCGCAGCAGTACCAGCGTTGGCCGCGGTCGTAGCGGCATTGCTGGCGGCCGTTGCGGCGTTATTTGCGGAAGTGGCCGCACTCGCGGCGGTGGAGGCAGCACCAGCAGCGTTGCCGGCGGCCGTCGCCGCATTTGTGGCAGACGTAGCGGCATTCGCCGCGGCACCGGCCGCGTTGGAAGCGTTACTCGCCGCAGTTCCCGCCGTCGAGGCCGTGGTCGCTGCATTCGCCGCGTTTGATGCCGCTTTCGCGGCCGCCGCTGCGGCCATCTTCGCGGCATGCGACGCAGCTGCGGCCGCGCCTTTCGCTGCATTCTGCGCAGCTTGAGCAGCCGTACTGGCGGATGTGGCACCCTGCATCCCGCCCGTTTGAGACTGCCCGAACGCGGCAGGTCCGATGAGCGACGCGAGGGCTAAAAATGAGACGTGGCGGCGATTAAATTTTTTCACAGTTAAACACAGGGGGTCTGACGCGATTAGACCGCTTTGCCGTTCGAAGTTCAGTGGAATCGGCGTCCCGATCCTGGGAGAAATTGCCCCTGATAAGCATCGATTTCCGACCAGGAGATCATTTGCGAACCGCGAGCGGACCCAGCTCTCACACCGTAAGCGACATAGAGAGACCGGGCGGCGATAAAACGTCTCGCGCGAGTTACGGGCCGCAATGAACCTGTGGCTTGGACACGCAGATTTCAGGTAACCGCCTGATCCCCGCGGTCGGATTATCTCGGGCTATGGTCGGGGTTCTATCACCCACGATTAGGGAAATCCCCCAATAATTTCCCGCGGGACGTGAGGTTAAAACTTGTACGTGACGAGCCCGCCCACGCCATAGTCGGGACTCGCTTCATTGAAGCCAACGATCACATAGCCGAGCAGATTCCACCGTTCGTTAGGACTGGTGGAAACGAAGGCAATGCCGTCGGTGCCGTTGCTCGCTCCATCAATTATCCGGCTCCGCCAATCATAGGCGGCGCCCACCACGGTTTTCTCGGAAACCCGAAATGCCGCGCCAGCGGAAGCATACAATCCATCCTTGAGGGGGAACACAGTGCTTGTGCCGAGGAATCGGTAGCCGAGGGTGGCGAATGGCGTGATCGTGCCGAAGTTTTGATACAGATCGACCTGCGTGTAGTAATCGGTTTCTCCGGTTCCGAGTCCTTTGCCTTCATCAGCGGTGCCGAATTTCACGCGCCCGGTGACATCGACATTCAGTTCGCCCGGAACAGGTCGGGCGTGAAATGTTGCGGAGAGCATAGCGTCGCCGATGCCTGATTCCGAATGAGTGGTGGGGCGTGCCGGAGCTCCGCTGGCTGCACCGGTTCCGGTGACCACACTCGCTGGCCCCTTGATTGTGATGTACGGCAGCGTGGCTTTGAAAGTCCAGCGATCGCGATCCAATGACAGGTTCAGTGGCACGGAGAACACTTCGGTGGATTGGCTGAATCCGTATTTTCCGCTGCTATAGTCGAAACCCACGCCGAGCTTCAGCACGGAGGGCGTTTCGGTTGTCGTGGTTTGCGCGAAGAGGGAAGGAACGGCCGCGAGTACAGACAAGAAGACGAGACGAAGGAATGATTTCATAAGCAGGTGCGAGTTGGGGAGTCGAACGGGCTGGCCCGGAATCGCCGCGCGCTGGACGGCGCGCGGCCGATGCATGACACCGTAATCGGACTTCGGAGCCCGACGTGGTTATCGTTTTGGGTCGACAGGCGCGGCCACGGATCCGCTGACCGACGCTTGGTTCCGCGCGACAGCGGCGAGATAGGCTTCGTAGTCGGCCGCTAATTTTGCCTGCGCGGCTGCAACGTCATTTCCGGTGGCATGTCGTGCGTCACTCAAACTTTGGCGGAGCGTTTTCTCGAGCGAGCGCACTTCTTCGGCCGCTGCTTTCAGTTGGACCCGGCCTGCTTTGTCAGGGGCGTTGTTGGCAGAACGCATTCCTGCGAGAGAGCGTTTGGCACTGGCGATTCCGGTTTCAACTTCCTTGAAGGACTCTTCGCGGTTCGCGGTGGTCGCGTTCCGAATATGCGCGGCCGTTGCCTGGCTGTTGAGCGAGGCCGAGAGTTGAGCGTCGCTGTCAACGCCCGCGCCGGCCGCAGAGCCACGACCGTTTCCATTCACGGTCATCGTCGGGTCGTTCGCTCGATTGCCGGGTACGGTTGCGGAGTTGGCCACACCCGCGTTCACCGTTCCCTTGGTTGTCGGGATGGTGGCACCTGCCGCGGTCGTTGCAGCCGCGGCCCTCGATGTCGCGCCTGTGGCCGCTGGACTGTGCGCGACGGATGCTTGAGCGCCAGCCGAAGCATTGGCGGCCGCGGCGTTGGCCGCATGGCTGGCCGCGTTGGCGTTTTGGTTCGCCGCGGCGGCAGCGTTTTGTGCTGCACCCGATGCGGCTCCGGCGGCTTGCGCAAAGGCCGAAGGCGTATGCACGGTCAGAGCGACTAACGTGAGGGCGAGGGTGGGGATTTTTGTTTTCATAGTGAGCCCTTGGGGTGTGCCCGTAGACCAACAACCCTCCGATGGGTTCGCCTTCGGCCCAACCTTCACCAGGCACTTCGCTGGAACCTATTTGCTGCCGCAAGACCGCTGCATGTGGCTGATGTCTTAGTTCGCCGAAAACGCGACGAGTACGCCGTCGAGTCCCGCACCTATGACGCGACCATCGACGACGACGAGCGAGCCAGCGAAGCCGATGAACTTCGCGCCGGATATCTCGGGACAAGAGTAGCGCCAGCGGACGTGTCCGTTGGCGCGGTCCAGCGCAACAATTCCACCCGTGTGCTTGATGACGGTGCCGGCAATCGTTTGACCGCACGTTCCCGCGAACACCGTGGTGTCAGTTACAGCGGGCGAACCCCAACTCAAGCCAAACACATCAGTGGCCCAGACGACGCGACCGGAGGTTGGCTCGAGCACGGAGATCCGGCGGTAATCTGAACCCCCCACGTAGAGGAGGCCGTCCGCGAGTGTCGGGGTAGACTCGACCCAGGAAAACCAAAACGAATTGCGCCAGGCGAGCGTGCCGGAGGGTGCGTCGATTCCATAGAGCATGTAGTCGCGTGCTCCGATCACGACCCGGTCGCCGACGATGATCGGTTGTGACACCAGCGGTCCGCCGAGCTTCACACGGCTGAGTTGAGCCTGGGTTTGAACATCGTACGTGATGAGGTCGCCATTAAAGCCCGGCACCACCAGACGGTCCGCGACCAAAGTAAGCGGGGCAAAGATTTTCGTCCCGGCGACAATGCGCCAACGAATCGCCCCGGTGTCCGCCCGAACTGAATACACGTTCCCATCAGCGGAGCCGACGTAGAGGTTGCCGTGCTGGTCGAGCACGGGAGTGGTGGTGCGATGATTGAAGGTTTCGTCCGCGGGCGGAGCTCGCCCGGACAACGATTTGTCATAAAGCGCAATCCGCCATTCGAGCGCCCCGTCATCGCGTCGCAGCGCGACCAGATCGAACTGCTCATCTACAAGATACAGACTCGTCGACGTCACGAGCGCAGCGCCATAGCACGGATGAGGACCGCTCCACTTCCAAATTTCCGTGCCGTCAGTAGCGCGCACGGCGTGGACGACTCCGTCGATGGTGGCGACGTAGACGAATCCGTCGTATGCGGTCGGACTCGCCCAGGCCGGAGCTCCGAGAGATGTCGTCCAAAGGGGCCGTGGTGCGGGTGGCAGGTTTGGCGCCAACGGTGCTGTGGAAAATTCCCCACCGCGCCGCAGTTGCACGGGAAGACCGGCCAATCCGAATGTGCCGCGCAGCTCGTCGCCCTGAATAGCCAGGCAGAGATTGAAAGGCGGAAAGCGGAGCGTGCCTTGTTCGATTTGCGCCGGCCCGAAGTTGACGTTGTGGAGAAACATCTCGGGAAAATCCATGCGGACCGAAATTCCTTTTTCGCTGCGCAAGAAATTCAGGCCGATTCGCGTGGTGGCGTTGGGCGCCGTGATTTCCCCCGTCCAGATTCCGAGAAAATCGTCGGGCGCGGCAACATGGGGTTCAGCCGCGCCGGCGCTTGCTATTACGTCGAGCGCAAAAACCGCCGCCACGAGGAGCAACCGTTGCCATGTCATCCGCGCGTTGTTGAAGAGCGTGCCCACCGTGGCAAACGGTTTGAGACGAACGGGCCGTTGAACCGTCTTCAGATGCAGATGAACGAGTCGAGCTGCGCGCGCTGGCCGACGAGCATGGCGCGGGCAACTAGTACGCGGGCGAGAGATGACGCGGGCGGCGAAGACGAGCCACACGCGCGATCGGATAACGGATCCCGGCGTGATAAATCGTCAGCAGCACGAACATTCCGAGCAGGGCGTAAACCAAACCTTCCACCGTGGTCGGCACGGCAGGTTTGAAGATTGCCCACGTAGCGCGCGCGATTTCGGAATCGACGTTGCGCATGAACACGAAGGGCCGGCTCCAGACCGAGGCGCTCTCAAGGGCGCTTTGCGCCGACTGTAATTCCTCCACGCGGATGACAGCTTGCGTCATGACACCACCGAGCTTCGCAACGGCTGGATCTGAATTCGTTCCGGTCTGCGTGATCAAGCGGTCGAGAGTTAGGCCGGACTGCTCGGCGACATTGCGAAATTGAGCCAGTTGTCGCCGCGCCTCGTCCAGATGACCACCGAGTCGCTGGAGGTATTGCTGCATGAATTCGGGCATTTGAGAAAACGCCACGGTGCCCAGAACGCAGAGCACGCGGTCGAGTAACCCGTCGCCGGCGCCAAGGACAACCCGACTCATTTTCATGCGCGCAAGCGTGTTTCCGCTCCTGATCAATGCAAGCAGCTGATCAGAGTTTGGCGATCAATCCGAACGTTGCGAACCGCTCGCCCTTCTGGCGGATCTTTTTTTCAGCTGCGAGTAACGTTCGAACAACGGCGTAACCGATACCCCGTGGATCACGATCGAGAGCGCGATGATCGTCAGGGTGAGTGACGCGATGCGACGAGCGAGGCCCTCGGGTAGTCCCTGTTCGATCGCGAACATGAGATAGTAGAGAGAACCGATGCCGCGGATCCCGAACCACGCGATGGCGCCAAACTCACTTTTTGAAAATGGTCCGATCGCCAAAACGGGTAACGCCGCGATGGGTCGGATCACGAGGAACAGCAGCGGTGCAAACCACAGCGCCTCAAGCGAGAAACCCGTCGACATCAACATGGCGCCGACAATCAAAACGATGCCGACTTCGAACAAATGCTCGAGCTGCTCATTCGTGGCGAGCAGCACGCCGGCGAAGTACGCGGGGGCAGTTTTGGGATTGGCGGCGAGTTCATCGCCCGACGCAGCGGCCATGTTTCGATCGAGTACGGCGTCCGTTGGGCTCGCCATTCGCTCCACGGCGCGCAAGGCAAGGCCGGCGGCAAAAACGGCGAGGAAGCCATACGCATGAGCCAGAATGGCCGCCCCGTACGACACGCCGATCAGCCCGAGCACAAGGTATTCTCCAAACGCGATCGCTTTTGATCTCCGCGCCTGAACCCGCAGCAACAGCCGGCCCAGTCCATATCCGAGTCCGCCACCAATCAGAAGCCCGCCGAGGACGGCCCATGTCACGTCGATGAGCAGCCAGTGCCAGGCGCCACGGCCCAAGTCGAATCGGCCGAGCAGGCCGAGCCCGAGCACGACAAACGGGAAAGCGGTCCCGTCGTTTAAGCCTGCTTCAGCGCTCAGAGTCAGACGGACTTTGTCGTCGTCTCGTGGCGTTTGAATCTGCACGTCGGACGCGAGTACCGGGTCGGTCGGTGCGAGAATTGCGGCGAGCAAAAGGGCAGCGCCCCAACTGAGATGAAGCAGCAGGAAGCCGGCGAGCGTGAGGAGCGCGACGGTGATGAGCATGGAGACGGAGGCGAGGCAGATCGCGGGACGCAAACGGCGGGCGCCAGGATGGAGCCGTAGTTTCATTCCAACCGTGAACAGAGAAACAATCACGGCCAGCTCGGTTGCATGCAGGAGCCAGGACGCCTTCGCGACCGGGTCGATTTGGATGATGCCGAGTCCTTTCGGTCCGAACGCGATGCCAATCAAAAGATAGACGATGGTGCCGGTAACGGGGAGCCGCTGGATCGACGGCTGAATGAGCGCCATTACCAGCAGCAAGGCGCCGAGCACGAGCATCCACGCGCCGAAGTTCATCGTGTGTTTGCCGCAGCTGAGTGGATGAAAAGAGAGGTGGATGCCATTGCGACGCTGTGTTCGACCGCAGGCGGCGGCCCAAGTGCGGACATGATCCTCGCGTCGGATGGTTTGCGCCTGACCCGCGTTTCAGGGGATGAGCGCGGAATTTTCGGCGAACCGGTGTGGTGACTGCGAGGTCACAAGGCAGATGCGACGGCAGGCAGTGAACTCAGACACGATCAACTCAGTGGGCTACGACCGCGCCACGCGCGTGGTGGAAATTGAATTTACGGGAGGCGCGATCTACCGGTATTCGCCCGTGCCCGTTTATATTTTCCGCGAGTTACTCGATGCGCCGTCCAAGGGCACCTTCGTTAATTCCGTGATCAAGCCACGGTTTAAGAGCGAAGGACCGATCAAGCCGTAGGTACGCGGCGTCCATTCGATCCGAGATCAGCGCGGATTTCCGTGTACCAATGAAAGCCCTACGCGTCAGTGGTTTGAGGCCGGCGCTTCGTCCATGAGCCCGCGACGCTTCAGCAAGGGTTCAACGTAGGGTCCTTGCCGGTCAACGTACGGAAGAGCGTTAACGCCTCTTCCGCTCCGCCGTCAGTGTCCTTTGATCCGATCGAACGCGGCCTATAATAGGCAGCAACGGCGCATGGCCAGGGGGTTAACTGAGGAAGCTGGCGTGTCGGCACCGGAGACCAGCGTCGTCATGGCAAGGAAGAGAGTGGAGGGGCGCCGCAGAGTGAAGGGTCCGAACGTTCAGGAGAGGTGGCATCGCGCACCTGTCGCGGTGTGTTCTGCGCAAAGGGGGACAGTGCATTCCGGCAAGCCCGTCCATCCTCGGTCGAGTCCGTTCATCAAAAACTGATGTAACTTTTTGCGCGAAGGTCGTGTTATCGCCCAGTGACCGCGCCCATCTATCACGTTTGCCATCCGACCGATCTTCTTCGCCGTTTTATCGCGGACTCCCGAGGATTCATCGCATCGGCATTCTCTTCAGGCAGGTCGCTGGCTTCATTGGCTCTCGTTCGTAGTAATCAGTTGTGTTGTGTGGAGGGGTCGTTGTGGGCCCCTCCACATGTATTTTCGGGGAACGAGGGTGCCGCTTGCTATCACCGTGATGTTTTCCAAGCCTCCTCTACTTAGCACCCACTGATCTATGAATCCGGTTTCCGCTCTTTCCCCCGCCCCGACTCAAGCGGCCGCTGCCCGGCCCAAACGAAAGTCCAGGATGAAATGGTTCATCCTCGGCACCGTCCTGCTGCTCATCGCAGTAGGAGTGGGTGCCAAGTATGGTCCCAAAGGCAAAGACAAGGGGCTTCCCGTCACGGTCGAAAAGGCCGTCATCAAGTCGATCACCCAACTAGTTAACGCCACCGGCAAGATCCAGCCGGAGCTTGAGGTGAAGATCTCGCCGGAGGTTTCCGGTGAAATCATCCGTCTGCCTTTGCGTGAGGGAGCTCCGGTCAAGAAGGGCGACCTCTTGGTGGAGATCAAACCCGACAACTACCGCTACCAAGTCGAACAGCAGGCAGCCAATCTGACCGCAGCGAAAGCGACGGCCGTCCAGGGCAAGGCGCAGTTGTTGAAGGCGCAGGAAGATTTCCAACGCAGCGACGGCCTGTTCACGAAGAACCTTATCTCAGAGTCCGAACAGCGAGCTGCGCGGACGACACTGGAGGTCGCCGAGGCGAACTACGACAACGCTCTGGCGCAGATCAAACGGACCGAGGGTCTGTTGGCCCAGTCGAATGAGCTCCTTTCGAAATGCACCATCTACGCCCCGTTGGATGGCACGATCAGCTCGCTGAGCAGCGAAGCCGGCGAACGAGTGGTCGCGACCGGCAGCTTCACGGGCACTGAGATCATGCGCGTCGCGGACCTCAATAACATGGAGGTTCGGGTCAACGTGAACGAAAACGACGTCGTCAACGTCAAGGTGAACGACAAGGTCCGCGTGACGATTGATGCGTATCCGGGACGCAAGTTCTCCGGCACGGTCAAGGAAATCGCGTCCGCCGCTAAAACGCAGGGACTGAATACCCAGGAAGAAGTCACCAATTTCCAAGTGAAGGTCCGGGTCTCTGAAAAAGACGTCAGTCTCCGTCCCGGCATGAGTGCGAACGTCGACATTGAAACGCACACGGTCGAGAACGTCGTCGCCGTTCCGATCCAGTCGGTCACGGTTCGCAGTCGCGAAGGCAGCAAGACCCTGGATCAGCTCAGCGGCGACCGGGAGAAGAAGGCGCGCGAGACGAAGGGCGATGGAGCAGCGGCTGCGATCAACGAGAAGCAGCAACGCGAAAGCGAGCGGACCGACCGTGAGGCGCTCCAGCGCGTGGTGTTCGTCCGCACCGGTGAGACGGTCAAGATGACGGTCGTTGAGACTGGCATCGGTGACACGACGCATGTGGAAATCAAATCGGGCCTGAAAGAGGGCGACGAAGTGGTCAGCGGTCCGTTCAGCACGATCACTCGCACGCTGCGAGACGGCTCGAAGATCCGGTTGGAGAAACCCAAGCCAGCGCCGGATGCGAAGAAGGCAGCCGAGAAGAAATGAGCCCTGGCGTTTGCCGCCCCGACCCCTCCGCGCCACGCGAGGTTCGACGGCTACGCTGCCCCTAACATGACTTCTTCATCCGTATCAGCACCTATGGCACGAGCAGTCCGACCGGTCGGCTCGCTCGTGATTGAGATCGAGGGCGTGACGAAGCTTTACAAGATGGGCTCGGAAACCATCCACGCCCTCCGGGGCGTTTCGCTGGACATCCGGCGCAACGAGTACCTCGCCATCATGGGTCCGTCGGGGTCCGGAAAATCGACGTTGATGAACATGCTGGGATGTTTGGATACGCCGACGGCGGGCCGGTATGAGTTCTCGGGCAAGAACGTCGCGTCCATGGTCGACGACGAACTGGCCGACATTCGGAACCGGGAGATTGGGTTTGTTTTCCAGACCTTCAACCTGCTGCCGCGCTCCAACGCGCTGCATAACGTTGAGCTCCCGCTGATCTATGCGGGTTTGTCAAAGCACGAGCGGATCGAACGCGCGAAAACCGCGCTGACGAACGTCGGTCTGGGTGATCGCATGCACCACCGGCCGAATGAGCTTTCCGGTGGACAGCGGCAGCGCGTGGCGATCGCGCGAGCGTTGGTCACTCAACCCTCCATTATTTTGGCTGACGAACCCACGGGCAATCTCGACTCCAAAACGGGCGTGGAGATCATGGCTCTGTTCGAGCAGCTCTATGAGCAGGGCAATACCATCATCGTGGTCACGCACGAGGAAGACATTGCCCGGCATGCGCGGCGGATTGTGCGCTTGCGAGACGGTCTGATCGAGTCGGACGCTCCCGCAATCTAGGAGGGACCATGCGCCGCCTGTACTACGAGTTCACGGAATCGTTGCGGATCGCGTTTGCGCAGATTCGGGCGAACAAGTTGCGCTCGGCTCTGACTGCGCTCGGCGTCATCATCGGCATCGTTGCCGTGACGTTAATGGGGACGGCGATCAATGGGATTGATGTGGGCGTGGATCGAAGTTTTTCGGGTTTCGGCGACGACGTGCTTTACGTCAGCAAATATCCCTGGGCGGGCGGACAGGATTGGTGGGTGTATCGCAACCGGCGTCCGATCCGTTTCGAATTTGCCAGGCAGATCAACGAGTACGTTGCGTCGAACCCTACCACCGCGTTGAAACTTGCGGTGCCCACCGCCAATCGGAGCACCACAATCATCCGCGGCGAATACCGGTTGAACAATATCTGGACGCTCGGCACGACAGCAGATTATGCGAGAATCTCGCGGTCTGAGGTGAAAGAGGGACGCTTCTTCAGCGATTTCGAAGCGCAGACGGCAGGAAACATTGCCTTCATCGGCTATGATGTCGCTGACGCCTTGTTTCCGAATGAGTCGGCCGTGGGCAAGACCGTCCGCATTCGCGATCAGAACTTCAAGGTCTTGGGAGTTGCAGCCCGGCAGGGAAGTTTCCTGGGGTTGTTTAGCTGGGACTCAATGATTGCGATGCCGATCACGACGTATCGGCGGTACTTCAAAGTGAGTGACGACAGTGAGATTCGCGTGCAGGTGGATGCGACACGAATGGCGGAAGCTCGCGATGAATTGCGCGGGTTGATCCGAAGGGTTCGCCAGTTGAAACCCGAAAACACGGACGACTTTGATATCAACGAGCAGGGGACCATCCGGGCTCAATTGGATCCGATCAAGAACGGCATCTTTCTGGCCGGTCTCGCGATCACGGCCCTGTCGCTTTTCGTGGGCGCGATCGGGATCATGAACATCACGTATGTAAGCGTGAAAGAGCGCACCAAGGAAATCGGCACACGGAAAGCGCTCGGCGCCCGACGCCGTACCATCCTGCTGCAGTTTCTTATCGAGGCGGTCGCCATCTGCGTGATCGGAGGACTCGTCGGATTGTTCACGACGGTTGGTCTGTCGAAAGCCGTTGCCGTGATCGCTCCGAACTTCCCTCTGGTTTTTTCCGTCAACCTGGTGCTCGCTGCGCTGGGAGCGGCCTTCACCGTCGGGGTGGTGAGTGGGTTCGCGCCGGCGTGGTCCGCCAGTAAACTCGATCCGGTGGTCGCACTGCGCTACGAATGAACATCGGCGAAACATTACGTCTCGCGCTGGCGTCGCTTTCAGCCAATCGGCTGCGTTCTGCGCTCACCATGCTGGGCATCGCTGTTGGTGTCTTTTCAGTGATCGGCGTGATGACCGTCATCACGGCGCTCCGCTCGAATATCGAATCTGGGCTGAATGTTCTCGGGGCGAACAGCTTCCAGTTCATGAAGTATCCAGCGATTAATTTCAGTGATCCGCGGCAACGCTTCGCGAACCGTCGGGACGTCACTTATGCCGAGGCCGCGCGCTTCAAAGAACTGATGGGCGACACGGCGGATGTGAGTTTTGTGCTGCGACGCGGCGGCCGGCGGGTCAGCTACAACGATCGGCGAACGAATCCTGATGTCGCACTGATCGGCGCGGATGAGAATTTCATCTCCAGCCGAAATTTCGAAATATCGGCTGGTCGAAACATTGGCCCCGACGACGTGGAGTTCGGTCGATCGGTCGTGGTGATCGGCGACGACATTGTGAAGAGAATCTTTCCCAACGAAGACCCGCTGGGTCGTCGGGTGCGGATCGATGGCCAGACCTACACGGTTGTGGGTTTGCTGGCGCCGAAAGGATCGGCGTTCGGACAGAGCCAGGACAATAATGCGCTGACGCCCATCACGCAGTACCTGGAAACGTATGGTCGGACCGGCCGCTCCATCAGCGTGAACGTTCAGGCGAAAGACCAAACCTCGCTCCCAGCGACGTTGGACACCGCGATTGGGACGATGCGCCTCGTGCGTAAACTGAATCCCGAGGATCCAAACGATTTCGAAATCTTCTCCAACGATTCGTTGATCGAGTCTTTCAACAAGGTGGCGAGCATCGTGGCGGTGGGAGCATTTGTCATCAGTGCGATTGCCTTGTTGGCGTCGGGCGTGGGCGTGATGAACATCATGCTCGTCAGCGTGACGGAACGCACCAAGGAGATCGGAATCCGTAAAAGCATCGGCGCGAAACGGAAAAATATTCTCACGCAGTTCCTGATCGAGGCCGTGTTGCTCTCGATGGTGGGAGGCTTGGCCGGAGTATTGGTGGGCGTCATTGGCGGCAATGTCGCAGCCAAGCTGCTCAATGCGGCCATGGTTTTCCCGTGGGGCTGGACGGTGACGGGACTCCTGGTGTGTTCGGGCATCGGCGTCACGTTCGGGTTTTACCCGGCGTGGAAAGCCGCACGTCTCGATCCGATCGAAGCGTTGCGGTACGAGTGATCGCCGACGTCGAGTCGCGCGACCCGAGCCATTTTATCCGCGGCGGATTTCTGAGCCTTGGAACCGGATCTGGATGCGGAAAACTTTTTTGATCCGGCAGGTGATTGCGCCGGTCTTGAGATCGAATTTTTCCGGCACCTCGATCCGATGGACGTCGAGGACCGCGTGGTAGCCTCGTTCAGAAAACACATCGATCAACATCGCCAGTGCGGTCCCGTCTTCGAGCAGGGGATCTTCGGTATTGATCAGAGCGACACCTGAAATCGAATGCCGCAAAACGATCGGCATGATTTTCCGGGTAATGAAGGTGACGACTTGGGAGAAAAGTTCGGGTTGGCCGAATTCGTAGCTGTCGAGGCGTTTCACGAGTTCCTGCCGCGAGTGAACGATGATTTCACTGGCGACGGGCAGACTTCGTAAACGATCAACCGTGCGCGGATCGAGTTCGAGCGTACTCTGATATTCGAGCTCCTTGAGGATGTTCTGCTCCACCTCGTCGATTGGCCCCTGGGCGTTGATGAAGTGATAGTGGAAAATCTCCTTCAGCGATTGAAGCGCGTCCCACGTTTGCTCCTTGAAGACCCGATAGCGGCGTTGGGCGAGGGCCTCGTCATGGTCCGTCGCGCGGTCTTCAAACATCTCGCCGATACCCGTCCGCAGCACCTCGTCATTATGCAACCGGGTTTGTGCACCACGCTTGAGCTGGCGGGCGATGGATTCCTTCTCGTCCACAAACAACACCATGATGTGAACGGTCGGCTGCCGAAAATGGATGCTGAGCGGAGAGTTGAAAAACTCCCGTCGAAGTCCGTGCATTTTGTCCACGAGGAGCTTCAAGCACTCGACTTGGACATTCGTCCGAGGAAAACCATCGAGAATAACGCCATCGCGGTAGATCGGCTTCATCAGCTCGCGGAGAAGCAGTCCGACGACCTCTCGGTCTCCCACCATGTTGCCAGAGTCCTTGAGCCGGCGCGCGTCCGGCGAGTCCAGCAACGCGCTGATCACAACCGGTGGGCAGGTTAGTCCACGTGTCTTCGCGATGAACGCGGTGTTCGTGCCTTTGCCCGAACCCGGTGCACCGCCCAACAGAATGATTTCTTTCGGGAAGCGGAGATTCTCCCGACCGAAGTCTGCCTCAAGGTTTTGCCAGACGGAGCCAAAGATCAGCTGAGCGTCTTTGATCTCCAGATCCGAGAGCTTGCCTGCAGTGGGTGCAGGTGGCACTGGCGTGGAACGGGGCTCGGCGGGGATTGAAGTTGGCATGTCAGCTAAGAGACGACCGGCACTTAGAAGGCTTTGCGTGACGATTTCGACAAAAGAATCGGGGCCGACATGGGTAGGGCAACTTACTATTCCGGGGCTCAGAAATTCTGGAGCTCGGCTGGTCGGCCTCCGCGCAGCTCAGCGGTCGGTCCTCTCCGCGCGTTCACGATGCGCGCGAACCAAGCGCTGGTCACGCGCAGCTCATTCGCGGGCTGTTCGTTCCATCCGCGAGTTCGAAGGAAGAGATGGGTTGGCGCTCCGCGCGTGCGTCAGCGGAGTGTCGCGGAAAGAACGTGAGAAAAGGACTTGGTAAGAAATCGAAGCGAGGTACTCAAACGTTCGGAACACGGTGGGAGGCGGCCTGTCATTTTTTACGACACTGCCTGCAGGCCCTTGGTTTGCGGGACAGTGAGTTGAAGCTGGACCTGGCGGGGCCGCGCAAGCGGCCCCGCCTTGTTTTTAGCGTTGGCGTACGTTGCTGAGAGCGACCAGATTCGATTCATGCGTGTACTAATCGTTGATGATGACGCGAGTATTCGCCGCACCACGCGCATCGCGGTCGAGACTGCCGGTCACGTGGTGGTTGAAGCACCGGGCGGAGCTCGAGCGCTCAAAGCACTTGAAGATGAAAGCTGCGACGCCTGTTTCCTGGACCTGAAACTGGGAGCCGAGGACGGACTTGAAGTGCTCGAGCGATTATTGAAGGCGCAGGCCTCGCTGGCGGTGATTATGTTCACCGCGTACGCGAACATCGCGACGGCCGTGGAGGCGATGAGGCGTGGAGCGTTCGACTTCATTCCGAAGCCCTTCACTCCGGATCAGATTCGCGGCGTGCTTACGAAGGTCGGCAAGGCCCGCGCGCTCGAAAGTAAAGTCCAGACGCTGGAGATGCAGCTTGCGGATACCTCCCCCGCGGTCGAATTGGACTCGGGTGAGCCCGCGGTGCAGCGTGCATTTGAGATCGCATTCAAGGCCGCGGAAACTCCGGCCAACATCCTGATCCTGGGCCCGAGCGGAACCGGAAAGAGCGTACTCGCGCGTGAAGTGCACAAGCGCAGTGCGCAACGCGACGCGACGTTTGTGACGGTCAGCTGCCCGAGCCTGTCGCGCGAGTTGCTTGAGAGCGAATTGTTCGGCCACGTCAAAGGCTCCTTCACCGGCGCTGTTTCCGACACGATGGGCAAAGTGGCCGCAGCGGACGGCGGCACGCTTTTTTTAGACGAGATCGGCGAGTTACCGCTTGAGATCCAACCGAAGCTGCTGCGGTTGCTGCAGGAGCGGGAATATGAGCGGGTGGGAGAAGCCCGAACGCGTCGCGCCAACGTGCGGGTGATCGCCGCCACCAACCGGGCACTTGGCGAAGAAGTGCGGGCTGGGAAATTTCGAGAAGATCTATTTTACCGGTTGAATGTGATCACGATTGTTCTCCCCGGCCTGCATGATCGGCCGACGGATTTGCTGAAGTTTGCGGAGACTTATCGGAAATTCTTTGCTGACCGTATCGGCAAGAAAATCACCGGCTTTTCGCCCGCCGTGACGGCGGCATTCGCGGCCTACCGCTGGCCGGGTAATCTCCGCGAATTGCGGAACGTCATCGAGCGTGCCGTCATCCTCGCCCTCGGACCCATCATCGAGCTGGCAGATCTTCCGGAGGAATTCGGCGCCAAGGCTGATCCGGCGGTGATGGTGGGAGCTCGCGTCACATTGGACGCGCTCGAGGCGGAACATATTCGGCGAACGCTCGCAACCACTCGCAATTTGGACGAAGCCGCGCGCACCTTGGGCATCGATCCGGCGACACTTTATCGGAAACGGCAGAAGCTCGGTCTGCTTTAGCACGGTGCGCCCGATCCGCTCAAACCGGCCGTCAGTGCGACTTGGCTGATCAAGGCCTATGCTTCGGACGCGCCTCTATCTGGGTTTGCTGCCTCTTTTGCTCCTGCTGGTCGGCACCGGGCTCTACGCGATCCACGTGTCGCGGGAGCTGGCCGGGTCCTTGCAACGCGATTTGGTCCGCAATTACCGGGACATCATCGCGTGTCAGCAGCTCCGCGCCTCAGCGCGACTGATGACCTCGGCTGTTTCACTGGCCGAGCGCGGTGATCCGTTCAACGCACGCGAGGAGTTCGAGAGCAATCGCGCTGCGTTCACGCGCGAACTCATGGCGCAGTCGGCCACTTCGGCCGGAACACCGCGCGCGGAACTCGTCGAGCACCTGGACGAAGCGTTCACTGACCTCGCAACGCAGGGCGCCGACCTTTTGGCTGCGGGCGGCAAGGGTTCACTCGATCGACTCCAAAGAAATGAGACAGCCCTTTATCGAGTCCTTGCTGAGATCGAGAATTTGAATCGCAGTGACTTCAACGCGGCACAGCAGACGGCATTGCGCGCGGACCAGATGGTCGCGACCACCGCCAGGGTTTTGTACGTCGCGATCTTCGGCGCGTTCGTGCTGTCAGTGCTCGTGGCATGGCGACTGGCTGCGTCGCTGCTGAAGCCGATCAAGGCCCTCACCGCATCCGCGGTTGCGGTGGGCGAAGGCGACTTGGACCGGGCCGTGCCGGCCAAATCCCGCGACGAGCTCGGACAACTGGGGCGGGCGTTCAACCAGATGGCCGCGAAACTGCGATCCTATCGCGAAGCGACGCAGGCGAAAGTGTTGCGAACGCAACGGACGATGGAAGCAACGCTGACGTCCGCGCCAGATCCCGTATTTGTGATTGCGCGTGACGGCACGCACGAAGTCCGGAACCCGGCGGCCGAGTCGCTCGTGCAGTCATCCGAGTTCTCGGACGGGTTTCCACCGGCTCTCGCCGAGCCCATGAAACAGGTTCTGGCGACCGGCGAGAACTACATGCCCACGGATTATGCGCGCGTGGTCACCCTGCGCGTGGGCCGCGAAGACCGGCATTACCTGCCGCGCATCCTGGCGATTGGCGATGCGCTGACGGAGTTCAACGGCGTGGCGGTCGTTTTGCAGGATGTAACGAAATTCCGGTTACTGGATGATGCGAAGACGAATCTGGTCGGCACGGTGAGCCATGAGCTGAAAACTCCGCTGACGGGGTTGCGCATGGCCGTGTACCTTTTGTTGGAGCAGCAGGTGGGCACGCTCGGGCCCCAGCAGCGCGAACTCCTCGAAGGCGCGCGTGATGACGCGGACCGGCTGCTCCGTATACTCGATGATCTGCTGGATCTGGCGCGACTCGAAGCGGGCGTGGCAGCATTGGACCTCAAGGAGGTCGCGGTCGGCGAATTGCTGACGGAAATCGCGAACGAGGCCCGTGGATTTATTCGCACGGCCGGTCAGCGCTTGGGGGTTCATTGTGAGGCCGGACTCGAAGGGGTGAAGCTGAAGGTCGATCGAATGCGGCTACGGCATGTGTTCATCAACTTTCTGACGAACGCGGTGAAGTATTCGACGAATGACGGCTTGATCGAATTGAGCGCGAGCAACGCTCCGGTCGGGTTTGTGCGATTCAGTGTGCGCGACCATGGAAGCGGCATTCCGCCCGAATCGGTCGCCCATGTGTTTGACCGATTTTACCGCGCGCCCGGTCAGAGTAAAACAGGGGCTGGCCTGGGCCTCGCAATTTCTCGCGAGATCGTCGTTGCGCATGGCGGCACGATCTCCTGTTCGAGCGAGGTGGGCAAAGGTACGGAATTTTCGTTTTTGCTGCCAAGTTGAGGACGGCGGTCGTGCACCTTGCGAGGTACGCTCAGCGGCTGCGCGCAGACTGCACGGAAAATTACCGATGTGATCCTAGGAGAACGACGGAAGAAAGGGCTTAACGGCTGTCCGTATGAAACTTAGTGGAAACCTTTCCGGGCTGGCACGTGTCCTGATAGGGAAAGGGAACAGATCATGAGCAAGCTACTGGGATTAATTCTGTTAGTGGCGGGCAGCCTGATGCTTTATTTCGGCTGGAACGCACGTGAAGCCGTCGGTGCGGAAGGACTCGCCAGCCCCTTATCTGATGCCGGATCCCAAGCCGTGTGGCTGCTCACACTGGGCGCCGTGGCGCTCGTTTGGGGATTGGCTGTATCGATCCGACGACGGGCCTGACCACGCATTCGATTTCGCAGTGTAACCGTAACCTCAACCTACAATTCCATGAAAAATGATTCCGCTTCCAAAGCCGAAACCCCTGAAGAAATCGCCGAGCATATCAGCCGCTTGATGGCTGAAGCCGAGGCTATGTTGGAGGGTCCGGTCGCTGATCGCGCTGCCGATAAACTTGGTGACCTGCGTGCCCGTTTCGAAAACCTGCAAAGCAAGGCGGCCGACGTGTACGGCGACGCTCGGAAACGAGTCGTTGCAGGAGCAAAGGCCACCGATGAGACCATCCGCAGCCATCCGTATGAATCACTCGCGATCGCGTTGGGTATTGGCGTTCTGTTGGGCGCGTTGATTCGTCGGAACAATAACTGAGAGGTGGCGCCATGGTCCGCGCATCCGATAGCATACCTGCGTCCGCCGGCCTCCTCGGTTCGATTCGGGGGTTGGCGGACGGACTGCTAGATTCCGCCCGGGATCGGCTTGAATTGTTTTCGCTCGAACTTCACGAGGAGAAGTTTCGCGTCATCCAATTGTTCATTTGGATCAGTGCCGCGATTTTCTCCGCGATCCTTGCGATCACGTTCGTCAGCTTGACTGTGGTGTACCTCTTTTGGGATAGCGCGCGACTGGCTGTGCTCGGTGGCTTTGCGGTTTTGTATACCGGCGGGTGCCTCGGAATTCTGCTTTACTGCCGAAAGTTCATCGCGCGGCAACCGAGACCGTTTCAGAGTACGATCGCCGAACTTCGGCAGGACAGTTTATGTATCCGGCCGCAGAATTGAACGCGTTGGCCCGGCGCAAGGCGCTGTTGCGGGCCCGGATTTCACTCGATCGCTTGCGCTGCACTGCGCTCGCTGCCGAAGTTGCGCGTCCCATTGACTGGGTGGATCGAGCGCTGGTCCAATGGCGCAGGATTTCGCCGTTCGCCAAACTGGCGGCGTTGCCCCTCGGCATTTTGCTCCAGCGCGGGATTCTACCCGGTAGGAAACTAGGTTTGCTGGGCCGCGGAGTACGTTTGTTGCCCGTCGTGTTGAGCGCGTTTAAACTGTTCCGAGCTCACGCGCGCTCGAGCGACGTTCGTTAGGTCTTGCGATGAATCACCTGCGGAGCGGCGTCCATCTGGCCGCGCGTGACGCCGAGCTGGTTCAGTAGTTTGAGCTCGCGCCACAATTCGCCGCCCGAGATTTCGCCACGAAGCAGCTGCCCGTAACGCGTGATGGTGCGTGCCACCTCGTCGGCTGATTCGTTCACGAACTCGATCCGGAAGTTGCGGGCGCCGAGCTCAATCAGACGCGCCACGTATTCTGCGCCCGTCTGCGCCCGATTGTTGAATACGGTGTTGCGGCAACCCGCATCGGCCTTGAGCGGCAGTTCCGCTCCGACTCGATCGCGTAATGTCACGCGGTGAGTGTCGCACGGCCGGCCACAGTCGCGGTAGTCCTTGCCGGTGGAAAGGAAGGCGCAGAACACGCAATGCTCCATGTGAAACATGGGCATGTGTTGATGGATCGTCAGGTCGAACTGGGACGGCGGCGCTGCTTGCAGCAGGCCGTCGAGCTGTAAGAAATTCAGATCGTAACTCGCCGTCACCCGCTCGAGGCCATAGCGCGCAGTGAAGTATTCGGCCGTGAGTGGATTGGCGACATTGAGCGAAAAGTCTCCGCGCTTCCGATCACCGGCAAAAAAGGCGAGGTGGTCGTAATTGCGAATCAAGTACCCGTCAGCCTCGCACGAGCGAACTTGTTTTAGAATCCATTCCTCGCCCGGCTTGAAAATTCGGGGCGCCGCCACCCAGATGGATGAGCTCGGGTTTGGCGAAGAATCGCTCGCCTGAAGAGTCCGAAATCGTCCGACGGCGTCGCGATAGAATTTTGGGTTCTCGAACTCTGCGTAGATCGTGCGAGCGCCTGCGGACCACGCCGGCTCGAGCTGCTCGGGCAGCCGGATCACCGCGATCAGATCAATGGGCACCGAGTGCGGATCGGCCCGATTCGCCGTCTCGGACTTCGAAGCTGGAGGGATTGCGCCGGCCGTCGACGTGCGCGTCCACCGCTTCGGCTGCGCACGGAGCTGATCCAGAGCCAGCGCCGCGTCGCGGCGGAGTCGATTCAGCTCCTTCACCGGCAGTATCACATCTCCTTCGAGAAACGAGGTGAGCGTTCCCAATTTGAACGGCGTCCCCCCCAGCCGTCCGAGTTGTTCGCGAATGCGATCAGTGGTCAGCGGCTGCGTCTGCGCGGTAGCGAGGGGCAGCGAGGAATCCACTTTGACGACGTGGCCGTCGTGATCGTTGAGGATGACGGTGAGAGGCGTGCCCAGGCGGCCGTGAACCTCGATCGAGACCGGACGCTGGAAACGGATTTGATCGCCGTCGAACGTGGAACGTACGTCGCGATCGAGCGCAGGATCGTTTGTCTTCCAGATGCGCTGGCCGACGCGAACACGGTTCCAGTTGATATCTCCGTCGCCAAATCGGAGGGAAACTTCGTCGCCCGTCGGAACGCGCTTCTCCACCTGATAGATTCGGCCTCCCTCTTCGCGCTCATCCGGTTTGCCGGCATCGAAGACGACTCCGTCGCCAGGCTTTAACGGTGCAACGGGGCGGAGCGTGATCGATTGGCTTTCAACACGGAGAACTTCACCAATGAACACGCCGCGCTTGGTGCCAAACCGAGCATGGGCGAGAGCTTGATTGTCGATGCCTCGGAACCATCCCGTGTACAATCCGCGGGAGAAGCTCATTTCGAGTTCGTACCGTGCGACTTTGGGATCAGCGGGTTGAACTGCGGACGAAGCGTCCTCCGTCGGAGCCAAGTTTGACATTAAGCGATCCAGCGCGGTGCGATAAACGCGCGTGATGCTGGCAACGTACTCAGGTGATTTGAGCCGACCTTCGATCTTCAGCGACGACACACCGGCACGAACCAAATCCGGCAGCACTTCCATCCCGGAGAGGTCCTGTGGGCTGAGGAGATAGCGTCTGTCGCCGAGCGGAACCTGCTGTCCGTCGGAGATCAGATCGTAAGGCAGCCGGCACGCTTGGGCACACTCGCCCCGATTGGCAGAGCGGCCGCCGAGCGACTCGCTGGTGAGACATTGGCCGGAGTAGGCGACGCACAGTGCACCATGGACGAATACCTCCAACGGCATGCCGGCACCCGTGGCGTTGGTCGGCAGCGCCGCGCGAATCTTGGCGATCTCGGCGATGGAGTTCTCTCGCGCCAGCACGACGAGTTGAGCGCCAAGTTCCTTTGCAAACTCGACCCCGGCCGCGCTCGTGATCGTCATCTGAGTCGAGCAGTGAATCGGAAAGTCAGGAGACAGGCGGCGGATGAGTCGACAGATGCCGATATCCTGAACGATCGCCGCATCGACTCCGGCCGCGATGATCGTTCGCAAATAGTCTTCGGCATCGGCCAGTTCGTTGGTGAAGACGAGGGTGTTGAACGTGACATAGCCTCGAACGCCCCGGCGGTGCAGAAACTCCATTAATGCCGGCAAGTCTGCCTGCGTGAAATTCTTCGCCCGCATCCGCGCGTTGAAGCGCTCCAAGCCGAAGTAGATCGCGTCCGCGCCATTCTCGACGGCGGCCTTGGCGCATTCCCAGTCTCCCGCCGGTGCGAGCAATTCCGGCCGCGTGAACGTTCGCGGCGAAGTCACGGACGATGCGGATGGCGACTCAACTGCCATGCGAGGAGGCGCAGCCATTGCACGCTGGCAGAGAGAGAGTCATTCGCTCCTTCGCGGGCGTCTGTTGATGAGTGACCGATGACATGGGACGCAGACGTTCGGACAATCGCCCGAAAGCGCAACCTCCGCCCAGGCGAGCGGCGCAATTGAACTATCAAGACCTAGGAACTACGTGGCCTTCGAACCCTTTGCCTCGTCTGCCACGCCGTTCGCGTGATGTGTGCGCACGTGTTCGCGGAGCAACGTCAGAAACTGCTCCGCACCGCGGCTTTGGTACCGTTGCAGGTGTCGAATCACAACCAGTTCTCTTTTGGGAGCGCCGTCGGCGAGTCGGAGGTAGGTGAGGGTGTCGCGGTCCTCGGGCAATCGGTCGACTTGGGGCAGAATGGATATGCCTGCGCCCATTGCGACAAACGACTTCAACGTGGCGACTTGGGAGCATTGATAGCCAATTTTTGGTACGAAGTTATGATCGCCGAAGAAACTGCGGATCTGGCCTGCGAGCGTGCTGGAGTCACCCATGGTCACAAAGGTTTCTTCGGCCAGGTCGTTGACGTTGATCTCAGACCGCTGGGAGAACGGATGATCCTTGGCCACAATCAGTAGAAGCGGCTCCGTCATCAAGGGTTCGATGGAAACCCGGTGATCTTTCACCGGCTGGGCGACAATGGCGAGGTCGAGATCGCCTTCCACGACCGCCCGAATCAAGTCGCTGCGGAAGTCTTCGCGGACATGGACGGTTAGATTCGGGTGTTCGACTCGAACTCGCGCAAGCAGAGGCAGTAGCAAATAGGGCGCAACCGTGGGAAGGGCGCCGATGGTGATTCGGCGGTCAAGCGAGGGGTGGTCGCTCAGTTCCTTTGAGGCATTTTCGATCTCGAACAGGATGCGGCGCGCCCTTTCCAGAAAAACCGCTCCGGCCTCGGTCAGCACTGCTTTGCGACCCAGACGATGGAAAAGCTTGTGACCAATCTCCCTTTCTAGATTCAGAATCTGCTGACTGAGTGAAGGTTGAGTGACATGACTTCGCTCGGCAGCACGGGTAAAGTTTCCGGTGTCGGCGATGGCGACCGCGTAGCGGAGCTGATTGAGTTCCATAGCCAGAGCCAATGGGAACGATAGGAAAACGCAATTTCAACTATCGATCCAAATGCCGTAATATAAGCGCGTACCAGTTCCGTTGAAGGAGCTGGCAGCATCAACACCACACATGAAGACAAACAAAACACTACACGCGGTTATCCCTGGCGTCCTCGCCCTTGCCGCACTCTTGCTCTTCTTTCGCGCCCCATTCAATGCCGACACCCTGCTCGGTTTCGTGAGCGTCGCGACGCTCCTCGGGATCGCAGTACTGGACTATCGGATTAGCTGGAGGCGAGTCTTCGGTCGATAATCCGACCGTAGACGAGTAGTCATCCAACAAGGGGTCCGGAGCAATCCGGGCCCCTTTTTAATGCGCTCTTTCGAACGACATCAAGTCAGCCGCCGGGTAACACGAACCGGAAGCGCGACAGCTCGGCTAAAGAGATAACCGGCTGCCCGGAAAGGTCGTCTGGCAAGCCCTTACGCCAAAGCGGGCGGTTCAGTCGTCGCGGTGCGTCGGGCGAAGGCTGACGTGATCAACGCGATCACGACACCGCTGAGTGCGGCTTGGATGAAGGTCACGAACGCGAACACGCCGGGTTTCATCATCGTGCGGGTCATGCGTTCCATCTGTTCGACCTGGGTGGCGCCCATGCCTTTTTCCTCGAGCTTGGCCGCCTGGCTTTGCACGACGACGTCGGCGAAATCGGTATTGATGAACTGAACGTAGGCGAAATTGATGACCGCGCCGAATAGCGCGCCGAAGAAAACGATTTGAACTCCCGCCCACAACGCACGGCCGTATCCGAATTCTTCACTGGCAGGAACCTCGTCGCGGCGTGCTCTTGTGCCGAGCACGAGCAACACTACGGTGATGGCGAGATAGAGCGGCAGTCCGATCCACTGTGAGGTCGAAAATTTCTCCGGATCCGTATGATAACCGAGAAAATACAGGGCCAAGGTTACGACGCCGCCAGCGAGTGCCATCGCGAAACCGTAGGAGAGGGTTGTCTTCATGGTCTTGCGAGCGTGGCCGACACCAGCCCAAAGACAATCCCAGCGTGACTTACGGCGCTGCTGCGGGATAAGCGGCCAGACTCCGCTTCAACTGTTGTCGCCGTCGATCAAACGCCCGAGCCCGCCAAGCACTGAACCTTCCTCACGCCCGCCGCGGCCGGTTTGAGGGGCGGCGGCAATAATCCGGCCCGCGAGCCGGGAAAACGGCAGAGATTGCAACCAGACCTTGCCCGGACCTCGTAACGTAGCGAAAAACAAACCTTCTCCGCCGAACAGCGCGGTTTTGATGCCGCCAACAAGTTGGATGTCGTAGTCGATCGTGGGCTGAAAGCCGACGATGCAACCCGTGTCGACGCGCAAGGTTTCTCCGGGCGCGAGTTCACGTTCATACAGCGTGCCTCCGGCATGCACAAAGGCCCATCCGTCGCCGGTGAGTCGTTGCATGACGAAGCCTTCGCCACCGAAAAGCCCGGCTCCAAGACGTTTTTGAAAAGCGATGCCGATACTCACGCCTTTGGCAGCGCAGAGAAAAGAATCCTTTTGGGCGATCAGCTCCCCGCCCAGCTGCGAAAGATGGATCGGTACGATTTTACCAGGATAAGGCGCGCCGAACGCGACGCGGCGTTTGCCCGCACCTTGGTTCTGAAAAACCGTCATGAACAATGATTCGCCGGTGAGCAGGCGTTTGCCTGCGCCCATCAGTGCACCCATGAATCCGGTGTTTTGACGCGAGCCATCGCCAAAGATCGTTTCCATCATGATCCCGTCGTCCATGAACATCATTCCACCGGCCTCAGCGACGACGGCCTCGGATGGGTCGAGTTCGATTTCGACGAACTGCATGTCATCGCCGTGAATCTTGTAATCAATTTCGTGCATTGAGTTCATATCAGGAGGAAGGAATAGGGAGGTGATCCAAACGCGGCTTACGATTGCGGTTTGATAACTCAGGCGGCGAGGCGGAGTGGGTGGGCCGCTGGCTGTGCGACAGCGAAGCGCGAAGTGGTCGCAGTTGCGCGGCCGACGCGGGCTTTGGGACGGTAATCGCCGGCTGCGGTGAGAAGCAGGAAGGTGCAGGGCGCGATTGAGCAGAGTAGATCCGCACTCGAAACCGAGGAGAAAACGAGGGCGAGTGAAGCGGTGACCAGGACCGCGAGGAGTGAGACAAGCGTGATATTTTTCATAAGAGGATGTGTTGCCGATAAAACACAGCTCCTTTTGAAAAGTTGCAGACGCGCAAAAAAACTCTCCGCGCGTCGCCTCACTCTGGGCCGAGAGGACGTGGTCAGCGTTTGAGCATGGCCCGAACGAGTCGATCATCACCGTCATTCGGCGCCGGGCTCAATCCCGCCGCCGCACAGAGCAGATTGTAAACGTGAATGCTTTCGACGGCGTCAACGGCGATGCCGGATTTAAACGATGGCCCGTGCGCGATCAGGATGCCTTGCATATCTTGAACGGCCGGATCGTATCCGTGATCACCTTTCAGCAGGTAGTCCTTCACTGCGTTGAATGTACTGCGTCGCTGGATGCGCCAGCCGGGTTCAGAGACGATCCAGACGGGAGGGATGCGGTCGTTGCCTTGCATATGCCACCGCGCCGGGAGCTCACTCGCCCGATACACCTTGTATTGAGGGGGCAGCGCTTTCAGTCGGTCGATCAGCTCATTCACGTCTCCGTGCAGTGGTCGCAATCCGGCGACTGGTCCGTCAAAATCAACCTGCACGGCATCGAAGTCGACGAAGTCGTCGAGCATGGCGGTCTTCGTTCGTCCGTCGGTCGGAACAAAGCCGTGGTCAGACACAATGACGACGTTGAGCCTGATTTTCTCGGCTTCTGCGCGGTCGAGCATCGCGCCAATTTCGCGGTCGAGCAGTTTGATTGCTGCGCGGACTTCCGCGGAATCGGGCCCAAATGCATGTCCAGCTCGATTGGTCTCCTCGAAATAGAAGGTGATGATGGCGGGGCGTTCACGTTCCGGTAGGTGCAACCACGCGAAAACTTCATTGGCCCGTTGCTCGAATGGAACGCTGTAGTCGTAGGGCTTGGAAACCGTGGCGCGAAGGCCATTCAACGTGACCTCGGATCCTGGCCAGAAATAGCACGCACTTCGCCGCCCCTGCTTGACAGCGGTGATCCAGATCGGCTCGCCGCGCCACCAGCGCGGATCGTGTGACGCGGCCGGAGTCTTGTAGCGGAAGTACTCGCTCAGCTTCGGATCAAAAAACACGTTGTTAATAATGCCATGGTGCGCTGGATACAGACCGGTCGCGATCGAGTAGTGGCTGACGAAGGTGTGCGAGGGAAAGGGCGGGATCAGTCCACGTGCGGTAGAGCCATCGCTGATCAAGCGACGGAGATTTGGCGTTTCATCGGGATGGCGGGCGCAGTAGTCCCAACGAAATCCGTCCATCGAAATCAGCAGCAATGGCGGCGGCGGCGATGACACGGGCGCCAACGCACAGCCGGATGAAAGCAAACCAAACCCGATCGCAACGAAGAGTACCGCGATTATTTTTCTCACGCGACCAAAGTTACGACGGTAGCGCCCCACGAACCCGAGTTTTCATCACCGAGACGAAACGACTGAACCAGAGAAGATTTGCGCAGGATCGCATGAACACGTGTGCAGAGCGTGCCGGTTCCTTTTCCGTGCACGATGCGGACGGTTCTGATTTTCCGCGACGCGCATTCAGACAGATAGGCCGGGATAAGTTCGCCGATGTCACGCGGGTTGAAGGTGTGTAGATCCAACTCGCCGGTGATCGGCAATGGAACAGGCACCTCGTCCTCGCTTTCGCTCACGCCGGTGGGCGAGTTTCCGGCGGTGGAACTACATCGGAGCTTGGAAACGACGAAGCCGGTGCGCTCGGCGCGGGGTCGGTCAGGGCAGGGTCGGCCGGGGGGTAAGGTGGATGGGGAACTACGGTCGGATCGACGGCTTGCGCCTCAGGGGGCGGAACGGGCGTGGGCGCGATCCGCGGCGCATTTTTTTTGCGACTTTGCTCGGCGGCCTGGCGGAGAGTGGTGCCGATGTCCGGAGTATCTGGGACCTCGTCAATCGCCCGTTTGATCTCTCGTTCCACCTCGTTGGCGGCACGTTTGAACTCCCGAATGGACTTGCCGAGGCTTTTTGCCAGCTGCGGCATCTTGTCTCCGCCGAACAGCAACAGGACGACCAGCAAAATGACCATCATTTCTCCGCCGCCGAAATCCGGCAGCAACGCGAGAGGAGAAAGGTAGACGAACATACTAGGATGAGATGCTGAAATGCGAAAAAGGTAAGAGGAAAAACGATTTTGGCCTGCTACGATACGGCGACCGTGACGCTGAAGGTTCGCGTCTCGCGGGGGCGAACCAGCTCCAAACCCCGTTTGTGCTCCGGTGCATTCGGCGGTCCCATCCAAGGTTCGACGCAGTAGTAAGCCGCTTTTTCGTCTGCACTCCACGTGACAAAGGTCGCGTCGGCGGGCGGAATCGGAGCGGTACCGAGTTTCACGCTCAAGGTTTCGCGCCGGGCCGGCGCACTCAGTTTCACTTCGTTAGCGGTGAGACGGGTGTGAAGCGTATCGATGAGCGCGACGTTCCCGACATTCTCGTTCACATTTAATGTCGGTCCGGGCACGAGCTGACCGACGGAATCCTGCTTTAACCGCTCGGTGGCTGGTAGGTGAATGTGGTAGTCGGCTCGCACGCTGTTTTCCGTCCAGGGCAGAGTGAAATAGAAGTGATGGCCTGCGCACCAAGGCAGAGGCTCCGGGCCATGGTTCGTCAGCGCGAACTCGCACGAAAGACTCAGCGACTCAAAACGGTAGGTCACCGTAAACTCGTAGTCGTACGGATACGCGGCTCGCGCTTCAGCGTCGGGCACCAGCTGCGCTGCAAAACCGCGGGCATCGAGTCGCACGATCTTGAACTCACTCTGCCGAGCGATGCCGTGTTGTGGCATGGGACGGCGGACGCCGTCAGCGGCGCGCCAAAAACCGATCTCTCCTCGGTCAAACGTACGGGCGCTGAACGGAAACAGAATGGGATTGCCGCCTCGAATCCGGTAAAAATCGTCGAGGGTGCTGAGTTCAGGCCAATAAACGATGTCCCGGATCGTTCCATCCGCATGAGTGACGTTCCAGTTCATGAGTCGGGCCCCTTTTTGGGGAAGCGCGAGGAAAGTCGAGGGGCCTACGGACCACCGCATGATCGTCTCACCGAGGTAGGAGATTTTTTCCATGGGTGGCTTCAGGCAATAAGGCGGATCTCGACGGCGCAAAGTCTTTTTGCGCGGCAACCGTGCGAGATTTGGAAACGCTGAGGTGAGTTCCAGCGCGCGCACTCTTGATCCCGTTCCCGTTGGCCGTACGGTGACGAGGCCGTGTCGTTGCGTTTGATCCTCGTTTTCCTGCTGGTCGGATGGTTGGCGTTCTCCGCCAAGCTGTCGGCGCAACCGGCTGCCGCTCCGGTCGTGCAAAAAAAGACCGTCGTGGTGATTCCGATTCGAGACGCGATTGCGCGTCCGGTGTTTTATATTTTGCGCCGAGGTTTGAAGGAAGCGATCGAGCAAAAGGCCGATGCGGTCGTGTTGGACATCAAGACGCCCGGAGGCGCACTCGACGTCACTCTCAACATGATGGAGGCCCTCGAGAAGTTCTCGGGCACAAAGATCGCTTTCGTAAACGATCAAGCTTTGTCCGCTGGCGCCTTCATCTCTGCGACCGCAGATGAAATCTGGTTCGCGCCACGTGGAAAAATTGGCGCAGCCGCACCGGTGGGCGCCACGGGAGAAGACATCGACAAATCGATGCGGCAGAAAATCGTCAGCTTTCTCAAAGCCGAGATTCGCTCAATTTCAGAAGGCAAAGGTTATCGCGGTCAGGTGATCTCGGCGATGATCGACGAAGACTTCGAGTTGAAAATCGGCGAGAAGGTTCTGAAACCCAAAGGCGAGTTGCTCACGCTGACCGCGGTCGAAGCGAGCGTCCGATATGGTGAGCCGCCCGTTGCGTTGCTCGCGGCAGGAACAGCCAAGGACCTCGAGGATCTGCTTGTGCAGAAATTTGGCCGAGATGCCTACACGGCGAGATCGCTTGAAATTACCTGGTCAGAGCAGCTCGCCGTTTGGATGAATGCGATCTCGCCCGTTTTGCTGGGATTGGGTTTGTTGGCGCTTTTCATTGAATTCAAAACGCCGGGCTTTGGCCTTTTCGGCATCACGGGGATAGCGCTTCTCGTTGTGGTGTTTCTGGGGAATTTCGTCGCGGGATTGTCCGGCCATGAGCCGCTGCTCGCATTTTTGCTGGGCGTTGCGCTGGTTGTGGTCGAGCTGCTTTTCTTTCCGGGGACGATCGCGTTGGCCTTGACGGGACTGGTGCTGATGTTCGGGTCACTGCTGTGGTCGATGGCGGATGTCTGGCCCAATCAACCCATCGTGCTCAACGAGGAGTTGCTGCTGCGGCCGATCCAGCAGCTGCTGCTGGCGCTGCTGGTTGCGGGTGGAGTGTTGGCGCTGGTCGCCCGCTTTCTTCCGCGTGGATGGATGTGGGATCGGCTGGCGGTGACCGGCGCGGTGCGAGGGGCTGGGCGTCCGGCCAGCGCCGAAAGCGAGTTGGATTCTATGCTTGGAGCGGAAGGCGTGGCGGCCACGAGCTTGTTTCCGACGGGGCAGATTGAGATTCGCGGTCGTCGTTATGAAGCTCGCCTCGAGGTTGACTTTGCGCCTGCGGGCACCCGGGTGCGAGTACTGCGCCGAACGGACTTTGCGCTGATCGTGGAGGTGGTGAAGTGACACTCGTGGTGACGCTTTTTGCCATCGGCACCTTGCTGGTCGCGGTCGAGGTCGTGGTGCCTGGCGGGATTCTGGGCGTGGCGGGTGGTCTTGCGCTTACCGGTGGGGTCATCGCTGCGTTCATTGAATTTGGCAGCGGAGGAGGTGCGGCTGCGACGGCGCTCGCCCTCATGTTGGTGAGTGTGACGATCTATCTTGAGTTTGTGGTTCTGCCAAAATCGCGATTGGCGCGGAAGTTTTCCATGGCCAGTACGGTGGAAGGGCGGAGTCAGCCGGAAATTGCGGAACGCGCGATCGTGATTGATCAAGAGGCCGTGGCGGTCACCACGCTGGCGCCGAGCGGGTATGTAGAGCTGGGCGGACGCCGCTATGAGGCTTTCAGCCAATCCGGCTTCGCGCCGGCGGGCAGTCGTATGAGGATCGTGGATATCGATAATTTTCGCGTCGTTGTAACCCAAATCAAAGAATCGTCATGAGTCTCAGCTTAATCCTTCTCGCTCTCTTGGGGCTCTTTATCCTCATCGTTGGAGCCATTGTCTTCAGTCTGATTGGCGCGTGGGTGAAGGCGCTGTTCAACGGAGCGGCCGTTTCGCTCTCCAAGCTCGTGGCGCTTAAGCTGGCGAGTATTCCGTATAACCTGATCGTCGATGCGCGCATCACGGCGGTGCGCGCTGGTATCGATGTTTCAGCGGACCAGATCGCTTCTCACTACCAGGCGGGTGGAAACGTGGTGCCAACCGTGCAAGCGCTGATCGCCGCACAAAAAGCGGGCATCACACTGCCGTGGGATCGGGCGTGTGCGATCGACCTCGCAACCAAAGGCTCCGGGAAGTCCGTGGTGGAAGCGGTGCGCACGTCGGTCGATCCAAAGGTGATTGACTGCCCCAATCCAGAGAGTGGGCGCACGACGATTGATGGCGTTGCGAAGGACGGCATCCAGGTGAAGGTGAAAGCGCGAGTGACGGTACGAACCAATCTCGATCGATTCGTTGGTGGCGCGAAGGAAGAGACAATCGTCGCGCGTGTCGGCGAAGGCATCGTGTCGACGATCGGTTCCTCGGAAAGCTACAAGGTGGTGCTGGAGTCGCCGGACAGTATTTCAAAGACCGTGCTCGCACGCGGATTGGATGTCGGCTCGGCGTTCGAAATTCTTTCCATCGACATCGCGGACGTGGATGTCGGCGAGAACGTGGGGGCGAAGTTGCAGGAAGCGCAGGCTCAGGCGAACAAGTCCATCGCACAGGCTCAGGCCGAAATCCGCCGTGCGGCCGCCGTCGCTTTGGAACAGGAAATGGTCGCTCGGGTGCAGGAGATGCAGGCCAAGGTAGTGGAAGCGCAAGCACAGGTGCCTCTGGCGTTGGCCGAGGCGTTTCGCTCCGGTCGACTTGGGGTGATGGACTATTATCGGATGGAAAATATTCAGGGCGACACCGCCATGCGGCAAAGCATCGCGCGTCCCGAGGATAAGAAGTGAGCGTGGCAAATTAGGCGGACTTCCATCTTGAGATCGCCATGAAATGGGTCCTGGAACACCTGCAGCTGATCATCGGAGCGGCCGCGGCGATTGCGTACTATCTCAATCGCCGTGGACGCACCGGCGATGACGAAGAGCCGGCGGCGAGTCCCCCGACGAGTCATGGTTCCGATGAACAAGCCGAACGCACGCGGCGAATTCAGGACGAGATCAGGCGAAAAATCGCGGCGCGTCGAAGCGCTCCGGAAGCGACGGAAGAACAGGCCACCCGACCGTCGATTCCGCCGTTGGTCAGGCCTTCGCAGATTCCACCAATCGATTCGTTCGGTGGGCCGGGCGGGCGGATTTTGAAGAAGCTGGAGCGGGCCGCGAAGGAGCCAACCCGTCCACAAGCGGACGAGGCGCGTCGGCATACCCAAGCTGACGAACTGACGCGACAGGCGCGACTGGCCGAACAGCTCCGTGAGTTGGAGCGGGCGCGCCGGGCGCAGGAGCAACGCGCGGCTCAGATCAACGCAGCGACGGGGCCGCGTCCGGTGCTCGCCCGCGCCAGTTTAGCGCCGTCACATTCTGTCCGTGACGCGTTAAGGAACCCTGGTGAACTGAGGCGCGCAATGATCCTTCGTGAAATCGTCGGGCCCCCGGTAGGTTTGCGGTAGTCGCACCGCCGGACGGAGGCTTGTTGGTCGACTGCAGCGAGTGCAAGAGAGCACCTACGCGGCGCGACCCCAACGGGCCGCGTGACGTGAACTATTTAAGCTCCGCGCGGTCGCCGACCGGCATTGGGTACCGTGTCCCGTCGATCTCGACCTCGAGATTCTTGGATTGAGTGTACTTGATGTAAATGGGACCAGGACGCGAGACCACCTTGCGCTGTCCGCGGGCCAATATCATCTCTGGCAGCAGCACCCGGCCGTCCGCTTTGGACTTGACGGAGACTTGCACGGTATCAAGCGCGATTAAAGTAATGGTCGATTCTCCGGGTGTTTCCGGGGCTGCAGTTGCAGAAGGTGCGGGATTCGAAGTTCGGGTGATGGGATCCTTCGACGCGCTGCTAAACAAAGAAATCAGCCCCCAGATTACGAGTATTCCTACCACACCAACCGCAGCCCATTTTCCGAAGCGGAACACCAGGGCAGGATCAATGCCGGAGCCTGGTGTGGCGCCCACGCGCCGGCCTGCGCCGGTCGAGCGGCGTGCCGGCTGTGGGGCGGGCGCCGGTTCTTCAGGTGGTGCCGATTTTCCGTCGGTTCGTTCATCGGCAGAGACGACGGACACATCCATGCGTCCATAAATCTCCCGACTTGGTTGACGAGGCCGAGCCTCACCACGGCCAAGCGCGGCATAATCGTTGAGAATACGATCTGCAGGCAGTCGGAGAAATTGTGCGTACGTGCGCAAGAATCCGCGCACGTACAATTCGGTCAGATTGATGTCGAACTGGTTGTTCTCGAACTTGCTGAGGTAGTCGCCGCGAATCTTCGTCGCCTCGGCGGCTTCACGAATGGAGATTCCTTTCTTCTTTCGCGCTTCCTCAAGGCGTTCGCCGATAGTCTGCATACAGGTGAGTTAGGGGTGGGGAGGATTGAAGTCACCACGAAACACGCGCAATTCCGCGAAACTCGTGGCGCGTGTCGATGCGAACAGGTGGCGCTGACAAAACTGCAGTCGAGGCGATCAGAGCGAATCCAGGTCCATCAAAATCTCGCGAGGACTCGAACCATTTTCGGGTCCGACGATTCCCTTCTCTTCCATGATTTCCATGATGCGAGCCGCGCGGTTGTAGCCGATCCGGAGGCGCCGTTGCAGCATGGAGGTCGACGCTCGCTTCGACGAACGCAACACGTCCAACGCCTGGTTATAGAGCGCTTCGTCATCGCCCAAGTCGGCGTCATCTCCGCCGCCCTCCTCGTCGTCATCTTCACTCGCGGCACGATCGATCTGCTGCTGAACGGACAGGGCATACTGGGGCGGACCGTTGCGCTTGAGGAACTCGACCAACGCAAGCACCTCCTCGTCAGAAACGAAAGCGCCTTGAGCGCGAACCAAGCGGGAGGTGCCCGGCGGCGAAAAGAGCATGTCACCGCGGCCAATCAGCGTATCCGCGCCTTTGACATCCAAGATCGTCCGCGAGTCCACTTGTGACGCGACTTGGAATGCAATGCGGGAGGGAAGATTCGCTTTGATGACGCCCGTGATGACGTTGACCGACGGTCGCTGCGTGGCGATGATGAGATGAATACCGGCTGCGCGGGCGAGTTGGGCGAGACGGGCGATGCTCGTCTCGATCTCTGCCGGGGCAACCATCATCAAATCCGCGAGTTCATCGATGATCGCCACGATGTACGGAAGGCGTTCGGGAATCTCGAAATCGTCGACGGGTGGGGTGATGCCCTCGAGCGTGGGTTGAGCATCCATCGGCGGAAACTCCGGCGCTGCGTTTTTCTTCCGGGTATTGAAACCGACGATGTTTCGCACGTTGCATTTGGCGAAAATCTGGTAGCGCTGCTCCATCTCACTCAACAGCCATTTCAGCGCACCCGGAACCTTCTTGGGTTCGGTGACCACCGGAATCAGCATGTGTGGCAGTGTGTTGAATATTTTCAGTTCAACCACTTTCGGGTCCACCATGATCAGACGAACGTCTTTCGGTGAAGCGCTGTACAAAATCGACGCCACGATCGAGTTGATGCACACGGATTTTCCGGAGCCGGTCGCACCTGCGATCAACAAGTGCGGCATCTTCGTCAAATCAGAGATCAACGGCTTGCCTGAAACATCTTTTCCGAGAGCAATCGGCAACTCGGCACGGGCACCGGTCCAATCGTCACTCTCCAGGATTTCTCGCATCCCCACAGGAGTTGGATGCTGGTTTGGCACTTCGACGCCGACGGCGGCTTTGCCGGGAATTGGAGCGAGGATGCGCACCGACTGCGCGCGCATGCCGAGGGCAATATTCTTGTCGAGGCCCGCAATTTTTTCGACCCGCACGCCGGGCGCCGGCACCAATTCGTAACGCGTGATAACCGGGCCGACGTGAATTTCTCCCAAGGTCACCTCGACGCCGAACTCGCTCAGAATGCGCAACAGATTCTCCGCATTTCGGCGGTGCTCTTCCTCGCTATTTGCAGCCGTGGGCTTGATCTGTTCCTTCAACAAAGTCAGCGGCGGGAATTCGTAATTCTTGTCCTCGCTGCGGACCGGCAGGATCGATGCCTTCGATTTTTTGGTCTCTTCCGGCTTAACGATGTTGAGCTCGAGTTTTCCAACCACCGCTTTGAGAGCGTTGGTTTCGATCGCTGGCTCATACGGTTTGGCCGCGACCTTGAGTGGTACGGCTTTTGGCTCGGGCTTTGCCACGTCCACGGCCGCGGCCGGCGCGGGCAAGCGCACGATGGACTCGTCGGGACTTTTCGGCACCACGATTTTCTTTGCCGCCGGTCCGATCGGAGGAACTGCCGGAAGGGGAAACGCTGCGCCTTTTGCCTTCGGTGTTTCGGCCCGAGCTTTTGCTGCGGGCGCCTCCATCGCTGCGGCCGCCACTTTCTTTTTGGACCGAGCGTCGCGCCAGGCGTGAAAATTGGCGAGGTGTCGCTCCATTTCTCCGCCTATGTCCTTCATGAAAATGAAAACCAGCCCACAGAGGTAGACGGTCCCGAGCAAAAGTCCGGAGCCAAACAATCCGACGGTGTCGCTCAGTGCCCGGTTATAGACCAAGGTCCCGATCAGTCCGCCCAGGCCATGCGGGAACCACGCGTTCGGCTGAAAGTTCACCATCGCTGCGATGCCGGAGAGCGAGACCACGCAAACCACCATCATCAACAACCGTGGTCCGGTTATGCGCCGTGCATTGCGGATCGAAACGTACAGTGTCCAGAACAGGAATATACAAATAAGGACGGTGCTCACGCCGATCGTGTAGAGCATGCTCCAAGCAGTGTTTGCTCCCAACGTCCCCACGATGTTCGTCGCGGTCGCGTGCGTGCTGTTCATCGTCACCTGATTCGGCGCGTAGTCGATTAGCGCGACCGTCAGAGACGGCCCGAGCACAAAACAGAGAACCGCCGCCAGCCAGTTGGGTCGGTAACGCGGCGCCTGAAAAGAGGCGCCGCCGTTTGGGTTTGAAGTCTCGGACTTGGGCATTTGTGTGAACCGACCTAAAGCAGCACGGAGTCCACGCTAAGCTCCGGCCCGGTCAAATGTAAATCTCCCCTCGGGTGCTTCAGTTAACTTACCGAATCTTTTATGCGCGACATTTTTTCGTTCGATCCGATTTACCAGGACCGCGTATGGGGTGGAAGAGTACTGGAATCGGCGTTTGGTCGCACGCTTCCGCCCGGGCGCTCGATCGGCGAGAGTTGGGAAATCGTTGATCGGCCGGAGGCGCAGTCCATTGTTCGAGAAGGAAAATTTCGCGGCACCTCGTTACGGAAACTCATCGAAGAGCAGGGGGCCGACGTCATGGGCCCGCAATGGCCGGTTGAAAAAACGTTTCCAATTTTGGTGAAGTGGTTGGATTGCCGGGAGCGGCTGAGTTTGCAGGTTCACCCTCCCTCGTCCGTGGCCCAGGAGCTAAAGGGTGAGCCGAAGACTGAAAACTGGTACATCGCCCAGTCCGCTGCCGATGCCCATCTTCTCGTCGGCCTCAGGCGTGGCGTTACGCGAGAGCAATTCGAACGTGCGATCAGCACGAACACGTTGGATCAATGCATTCACCACTTCCGGGTCGCCGCGGGTGATTCTATTTTGGTGCAAAGTGGACAAGTCCACGCGATCGACGCCGGAAACCTGATCCTGGAGATCCAGCAAAACTCGGACACGACCTATCGGGTGTACGACTGGGGTCGGGTCGGACTCGATGGGAAACCTCGTCAACTTCACGTTCCGCAGTCGTTGCGTTCGATCCAGTGGGACGATTTCGAGCCGATGCCGGTCCGAGGGGCACCGACTTCCGGCACGATTGCAGATTGTGAAGAGTTTTCGATCCGACGAATTGTTCTGGGCGCGGGCGAGCGTTATTCCATCTCGAGCGGCGAACAACCGCGTTTGTTGAGTGTTGTGAGTGGCTCGGTTCGCGCTGGCGCGAGCGCGACGGGCGGAAGCAAGACTCCTTTTGGTCAGCTCCTCTCACCGGGACAGAACGTGCTGCTGCCGTATTCGGGTGACTTCGTGTTTACTGCGGCCAGTACGTCGATTTTGCTTGTGACTGAAAACTTCGCGTCGTGAACGACCCATGTGGAAGCGCGGCGAATCTGCCGCTATCAACATGATCGTTGATTCAGGAAAGGGATGCGTTCGACAGGAGTGGGGCGGCGTGTTGTCGAAGCTCTTGGTTTTTCTGGTCGTGGTTTTCGCATTCGCTGCGCTGGCCTGGATGCTCTTCCTGCCTGCGCTCCTCACGCGTCACCTTCGGCAACGATCAGGTTTTGATGCGACCGTCGCGAAACTGGCGATCAATCCACTTACCGGCACGATCGAGGTGCAGGGATTTGTGCTCACAAATCCGCCGACGTTTCCTGAACCGGATTTCCTGACGGTCCGCGAGTTTCGAGCGAACGGGGAGGTCCGATCGCTCATTTCCGATCACCCCGTGTTCGAAAAAATGGTCGTGGATGTAGCAGCCGTTACACTCATCAAGCGGGCAGACGGGACCACGAACGCGGAAGTATTTGATCGTAATCTAAAATCGGAAGCGGACGGGACGGCTGTCCCTTTTGCGCCGACGAAGCGAAGTTTCCTCATCCGGCACCTCGAGCTGCGGGTCGATCGGCTGGTTTTAGCCGACCACTCCGTGCGCCAGCCAACCCATCGCGAATTCACGTTGAACCTGAAGCAGACCTACGCCGACGTAACCGGGATCGATCAACTGCTTGCCCCTTCAGTGTTAAAGAACCTGGCGCCCGTTGCCGCTGCCATCAGTGGATTATTGCCCGATGACATTGGGAAAGTGTTTGCGGAGGCCGCCGGGTCCGGAAAGGAGCTGATGCGCGAGGTGGGGCGGAAGACGACCGAGCGCGCCAAAGGTTTTTTCGACGCGCTTGAAGAAAGTAAAAAGCCATAGTTAGATGCTGTGTACTATGTCTTCTGAATCCACCGATACGATCAACCCCAGCCAAGCTAACGCTTCTGACGCTGCGAGCGCTGCGTCTGCTCCGGGCGACGCTCCGGTGAGCTCGGACGCGTTGGCGGCCGCGAAGAACGAAGCGGCGGAAAACTATAACCGGTATCTCCGTGCTGTGGCCGACTTGGAGAATTTTCGTCGTCGCACGGTGCGCGAAAAAGACGAACTCCGCCAGTTTGCCGCTTCCGGCGTCTTGGAAGACCTCCTGCCGGTCGTGGATAACCTTTCACTCGCCATCGGCGCAGCCAAACAACCGAACGCGGATCTCAAGAACCTCTCTGGAGGAGTTGAGATGGTGCTCGCTCAGCTGAAATCGGCCCTCGCGTCCCACGGGTTGAAGGAGATCAGCCCTGCTGGTCAGGCGTTCGATGCTAATCTGCACGAGTCCATCTCGGCGCAGGCGAGTGCGGAGATTCCGGAAGGACATGTCGCCACCGTTGTGCGACCTGGCTTTTCTCTCAACGGTCGGTTGCTGCGCCCGGCATCGGTCGTGGTCTCAAGCGGTCCGACCAAAGAAGAGCAGGCTTCCTGATCGTGCTGTAGGTTGCGCGTTTCTCCTGTTCTGCTAGCACGCAGACCGGTCTGGCGCCGCTACAACTCCATCCAGCGACACTCACTTAAATCATGGCGAAGGACGATTACTACGAGCTGCTCGGCGTGCAAAAAGGCGCGACCGAGGACGAGTTAAAAAAAGCTTACCGCAAGAAAGCGGTGCAATTCCATCCGGACAAGAATCCGGGTAACAAGGAAGCCGAGGAGATGTTCAAGAAGATCTCTCACGCTTACGAAGTTCTGAAAGATCCGGACAAACGCGCAGCGTATGACCGTTATGGTTCGGCGGCGTTCGAAGGTGCTGGCGCCGGTGCGCCCCGCGGACCCGGCGGCGGTGGATTCCACGATCCGTTCGATATTTTCCGTGAGGTGTTCGGGCAGCAAGGTGGCGCCGGCGGTGGTGGGGGCGGCATCTTTGAGGAGATGTTTGGGGGCGGAGGTCGTGGGGGCGGCGGCGGTCAGGACGGAGCTGATCTACGCTACGATCTCGAAATCACCTTGGAGGACGCGGCGCGCGGCGCAGAGCGGGAGATTTCATTTCGAAAGCACGTCACGTGTGAACGGTGCGAGGGTTCCGGTGCAGAGCCGGGATCAAAACGCGTGACATGTCCTACCTGCCGGGGTGCGGGTCAGGTCCGCCGTTCAGGCGGGATTATTACGTTCACCCAAACCTGCCCAACGTGTGCAGGTACCGGAACAAAAATCGAGAAGCCCTGCACAACCTGTCGTGGCGAAGGTCGTACCCTCAAGACGACGAAGTTGAATGTTCGCATTCCCCCAGGCGTGGACAACGGGTCGCGACTGCGCTCGTCGGGAAATGGCGAAGCTGGAGTCGCGGGTGGTCAGACCGGCGATCTCTACATTGTCATTTCCGTCAAGGAACATGAATTGTTCGAGCGTCAGGGCGACGACCTCTTCTGTGAGATTCCGATCAAGTTCACGCTCGCATCGCTTGGCGGCAGCATCGAAGTCCCAACGCTTTTCGGCAAAGGATCGCTGAAGATTCCCGTCGGCACACAAAGTGGAACGACGTTCCGTCTGCGGGACAAAGGCATGCCTTCACTGCGCGGAGGTAAGCAAGGCGATCAGCTCGTGCGCGTGCATGTTGAAGTGCCTCAATCTCTGACCCCCGAGCAGCGGAAAATTCTGGAGGACTTCGCCCGGGTGAGCGGCGATGCGAACGAACCGACGTCGCGATCCTTTTTCGAAAAAGCGAAAAAGTTCTTCTAGCACGACGGATTGCGTAGGTCGTGAGCGCAGCACGGATCGAAACTGCGCGAGGCTATTTTTTGCTGTGGCGTGTCCGAACCGACGCGATCCCAAGACCTGCGCGCGTTTCGGAGGGTCGCTTCATCGCGCGATCAGCGCCTGGAGAGCCGCACGTCGATCCACACGGCCAACGCCAGCACCAGACCGCGAGCGATGAACTTTAGCTCGGGAGAAACCGCGAGCAAAGTCATGCCGTTGAGCAGACAGGTCATGATGAGTGCACCAAACAGCACTCCCCAAACGGTCCCGCGACCACCTTTCAACGCGGTCCCGCCAATCACGCAGGCGGCGATGGCATCGAGTTCCATCAGGTCTCCAACGGTGGTTGTCGATGATCCAGAGTACGCGGTCATCATGAAGCCGGTGAGTGCGACCGTCACTCCCATCAAAAGAAAAGCCCCGATGACCACGCGGTCGATCGCGATGCCGCTCAGCAACGCTGCTTCCTCGTTTCCACCGATCGCATACAGGTAGCGACCGAACGGGGTGTGGCGCGTCAGGAAGTACACCGCGAACGCGGTCGCGCCCAAGATGATCAACGACAGCGGAACGCCGCGAAACTGGTTACAGACAAGGGCAACAGAAACCAACGCCGCGGCAGTTGCTGACCATTTTGCAAACTCCATCGCGGCGGACGGCACGGGAAGCTGATGCTCCCGGCGTGCAACTCTCGCGCTGCGTTGCAGCCAGCCTAGAACCAGTGCGAGCGCGACGGCGACACTGAGCCCGACGGTTCCCGGCAGATAGTAGGTGGTGAGAAGGGAGTAGAGGTTGTCCTCGTCCCCCCGCGCGACCGGGATCGTCGAGTTCTGGATCACGAGCCAGAAGAGTCCCTTGAAGACGAGGAGTCCGCCCAGCGTTATAATGAAAGAAGGGATACGCTGCTTGACGATCAACATTCCCATCAGCGACCATAGCACCACGGCAGCGCCGAACCCGGCGAGCATCGCGAGTGGGGCTGACCAGTCGTGCTGCACCACCAAGACCGCGGCGAGCCCACCGATCAGACCGACTCCACTGCCCACGGAGAGATCGATGTTTCCCGTGAGGATGATCGTGAACATCCCCAGCGCGAGCGTCGCGACGATCGAGAATTCAATCAGGAGCTGGGTGAGATTTCGCGAGCCGAGGAATGCGGGCTCTTTTAGCGCGAAGAACGCGGAAATCGCGACAAGGGCGAGCGGCATCGCCAGGTTCTTGAACAGGGAGCTTGGCTTCATCGGATAATTAGAGGGATGCGGGAGCGTGTCCCATGGCCGCAGCAAGCAGGCGTTCCTGGGTGAACTCGCTGCGAGAAAACTCCCCGCCGACTCTCCCTTCGTGCAACATGATAATGCGATCACTCATGCCCATCAGTTCCGGAAGTTCACTCGAGACGAGAATCACAGCCTTACCGTCGGCCGTGAGCCGGTTGATTAGTTCGTAGACTTCGAGTTTCGCACCCACGTCGATCCCGCGCGTCGGTTCGTCGAGCATCACCACGGTGGGTTCCGTCATCAGCGCCTTGCCCAAGACGACCTTTTGCTGGTTTCCGCCGGAGAGCCCAGCGACGCGCGCGTGTTGACCGGGAGCTTTTATCCGAAGTCGGTCGAAGTATTCCTGGTTCCTCCGATGCTCGGCGGGCCCGTTTATTTTTTGGCTCACGCCTGCAAACTGGCGCAGGCTGGAAAGCGAGAGATTGAAAGCAATCTCCTGTTCCACCACCAACCCGTAACGCCGTCGATCTTCGCTCACCAAAACCAAGCCGCGGCGGATCGACTCCTTTGGACTCGCTTTCGGATACGGGGCGCCACGCAACGTCACTTCGCCGGTGACGCGTTTTCCCCACGCGCCGAAGAGGTGCATCAGCAACTCGGTTCGTCCTGCACCCATGAGGCCGCCGAATCCGAGTACTTCCCCGGATCTGAGTTCGAAACTGATCTCTTCCAGGAATGGCTTCTCGTTCGGCCGAGGCGCAACGGAAAGCTGCGCGACCGCGAGTTGAACGGGACCGATTGCCACCGATCCTTTGCGCGGAAACAGATCGGTGATTTCGCGACCCACCATGTGTCGTATCACGAGTGGAACCGTCGCCGCGTTGGTTTCCAGCGTGGCGATGCTCGAACCATCACGTAAGACTGTGATGCGATCCGCGATCGCAAATACTTCGTCGAGCTTATGTGAAATGTAGATACATGCGGTGCCTTTTTCACGTAGGCGGCGTAAATGGGTCAGGAGCACCGCGACTTCTTGTTCGGTCAAAGCCGCAGTCGGCTCATCAAGAACAAGCACACGGGATTGCTTGTCCATCGCGCGGACAATCTCGATCAGCTGTTTGTGGCCGATTCCAAGTGTTCGCACGGGAGTTTCCGGCGAGATCGCCAGACCGAATTCTGCAAGCAGCGCGGATGCGCGACGATTCATCTCAAGCCAGTCGATGCGGAGTCCGCGTTTAGGCGCGCGTCCAAGAAAAATGTTCTCGGCTACGCTTAGGTCGTCCACCAGTGCGAATTCCTGGGTGATGACGGCGATTCCCGCAGCCTCGGCGTCCCGAATATCTGCAAACTCAACGGTCGATCCGTTCACGCGTAATTCGCCCTCGTAGCTGCCGGCTGGGTGGATGCCCGACAGCAACTTGATCAGAGTGGATTTTCCGGCGCCATTTTCGCCGCAGATGGCGTGTACTTCCCCGGTCCGGAGCGCAAACGCGACATTCTTCAAAGCGACGACCCCGGGGAATTTTTTGGTCAAACCCCGGGCCTCGAGCAGAATGGAAGCCATGCTGAAACGTCTCTTCGAAACCGAAAAGCCGGTTGGAAGTGGAGTGAGCGACTACTTCAGCGATTCAGCTGAATGAAAGCCGTCGGCGACAACGGTGCTTTGTAGATTCGCTTTATCGACCGCTATGACCTTTTCGAAAATGGAAGGGACTTGCTTGGTCCCATTGTCGACCGAACTCGTGGGCTCGAGTTTTTCGTTCCGCGCAATCGCGACTGCAATGCGCGCGGCATTCGTCGCCAAGTTTTTGAGGGGCTTGTAGACGGTCATCGCCTGTGTCCCGCGCATGATGCGCTGACAAGCGGCCAGATCTGCGTCCTGACCCGTGACTATCACTTTTCCTGCCAGCCCTTCTTCGACGAGGGATTGGATGGCTCCGCCCGCGGTCCCATCATTGGACGCCAACACTCCATCGATTTCGCGGCCGGCCTTCGTGATTGCCGCATTCATGATGCGCTTGGCTACGTCCGGTTTCCAATCGAGTGCCCAGTCCTCGTGAACGACGAGAATCTTGCCTGCTTTGATCAAGGGATCGAGGACGTTGTCCTGACCCTGTTTGAAGAGCTTGGCATTGTTATCGGTCGGGGCTCCGTAGATCCGCACAATACGCGCGGGACGATCAGCGGGAAGGTGAGAGGCGAGGTACGTAGCTTGCGCCTCGCCCACCTTTACATTGTCAAAGGACAGATAGTAATCGACGTCAGCATTAAGGATCAGTCGATCGTAGGAGATCACGGGGATCTTCGCCTGATTCGCGGACTTCACCGCGCGGGTCATCGCGGCGCCGTTGTGCGGGACGATGACGAGTACGTCGACGCCTTTGCTGATCAGCGACTCGATATCGCGAACCTGGCGCGTGTCGTCGCTGTTAGCGGACTGCACGATGACGCGGGCGCCGAGTTTTTCAGCCGCTGCGCTAAACGTGTCGCGGTCATGCTGCCAGCGTTCTTCCTTCAGAGTATCGAGCGATAAGCCAATCACCGGCTTTTCCTTGGACGCGAGCGCGCTCGATGAGAATGGTGCTGACGTGAGCACGACAGCGGCAACGACAAGCAGGGAAGGTGCGATCCGTATGTTCATGGGGTGAGTTGGGAGAGATAGGGACGACTCGATCGATTACAACGCCGACGGCAGATTTATGTTATGAGCGCGTTGCTGATGCGAAGCGGACTCATCGTAATGTGAACCCTACCATTGGCAAAGTTGAGGAGCCGCTAAACGGTTTCTGAGCACGAGATGTTTACCTACAAGCCTTGAGTAACGCGGAAAAAATTCATCGCAAGAAACGAGTGCGCGCGTCAGATCACCCTTTCAACAATGCGTGTCGTTCTTCTTGGTTCAGGACGTGGCTCCAACGCTGACGCGGTTTTAACCGCCGAGCGCGAAGGGCGCTTGGGCAATGCGACGGTGGTGCACATTTTTTCGGACCGAGCCGATGCGGGAATTTTGTCCTTGGGATCGAAGTTCGGTGTTTCGGCGACATTTCTAGACGCGGCCCCCTTCAAGACCAAATTGGAAGGAGAGGGTGAAGCTCGGGCGATCGCAGCGATTCAGTCCACGCAACCCGACCTCGTCGTGTTGGCTGGCTTCATGAGGGTACTGAAGCCCCTGTTCCTTACGGTCTTCGCGGGCAAAATCATCAATCTCCATCCGAGCTTGTTGCCGAGCTTCCCTGGGTTGGACGGAATTGGGCAAGCTTGGCGGCGAGGGGTCAAAGTCACTGGATGCACAGTGCACTTCGTGACGCTCGAAGTGGATGGCGGACCGATCATCGATCAGTCTGCTGTTCGGATCGAGCCGCAGGACACCTCGGAAACACTCGAGCGCAAAGTGCACGCCGCGGAGCACGCACTACTTCCGAATGTTATTGCTCGGTTGAGCGAGGAATCCGTCCGCCGATGACGCTCTTCGAGGTAAAATTTGAAATACCGGTCCAGTTGGCGGACTCGGTTAATGATGCTCTGATCGAATTGGGGGATGAAGGGTGGAGCATGCTCGAAGATGTGATCGTGAATCGCGCCTGGGTGGTAGGAATCTTCAGGTCGAAAGCGGAGGCGGAAGAACGGCCTGAAACGCTGTTCCCTCTCTTGGGGCTCCCGCGACCGGTTGATCTTACCGTCCGCGAGCTTGCAGACTCGGAGTGGCGGGACAGCTACAAAGCGCATTTCCACGCTTGGCAATTCGGCCGACTGCATTGGGTGCCAATTTGGGAAAAGCCGACTTTTCGTCTCACTCCGGGAGACGAAGTTTTGTGGTTAGATCCCGGGCTGGCTTTCGGTACGGGTAATCACGAGACGACGCGTTTATGTGTAGAGCGATTGGTGAGATTGGCCGAAACCAGCGGGACCAGTGGCCGCGTGATCGATGCGGGCTGCGGATCGGGCATTTTGGCGTTATCAGCCGCAAAGCTCGGATTTCGTGACATCCTTGGATTCGACAATGACCCGGAGGCTGTGCGCGTAAGCTTGGAAAACGCAGCGCTAAACGACTTGGGTGATGCGGTCCAGTTCTCGGTCGGAGACTTGATGAGCGGTTTACGCGGGCAAACAGCGGAAATCGTGATGGCCAACATCCTTGCGCATATTCTGATCGAGTTTCGCCGAGAACTCACGTCGTCGATCAGCGCGGGTGGCACGTTGATCCTCAGCGGCATACTCGCAGCGGAAAGCTACGATGTGCAGCGCGCGTTCACTGAAGTGTCACCCGGTTGGACAGTTCAATCCCGGGCAATGGGAGAGTGGTGTGACGTAGTCGTTTCCCGGCCTCAAACGAATCGATTCTAACTTATTTCGGATCGGCGCTACTCGTGCCAGCTCTGGTCAGGAAAACAGATCCGCTGGGGTCCGACTCATGAAGTCCTCCATGTAAGCGGTGGTTGCTTTCCCTTCAATGAAGATTGGATCAGCCATGATCGCCTTATGCAGAGGAATGGTCGTCTTGATTCCGCGGATGAGGTACTCGCTCAGTGCACGGTACATCCGTTCGAGCGCGGTCTTCCGGTTTGAGCCGTAGCAGATCAACTTCCCGATCATGGAATCGTAATAGGGAGGGATGCTGTAGCCGGAATAAACGTGGGAATCGACGCGAACTCCGTGTCCTCCCGGAGCGTAGTATAAACCGATCGTGCCAGGGGATGGTACGAAGTTGCGGGCAGGATCCTCGGCGTTAATCCGACATTCGATCGCGTGCTTTTCGAATTTGATGTCGCTCTGCTCGAAATCCAGCTTTTCACCGTTCGCGATTCGGATCTGCTGCTTAATGAGATCAATCCCAGTAACTTCTTCAGTTACAGGATGTTCGACCTGAATTCGAGTGTTCATCTCGATGAAATAGTAGTTCCCCTTCGCATCCACGAGAAACTCGATCGTCCCGGCATTTTCGTACTCTGCAGCTTCAGCTGCACGCACGGCAGCCTTCCCCATCTTCTTGCGAAGATCAGGAGTCAAAAATGGCGACGGCGATTCTTCGATGAGTTTCTGATGTCGTCGCTGAACGGAACAGTCGCGTTCGCCAAGATGTAGGACCTTGCCGTGCGAATCTGCCAGAATCTGAAACTCGATATGTCTGGGCCGCTCGATGTACTTTTCGATGTAAACTGCCCCGTTGCCGAACGCTTTATCCGCTTCGTTCCGCGCGACGTGGTACTCCTTCGCGAAGGACACATCGTTGTGCGCTATGCGCATCCCACGTCCACCACCTCCGGCCACCGCCTTGATGATGACGGGATAGCCGATCTTCCGGGCGACTTTCACCGCCTCAGATTCAGAGTCCACCGGTCCATCTGATCCAGGCACGATCGATACTCCTGCTTTCCGGACCGTGTCTTTTGCGATGGACTTGTCGCCCATCATCTTGATCGACTTGGATTTGGGCCCAATGAACTTGATGTTGCAGGATTCGCATTGCTCTGCGAATTTCGCGTTCTCGGAGAGGAAGCCGTAGCCCGGGTGAATGGCGTCAACATCGGCGATCTCGGCCGCGCTAATGATCCGATCCGCTCGGAGATAGCTATCGCTGCTCTTCGGTCCTCCGATGCAAATCGCCTCGTCCGCAAGTTGGACGTGGAGCGACTGAACGTCAGCCTCGGAGTAGACTGCCAAGGTCTTAATACCTAGTTCTCGGCAGGCGCGGACGATGCGAAGCGCGATTTCACCGCGGTTTGCGATGAGGATTTTCTGAATCATAAAGGTAGAGCGGGAAAACGGAAGGGCTGATCGTTGCCTTGCACTCCGGCAAGGCCGAATCGGTCCTATCCTTGCTTTACCTTAAAAAGGCGTTGGCCGTATTCAACGGGCTGCCCGTTCTCAACCAGAATCTCGACGATTGTGCCCTTTGTCTCGGCCTGAATCTCGTTCATTATCTTCATGGCCTCGATGATGCAAACAGGCGTGTTCTCTACGACTTTCGTGCCCACATCGGAGAACGCTTTGCTCTCGGGAGAAGCAGCGCGATAAAACGTCCCTACCATGGGAGATTTGATATAAGTGATGTCGTTATCCTCTTTCGGCGGAATGCTTGGTGCCGTTGTCGAGGTCGGAAGTATCGTTGCTCCGTTGCCGGAGTCTGCCGCAAACGGAGGGTTGGACGAGCGACTCGTAGAAACGACAGGCTGACCATTCTGCCCGCGACGGATCTTTAGTTTGAAGCCCTCTTCTTCGACGGCGAACTCGGTCAAGTCTGACCGTTTCATGAGGTCAATGATCTGCTTAATCTGCTTTAGGTCCAAAGTGCGCCTTGGTTAAGTTGGCTTTCGTGGTGCGTTAGTTGGAAAACGCGGTTTGTCGTTCAAAAGAAAACGGTGAATTTTAGCAATACCTGAGTTCCAAGCCAATTTTACTGAAAAACCGCGAAGAGATGGTCAGAGATGCCATTTTCTCGGACATTTCCGGCGAATTTACCCGTTTTAGTGCTTTTCTACGCTCGGCGTTCTTAGGGCAACTTATCTCGTCTGCGGCCAATTTCGCTTCAAATTCGAAGCTTTTCGCCGTCCTGCACCCTTGTGCCTTTTTGGATCTTTGAGTTCTCGTGAACCGCCCAACGGAACAGCGCAGATCGGCAATAAATTGTCGGGGCCGAATGGGCTCGTCTGAACTTACGTTGGTCCAGCAGGACGCGCTAGCGTTTGTGTCCCATCTGAAGTATGGCATCTACTCCGTGGATACGCTGTTCAGCGGACCGAAATGGCTCTGGCTATCGGGGAAAGGGTGGAGTTTTTCAGAGGGGCTAGAGGTCAGTGCCTTCCCGTTCGCGAAAAAATCCGAAGAAATTTTGGAAAACGTATTGACGCGATCTCCAAAAAAATGCTTGCTGGTCCTCTTTCCCATCTCGGGAGGCTCTTTGAAATTTACTTTGTGCGATTGATTGGGACCCCCAATCAAGAAATTCAAAATGGTTTCAACTTAGGTTGAGACCGAGTATAGTAGTTCATGAATCACTAGGTTTCTGAACTCTTTT
>JBDSSD010000155.1:0-6861 GCA_039928945.1 Opitutus sp. | reverse complement strand
TGATCGTCACGGTAAAGTTTTTTCCTTCCCAATTTTCCGCCCATTGAAACGTGAAGACGAGGGCCGCGCCTGCGGCCAATTCCTTCGTCGGCAAATCCGCCCAATGGCAGCCAAATCCCGTGTCCCGTGTGTCGCTGTCGTTAACGGTTGCCCAGTTGTCGGAACTCCAGCGGACGTTCGCGGCAGCGCCGGTGATGAGGCGCAGCGTCTTGCCCGCGGAGATCGCCTGGGGCTGATGAAGGAAGGTCCAGATCTCGATCCGGCTTTCCGTCTTCTTGATGGCGTATCGTTGATACACGGGCTCCGGGCGATCGAAAGGCGCACCGTCCGTCCGGCTCCGCGCCAGCGCGATATATTCGGCGTGCGACCAGCAAAGCGGCATGGCCGAACCGCTGGGGCGTCCAAGCTTCATGCTCTGGTCGGGAAGATCGGGAGCATCCCACACTTGCTCAGGCAACATGCCGCCATCGTTGGCGAAGCGGGACATCGCCTCGAGAAACGGCAGTGCCTCGCGCCCCGCGGCGAGTTCGTAATGCCCGCGTTCGCCGGTGAGCAGCGGCCAGGCCCGCCCTTCGCCCGTGCCGTCGTAGGCGCTGCCGTCGGCTTTCTGGCCGTAACCGTCATGATTATAGCGTCGCCAGCACGGGCCCTCCGGCAAATTGCGTTTGAGCACGCGGTCCATCACGGCAAGCGAAGCGACGATCAGCGGATCGTCCGCCGCGCGCACCCCAAGGCGCACGAGTTGCAAAAAATCTCCGCCCACGACGTTGCGCGCCGGGTGCATGCCGCCTCCGTTCGCGACCGTCATCGTCGCAGTATCCGGCGCCGGTGAAACCAACGGGTTGCCAGGCTCGGCGGGCGTGATGCGAACATAGTGATGCGGCTTGCCAGCGACGAGTTCGCCGCACGTCGTCGCCGTCCAATCCTCGACGTGGCCAGCCAGCCAGTCGGCATAATCGAGCAAAAAATTTTCCGCGACCTGGTCGTTCCGCGCGCCGGCGAAATCCGCCGCGCACACGAGACCCGCGATGATCGAGGCAAGCGTCGAGGGCGAATAACCGGCGTTTTCCTCCCAACGCTCTTGTCCGGTCACCGGCCCGTTTTGAATCAGGAAGCCAGCGGCGCGCGTCACGAGCGTCCACGGGTCGAACTGTCGCAGCGCTTGCTCGCGGCGCAGATGCCAGGCCAGCAGGATCGGAGCGGCGACTTCGTCCAGCTGGATGCCTTTCCAAAACGCTTCGCCGGCAATCGAAGAATTTTGCGGCAGGCAGCCGTCGGGGTCCTGGATGGAAGCGAGCCAGATGAGTGCGCGCAGGGCGGACTCCGATTCACCGCAGGCCAGCAACGCGGTCGCGGTGTGAACCATGTCGCGGGTCCAGACCAGGTGGTAGCCGCCACGGTCGCTGTCGTCCTTCGTCTCGCCCCACGGAATGCTGAGCGAGGCGACGAAGGCGCCTTGAAACAGCTTGTCCTCATGAGCCAGCAGCACGCAGTGGCTTAGGCGGATCAACGACGAGAGGTCGTCCGAATAGTCGGTTCCATCAGTGTCGGCGTGCTTGCGTTTCCATTGCGCGATGAACTTTTCGCGCTGCTGCGCAAAGGGGGTGGCGAGCGCCTGCAAAAAAAGCGTCGAGGCGCTTTGCACACTGAAGCCGAACGCCACCGCGAGAGTAAACTCAAGCTCGCGGGAAAGATCGATTTCACCAAGCACGGCGATGTTGCCGTCCTCGGCGCTGTCGAACTCCGTCTCCATTTTGAAACGATCCATCAGGTCCCGCCAGCCGTCGCTCGTGCCGGCGAAGCCGACGGAGCGTCGCGTAAAATCGGGCGTGCAGCCCAGGATCAAGTGGATCGGGTCGCGCCAGGCGTGGATGAGTTTTTGCCCGCCCACCTCGTGCAGGCGGGCCGAGTTGTTTTTCCCGGTGCCGTTGACGTGCGGCGCGAGCAAAACGTAGAGGCGAAGTTTACCGCGCAGCGACGCATCGTAGATCTCGACCCGAGTGTGGATCATGAGGACCGACGAGTGCGGCTCCACGATGATCTCCTTGACGATGCGGTAGCGCCCTGCCCGCTCGGTATTGGTGAGACGGTAAAGCAGGGTGTTTCGCTCGGGGTATTCAATCTGGTGATCGAGATCGCGTTTCTCCTCGTGGCAGAAAGATTCGCCGTCGGTGATCAGGAACTGCAAGTCGCGCGTGTTCGGCGTATCGACGTGGGGAAAATAGAGTTCGTTGACGATGCCGTGACTCAGCGTGAACCACACTTTGGCGCCGGTCGAGTAGGCGGTGCCGACGCCGTCCTTGGCGCTCGAAGTCCACCGCGGTTCGATGCCGGGGGCGCCGGGGGCTGAGCGTTGAGAGAGAGGCGTGGAGGACGGTTTATTCATGGCAAAGAGCGGTCTGCGAGGTGGGAGCAGGACCACGGAGGTTTAAATTCCCGGCGAGGGAGTGAACGTGTCCGCGTCAACGGGCACGCTATGCGGCAGTCGCCAGCCGATCGAATTTTTTTCGCGGGCATCGGTCCCATCAACCACCTTTCGCGAAGTCAGGATAGTCCGTCATGCCGCCATCTACGACCACGGTGCGGCCGGTGAGGTAGGAGGCCGTGTCCGAGACCAACACGACGACCATGCGCGCGATCTCGTCCGGCTCGCCGATCCGGTTGAGCGGGATTTTTTTAAGCAGATCCTTCAAGCCATTGGGGTTATCCCACACCGCACGGTTGATCGGAGTTCGAATCGCGCCGGGAGCGATCGCGAGCACGCGCACGCCGTGAGGCGCGGCTTCCTGCGCGAGGGTTTTCGTGAGCATGCCGAGGGCGGCTTTGCTCGATGCGTAGGCGCTGTAACCCGACCAGGCGATCTCCTCATGCACCGAGCTGACGTTGAGCACCACACCGCTTTTTTGCGGCACCATGCGTTTCAACGCTTCGCTCGCGCAATGAAAGGCGCCGAACAAATTCACCTCGATCACTTTTTTCCACGCGGGAAAGTCCGCCTCCCAGCCGAGCGCGCGTTCGCCGTCCATCCCGGCGTTGTTGATGAGGATGTCGATGCCACCCCACGCCTCGTCCATGCGATGAAACAGCGCGACGACGGCGGCAGGATCGGAGACATCGGCTTCGAGAGCCATCGCCTTCCCGCGGCGCTTTTTGATGGAGCGAACCAGCGCCTCGGCTGACTTCGGGTGCGTGCGATAAGTCAGCGCCACCTTTGCTCCGGCGTCGGCCAACGCCTTGGCGATGGCGCTGCCAATGCCCGAGCTGCCACCGGTGATGAGTACACGTTTGCCTTTAAGGTGGATGGTCATGATGCCGAGATTTTCACGTCGGGTAGAAGGAGTTTGTGCGCGCAGAAATGGCCCCAACTGCGCAAGACGAGGAAGACGGCACGCAACCTAACACTGTTCTCCCTCATCTTCCGCTGTTCCGCTTCATCTTCTCCATTCGCTCTGCGCGCCCCCGCAGTCAGTGGACGGTGGAGTGGGTCATGCTTGACGTAAGATCGCGGGTGGTTGGCGTGTGCGGCATGGCGCGACCGTCGAGGAAGGAATCGGTCCCGGAGTCTACCATGCCCTGAACCGAGGCAAGAACCGGCCGGACAGCTTCCGGGCAGAGAAGACGAAGACCGCTTTTCTAAGGTACTCGGACGAAGCCTGAGCGCTGAACTGTCAAAGGTACATGCTGGTGCCTGATGTCGAACCACAACCACCAAGCCAGCTCGACGCCCACGCCAGCTGGCCGAACTAAAGGCCTCCGATCGATGGTCCGGCTCGGCTCTGTGGCGATGATCGATCGTTCGGAGCGCGCGAGCGCGCTGGCTCACGCGGCTCCGAAAATTGATTCCACGCTCCGCGTCGCTGCGCGACCGGCGCGATTGCTCGCGGTGATGCGGATGAACATCGGTGGTCCGACACTCAGCCGCTGCTGGACCTCGTATTGCCAGACGCCGTGCACGCTGCGCGCAGCGCCGCAGAGGAGTGGGACCTTTGCCGCGGTTTCAACCGTCACGTCCACGGCGACCACTTCAATGTCGTCGTGGGCCAGGACGCGAATGACGTCACCGGTTGCTCCACGAAAATCGGCCAAGTCGACCTCGACGATGGTCGGCGGAGTCAGCCAGTTTTTGATCAGCAGGGCATTGACCGGTTTGGCCCGCTGAGTGGCCAAGGCCTGATAGCTCTTGCGTTGGAGCGGATCGCGCAGGACATCGCGGGCGTATTCAGTCGCGCGCGCAAACTTCTCCTGGCGCTCCCGCTGCGCGGGACTCGAGTCGGCCCGAACCGTCGGCTTTGCCGCAATGATGGTCTGTCCGAACTGCTGTCGATAGACCCAGCCGTCGATTGCACCGCCAATCGACGCCAGGGCCGGATTCAGTTTAACCTTAGCCACGGCGCGATCCTCCGAGGGTGTGATCCGTCAAGGCTCGGGACAGGGGCGACCGTGAACCGCGACCAGACGCAAGCCCGGCGAATGGGGAGGCGGACTGCATCGCTCTCGTCCACCTTGCGCACTGCGCGAGCCACGCGGAAGGCCGCGAGTCCCACAGTCGGTCTTCCCATGGTGAAATGACATCCTGGCTTCGGGTGCGCTTCAGGTTCGCCCCGCAGGAGGCGTGGGACGCCGGGCAAACACCCGAAGCGGGACTGAAGCGTTCCCGGTGCGATCGCGATGCGAAGAGAGAGATGAGACGGAGGTACATAATTGATTCCGCCATTATCGCACCACGGGACGTTTTCGCGTCATCGGTATTTCCGGTGCTGGGCACCGGTCCGGCGGAGGCTTCACCCTCGTACCGTGCCTCCGCGAGACCGGGGGGGGGTCCGATTTTCTCATCTGCGTTTTCAAGTGAGCTCTCCGGATTTGTCCCTCGCTCACTGACCGTCAAATTGGAGCAACCTCACCCAGACCCCTTACGGCATGGCCGCCCAGCAGCGTGGCCTTCCGCGACCCGTGCCGCGCCTGACTCCGGCACTTCCCAGATTGTGAAGTTCGGCATCCGCCTGCTCTGCCACCTTTGTCTCCAATCTTGTATTACGACCCGGTCACAATGGCACTTAACTTAGCGCCATTCAAACCTGACCCCATTTGGCCGCCTTCATTTCAGATCGATCTGAGAACAGGTTTCGAACGGCGGCCAGGGTGAGCACGAAAATAACAAAACTCGGCCCGCCCCATCGGATCGTCCATATCACTCCGGATCGAACCCGTTGCGACCTGGGCGTGAGGCAATCTTCGGAGCGCGCAAGCGCGCTGGCCTACTGGCAATGATCGATACAGACAAGACGGCCTCTACTTCACCGGCCCGAGATAGCGATCGAGCCAGGCGGAGATCTCCGCGTTGGTCGGGTTGATCGGAATGACGTGGCCAGACTCGAACACCACGTGTCGCTTGTGCTCGGGGGCCGTGCCGAGAAGCTTGAACAGCGGGACCTGCGAGGATTCGTACTGGAAGATATAATCGTAGCGTCCGTTCACCATCAGCGTGGGGACGCTCACGTGAGGAGCGAAATTGACGAGGTTCTCCTCTGGCATCGCCGGGCGATTGGGCAGACCGCCGCTGACGAGCACGTTCACTTTGATCCGCGGCTCCAAAGCGGAAATAACGGGGCCCATTTCAGCTCCCCAGCTGAGTCCGATATAGGCCAGCTTTTCCGAGTCGATGTCTCGTCGCGTTTCCAGGTAGTCGATCGTGCGCGCGACGTCTTTTTCCAACTGGATGTTCAACTCGCGCCAGGCGACCCGTTCGTCCGGCGCAGGCCTGCGGACTTGCCGGTCGTAGGTGCTCTTGAGAATCGGATACACCACCGCGCGCCCGTGTTCGATCCACGCAGCGATCACAGGCATCTCCCAAAGTTCGTCGGTATAAGAATGAATGGCCTGGGCGTCTGTGCCGGGGAAAACCACGATCGTCTGGTACGGCGGACGGCTGCTCTTCGGCAGAAACACGACGGCCCGCATGCGTTCGCCGTTGTAGGCCGCGTTGAACGCGACGATCTCCTTCCGCCAGTGCCGGTGGCTGTCGTCGCCCGACTCGACCACCGCATCGAGATTCGTCCGGTCGTAAGCGTAAAGCGTCTTGAAGGCCTGAAATTCCCCGTCGCCCACGGGTTTCTCGGCCGAGTAATCGCGTCGATGCGCCACGCGCGGCGCATCGACGCGCGAGTCCAGCGGCCGGTCGGAAATAAGCTTCACGCAACGAAAGCCATTTTGATCCGAGCGATCGAAGGGTGGCGCCGCGTCGTCGGTGCCAAACATATAGACCGGGTCGCGCCAGCCGCCGCCGAGAATATAGCGTTTCCCGGACTCGGCCTCGTTCCAGCACCATTCCTTGGCGTTCCCGGCCATGTCGAAGGTGCCGTGCGCATTCATGCCTTGAGATTCACCCACCGACGCGGGGCCGTGGCCGCGAAAATTGCTGACACGAACCAGGTGCATCGCCTCCTTCACCGGCGCGGCATATCGCCAATGGTAGATCGACGGCAGCCGCTTGCCGATGAAACGCGCGTAGGCGGCCGCCTCGAACCAGCTCACGCCGGTCACCGGAAAATTGTCCTCACCTTTGGCATAGCTGCCGTTCGCCCAGGTCGCCGGCCCCGGCTTGCCCGTGGAATCATGAAACCGAGCCATCGCTTCGCTCCACGACAGGACGCGACCGTCGCCCGTCGCGAACCGCGGCTCCCAGAATTTCTCGGTCGCATAGCCACCGGCATCGACAAAGGCCTTGAACGCCCGGTTGGTGACCTCGTAGGTATCGATCCAGTAGTCATCCATATTGACCGAGGCCAGATGGGTGAACAGGGGATCGACTGCCTTGCCGGGCGCACGCACCATGCCCGGCGGCGTTGCCTCCGCTGACCCGAC
>JBDSSD010000154.1:0-18847 GCA_039928945.1 Opitutus sp. | reverse complement strand
TTCCAACGGATTCCGCGTAGGGGCGTCCCTTGCGGACGCCTGCGCCGGCATCGGCGCGTCTGGCTCTTCCGCCTTACAGCAAGCTCAACTGCGAGTCATCCGCCGGCGCGACGGTGATCTTCTTTTTTGGTTTTCCTTGGGGCGCGCTCGACGGTGTGGCCGGTAACGTCACGTCCGTGTCGTCGCTTTCCAATTTGCTCAGGATCGTCTTCGCTCGATCAATCACGCTCAGCGGCAGCCCGGCAAGCCGCGCCACCTGGATTCCGTAGCTGCGGTCGGCCGCGCCCGGAATCACCCGGCGCACAAACACGATTTCGTCATTCCATTCCTTCACGGCCACCGAGAAATTGCGCAGTCGCGGAAGGTGTTTCGAAAGCTGCGTGAGCTCCTGGTAATGGGTGGCGAACAACGTCCGCGGACCGCCCACTGGCGGCGGCGTCCCTGCAGGTTCCGTCTGCGATACGGCGTCAACCGCCGGGACTGCCGCCGCTGCATCACGGTGCAGATATTCGACCACGGCCCACGCGATCGACAGTCCGTCGTAGGTGGACGTGCCGCGTCCGATTTCATCCAAGATAATCAGCGAACGAGTCGTGGCATTGTTGAGGATGTTCGCGGTTTCGTTCATCTCGACCATGAACGTGGAGTTGCCGCGCGCGAGATCGTCACTCGCGCCGACGCGCGAAAAAATCCGATCCACCAAGCCAACCCGACACGACTTAGCCGGCACCCAGCAACCCACTTGCGCGAGCAGGGTGATCAGCGCCACCTGCCGGATGTACGTCGATTTACCCGCCATGTTCGGGCCCGTGATGAGCGCGATCTGCGCGTCGGAGCAGGCGAGCAACGTATCATTCGGCACGAAACCGCCGCTCGCACCGCGCGCCAGGGTCAGGTCCGGTGACTTCAACATCTGCTCCACAACCGGATGGCGGCCTTCGATGATCTCCAGCACGTCGCCTTCATCGAGTTCTGGCCGACAATAGTCCCACTCCCGCGCGAGCAGCGCCCAGCCGGCGAGTACATCGAGCTCGGCCAGCGTTTCTGCCGTCTGCGCCAAGGCGATCGAATCATCCAGCACCGCCGCCACGAGCGTGTTGAACAGTTCCAGTTCGCGCGCGAGTGCGTTTTCTTCGGCGTGGAATATCTCCTTCTCCTTTTGACGCAGTGACTCTGTCACATACCGCTCGCCACCCACCGTAGTCTGACGGCGGATATAGTCGACCGGCACGAGGTGAAGGTTGGCCTTCGTGATTTCGATGTAGTAGCCAAAGTTGTTCGTGAACCTGACCTTCAAGCTGCGAATGCTGGTGCGTTCCTGTTCTGCCCGCTCGAGATCGGACAACCAGGTCTTGTTGTCCTTGGTCAGCGAGCGAAGGCGATCGAGTTCCGGACAATGCGCCGCGCGAATATAATTCCCATCCGCCAGGTCATTCGGCAGCTCGTCGGCCAAGGCAGACGTCAGCAACCGGAGCAGCGCAGGCAACTCTTGCAGGTGGGTGTTCAGCTCCGCGATTTTGGAACCCGCACCAAAGCCGGCGATCTCCGCTCGAAGGGCCGGCAGCTGGGCGAGTGTATCACGAATTCCGCCGAGCTCGCGTGGATTGCGCAGCCGGTTTTGCAGGCGTCCGAGAATGCGGGGGATATCGCGGACGTTCGCGAGTGATTCGCGCAAAGCAATCAGTCGGGAGGGTTGCGCGAGGAGTTCGCCGACGAGCGTCTGGCGACGCGTCAGCTCCGGCAGATCGAGGGGAGGAGCGGCGAGCCAGCGCTCCAACAAGCGCGCGCCCGAGGAGGTGGACGTGCGATTGATTGCGTCCAGCAATGAGCCTTCGCGGCCGCCGCGGGCAGAAGAAAAGATTTCAAGATTCCGCAACGTTGCCGGATCCAGCAGCAAGGTCCGCGCGCTGCGATATTCCTGCAGCCCGCGAAGATTCTCCGGCTTCGCGCAAAGATTTTCCGTCGCGTAGTACACCAAGGCGCCGGCCGGCCCGAGTGCGGGATGAGAGTGGGGGAGGCCGAAGCCCTGCAAATTGAGCACGCCCAGCGTGTCCATCACGGTCTTCGCGCCCGTGGTCGTTTCGAAATGATACCCAGCCAACTCAGAAGAGAGTCGCGAGGTGCAAAACGCGTGCAGCGCATGGAGCGCGGTTTGATCGTGAGGCGCCGCCTGCCACTTCTCGAGCTCGCCTTCGATCACCAGCAATTCCGCTGGATCGAGCGCGGTCAGGACGGGCAGGAGATTCGCGATGCTGGCATCGGTCGCGATCTTGAATTCACCGGTCGAGAGATCCAGCCACGCGGCGTGCAATCCGAGTTTATCGAAGGACAGCGCGCACAGATAATGATTGCGGGCCGCGTCCAACTGATTGGCCGCCAGCGTGGTGCCCGGAGATAAGATTCGCGTCAGCTGCCGACGGACCAATTTCCCCGCCTTGGCCGGCTCAGCCTGGTCGCAGATGGCTACCTTCTTCCCGGCAGCCAGAAGTTTACTGACGTAGTTGTCAGCGGCGTGGGCGGGCAAGCCGGCCATCGGATGCTCCTGCCGCTTGGTCAACGTGAGACCAAGGAGCCGCGACGCCACGACTGCGTCATCAAAAAACAGTTCGAAGAAATCGCCCAACCGAAACAGCAGCAAGGTGTCGCGTGGAAGGCCACGCTTCACCTCGAAGTACTGAGCCATCATCGGGGTGAGTTTCTCGGGCGCAAACGACATGCTGGTAGAGGGTCATGGAACCACGAAATTTGTGAAGCACACGAAAAAAGTTTCGTGTCGACTGCGAACCTCCCGGCCTTGAGCGCGTCAATCGAACCGGCGCACGGTTCGCGGCAACCGCTGGAAACGAACGGACTCCCGTGTTTTTGGTTGTCATCGGGCGCGCGCTCCTTCCTTTGCGTACTCTGTGTCGACACCAGTAAAGCTCACGCATCGAGACATGGGAGGAGCAGGAGGCCCGCCGCTCGTCATTCTTCACGGCATGCTGGGTTCGTCGCGAAACTGGCAAACCGCCGGGCGAGATCTGGCCGTCCGCTATCATGTGTTCGCGCTCGATCTGCGAAATCACGGTGACTCTCCGCAAGCCGAGGACATGAGCTACCGTGCGATGATGGACGACGTTCTCGCCTGGATGGACGCCCAGAAAATGGCTCGAGCCACCCTCGTCGGCCATAGCATGGGCGGAAAGATCGCGATGATGCTGGCCTGTCGTCATCCGGATCGCGTCGACCGGCTGGTCGTGGTGGACATCGCACCGCGAAATTATCACTGGGTCGCGCATCGCGCCGAATTTACCGCGATGAACGAGCTGGACCTCGAACACCTCGCGTCACGAGCGGAGGCCGAGCTCCGCTTTGAATCGCGCGTCGATGATCGCGCAATGCGAAAATTCCTGGTGACGAATCTCGAGCGGACGGAGACCGGACGTTGGCGCTGGATGATTAACTTGCCCGCACTCACGGCCGCGCTGCCGGAGCTGGAGAAGAATCGCTTGGAGATGACCGACCGCTTTGCCGGACCGGCCCGGTGGATTTTAGGAGCAAACTCGACGTACGTTGAGGCCAGCGATCGCGTCCGCATCCTCCAGCACTTTCCGGCGGCTGAGTTCATCGTTATTCCAGGGTGCGGTCACAATCCGCATATGGAAAAGCGGGAAGAGTTTGTCCGAGCCGTCGGCGCTCCGCGCCGCTGACCTGAGGCGCGGGGGAAATCCCCAACCGTCAGTGTTTCGGCTGACTCGACGAAAAGGATACGCGTCTTAAGCGACACCACCGCGAGCTTAACCGGCCGAGCAAGCCGGCAACGTCCATTCGCTCTAGCGTTTCGTCCAAAGCCGGAGCGAGCACAGCAGGAAATGCTCGAGGGCAGCGGCTTCGTTCAGGTTCAAGCGCAACAATCCCACGTCGTGCTCAAGCTGTTCGATCGAGGCGACAAGATTTCGGCGGGTTGATTCGGCGCCCTCGGCCATCAGCCGCGGTAGAGCAAAGTTGCGTGTCCCTTGCTCAATCTCCGCAAACAGCCGCGCGCGCAGGCCGTTCGCGATCCCGGTTTCGATGGCGATGTGTTCGTCGTCGTCGAGATCGGGCGGGAGCTTCTCTTTCTGCTGCTTCCAAATCACGTCGGTCGCGAACTCGAGCACCGCGCCGAAGCGAGCGACCAGACCGTACAACGTGAAAACATGATCGGCAATGGCCGCGCGATCCGCGACTCCGTCGACGAGGCGGCCGAGCCACGCCTCGTAATCGCCGAGCCACGCCGTCCAACCATCTGCTCCGATTGCCGCGGCGATGGAGGGAAACCGGAAGTGCAGCACCCGGCTGCGGATCGTGGGCAGCAGCGCGTAAGGGCGCGTCGTGAGCAGGAGCAGCGTCGTATGCGGCGGCGGTTCCTCGAGCGTTTTGAGGAACACATTCGCGGCCGTGACGTTCATCCGATCGGCCTCGTGGATGATCGCCACTTTACGCGGAGCCACCGCGGCGGAAACCTGGACCCGCCCGATCAGGTCGCGCGTCGCTTCAGCCGAAATCTGCCGCATTTTGCCGGTGGGTCGCAGCGCATAACAGTCCGGATGCTGTTCGACCGGAAAGCGGCCGGCGGCGGCGGGCACGTTCAACAAACGATCCGCAATCGCATGCGCCACGAGCACGAGCGTTTCGAGATCATCGCCGTGCAGCAGCAAGCTGTGCGACAACCGCTGTCGCTCGATGGCGCGTTCGATCACCGACACGGTCGGCGTGCCGACTAATCCAGGTGGCCAGGGGCTTGCAGGAACGGACATGGCGAGGCGGACTTCAATCCGCCAGCGACGGTTGTCAATAGACGGCGGATGCTGCCGTCGAAAGTTACGCGAGCCGTTCGCTCACCGCAGCCCAGACCTTTTTGGCGATGGCTTCCTGCGTCTGGGTTCCATCGATGACGACGAACCGATCCGCCATGCCCTTGGCCAGAACGAGGTAACCTTCGCGGATCTTCTGATAGAAATCGATGTTTTCACGTTCCATGCGGTCCGGCAGATCGGACGCACGTTGGTGAATACGCGCGAGGCTGACCTCGGTCGGGACATCAATGACGATCGTGATGTCGGGCATGACATTGCCGACGGCGAAGCGATTGATTTGAGCGACGGGATCCGCGGCGAGATTGCGGCCGATGCCCTGATAAACCGTGGACGAATCAAGGTAGCGGTCGCTGAGTACGACGGTGCCGCGGACGAGCGCTGGTACGATGACCTCGCGGACCAATTGAGCGCGAGCGGCGGAAAACAGCAGCAACTCGGTTTCTGCGCACATTTCATCGCCCTTGGAATTATGGACAATGATATTGCGGATCTGCTCGCCGATCTCGGTACCGCCTGGTTCGCGGGTTGAAATCACATCGCGTCCGGCTTTCTGAAAATGAGCAGCCAGCAGCGCAATCTGCGTGGACTTACCACTGCCCTCGGAGCCTTCGAAGGAGATGAGTTTGCCGACCGGTTTGGATTTCAGAGGCATGGCGGTGAGTGTGGTAACTTATTTCCAGTTCGCGAGAAATGTTTCGAGGTCGGCCAGGGTGGGACTGATGGCCGTGCGAACGTAATGTCCACTCGTACTCACGCCCATACCGAGGCAGGCTTCGGCGGACATACCCATCAGCTGACCCGACACATAACCGGCGTTGAAATGATCGCCGGCACCGGTGGTGATGAGTGGCTTTGCGGCGTACGGACCCGGCACCCACGCGGTGCCCTCGCGGGTCGCGCACGCCGCGGACTCCTTCGGGTGAACCACGACGGTCGTCAGATCGAGATGTGAGCGAATCTTTTCAGCCATTGAACGCAGTCCGCTTTCGGTCTCCGTTTCGCTGCCGAAACCCAACGCGGAGAAGACCTGCTGCGCTTCCTTCAGGTTGAGGCCGAGCGTAACACGACCGAACTGTTCGAACTTTGAGATCGTCGTCAGCGCGTAAACCAAATCCGAGCTGGAACGCTTTTCCGGATCGGCGAGATCGAAGAAGAAAATCCGGTTTGGCTTGGTGGGGACTTGCGGCAGCAGGCGCTCGACGAGATCGGTGAAGACCGCCGTCATATTGGGGATCATCGTCCAGTTGACCATTGCGACGAGGTCGGCCGACCCGAGCGCGTTTTTCCACGCGTCTGCGCCCATCACCTGCTCGATGCGCTTTGGCGTGATTTCATCGAGGCTCTTCATCATGCCGAGCATGACCTTCCCGTCTGTGAATTCAGCGGCCGTCGTGGCGGCGGCATCGCACAGCGAAATGACGTGAGCGCGTTTCGCCAAATCTGCGAAGACCGGATGAACGACCGGCGAACCGAGTGCACCGATGTAGGTGACCTGTGAGCCTTGGGCGAGAACCGCGTTCGCCATGATCGGGCCGTTACCGCCCAACTTGTCCATGCGCGGGTAGAACTCGATGTTCGTGCTCTTGCCCGCGGCGCCGAGAATGCGCTGACCGAATTCGGTGATCGTTGAGATAGGCGTGAAGTTTTCTCCTTGTCCGGCTCGCAAGCCCACCGGCGTCACAATCGTGTCGACGAAACCGTCGAGGCCTAGGATGGCGTGTTTGGTGGGAAGAACGCCGCGACGTTCGCGAAGCTCCTGCAGGGTGCGAGTTTTGAATTCCATGGGGACGAGTGGGATGGCAGAGAAAATCTGCGCGGGGCGAGCGGCAAACAGATTCGCGCGCGCAAAACCCGAATTTCCGTTGAACGCGCCGCGCAAAACCGCCAACTCTTTTTGCACATGTCCGCCTCGTCGCTGCTCGCTCCTATTTTCGCCACCAATATCATTGAGGTCTTCGAACGCTGCGACGTGGTCGATAAGGTAATCGTGGTAGGACTCGGCTTATTCAGTCTCGTGGCGTGGACGATCATGTTCGGAAAGCACTTCGAGCTCAAGCGACTGCGACTTTTGAACCACAGCTTCGATGCGCACCTGCGCGATCAACGCAAGCTGCTGGAACTGCCGGAATCGTTTCGGAACAAGCGTACGATCCCGTACGCCGATTTGTTCGCTGATGCGGTGGAAAGTTACTGGCGGGCGGCGGCGATCGGCAAAGAGCAGGGCAACGAAAACTCTCGGGCTCGACTCGAACACGCCGAAAATGCCATTCAGCGCGCGATCGCCCGGCAGACGCTGCGCTACGAATCGAGTATGATTTTTCTCGCTTCAATTGTGTCGGGAGCACCGTTCATCGGGCTGTTGGGCACGGTTTGGGGTGTCATGGAGGCCTTCAGCGCGATCGCGGTGCAGCAATCGGCCGGCATTCAGCAGCTCGCCCCTGGCGTATCGGGCGCGATGCTCGCGACGATCGCCGGCCTGGTCGTCGCCATTCCCTCGGTGTTCGGCTACAATTTCCTCCTCGGCAACACCCGCACGATGGTCACCGAGCTGGAAAACTACGCCAGCTCCCTGGCCGACCGGCTCGAGCTGGAGAGCAAGTGAGGGGAGAAGCATTGGTTAATGGTGATTGATGATTTCTTATCTGGTTATTGACCGAACCACCATGACACCGGACGAACTGGAGACGCGCTTGATCGAATTCGCCGTACGTATCCTGTCGCTAGCGAACCGCCTCGGACCGTCGCTGGCTGGCCGACATATCGCGACTCAAATTGTTCGGAGTGGCACGTCCCCGGCACCCAATTATGCAGAAGGACGGTCGGCCGAAAGTCGTGCAGACTTCATCCACAAGCTCCGAATCGTGATGAAAGAGCTCAATGAGACGTCAGTGTGGTTACGAATCATAGTCAGCGGCGAACTCATCAAGGAGCGACTGGTGGGCGATCTTAGCTCGGAGTGCGGAGAACTTCAGCGTATAATCGGCGCATCGTTACGCACCGCACGCTTGCGGCCCGTCAAATAGCCCGATCAGCGATAAGCAATCGCCAATAACCAATCTCCCTCCCTCCCATCCCCCATGGCTCGCACTTTTCGTCGTCACCGCACCGCGCATCCGATCGCGGACTTGAACGTGACCAACCTGATCGATTTGGGGTTCATGCTGCTGATCATCTTCATGGTCGCCACGCCCTTGATCCAGCAGGAGCAAACCATCCAGGTCAACCTGCCGACCGAGAGTAAACGACCGCAGGACAGCGCGGACAAGGACCTCACGTTTCAGTCGATCTCCATCGACAAACGCGGCAACTATTACTTCGGCAGCAGTCGGATCGATTTCGAGGAGCTGCGTCCGCGTTTGGAAGAGCTTTCCCGTCGGCCGAAGCCTCCGGTCATCCGAATTCGTGCGGACCTGTCGTTGCAATGGCAGCAGGTCGTGAAGCTGATGGATGAAATCAAGAAACAGAATCTGACCAAAATCACGTTCGATACGCAGACGGTGGAGTAGACCCGGTTGATGCAGCCCAACTCCTCCAGTGCATTATTTCTCTCGGCCACGCTGCACGGCGTGATCGTGGCGATGATTTTGATGCTGACGTATCTCTGGCAGGATCCGGCGAAGGAGCCGCCGAAGATTTTCGAGTTGGTGGCCGGTGAGGGTGATAACTACATGGCCACGGCCGCGCCGGCACTGGGCACCGAGGGCAGCAAGGTGAAGATTCCGGTCATTCCCGCGCCGACGCCAGCGCCTCCTGAGTCCGCACCGATCCAACCCGTGGCCGAGCCGGTCGTGGAATCCGCGCCGGTAACACCCGCACCCAAAGCGGTGATCACCAAGGCTCCGCCGCCCGACGCGATTCGGGATTTCTCGAAAGACATAAAGCGTATCGAAAAAAAGCGGGCTGACCGCTTAATTGCGAAGGACCGCGCGGCGAAGGAAGCCGCGGAAAAGAAAGCCAAGCTGGAAGCCGAGAAGCAGAAGAAGCTCACCAAGGAAGAATTCGATCGGCAGAACAAATCTGGTGCAGCGCCCAAGACGGGCACCTCGCCGAAGGTCGCGCGGGTTGACGCGGAAGGCATCAGGCGAGGGGTTGTGGGCGGTTCAACGTCGAACAAGACCGAAGGCGCAGGCGGCAAGGCGTTGAGCCGTGATGAGGCGGATGAGTTGGACCTGTATTTTTCGCTGCTGAAGCGGCGGTTGAAGGAAGCGTTGGACAAACCTCCGGGGCTGAGCGATTCACTCGTGGCGATCGTCGAGGTACACATGGCGGCGAATGGCCTGATGTCGGGGGCGAAGATCTCCCAATCCTCTGGCAGCGAAGAATTCGATCAAGCGGCGCTGGCGGCGATCGTGCGAGTGCGCTCCGTGGGTACGCGGCCTGACCACAAAAGCGAAGTCCTGCGCATCCCGTTCCGGATGCGCGAAGAGGACGAGGGCTAAAAAGTCCTTGCGTTCGCCTGAGGAACTTTGATTTTTCTGTCCCCTCGCAAGTGCGAATGGGCTCTTAGCTCAGTTGGTAGAGCGCCTCAATGGCATTGAGGAGGTCAGGAGTTCGAGCCTCCTAGGGTCCACCATTTCCAGTCGAAACCCGCTCCTCATCGAGCGGGTTTCTTGGTTTTAACGGGTCCGTCCTGCGCTGAACGAAGATGACGTCCTTCAACGCTTCATCGAGCCAATGTTACGTATTACGTAACATTGGCCCCAGGATCGCGGAGTTCGATGGTATCGAGGGAGTGGGGACCCCGCAGGCCTACGCGGTGCGGGTGCCTCGGCGACGGACGTAGTCGAGGAGCACCGCGGCGACGATGATGCCGCCGGTGACGATTTCCTGCACCCAGTTCGCGAGTCCGAGCTTCGTGCAGCCGTTCGCCACGACACTCATAATCACGGCTCCAACCAGCGTTCCGACCACACCGCCCTGGCCGCCGGAGAGACTCGCTCCGCCAATCACCACGGCGGCAATGATGTTTAGTTCGAGTCCAACGGCTGTCGTCGGGTCTCCACCGGTCAGATAACCAAATTGAAGAACGGACGCGATGCCGGCGAAGGCCGCACCCAAGGTATAGACGATCAACTTCACTCGCTCGACGGGAACGCCACAGAGCCGCGCGGTCATCTCGCTCGAACCAACCGCGAAGACATGGCGTCCAAACCGGGTGTGCCGCAGCATGATCGCGACCAAGATGGCGAAACCGAGCGTCAGCCATACCCCGCTCGGCAATGAACCGCGTCCGCCCAAACGCATGAAGCTGCTCAGCCAGGTTTCGTCCGGATAGATTGGCTGCTCGCCCGCAAGGCCTTTGGCAGCGCCGCGGAGCGATCCCATCATTCCGAGGGTCACGACGAAGGGCAGGAGACGGAGTCGTGTGATCAGCAATCCGGAAAAGGCGCCGCAAAGGGAACAGGCGCCGATGCCGGCCAGCGCCGCCGCGAGGGGCGACCATCCGCGCTGAATCAGCAAAGCGATGACCACCGTGCCGAGGGCGATGATGGAACCGACCGAAAGATCGATGCCGCCCGAGATGATGATGAGCGTCATCCCCAGCGCCGCGATTCCGATCACCGCGGTCTGCTGAAGTACGATCGCAAAATTATCGAAGGTGGCGAAGGTCTCGAAGCGGAGCGACGCGAACAAAATACAGACAAGCAAAAGCCCAATGAGCGGCCCGGCCGTGGCGATCACCCGGCCCAGGAAGACCGTGACGGCGGAAGGTTTGGATTCGTTGCTCATAGGAAAGGGACGGAGGACCTCACGCGAGGCGCAGTGATTGATGAACCTAGCTGCCGGCTTGTTGTAGCCCTGCACGGGAGTGCAGGGACATCGGCGGATTGATTCGCACCTCGGTCGGATTGAGCCGCCAAGATTTCGAAGGATCTGCGGACGACACGGAGGTCGTCCCTCCAGGGGAACCGATCGCTCCACTGAACTGGGCTTCGAAGGTTTCAACCATGTTCGCGTTCACGCAGCGGCGGCTCCGGTCGCAGCCAGCATGATCTGATGTTCATTGCACTCGGCGACGGGTAGCGCCGGGCCAAGTACGCCTCGGCACATGACGGCGATTCGATCACACGTGCCGAGCAGTTCCGGGAGATAACTGCTCACCATCACGACGGCTTTGCCGGCCGTCGCGAGTTCGTCGATCAACCGATAAATATTTTGTTTCGCGCCGATATCGACACCGCGGGTGGGCTCGTCGAGGAGGAGAACGTCAGACTTGTTCCGGAGCAGACGGCCGAGCGCGATCTTTTGCTGATTGCCGCCCGACAGCTCGCCAATGGCTTGATCGGGACCCGCGCAGCGCACACCGAGCTGGCCAATCCAGTGCGCGGTTTCGGTGGAGAGCGCCGCTGGACTGATCCAGGCGGAGAGTCGCGGCAGCGTGAGATTTTCCGAGAGAGAAAGGTTCAGCGCCAAGCCTTCGGCCTTGCGATCTTCGCTGAGCATTCCGACGCCTTGCGCCCAGCGGGAAGCGGGCGAACCGGGTTGTGAGATCGCGCCGACTCGAACCGTGCCTCTCTCCACTGGATCCAGCGCGAAAATCGCCCGCAACAGTTCACTCCGACCCGCGCCGACCAAGCCCGCGATGCCCAAGACTTCGCCGCGGCGTAACTCGAACGATGCGGACAACGGCTTTAGGCTGCCGGCGACACCGTTGACCGCGAGGACCACATCGCCCGGCTGGCGAGGCGTCCGGACATACAACTCGCTCACCTGGCGACCGACCATGAGCCGGGCAAGTTCGCCGGCGTTCGTTTCGGCGGTGCGGCCGGTCGCGACACTCACTCCGTCGCGCAACACCGTGTAGCGATCCGAAAGCGCCTGCACCTCTTCGAGGAAATGGGAAATGTAGATGACCGATTGGCCCTGTTCCCGCAGACGGCGGACGAGGCGAAATAAATTCTCCGTATCCGTTTTGGTCAGACTGCTGGTCGGCTCGTCCAGCACCAACACGCGACAGCCGAGCGCCAACGCCCGGGCGATCTCGATCAGTTGTTGTTCGGCGACGCTCAAGTTACCTGCACGGGCAGACAGCCGAATGTCGGGACGGCCGAGCTGCGTTAGTGCCTCGTGCGCGAGCCGGCGCGCTTCGGCGTGGCGCAGCAGCACTCCGCTCGGTTCAGCGCCCAACACGACGTTCTCCACGACCGTGAGGTGAGGGGCAATGGCGAGCTCCTGATTGACCATGACGACGCCCGCACGTCGGGCATCGAGCGGCTCATGCGGTTCGTACGCGCTTCCATTCAGCTGCATCGCGCCGGCATCCGGTGCGTACACGCCCGAAAGAATCTTCATCAACGTACTCTTACCCGCGCCATTTTCGCCGACGACCGCGTGCACTTCTCCGGGCGCAATCTCGAGGTCGACGCCATTCAGGGCAAGCGTGGCGCCGAAGCGTTTGCGAATGCCACTTAGCCGGAGCCGCGGCGGAGTCATGACGGAAGACATGAGCGAGTAAGGACGGATGTGCGACGTTGTGTGCGGCGGTGCAGGGCCGCGCAGAGGGAAGACGGTCGCCGTAGTTACTTGCCGAGCACGGCCTTCACGGCCGGTTCGTTTTGATTGTCTTTGGTCACGAGCACGCAGCCCGTGTCCACGGTGGGTTCCACCTTTTGACCTCTGAGCGCTTTGACTGCCGTTACGACGGCAAGATAACCCATACGCGTCGGGTTCTGTGCGACCAGCGCCTGGATATCACCCTTGTTCAAGGCGGCGTTGAGGGCCGGCGAGGTGTCGAAGCCGACGAAGGTTTTTTTGCCTGCGAGACCCGTCTGTCGAAGGGCGAGCAGCATGCCTTGCGTACTGGATTCGTTGGGACAGAAGATGCCGTCCGCCTCCCGGATTTTATCGATCAAGTTCATCGAGGCATCCTGAGCGGAGGAGACAGTCGCGCCGCCGTAGCGATTGTCGACGATGACGGAGATGCCCGGATTTTTGCGGATGACATCGAGGAAGCCCGCTTCACGTTCGGCGGTGCTGGCGGAACCTTCGGAGTAGCGCAGCAGTACGACTTTGCCTTTGCCCTTGAGCAGTCGCACCAGTTCTTCGCCAGCCAACGTGCCGCCGCGTTTGTTGTCCGTCGCAACGTAGCTGACAAAGTCCTTGCCGACCTCGCCCTTGAGGGCCGAATCGTAGATCACGACTGGGATCTTGCGATCGAGGGCGGATTTGACCGGCCCGCGCAACGCCGTGTCATCCAGCGGCGCCAGCACAATGGCCGAGACGCCCGACGAAACGAACTGTTGCACGACGGCGATTTGCTGCGCGCGATCGTCTTCCTTTAGCGGTCCTTTCCAGATGATTTCCACGCCCAACTCGTCGCCGGCTTTTCTCGCGCCGGCTTCGACCGACTTCCAAAAACTGTGTGTGGTCCCTTTGGGGATAACGGCGATGCGTTCAGCGGAATAGACAAACGGAACGAGAGCGAGGGCGAGCAGGGGCAGTAATTTTTTCATGAGGGTAAAACGAAAGGGGAGAACGAGAGAATCCCACCACGCCTGCAGTGGAACCCGGTTCAATTCGTGAGGATCAGAGAACGGAAAACAGATCGCGGAAAGCTGGTTGGGTTTGGCAGAATGGCAACGGGCAATACACGTGGGCCGCGTCAACCCGATTCCAAGACCATGTTCGCATACTGCACCGTTTCGCCCGTTCGAATCAGCCCAATCGCGAACGGGACCCGCAGCTTTAGTTTCGCGTGGGGCTCGAAGGTGAGAGGGGTGCCCGCGAGCGCACGAACGAAATTCTCCGTGGTGGCGTCGTCGTTCGCGGGGAGAAATTCTTCCGCCATGACGACGTGAGCTGCGTTCCAATTCGCAAGGACGGCTTCGAGAACTTGTGGCACAGTTGGGATGCCATCGACCAACGACAGGTCGATCGTCTCAAGTCCCGGCCAAAACGGGAATCCGCGATCGGCAATTACGAGCGTGTTGGTGTGACGAACACGGGCGAGCAGAGCACTGAGCTGCGGATTGAGAATGCCACGAACCAGCATGGTGGGAAAGGGGAGCGGAAGTCAGCGCGGGGTGAATCGACGTGATTTGAGCGTTACGAACGTCGGAGGAGGTCGCCAGTGCAAGTTTTCCGAACCGTTCGTTCGGACCGTTACAGCCCGAGCGCTTTCTGGCGATAATGCTCATCCGTGCGGCCGGCGATCCGGTCGACGTCGCGTGACGAAAGATATACCGCCCCACCGGCGGCAATCGCCCCGAGCGTGATTTCGGCCGACTTCACCGCCATGAGCGTGGCGGCGAGAACGGCGTTCGGGGTCGCGCCCAGCGCGATCAGCCCGTGGTTCTGCAACAGAATCACGCGCGGGATGAGACCGCTCCGGGTCTGATAGCGTTCGACTTCTCGACGGATCGCCTGCGCGAGCTTCAAGCCGGGATCGCAATACGGGACGAGCACTGACTCGGGTCCACAACACACGACTTCGTCAGGAAATAGGCGGCGCCGGGCAAAGGTCCGAGCGAAGGCGGAGCAAAGCAGACTGTTCACCGCGATCGGATGCGTGTGTCCGACGTAATTGATTCCGGGCAGTGTGAGCAACCAGGCGTGAAACATGGCTTCGACCGACGGTTTGCGTGCGGCCGGATCAATGCGCGAATCCAGCAACGCCTGGTCGATGGTCTCATCTTTCGCGGTTCGCTGCTTCATCAGCGCCAAGAGCGTTTCGAAGCGGCACTCCGTCAGGTTGATTGCCGCCAACGAACTTAAGTTGCTGCCGCTCGCCTTGACCAGAAAGGAGGTTTCGCTCACGCGCGCTGACGTGTTGCCCTCACCGAGAATGGCGAGACGGCGCTCTTCGCGACCGAGATCGTGCGAAAGCGTCAGAAGCGTTTGTAAGGTGGAGGGAGTGGGAGAACTCATAGGCGCGGACGAAGGGGACGGAGGCAAATCACAGGGTGCCGGCCCGAAAGCGCACGATTAAACGCCGCGCAAACCGCGCGACAACGTTGGAGCCAAACGATGGGAAGCGTGGTCAAAACGACGCGCCATTTGCCCGGGTTCCACAGAGCGCCACGTCGAGGCCAAGTTCGCGGGCGAGCGCCGCCTTGGTGTAGAGGGCGAGGTCGGCCTCCGCCGCGCTGTTGGCATAAGCGACCTGAATGTGGTTCGCCTTGTGCCGGGCCATCATCTGGTCACGCGAAACGCCATACGTCACGGCATGCATGATGGGCCATTGCGGTGTGGTTTCGCGCCAGCGACGTTCCGTTTCCTCGGCAGGCAATGCGATCACCTGGGCGCGGCCGAGGTCCATCTTCAGTTTTCCTTTCTCCATGAAGACCCGACTCCACACGATTTCACCGGACTTCGCGACGCCGCGGACGGTGCCACCGCCGAGCCGGAAATACATCGGTGGTTGGCGATGAGAATCAGTGCCTTTGTATCCACCAATGTGATGGGCGGGCGGTGCGCTGCCGGAAATCAGAAACACCCAGACGTACTCCTTCGTTGTTCCGCTGCGGTCGAAATCGCCCCACCGCAGGTCGTGCAAGGTGTTCTCCACTGGCTGACCCAGCGCCCGGTGCACGCGATGGGTCATCAACCCATCGAGCCCGGCGCACTCATCGACCTCGTTGAAATGCGGCAAGGGTTCGCCCGCGCGAATGACGCGGCCCGCTGAATTCTTCACCGGTGGCCGATCCGCGTTGTTCAACAATCCTTCAACCAAGTCGGACGCGGGTAAGAGATCCTTGAGACCCTGCTGGTACTGGATGCCGATCGTGTCGCAGCCGAATTCATCGGCGATGCGCAGTGCCGCCACGTACGTGCGGCACTGCCAGAGCACCTGTGATTCGGTAAGTTCAGTGGCTTCGTCCGTCCCGAGGTGAAAGGTCATGCCTTTTTTCCGCAGCCAATCGTAAACGGCGCGCCCTTCCGCTTCGGTGACTTGAGTGGCCGCGTAGTAGAGCGCGGACTGAGACAGGCGCTCCTTGTACACGCCCGTCGAGAACAGCAGCTCATCGGGCACAATCGCGTTGTACATGCCCATGCAGCCCTCGTCGAAAACGCCCATGATCGCCTTGTTCGTGTGGAGCTCGGCCGCGAGCGTTTGCGCGAGTTTGATGGCCTTGGCCGGAATGCTCGATTTGCCGAGCGGCCGAACATGCACGGTCCGGTGAACCACCTTTCCCGTCTTCAACCACGTCGAGAGCCCGTCGCGAAACAGCTCGTCGGTGAAATCTTCGCTCCACAATGTCGAGTACGCCACGCCGGCTTTGGTGAGCGACCCGTTGAGATTGAGCATCCCCACCAGCCCCGGCCAGGTGCCGGACCAATTTGCCACCGTGAGGATCGGCCCACGATGCGAGATCAACCCGGCCAAAAGATGATGGGAATATTGCCACACCGACTCTGCGACGATCAGCGGAGCGTTGGGATCCAGCGCAGCAAACACGGCCATGCCTTCTTTTTGAGAACTGATAAAACCGTGCTTCGCTTTTGGTTTGTAAGGGTGAGCGCGAACGAGCCGGTAACCGAGTTTGGACACCGCCGTCGCGAGTTGTTTTTCCATCGCGGCTTGGGCCGGCCAGCATTTTTCGTTGGCGGACTGACGTAGATCGCCATTGGCGACGAGAAGCACAGTGGGAGCAGGCATGGATATTTGAGGCGTAAAAGGGTGGGGATCGAAAGCAGGCCAGTATGGCGGCTGCAGCATGGCAGGAACGACGGTCAAACTGAATAGACAAAGCTGGAAATGGGATGGACAAAACAGGCAGGGAGACTGGTCTCGGTCGATGCCTCGCGCACGATCACGACAGGAGTTGGAATTACTAGCGCCGGAGGTCACGCGAGGAACCTATTTCTTTCTCGACCTCGTCGCCCGAAATCGCGGACCCGTCGCGGTTGCGTTGGGGGGACACGAACAATGCGGCGAAAAATATCGGGTCGACCGTGAGGCCTATCCGTTTCCGACGCTGGAATTCGTCGCCGAAGGATCTGGGCAGGTCACCTATGGAGCGGGTGAGCCACAGGACGTCCGCCCCGGATCGTTGTTTGCACACGGCCCCGGCGTGAAGATTAAAATCGAGAGCAAGGCCGGTCAGACGTTGAGCAAGTACTTCGTTTGTCTGACCGGCCGGGGTGCGCGCCGGCTGATCGAGGCACATGCTCCAGCATTTGGGAAAGTACTGACGCTCGCGCATTCGAATGAGGTCCAGGAACTCTTCGAGCTGATCCTGCGTGAGGGCGCACGGCAGACAGCGTCAGCCAGAAAGATTTCTGATCACCTCGGCCGCGTTCTGCTCTGGAAGATTTCCGACGCGCGACTTAATCGTGGCGGCGCGCCGAAAAGTCCGTCACGGGAAACGTTTTTGCGGTGCAAACATTTGATCGACGCAGAGGGGGCCCGGTTTGCGACGCTGGAGGAAATTGCCGGGGCCCTGCATGCCGACGCTTCGGGCTTGAGCCGGTTGTTTCGACGTTATCAGGGGGTGAGTCCCTACCGCTATTTGCTGCGTCACAAAATGCACCTCGCGGCCCAGGATCTCATTCGCACGGGTGACTTGGTGAAGGAAGTCGCGGCGCGGGCGGGGTACGCAGACGCGTATCATTTTTCCCGCGTGTTCAAAGCGGTGCACGGGATCGCGCCGGCGCATTTTCCCCGGCTCGCGGTCACCGAAACGGGCGCAGCGTCAAGCTGAGGGAGTTCGCTGCGACGCCCGCCACGCGTCACGAGAAATCCGGTACATCGCCGTCGCCCGCATGCGGCCGCTCCACGTCACGCGATGGTCCTTGATCACGCGCTCAAGTTTCGCCCCGAGTTTTTCGATCGCCCGGCGCGAGCGCTGGTTGAGTTCGTCGGTTTGGAGAACGACACTGGTCATTTTCCACTCGAGAAACGCATGCGAGAGGAGCAGATGCTTCGCCTCCCTGTTGATTCCCGAGCCATGAAACGGCGTCGCCAGCCATGTTGAACCGATTTCGAGCGCGTGATTCTGGCGATCGATGTGCCAGTACGACGTACTGCCGATGTGTTCGTTTCGTTCGCGGTGAAAGAGTGAAAATGGAATTCGTTCGCGGCTGGCCCGCTGCTCCAGCGCAACCCTGACTTCGTTGCGCATCGTACGCTCATCGAGCGGTGGTTCCCGCAACCACCAAGTCCAGAGCGTCGGGTCTGACGAATAGCGCAGAAAGTCACCGACGTGTCCGAGCGAAAGCGGCACCAACGAGATCGTTGGCCCGTTGAGATTCGGAAGCGGAGAAGGAATGTGGCCAAGGTCTGAGCTCACGCGGCAGGAGGTGCGCTGTCGGACGGCGACGGATCCAACTCAACCAACGAATCGTTGACCGAAATGATGCCTTCTTTGACGACTTGGGCGCGCAATCCGCCTTTGTGCAGCAAGCCGCGCAGAACTTCGGGCGCGGTTTGCTTGGCGAGGTAATTGCACGGTTCACACCAGCGCAGACCGCGAATCACGGCGGAACCAATCTGAAACTCGCGCCCGACGAGTGTATTCAAATCAATACCGACGGTCACAAGATTACGGCGCGCGTCGTGGGTGCTGAAGCGGATGCCGGACGCGGCGGCGAACGCTTCCACGTGCTCCCGTTGAATCAAGGTCACCTCGAAGTCCGGCTTCGGCGGGTGCGGAGAAAACGTTCCCGTGCCATCGAAATACCGGTCGCCTTCCAAGCCACGACCGGGCACGGCCCGAACCTGCTGCTGCGGTACGACGGGAGCTTGCGGAGAGACGGCGATGAGGATTTCGGCGATGTGCGCCATGCCGCGAAAATGACGGGGGAGGCGCCCACCTCAATCCTGAGCTGGCCAAAGAGGCGCGCAGCGAGTGCGGAATATCGGGAGGTGATGTACTTGTCTGGTGAAGCGGGCGCGAGCGTGGCGCTGGCGACGATCCACTTCAGGCGATGTGGTCGCGAGATTTCGGAGCGCGCGCGAGCGCGCTGGCCTACGCGGAAAAAATCCTACTTAGCGGGAGAGGATTGGTGGTTCGTTCGGCGGCACTGGGGCGTAGTAACGTGCGAGCATCTCGCGCCAGCGTACGTCATCG
>JBDSSD010000153.1:0-36826 GCA_039928945.1 Opitutus sp. | reverse complement strand
CCCGAAGTTCGCGCCGTTTGCTCGCGCACCTTGTCCTTCAATCGGTCCAGCGCCTTGCGGCGTGGCCAACGATAGCCGCGCTCGAAGTGATACCCAAGGAAGTCAAAACCTCCCGGTTGGGTCGCATCCACGATGCGGGTCTTCTGCGGATGCAGCGTCAGACCGTTTTCCGTAACCCACGTTTGCACGTGGGCCAGGGCGGCTTTGGCGGCATCCTCGCTTCGACACAGCAGGACGAAGTCGTCGGCGTAGCGCACCATCTGCACGCCCGCTTGGGCGAGCAGATGATCCAACGGATCGAGGTAGATGTTCGCCAGCAAAGGACTGATGACCGCCCCTTGTGGTGTGCCCCGCCCCGTCGGTTCGTACCGCACCAAGTCCTCCATCACGGCCTGATCCAAGTATCCACGCACTAATGACAACACGCGGCTGTCGGCAATGCGTTCGGCCACCCGGCTCATCAGCCGTTCTTTCGGAATCGTGTCGAAGTAACTCTTCAAGTCCGCGTCCACGATCCACGTGCAACCCTCATTGAGCAGGAGTTGCACGCGGCGCAGCGCGTCCTTGCAACCACGTCCGGGTCGGAAGCCATAACTGTGCTCTGCGAAACGGTGTTCGAAGATTGGTTCAATCACCATGCGCAGCGCCGTCTGGACAATCCGATCGCGGACCGCGGGGATCCCCAGCGGTCGTTCTTCGGTCGTCCCCGGCTTGGGGATCCAGACCCGTTTCACGGGCAGGGGTTGATAGCTCGCCATGCGCAGTTGCTGTTTAAGGTCCAGCAGACCACGAGGGCAGTCTTTGGCGAAGCGTTCTATCGTGACGCGATCCACGCCGCTGCCTCCTGCGTTCGATCGCACCTTTTCCCATGCCCGCTCCAGCGTCCGGTCTGCGTACACTTTGTCGATCAGACTAAACCACTGGTTTCCTTTCACCCCTCTCACGAGGGCCGTCAGCATGCGTTCCGACCACACCCGGGGTTCCGCTCCGGCCACTGGCCCGGTCACCTCTCCTTCTTGCTTATCCCTTTCGGGAACTAACGAAGGTTTGTCTTCCCCTGTGCTGTTCATCCCGCGTTCACCTTCCTGGGTCCCTTCGCTCCCCCGGCGTTACCCGGCTTCATTGCTACTACGGACCCTCTGACTCCGACCCGGGTCAGCTGCCCCGGCCGGTCTCTCCACTTATCCCATGCTCCCTTCCAGTCGTTCCCGCTCCAACCACACCCCAGCCGACAGGTCTCCAGTTTTGGCAGTGCCCGTACCGTGACCTGTTCACCGCTTTCGCAGCAGGCTTCGCCCCGACCTAGCAGGCTCGCCCGTCTGACATGCCGAATCGAGTTCACTTTCGTTCGGGACCAACCTTCCGTCTCCAGCTGCTCTCCACCCCGCCTTGCGGCGACGCAGTTGCCTTCGACTGCATGCCGGTCTCTGCCTCCGGCATGGTAATGACTTTCACATTCTGAGTTCATGGTTTCATGGACGCACTAGGTCAGCGCGCTTGCGCGCGCTCCGAGGCGGGTCGAACGGTGGACGGATCGATGCGTCGAGCCGCATCGCGAGCAAAGCGGCGTCGAGCCGCCGCACTCCAAATTCGGCATTCGCCGGATCGTAGCTGAATGTAGGGGCGTCCTTCACGGACGCCCGAGTACGTCGCTCCTCGTTCGACCGGTCAAGGCGTCCGCGAGGGACGCCCCTACATTGTCACGTCGCAGATCGCTTCGGCTCGGATGGCCAGTGTTGCGCGATCTTGGTGCGCACGAAACGCACGCTCTCGGCCAGCTGTTCCATGCCGTCCACTCCATCTTCAATACTGATCCAGCCGTTGAAGCCGACGGACCGGAGTTCCGTGAAGATCGCATCGTAGTCGTTGAGTCCCTTGCCGATCGTGCCGTGGCGAAGGCGTTTCGCGTAGCCCGTCGCTCCACCCTCCTCCCGCCGCAAATCGTCGAGCGTGCCTTCGGCGAGATAACGATCCGAAGCGTGCATCGTGACAACGCGGTGCTTCACGCGGCGCAAGAGTTCCAGCGGATCGTCCCCCGCGAGAAACGCGTTCGACGGATCGTAGTTCACGCCGAAGCGCGGGTGTTCGATGCGGGCCACGAGCTCGCAGAAGAGGTCCATCTTTTGCGCGAACTCGGGAAACGACCAGAAATCATCCTTGTAATGATTCTCGAGAATCAGCGTCACGCCCTGCCGCTCCGCTTCAACCAGACATTCCCCAATCGCATCAACGACGAATCCGAGCCCCTGCTCGCGCGAAACGTCCGGCCGACGCTGGCCCGAAAGGACACGACAGAAGCTCGCGCCAAGCGCAGCGCTCATGCGAATCCATTCTCTCTCCTTAAGAATTTCCTGCGCTCGCACAGCCGGATCCGGATGCGTGAAATCCGGCGAACAGCAAAGCATCGGAATCACCATGCCGCGCGCTTCCACCGTCCGGCGCGCGTTCGCCCAGTTCGCGGGGTCGGAGAGTTCGAGAAATCCGCTATAGAACTCAAGACCGTCCAGCGCGAGCGGAGCGGCGAGATCCGTCCACTGCGCGATGGTCATCGAGCCATCGCGACAGAGTTGCTGCATGAAGGCTTTCGGAAACGCGGCGAGCTTCGGCATCGTTCAGCCCTTTACTGGATTGCGGCCGATGAGAGAAAACTGCTCGAGCTCGACCACCGAGCCGTTGATCGGCCGGGATTCGTCGCCCAGCCAGTAGACCGCTGCGGTCGCGATTTCAGCCGGGGTGATCAGCCGCCCCGACGGGGCGAACTGTCGTGGGATCTTCGATACCCAGTCGGCGGGTTGTCCGTGTTTGCGCTGCAGCGCGTCCTCGTTCGGCGTCAGCACCCAGCCGAGATTGAAATGGTTGATACGCACACCGGTCTCCGCGTGGGCGTTGGCGAGGTTGCGGGAGAGTGTCTGCAGGGCGCCTTTCGAGATGCTGTAATCGAGCAACCCCGACTCGCCGCTGAGCGCATTGATCGAGCCGATGTTGAGGACCGTCCCCTGGCGGCGACGCAATTCCGGCATCGCGGCCTGGATCAGCATCAGCGGCGCGCGGACATTGATCGCCATTACCGAATCGAAGAACGCCGCGTTCGTGGACTCGAGCGTGCTGCGTACGATGAAGGCGGCGTTGTTGACGAGGCCGTCGATCCGACCGAAGGCCTGCAGCGCTGCATCGACAATTCGTGCGGGACTGGCGGGATCGGCCAGATCGTCGCAATGCAGGATGGCTTGGCCGTTCAGGCCGGCGACGACGGCCTCACCGCCGGTGCCGTTGAGTCCGTGCACGAGCACCCGGGCGCCTTCCTGGACGAAGCGTTCGGCCATCGCTCGACCGATGCCGGTCGTACTACCGGTGATGATGATGACTTTGTCGGCGAGTCGCATGGAAATGATTCGGTTGAGCGCGCAGTCTGTCGCGCAGATCAGGCGGGCGTGAGCACGGCTTTCACAATTTCGCCGCGGTGCATTTTGTCGAAGGCTTCGTGCCAATCGGTGAGCTTCCAGGAGCCGCCGATGATGGGACGGACATCGAGTTGTCGTGAAGCCAGCAGCGCGAGCACGCGTTCCCACACGGGCCAGTTATGGGAGAAACTGCCTTGCAGCGTCACGTTTTTTTGCACGAGAGGATCGAGCGAAAAATTGAGCGGCTGCGGACCCCAGCCGACTTTGCTGATCCAGCCATTGGGGCGGACCAGATCGAGCGCGACCTTGAGCGCAGCGGAACTGCCGGCGGCATCGATCACGCCATCGGCGCCCAAGCCATCGCGTTCGCGAGCCCACGCCGTGGCATCGCCGATGATGATCTCGCAGCCGTACTGCCGCGCGATCTCCAGTCGCACGCGATCGCGATCCAGCCCAACCAACGCCACTTGCGCGCCCATGAGGCGGGCCATCGCCACACAAAGGATACCGATCGGTCCGGGTCCGAGCACGACGACGCGATCACCGGGCCGCACGCGCGCGTTGTTCACGACGGCGTTGTAGGCGACGCAGCACGGCTCGGTCAGAGCGGCTTCCTGGATCGGCAGTCCAGCGGGCACGCGGTGGAGGCAGCGCGCCGGCACGCGCACGAAACGCGTCATCGCTCCGTTCACGCCGTAGCCAAAACCTTTTCGGCGCGGATCGAGATTGTAGAGACCGCCGCGCGTCAGCGGACTGTCGGGATCGATGACGGCGGCGGTTTCGGATACGACCAGGTCGCCTGTTTTCCATTTCTCCACGTCGGCGCCGACCTCGACGATGCGCCCGCCGAACTCATGGCCCAGCACGACCGGATAGTTGACCGGCCAGCTGTGAGAACCGGTCCATTGATGAAGATCGCTCCCGCAAACGCCCACGGCTTCGACCTCGAGGAGGACGTCGTCCGGCCCGAATTCCGGAAGAGGTAAATCACGCAGCTCCACACTGTGCGGCGTGGAGGAGAAATTAACGACGGCAGGGGATTTCATGAGGAAAGGTTGGCGATGTCGCCGTAGGCATGCACGCGTTCGCAGATCAAACGGAGGGTGCTCTCGAGATCGCCGGACGCGGTTTTGAAGGAGTCGGCGTCCACGGCGAGCGGAGCGCCGATCACCACCAACGGTGCGCCGTAGCTCGGCGTGCGAATCGCCTGCTCGAGGGTGAGACCGCCGACGGCCTGCACCGGAACTTTGACGGCGTTCACCACTTCGCGAAGTTGGTCGAGCGGACTCGGCGTGCGCTGGCCGGCGGCGGCGATGCCGCGACGTTCGTCGTAGCCGATGTGATGAATGACAAAATCGCAGCCCAGGTCTTCGAGCTGCTTCGCGCCCGCGACCATGTCGGGGCAGCCGAGGTTATCGCCCATGACCTTGATGCCGTAATCGTGACCGGCCTTGACGACCACTTTGATCGTTTCCGGATGCGCGCGGGCCATGACGACGACGTGCGTGGCGCCGGCCTTGGCCATCATCTCCGCCTCGAGGTAGCCGCCGTCCATCGTCTTGAGATCGGCCACGATGGGGACGCCGGGGAACTCGCGGCGAAGCGCGCGCACACCATGCAATCCCTCGGCGAGGATGAAGGGCGTGCCGGCTTCGAGCCAGTCGACGCCCGCGCGTCGAGCGAGCGCGGCGGTCGCGAGCGCCTCGTTGAGATCGATGAGATCGAGCGAAATTTGGACGATGGGTTTCATTCCGTGAAAGCGAAAGAGCGTGCGATCATCGCGCGTGGGGCTGCGGGGTAGCGGGGAGCGGCTGAAAAAGGGAGCGGAGCTGACTGACCATGATGGCGGGTGAATTCGGCCGCGACGCAAGATTTCATGGAGGGGTGGCTGTTTGGCGCAGGAGCGGAAATCAGATGGGCGGGCGGCGGCGAAGCTTTCGGAGCGCGCGCGAGCGCGCTGCCTACGGGGGAAAGGCGTCCGCGAGGGACGCCCCTACGCGCGGATGGGAGCGGCCGGGACGCGGCTCAATGGAGTTTGATGATAACGGTCGTTGTATTCACGGGACCACTCGTCGATGGTGCTCCCATGGCCAATATTGCTCTTGCCGCGTATCTCATTCTCGTCGGCCTGAACATTTTGTTCGGCCTCGACATTCCGGTGAAGGTGTTGGGTGTGCTGGCGCTGGTCGCAGGCGTACTCATGGTCCTCGAGCGTTTTGGCCTGGGCCTCGGCGTGCGGAAGAAATAACGGAAAGGCTGGCGCCGTTCAGGCTATCGGCCGAAGCGGCGCTTACCCGGTGTCCGCTTCGCGACGCGCGATTGAAGACCGCTCAACCGCGGCGAGTGACACCTCATGCGTTCGAGGTCTGTTCGAGGTCTGTTCGAGGTCTGTTCGAGGAGCGTTCGATGCGTGTTCGAGGTGTGTTCGAAGTGCGATCGAGATGCGTTCGAGCTTCTCGCACGTGAGCTGCCGCGCCGACCCGTTCTCGCGGGATTTTCAGCTAGAGTTTCCAGCCGACCTGCAGCGTTAGCACGTCGGCATGATCTCTCCCCAACAGAACGCGAAAGGGAAGATAGCCGATCGTGGCGTGCCACCGACGTTCGTCGGCGACGGAAAAGGTCAGGATACCCATCGGCGAGACGACCGGCAGATCGTCCACCGTGTTGTTATATCCTGTGACCAAACCAGCACCCGCGCCGACCGCGACCAACCAGTTCGGCGATTTTAGGAAATCGTAGTGAGGTTCGACGAGGGCATAGAGCGACGTTTTGTGGTAGCTGTTGTTGAACCAGCCGGATTTGACGCTGTACCACGATGACGCGTCGTAGGTGACACCGAGGCCGAAGTTCCGCGGGTTATACTCGTGCTCGCGTCCGCGGTAAAAGTAAGTGTCGCGCGAATGCTGCGACGTGAGGTTGAGATCCAACCACCACTTACTCCGACCTGACTCCTCAGCCGAGGCCGCGATCACGGGCAGCACGGTGGCCAGCGCCAACCAGCGGCTCCACGTCACCATTCCATCAATAGCGCGAGCAAACGGTCTCATGGGCATTGATCAGGTGAGGCTCGTTGCCGCTTCCTCTTGGAGGGACGACCTCCGTGTCGTCCGCGCCGCGTCGCCCTGCACGGAAGTGCAGCGAAGGACCAGGTGTCCGAGTTGCGCTCTTGCATCGCGAAAGCTGAAAAAAGACGTTCTCCACGCGACTCACCCTATAATGAATCGCCGGCTGGTCAAAAAGCCGGAGCTGCGGTTTGCCCTGATTTGACGGACCGAGAGCGATTTCAAAAATCGCGCGCGATCGCCTCGACCGATGCCTGCAGGTCGGGTGGCAGCGGGCCGAGCGCGAAGCGCGCGACGTTCTCCTCGATCTCCGCGGGCCGGCAGGCGCCGACGAGGAGCGCGTCGATCCCGGGTTGTCCGAGAGCGAAACGCAGCGCCAGTTCGTTCATCGGCAGGCCGCAGTTCCGCTGCAGGGCCAGCAACGCGGCGAGTTGCCGGTCAGCGTGACGGCCGAAGTAGGTGCCTTCGGTGCGCCACCCGTCAGGAATCCGGTGCACGAACGTGAAAACGCCGGCGACGATCACAGCGATGTTTTTCGCGGCCGCCGCGGGAATCACGGTGTCACGCGCCGTGACATTGAGCGGGTGGTAATTGTAGGCGACGAGGACGCAGTCGAGCCCGGGAATCTCCTCCACGAGGCGGGCGAGGTGGCGGGCGTTGTTGCCGGCGATTCCGATGTGGCGACACAACCCCGCGGCCTTCGCCGAGCGGAGAAACTCGATGACGGGCGCGTTGGCAAAGCGGTGATCGCGTTGCAGGTCGAAAAGCTCGAGCGGCCGGACGTCGCCGCGATCTTCCCACCACACCGACCAGTCCGCCTCGTGGATCTGGAGCAAGTCAACCGACTCGCGACGGAGCAGCCGGAGGCTCTCGCGGAATTGCACGAGCATCGCCTCGGGCGAGCGAAAGTGCCGCGCCTCCGCGAAGTGGCCGATCTTCGTGGCAAGGAAAGGCGGCGAACTCGCACCGCCGAGGGCCTCGCCGAGGATGGCCTGCGAGGCACCCGCGCGGTAGAGCACTGACGTATCGAAGTAGCGGAGACCCAGTTCGCGGGCGCGCCACACCGTCGCGACCGACGTGTCGAAACCGGCGAAGTTGACGAAGCCGGCGCCGAAACCCAGCACGGGTCCCGGCGTACTGGCGGAGCCGATAGGTGAGAACAAACGGTGGTTCACAAGCGGTAGACGCGGTCGGCGTTGTCGCGGAATACCGCCGCCTGCTCTGTCGCGCTCAGGTGCGCGAGGAAACGCTGCGCGATCTCCAGCCAGCGCACGTAGCCGACCGCGAGTTTAGCCACGGGCCAGTCGCCGCCGAAGAGCAGACGGGACGGGCCAAAGCAGTCGAGCAGATGCGCGGCGTAGGGCTGGAGCTGCGCTTCCGTCCAGTGCGCATGGTCAGCCTCGGTGGCCAGGCCGGAGAGTTTGCCGACGATCTTGGGAAAGGCCGCGAGCGTTCGGATATGCTCGCGCCAGGGATCCAACAGACCGGCGCGAATGCCTGGCTTGCCGCCGTGATCGAGGATGAACGTGGCCTGCGGACATTGGCGGATGAGCTCGATGACGGCGGGCAGCTGCCGGTGCTGGCAGCAGATGTCGAAACTGAAACCGAGGGCGGCGGCCTCCTGCACTCCGCGGATAAATTCCGGGCGGGCGCAGATGTCGACGGCCTCGTGCTCGAACGGGTGACGCACTCCTTTCACGAGGGGGTACGCGCGCAACGCGGCCAGGTCGGAGGTGGTTTGCGCGCCGGCGTTGATGATGAGCTTCGCGACGATGCCACGGATGCGCGGCTCGACGGCGGCGAGCCCCGAAACCCACTGCACCTCCTCCAACGGCGGGGCGCCGGCCTCGACGAACACAATCTTCTCCGGGAGGTGCGCGGGTGCTTCGGCGCGGAGATTTTCGGGCGTGTGGCGGTGGGCGATGGCAGGAACCTCGTGCAGCCAGGTGTACGCACCGAGGGCGTCACGATCCCAGAAATGCATGTGCGCGTCGGTGAAGGTCACGGCGGGGAAGCATCGAGGATCAAGCGGATGGAAATCAGGTCGAGCGTTAAGCGCGAACAGCTGAATCTAACCACGAATGGACACGAATCGGGAAACGCCGTGTAGGGGCGCGCCCTTGTGGACGCCCGGTTTGAAGATCGGGTCCGAGCGGCCGTTTTCGCGCGAAGGAGTCGACGGACAAGGAGTGCCTCACGCAAAGGACGCAACGGCCGCGGAGGGTGCGGAGATCGATCGGGCGCCCGCGAGGGGCGCCCCTACGACGGAGCGTTCGCACGCGCGCTAATCCAGCGACCGCGCAAACGGCGCGTCAGCGTACCTTTTCATCCGTCACAGAATAAGCGAAGGGAGCGGGAATCTCAAAGAACGTGCCGCGCAGAAACACCGACGGCGGAATGCCGAACATCTGACAAAAGGTGCGGGTGAGATGAGCCGCATCGGCGAAATCGGCTGCATGGGCAGCAGCCGTCGCCGTGCCTTCGCGACCGATGACCAACATGGCTCGGGTCACTTTCCGCCATAGCAAATAGCGTCGAAACGGCAACCCGAGCTGTTGCTTGAACAAGTGCGCGAATCGACTCGGTGACAGAAACGCCGCGGTCGCCGCGGATTCCAGCGAGACGCGGAGATCGTTTGACCGCTGAATCTGCTGCAACACCCGCGTAACGCGCGGATCGAGCCGTCGCGCGGGGGGCGCGCCCGCAGACAATGATTGTACGCAATGGCGGATGAGCGCGCCTACCTCCATGCTTTCCATCGGGTGGTCGCGAAAGCGTGTGAGCTCCACCGTGCACGCGAGCACCCGCGACTCAGGCACCAGAGTGATGTCATCCCGCAGCGACGAGCGCAGCCAAATGCCTTCGGTCGACTCAGGGTCCACAAAGAGCATCGCCGCGAAAGCGTCGCGCGCGTCGTAGGAGTGTTCGATATCGGGACCGATGATGACGCCGCGGCCGGTCCGCCACACCTCATCGGCGCCGCGGACGGCGATCTCACCCTCGAGGGCGATTACAATCTGAATGGCGTGATGCGAGTGAGGCGGCACGATGCCGGTGGCACGCCCAACCGCCAGAAAACCGCCGTCCCACACATACCAGCGGACAGCTTTCGATACGCGCACGTCGGCGCCGGCTGACTTGCGAGGTGTCTCAGGCAACGCGCGCATCGGCGATTTTACCCTTGGGCCGCGGCGCCCAACGCGGTCGAGAGCCCGACGGTAGCCAGTTTATTCAAGATCATCAGTGGATTCGTTCAAGGAATTCGCCTGTGCCGTTCAATCATAATCCGGGCGGTTCCGCTATCGTGATCCCATCGCCGCGATCTCCGTGGCGACCAACGCCCAAATCGCCCTCATGCATTCCATCCCACAAATTCCCGCAGCCGCCGCTCTTCTTCGGCTCGGCCTGCGACTTTTCATTGGTGTTACTCTCCTGAGTCCCTGCCTCGCTCGCTCCGGCTTGGCCGCGCCGGACGCGACCTCGTCCGAAACCGCAACGATCTCCCCGCCTGCTGGCGCCGGCATCCCAGCGTACCACGCGCGGTTTGAGCGCTCGCGACCGCTGATCGCGATCATCGGCGAAAACGTCGGCACCGAGCTGACCGACTTTGCCATTCCTTATGGCGTGCTGGCCGCTTCAGGGGTGGCCGAAGTTGTCACCGTCGCCACGCAGCCGGGAGTCCTTCACATGCGCCCCGCCCTCACCCTCCAGCCGGACATGACGGCGCAGGAGTTCGACGCCCGGTTTCCCGCCGGTGCCGACTACGTGATCGTTCCCGCCGTTGTGAAGTATAACGATCCCGCACTCCTGAGTTGGATCAAAGCCCAAGGCATGAAAGGCGGAACGCTCCTGAGCATTTGCGACGGAGCCGTTGTGGTCGCAGGCACGGGTTTGATGGACGACCATCGCGCAACCGCTCATTGGGCCAGCGAGAAAGTTCGGCGCAAAATGTTTCCCCAAGTGAAGTGGGTCGCGGATATCCGTTACGTGGCTGACGGGAAGATTGTCTCCACCGCGGGGATTAGCGCGGCATTGCCCGCTTCGCTCGCGTTGGTCGAAGCGATCGCCGGCACCGAGCGAACCCGCGCGCTGGCCGCCGATCTCGGCGTTTCGGAATGGAGCACGTCACACTCCACGGCGCCGTTCCGGCCTCGTTTTGGTGTCAATCTGAAGGCGCTCATCACCTCGAATTACACGAATCATTGGTTTCACCGTGGCGAGCAGCTCGGTCTCACGGTCTCGACCGGCATCGACGAAATCGCGCTCGCCGTCACGGCCGACGCCTACTCCCGCACGGGCCGCAGCCTGGTGCACGCGCTGTCATCAGCGACCGAGCCCGTCCGCACGCGTCACGGTTTGCTCGTGGTCCCGGAGTCCGTAACTGGACTAGCTCACCCGATCGACCGAATGTTGCCGGCCTTGGATTCCACGCCCTCGGGCCGTTGGCTCGCCAAGTCGATCGACGGAATCGCTCAGCTTTACGGGCGCAACACCGCCTATGGCGTGGCGATCGATTTCGAATACCCCATCGATCCCGCACTCGCTGCTTCAAGCGCCCGCACGGTTTCCCGCCGATGAACACCCACTCCCCCGTCCTTGCCGGTCCCACCGCGATGCTCACGTCGAACCCTCAATCTCGCTCCTTTGCCGTTCGCATCCCACCGGTCGCTGTTGTGGTCATCACCGGAATGCTGGCCTGGCTGGGATGCCGTGCGTATCCGGCGCTCAAGGTCGAGTCTGCCGCCGGGCTTTGGCTGACTGCCGCGTTGATGGCAGCTGGCGCGGGCTGCAGCCTCGGTGGCGTCCTTTCGTTTCGGCGCGCCCGCACGACGGTCAATCCCATGACACCGGAAGCCGCCACGACCCTGGTGATTTCTGGCATCTATCGTTTCACCCGTAATCCCATGTACCTCGGCTTCGCTCTTCTGCTTGGGGCATGGGCAACGTGGCTCGCCAATCCGGTGGCCCTGCTCGCGCTGCCGTTGTTCGTCTCGTACCTCAACCGCTTTCAGATTCGCGCCGAGGAAGCAGCCCTGCACGCCCGGTTCGGATCCGCATTCACCCACTATCAGGCGCAGGTGCGCCGCTGGATTTAACATGGCCTACCTCATTGGAACTTTTCTCACGCTCGCGATCTTCGTCTTCGCGTTTTGGATCGGGCTCGATCGGGATCGCGCCTTCTATCCAACCGTGATGCTCGTGATCGCATCCTACTATGACCTCTTCGGGGCGATGGGTGGCTCGACGCCCGCGCTCGTGAAAGAAACGCTCGTCACACTGGTCTTCGTCGGAGTCGCGGTCCTGGGCTTCAAACGAAATCTCTGGTTGGTCGTCGCCGCAATGGTGGGCCACGCCGTGTTCGATTTCCTTCACGAGCACGTGGTGACCAATCCCGGAATGCCGCCGTGGTGGCCCGCCTTCTGTCTCTCGTCTGATCTGGCAGCAGGCGCATTTCTGGCCTGGCGTCTTTTACGAACTCCACGACTCGCGGCATAGAGACGTATCATGAGGTCCGATGCAAAAACCATCCGAGTGCAGGGGGTCGCCAAGGCGTTTTCGTCAACTGAGCGGTGGTCAGCCAGAAGACGTCGCTCCGCGAATTTCCTGACCGTGGATTTTGCGGAGGAGCGCGGATAATCCTAACCGATCCGGATCGTTCAGCTCCGATCACTGCAATTACCGAACTTTACCACGGATCTCACGGATGGGCACGGATTGAAAAGAAAGGAATCGATGGATCGGATCCACGTTCTCCGTGATCTCCATCAGTCCGCGGCAAAGCACATCGGAAACAGGAGTGGACCACGAATGCGGGACGATCCGATGGAGGAATCGAAAACCGCCGTCCGGCTCGCTCAGTTCGCCTTCATCAGCTTGGCCGCCCAATCGAGTGAGGCGCCAGCTTTGCCGGGAGGAATGGCCGGACTCGCGAGGTTTCCATTTGCGTCGGCGGTGACTTCGAGCGGCGCGCCCCAGATGCCGTTTCGTGGATCGAACCACGTCCAGCGATAGAGCACGTTGGGGATGAACCCGACGAGCTGCGCGCGTTCCGCTTTCGCTTCGAAATACAGGAGCGCGAAATTCTTCTCCGGAGTGCGCATCATAAATGTCCAGCCGTCGAGTCCATCGTCGGACGCCGTGCTGACGCTACGCGGCTTGAGGTCCGTCGAGGCGAGTTGCAGGTCCTGATACCGCGCGCCCTCCGAGAGCACGAACGCTTTGAGGTGCTGCATCTGTCCGCCGGACGTATAGCGCAACGCCGTCCAGATGTGCGGTCGCCAGCCTTCCGGCTCGCCCGTGCTTGTCACATCGTAGGCCGCCGTTCCGTGCACGTGCCCCCCGAGTCCGCCCGACAACACGGAGCCGTACATCATCGCGCGCGAAAAGTAATTGTCGCGATCCGAGTTCGCCTCGGGCGTTTCGCCGCCCGGTCGATTGATGACGTGATTCCAACCGGTGTAATACGGCTCCAGATTCGCCGCCGGGTACGCCGGGCTCAGCCGAAAAATCTCTTCCAACGATGCGTAGATCGCATGATTGCGTGGTTTGTTACCCACCGTGTGCATCGTGAGCCAGGGACAGCGCTCACCCTGGCCAAAAACTTTGTAGGTTGAGCTGTCGATCAGCGTTGTGAAGGGCTGACCAAAGGGCGGCGGTCCGTAGGTTTTTAGGTGGTACGTCAGCGCGGCGTTAAACTCCTCGCCCGTGAGACTGTAGTTTTTCGGAATCCAATCGAGGTGGATGCCGCTGAAGACCACATTGAACGCGCCATATCGGGCGATCAGATACTGCACGAACCGCGCGTACGATTGGTTGAAATCAAAATAAGCCTTCCACGACGGGCAGCAGTCGCGCCGGACGGTTTCAAGAAACGGCGTGAACCCCTCGTTCGAAAGGTGCCTCAACTTGCGATCGAGGCTGCGAAAATACGCCGGATTGATTCGATCGAAATTCGCCAGCCCGTCGCGGTCAGCCAACACTTCGAACGCAAGATTCCCCTGCTCGTCCGCCATATCCTTCGCGGTCGTCGACGCGCCGTCCGCGGTGGAGATCGTGGCATTCGCGGCCCACACGCCGAACTTTTCCCAGGCGTTCCGGAGGTACACGCCGTCCTGGTTGGCAAACGTGGCGCCATGCTGGTCCGCGGCCCAATTCGGAAATGCCGCGATTAAGCTAATCGAGTTATACCCCTGGCGTTTTCGATACGCGACGGCTTCCTCGAAGCTGATTCCCGGGCCCGGGAGGTAGTCGTCCGCCGCGCGCACGCCTTTCCACGGCAGCCGTCAGGTGGAGGCGGCCAGCCACGTGTCCCCGAGCATGAAGAAGGGAGTCCCATCGGCGTACTGCAGTGCGTGACCGTTGGTGCTGGCGCGGACGAACCCGTGGCGGTTGGCGTTTTCGTTTTTCTGTGCGTCCGACCACGCCACGGCGCGAAGCTTCCCATTTCCCGAGTTTAGGCCGGCGTCGTTCGCCTGATTCGAACCGGTCTTCCAATGCCAGTCACCCGGCGCGGTCGCGACGAAGCGTACGCGAAATATTTTACCGCCATCCCAAAAACCATACACCCGGCGCGAGAAACCGGGTCCCTCCAGCTCGATCCAGCAATCGACGTCAGCATAGGGGTTCGCGTAGTTGCCCGCTGCCTGCAAGATGATTTCCTGCTGCTCCCACACGTGGGCTTCGCCAGAGACCAGCGCCGCACCCAGCGGAACGCTGGCCAGCAGTGAGAAAAGCCCTAACGCCAGCAAACGGCCGAGGGGGTAAAGCATGCGCCTCTTACTACCTCATCTTTAGAGAGCAGCAAGTTTGCGCGGTAGAAGTATATGAGGTCGACGCGGTCCGATGTCCCCGCGAGGCTGCCGGACGCAAGTCGTACTTTGCTCGCTCCCTCACCCCACCATGCATTCTGAAATGGTCATCGTTCTCGCCATAATCCTGGGCACGTTCGCCTTGATTGCGACCGGACGTGTTCGCAGCGAGCTCGCGGCGCTGGGCGGGTGTTGCTTGCTGGTGATCACGGGCGTGCTTTCAACGCAGGAGCTATTTCCGGCGCTGAGCAGCGATGCGGTTGTCACCGTGGGCGCAATGTTCGTCTTGAGCTCAGCACTCGCCCGCACGGGCGTTATCGATTCCGCCAGCCGCTTGATGCAGCGGCTCCCGATCCGGAGCGAATTCGGGATGCTCTGTCTGCTGCTCCCCTCCGTGTTGGCCGTGTCGGCCTTCGTTAACAACACGCCCGTCGTTGTCGTTTTCCTGCCGATCATTGTCAGCGTCGCGCGCCGCCACAAGCTGGCCACATCGAAGCTGCTATTGCCGCTTTCGTTCGCGTCCATTCTAGGCGGCACGGCCACGCTGATTGGAACGTCGACGAATCTGGTGGCGAGCACATCGGGTTCGCGCGGAGGCCTGGCGCCGATCGGAATGTTCGAAATGACCGGGTTGGGCTTGATCCTTGCCGCCGTCGGTTTGGTTTACCTGCTGGTCTTCGCGCCGCGGTTTCTGCCGGTGCGTCACATGGTGTCGAGTCTGCTCGATGAAGCGTCAGGGCGTCATTTTCTGACCGAAGCATTTGTGCCCGCCGGCTCGGGTTTGATCGGCCGCACGGGCGCGGAAGCACTCGCCCAGGCGCAGGCGCGCGGACGAATTGTCGAAATTTTGCGCGGGGGGGATGTGCTGACGGTCGAGCCCGCGGCCATCGCGCTGCAAGCCGGTGATCGCCTTCGCATCAACGTCGATGCCGAATCAGTCGGAGCCTTGAAGCATCGGCGAAACTTGCGGCTCCATCGCAGCGACGCCGCCGATTTGGCGATGGGGGACGCCAAAGAGATTCATCTGATCGAATGCATTGTAGGGCCCCGCTCGGGGCTGATCGGCCGTACGTTACGTGACGCAGAACTGCCGCGGCGCGATGGGGTGGTCGTACTCGCGTTGCACCGTAAAGGCGTGAACCTGCGCGAACATCTGGAGGCAATTGCCTTGGAATCGGGCGACGTGCTGTTGATTGAAGCGACGGAAGAAGCACTCGCCGCGCTCCGGCAGAGTGACGACGTGCTGCTCCTCGCCGGCGGCCAGCGGCTGCCGCGCCGCCACAAGCGGTGGATTGCGGTGCTGTTGATCGTTGCCGTGGTGTCGCTTTCCGCCTTGCAGTTGGTGCCCATCACCATCGCTGCGATGGCGGCGGCGATCCTGGTGGTCGTCTTCGGCTGCATCGATGCGGAGGAGGCATATCGTGCCATCGACTGGCCCACCTTGCTCTTGATCGCGGGTACGCTCGCGATGGGCGCGGCCCTGGAGAAAACGCATACGGCGGAGCTGGCTGCCGGCCTGCTGGTGAGCCACGTGGCGCAGTACGGACCGTGGGTGGCGCTAAGTTTGATCGTGCTCGTCGCCTCGTTGCTGACGAACTTTCTGTCGAACAATGCGGTCGCCGCGCTGCTCGTGCCGCTGGCGATCGAAGCCGCTAACATCGTCCATGCGTCGCCGCGGGCCTTTTTGATGGCCGTAACTTTCGGCGCCTCGGCCTGCTTCGCAACCCCGATCGGATATCAGACGAACACGCTGGTGTTCGCGGCGGGCGGATATCGCTTCTCTGATTTCGTGAAGTTCGGCCTCCCACTGAACGTGCTGTATTGGCTGGTGGCGACGGCGTTGATCCCGTTCTTCTGGCCGCTCACCTAACGCGCGGAAGATTACGAAGCGAGGATCCTCGGTCCAAGGCACGACTGGCCACGGATCTCGCGTCACTTCGGATGGGCAATGTCAACGGGCGTCACTCTTCCTCGGTCATAACCGCATTCAACCTAAATTCCGCATTTGGCTAACCGCTAATCTTCGCTAATCCGGATCCATGCAGTCGGAAGTAGCCACCGTCGTGAGACGGTGGAAGGGCGGTGGTGCGCGCCGGTCATTGGTCTCACGACCATTGCTACAATGATCCTCCGGGTCTCGACTGCATCGTTACGGCTAATCAGCGCTGATAAAACAGAAGCAAAACATTGCCGGAACTTTTTGAGTCACCCGCGAGGTGAGTGCGTGGATCGCCATTCTCCGTGTCATCCACGGTTTGGTTTCGCCCAAATCCCGACGGTTTGCAGCCGCGACGGCTTAGAGAATGCATCCCAGCACTATCACTCAACTCGCGCCATCGCAACGGACCGCATCCGCCCGGCAAACTGCTTTTCCAGCCGCAGACAATAGATCAAGGGCAGCGCCCCCAACACGCCGAACGAACAGTCGATCAAGCGCCAAAAAACCGGGATGTCGCGGATGGCACCACAAATGAGCGCAAGTGGAATCACACCGACGCACGTCAGCAGATAGCAGTTGATCACCCACCCATTCCGCACGGGATCGCGCCACGGCCCGATCGCGAAAACCGCCACGGCCAGATGGGCGAAAGCCAGCCAGTCCGTGCCGTATCCAGCCGACGGAAACAGCGCGTAGGTTTGCTGAATGCTGTAGTCCGCAAATCCAATCCACCGACGCAGTCCGGTATAGGCCGCGTAGTTGGCGGGATCATCAATCCCAAGCATGGCCGAAGCCATGCGCAATTCGTGCGCGATCGGAAACGCGGTGAGTCCGGCAATGATCAGACCGGCGATAAACAAACCGAGGCTCTGGCGATAACGTCGCTGGAGAGACGGTAACATCGAGGTAGTCATAGGGGAGATTTGACCGCCGCAATATAACGCCCCGCTCGCGACTGTCCAATACCTGCCTCGCTCAAACCAGAGGATCTTTTAGAATCCGACGAGATCAATTTTTACCGCGGATTTCGCAGATTCACGCGGATAATCGAATTCAGTCGGCTCAATCTTTCGAGCGGCAATCATCGAACTTTTCCACGGATCGCACCGATAGACACGGATGAGGAGAAAGAAATCATAGGTTCGGATCCGTGGTCTCCGTGGTTTCTGTCAGATTGTGGCCTGAACAATCGAATGGGAATATTTGGGCTCAGATCTCGCGGATTCACGCGGATGAAGGCAGCGAAAGTTGATCACGGCGGACCGCTCAGGGCAGGCCGTCACGTTCCAATTCGGCTTCGAGTTCACGGACGGCGGCGAGCACGCGCGTGAACTTTCGTCCGAACGGGGTGAAGACATATTCGACCCGGGGTGGGATTTCTGGATACGCACGGCGTGTGAGGATGCCCAACTCCACGTTGCGCCGCAGACAGTCGCCGAGCACTTTGGCCGACAAACCTTCCACACTGCGTTCCACCGCCCCAGGCCGATTGATCCCCTGATCAATCAAATCGTAAACAGTGAGGGACCATTTGCAGCCGATGATCGACTCGAGAATCGATCCGACCCGGTGAGGTGGAGCTTTCCGAACAATTTTCTTCTCGTTGGCAACCGGCAATTTCGACCTTTTTGTTCCCACGAGACCAAATTGTGGCCGCTATTTTTGGTGTCAACAAACGGGTAGAGTGATGCCGCCATCCTATGAAAAATCCCTCCCCCACTGCTCTCATCCTCGGCGGCTCGACCGGTATCGGTCTGGCGACCGCCCTCCGGCTTCGCGAACGCGGACTCGATCTCATGCTCGTCGCTCGCGGTGCCGATCGACTTGCCACGGCCCATGCGATGCTCACCGCGAAGGGCACCGGCTCCGTCGAGGTAATCCCTGCGGACCTCGCCAACGAAGCGGACGTTGATCGCCTCATCGGGCTGGTGAAACGCGAGCCCCGCCACCTCAAGCACCTGGTCAACGCTGCCGGCGTGTTCCTGCCCAAACCCTTTCTTGATCACTCCAGGACCGATTATGACCGGTACCAGGTTTTAAACCGCTCCTTCTTTTTTCTCACCCAAGCCGTCGTGGAGAACATGAAAAAGCGCGGGGGCGGCTCCGTGGTGAACATCGGCTCCATGTGGGGACAGCAGGCGATCAAGGCGACGCCCTCCAGCGCTTACTCGATGGCAAAGGCGGCGCTCCACTCGTTCACGCAGCATCTCGCGATGGAACTCGGGGAACATAAAATCCGCGTCAACGCCGTCTCCCCTGCGGTCGTCGTCACTCCGGCGTACGAATCGTTCATCGAACCCGCCCAAGTCGAAACTGCGCTGCAAGCGTTCAACGGCTTCCATCCTATCGGGCGAATCGGCCAGCCCGATGACGTCGCCCGGATCGTGGACCTTTTGCTCTCCGACGAATCGAGTTGGGTGACCGGCGCGATTTGGGACGTCGACGGTGGCGTGATGGCGGGCCGAAACTAGTTCTCGCCGCCCCCGGTTGCGCAAAACCCTACCCGCGCCGCGCGAAACACGTCCGCGCTAGCGCGGGGGGGCGAACTAATCATTCCAACATCACCCGCGCCGGGCCGCGGTTTGGCTGCACCTGAACCCGCGCGATCCTGCCCGCACCGGCCGTCACGATGGGACCTCGCTCCGTGCGATCGCCCTGCGTGACCACATACCGTTGCCACGATGCCGGGACCCTCACCTCGACCGTGAGCGGCTCATTCCACAGTTCGGCCAAGGTCGCACGCGTCGCCTTCACCGGGCATCCTTCTTTTTCGGCGCTTTCAGCGCGGCTTTGAGCGCAGCGATGTCGAGTTTCACCATGTCCATCATGGCAACCATCGCTCGTTCGCGTTTCGCCTCGTCCTTGCTCTTCCATACGTCGAGGAAAATGGTCGGCGCAATCTGCCACCGCACGCCGAATTTATCCTGCAGCCAGCCGCATTGCACTTCCTTCCCGCCCGCGGTCAGTTTCTTCCAGTAATAATCGACCTCCTGCTGCGTCTTGCAGTGAACCACGAGAGAAATTGATTCATTGAACTTGGGACCCGGGCCGCCGTTGAGCGCCGTGAATCGCTGGCCTGCAATCGTGAAGTCGACGGTCATCACACTGCCTTTTGCCCGACCCGTGGTTTTCTGGCCGACATTCGGGTAGCGGGTGACGCTCAGAATTTTCGATTTCTTGAAGATCGACGTGTAGAACTTCGCGGCCTGCTCGGCCTCGCGATCAAACCAAAGGAAGGGACTGATTTTTTGCATGGGAGTTGATATTTTAATTCAGGATTTAGACGCGACGAAGCTGACGACGCTTCAACCTAGGCAACGAACGAGCATCGGCGATTCGGACAACCACGGCAGCAAATTAATCTTGATACACCGCACGCCTGGAGCGCGCATGGAAATCAATCAGACACGCGCCGGACCCATGATCAGGCAACAAACCTCGACCAGGGCGGGCGAGGAGCATGCTGCTGGTCTCGGCGACGCACCTGCGTCATTCATCGTTCATGCCCGACACATGCACCCATTTTGTCTTCGTCGATTTTGAGAATGCGCCGGAGGTTGATTTGAGCGGAATCAGGGAACAGCCCGTGCACGTCACGTTGATGCTGGGAAACAAACAGAAGAAGCTCGACCTCGAACTCGTGAAGCAAATCAAGGCCTTCACCGTGCAGGTGGAATTGGTGGAGGTCGGCGGCTCCGGACGGAACGCGCTCGACCTTACCCTCGCGTGTTATCTCGGACGGGCCATCGAGCGAGCGCACGCTGCAACGTTCGCGATTGTTTCCAAGGACAAGGATTTCGCACCGATGATCGCGCATCTGACGGCGCAGAAAATCGCGATCGCTCGCTTCGACAACTTCGCGTCGCTCCCGTTTCTGACGCATCGCAAGCCGGTCGTGGCGCCGAAAATCGCGGCCACACCAAAAGCCGTTCCGCCCACGAAGAAACCGCCAGAGGATCGTCGGACCAAAGTGATCGCCGCGTTGAAGAATCCTCTGAGCAAGAATCGTCCCGCAGACCAAACCGCCTTGCGGGCCCACATTCGAAACGCGCTCGGCAAGGAAGCGTCCGACGAGAAGGTCGACAGCATCGTGGGTGAACTAATTGCGGCGGGGTCCCTCACGATCGATCCGCGCGGCAAGGTCTCCTATCGCGTGGCTAACTAGCTAACTGAAGTTGCGCCACGGGCCGCAGTCGGCGTCGCGCTCGCCTGTCCGGCGCGGGATGTCGATGGACCGGCGATTACTGATTGAGGGACGCGGAGAGATTCCACGTACTTCATTCGCGATCGATCGCGGCTGCCTCATTTACTCTCCGCGATCCAGGCGTTGACCAATTCGTCGAGGAGATCGAGAGGCAGCGGTCCGTTGCGCAGGACGGCGTCATGGAATCCTGACAGGGAAAACTTGGCGCCGAGTTGCTGTTCCGCACGGGCGCGCAAGTTCCGGATCTTTAGCATACCCACCATGTACGCGCAGGCCTGACCCGGCATCACAATGTAGCGCTCGACCTCGGTCACGTTGCGGTCACCGGTCTTTTCAAGCATGTAGTCAATGGCCTGTTCCCGCGTCCAACGCTTGTAGTGAATCCCCGTATCGACCACGAGACGCACCGCACGTAGCAGCTCGAGTTGAAGTCGGCCGAGGTTTCCGTACGGGTCATTCTCATAGAGGCCCATTTCCGGGGCGAGCGACTCGGCGTAGAGAGCCCAACCTTCGATGTAGGCGGTAAAGGGCAATTCGCTACGGAACATCGGCAGGCCTTTGAGCTCCTGCGCGACCGAGAACTGGAAATGATGGCCCGGATTCCCCTCGTGGTACGCGAGGGTCTTCATATCCAGGGTTCGGATGCCGGCGACATCGCGAAGATTGGCATAAAACACGCCAGGCCGGGAGCCGTCCTGCGCCGCCTGCAGATAGTACGCCGCTGCGGACGTCTTCTCTTTGAACTCCGGCACGCGCCGCACCTCCAACCGCGCCTTGGGCAGCAAACCGAAGTATTTTTTCGAACACTCCAGACTTTCCTCGAGCAAGCGGGAATATTCGGACAGCACCGCGGCGCGCCCGGCGTCCGTGGCGGCGAAGACATGAAAGCGTGGCTCCGCGCCAAGTCGTGTCATCGCGATCGCCGGCGTTTCGCCGATCTCCCCCACGGCAGCGAGGACGGTGCGCATTTCCTGTTCGATGCGCGCCACTTCGCGCAGGCCGAGGTCGTGCACTTCCTGCGGGGTCATGCTCGTGGTGGTGGACGTGCGCAGCAGGTACGCGTAGAACGCGTCGCCCTGCGGAAATTTCCAAACTCCATCGTCCGTCGTGGCCTTCGACTCGAGCGCGGCACATGCGTCGATCAGACGACCATAGTCGGGATACACAGCGCTGGTCACGCTGGTTTCGCAGCGCGCCTTGAGCGTGGCTTTTTCGTCCGCTGAGAGTTTGGGCAACGCGTCGACGCGTTTGGCGAACGTGGTGTAGAGAACATTTTCGCGGACCGGCTTGCCGGCGAATGCGCGCATCTCCACCAGCACGCGCTGCAGCACAAAGCGTGGTGGGACGATCCCGTGTTCTTCCCGATACTGCAGACCCTCAATGATCTGGTTGAACTTGCGCCCCACTTCACCGAGGCGCGACAGGTAGTGTTCCGCGCCCTTGCGATCGGGAATCCGATGAATATCGACCATGAACTCGATGGTCGCGCTCTGGAGCCCGAACATCTGGTTCACCGGGTAATCATACACGGCGTAGCGCTCGCCTTCGATTTGGTTATCAAAAAACCACGTCAGCACGCGCGTGGACAACTGCTGCGATGGCGACTGGCGGTTGAACGTGTACGACTTCAGCTCAGCGAGGTCCTTTCGCGCGAGTGCCTGCATTTTCTGCATCTGCGCGATTGAGACATCGTCGAGATGCGCGTTGTGCGCGCGGTAGCCGACGCTTTCGAGGATACCGATTCGAGTGAGCAGCTCGGGATTCTGCAGCGCGAATTCGACGAAGACTTTTTCGAAAAACAAATCGAGGCTCCAGGGGCGAAACCAAACCAGATTGACCAGGAAGATGGCGCCCGCGAGGGCGACCACGCTCACCACGACGCCGAGAATCTTCAGAATTTTTCGGATCATTTAATCACAGGCGGTGTTCACGCCTTCGCCGCCGATCGTGCCGCGCAACATGGAGGCAGGCAATACATTGCGATCATCCCGACGGCGTTCCGACGGAGTGATAGGTGATCAGAAACCAAACTCGATACGCGGGATCGCTTTCTTTTAGACACGCGATGCGACGCACCATCGCGCTGACGGGTTTGGTCCGTCGAATGAATCGACAGAGGGGTGACTGCGTTCGCGTCGGTTTTGGGCGTGCGGGCCGTCGGTCCCGCTGCTCCCGCAGCGGGCTACGAAAACACCGGCTATGGCGACGCGCTATTCTTTGGACGCACGCTTCGCGTTCCAGTCGGCTTTGAAGCCTTCGCCGCCGTCGCGACCGGGCGCTTCGATCGTGCCCTTGATCGTGTCGCCTTCGAGTTTGCCCTGGTACTTCACGACAAATTTCTGGCCATCGAAATCACGTACGACTTCGAACGCGATGGCGTCATCCTTGAGCGAGGCGTTGCTGATCGCGGTGTCACCGAATTGATTGGAGTAAGCGCCCGTGACTTTGCCGTCCTTGGCTTCCAGTTTGAGCGTCGTGGCGATTTCTCCATTCGGTGACTGCGTGATCCATTTCCACGTACCCGACGGATCGGCGGCAAAAGCACCGGCGGTTAGAGCGCTGAGAACGAAAAGCAAACGGGCGAGACGTAGTGATTTCATGGGGACGGAATTGTTGGGGAGGATGAACGAGCATCAAGATGGATCGCGCGACGCGGCGCGAGCGATTTACGGAGGCGAGGATTCCGCGAGGTGCGTCTCCCACCACAAAAAGGTGCGGTCCCACATCTGCGGCGTGTAGACGTGGCCCAAGCCTTCATAGACGAGGCTCTCAAATTTCTGGTCGGCGCCATAAACGTTATAGGCTGATCGGACCGTCGCCTCAAGGTGACGAATGCCATCGATCGGAGAGCCGGGATCCTGGTCACCGGTCTGGAATAAGATCGGCCGCGGAGCGATCAATGCCATCACCGCTTCGCTATCAAAGTGGTTCAACATTCCGGGCACGAAGTATCCAATGTGGTGCTGAGCGATCGATCCGTGCCGGATGAGATTCTGGTAACGCGTCATGCAGGCGATCGCCACACCTGCGCTCAGCCGCTCATCGAGCGCCATCAGCCACCAGGTGCGGGTTGCACCCATGCTCATCCCGGTGACGCCGATGCGCGCGGCGTCCACCTCGGGCCGGGATGCGAGGTAATCCAGCGCGATCAGGTCGTCGCGCAGCATCATACCCCAGAAGGTCCGCCCCACCCAGAGCTCGAACTTGCACACCGTTTCCTCGCCCGCGAAATCCTTTTCGGCGGGGCCGTCCGGTCCCTGGCCGTTGCGCTCGCCAAAACCCGGCGCATCGATCGCCAGCACCACGTAACCGCGCCGCGCATACGCGGCGCCGGGAGCCTCGGGGGTGTGTCGCGCTTCGAGCAGTTCCTCTTTGCCCACATCGTATTCACCCGCGTGCCAGTGGCAGTAAAGGATCGCCGGCAGCTTGCCCGTGAATTGGGTTGGACAAAACAAATAGCCCGAAACGACGGAGCCGGCCGCATTATCGAACTGGAATTTTTCGACGATGTGGTCCCCGTGATCTTTCCGCCAGAGCGTCTCGACCTTTGGTGTGACCGGCCGCGGCGGCAACTGGCCGAGTAGTTGCCACAGTTGCGCCCGCACGAGGGCTCGCTGGCGTTCCCATTCGACGAGCGAGGGGGCGACGGTGAAGGCAGGAGCGATCTCGGCGGCGCTCAACCAACGTTCTGCAACAGACGGCTTCATTGCGCGCTCACAGCAGTTGGGTCGGATGCCGCTGCGCCAAGCACAAAATCGATTCTGTCCCAGCTGGCGGGGAGAATCGGGAGTGCAAGAATGAAGTCTGTCGGTTTAAACGAGTGACCGGAGACCACGGATAACACAGATGGGCACGGTTTGGGGATGCCGGATCATGATCCGTTAAGTTGTCGCGGATCGAAGCCGGTCGGTTGCTTTTGAAACAAAATCCCGCTGCTCCCGCAGCGGGCTACCATGAAAACAGATACGAGCTAAGGGTCGGGATTTTATCCGTGTCGATCGGTGTAATCAGTGGTTAATGTCTTTTGGTCCGAAACGATCGTCCGGAGGCCACGGATTACACGGATGGGCACGGATGGGCACGGATGCAGACGACGCTCGAGACGTTGTATCGTGTCGCGAATCAATGCTGGTCGGTTGCTTTGGAGCGAAGATCCCGCTGCTCCCGCAGCGGGCCACATGACTTGATCTGGATCGTATCCGCGAGCATCCGCGTAATCCGCGGTAAAAAATAAGGCCGACGTTACGGCGGTGTTGCGAGATCGCGGATTGCGCGGCCTCGCGCGAGTCAAGTCAGCCGTAGCCCGCTGCGGGAGCAGCGGGACGTTCGAGCGGCGGTCAGGTACGATCCGTGTCAATCCGGGTGATCCGTGGGTAACGTTTGTGGTTTGAAACGATCGACCGGAGACCACGGATTTCACGGATGGGCACGGATGCAGACGACGCTCGACGACGTTGTATCGTGTCGCGAATCAATTCTGGTCGGTTGCTTTGGAGCGAAGATCCCGCTGCTCCCGCAGCGGGCCACATGACTTGATCTGGATCGTATCCGCGAGCATCCGCGTAATCCGCGGTAAAAATAAAGCCGACGTTACGGCGGTGTTGCGAGATCGCGGATTGCGCGGATTGACGCGGATAATGGTCCGACGTTACTCGAATGTCGGTGGTCCCGCTGCTCCCGCAGCGGGCTACGAAGAGATGAGCTACGAGGTCAGGAATCATCCGTGTTGATCCGTGCAATCCGTGGTGGATCGAGGGTCGAAGGCTCGAGCGTTTTCGCGAGTCGCGCGTGTTCACGTAAGCTTCCGCTCCTCCCGGAGCGAGCCACGCGATCCGCCGGAGCTTCTCGTTCGATTGGCTCCCTCCGCGCCCATCTGCGAAATCCGCGGGCGGATCGACGTTTTCAAACCCTCATCGTGTTTTCGCGGATAAGTTCGACCGGGCGGTGCTAGATGTTTGAGGATGAAAACTGCCCCTGCCCCGCTCTTCTCCTTCGCTTCTAATCGCCGGTTTCGATGCTTCCCCGACTCCTTCTCCTCCTCGCACTGTCCTGCGGATATTCCTTCCTTGCCGCCGCTCCTCCCAAAGATCCGCTCAATCCCAACCCCGATGTCGACGAGATCGTATTCTTGAAGAAATGGGCGCGGGCCGAGTACCCGCGGGATGCCGCCAAAGAAAAAGTCGGAGGAGTGGTGAAGGTCAGCTTCATCGCCAACGAAACCGGAGTCGTCATCAGCGCGCGCGCACTGGAAGAACCCGATCCCCGGCTCGCAGCTGCCGCCGTCGCGGCGGTCAAGCAATGGGAAATCGAACCCGTGATCGAGGACGGCCACCCGGTCAGCTGCTGCCTCACCGCCGAAATCAAATTCACGCCCGGAGAAAAAGTGAGCGACGACGCGTTGCGGTCAGCGCAGTTGCCCCACCCTGCGCCGATCACGGCAGCCTCGCCCTTGGAAACACCCGAAGGCGACTACCCCGACGTGATGCGCGGCCGACGGCTTAGCGGCAAGGTGCTGTTCAAAGGTACCGTCACGGAAACCGGTAGCGTGGTGGCGAGTACGATCATCGACGCATCGCATGCGGATTTCGTCCTGCCCGCGCTCGCTTCACTGCGGAAATGGAAATTCACACCGAGGATGCAAGGTGACCTTCCTCTGCCCTCTGACGTCGAAGGCGTCGTGACGTTTACCTCCGAGATCACATCTCCGTCTGAAGTCTTAGAGGCAAACGGCATCTCAACGCTCGACGGGTCAGCTCCAGAGCTACCGGCCAACATCCTGATCGCGTGCGAGACGGCGTGGCCGCTCGATTTGATTCTGGCCGGCGTGGACGGACGCGTTTCGGTTGACTTCACGATCATGCCGGATGGCCGGGCGAAAGACATCGTCGTTGTCTCCGCCACTCACCACGACCTCGGGTTAGCATTGGTCGCGGCCATGGAACGATGGTACTTCGTGTTTCAACCCGACGCGCTGGGCGCGCTCAGTCCCGGCGTGCGAATCACCGCGCTGAAGGAAACGCGACTGCGGCGCACGGTTGAGTTTACGATTCCGACTGAAACCGGCGATGCCCAAACGCGAGAACTGGCCCGACTCGTCACGGCGCTGCGTGACGGAACGATCCAAGGCGCCAAGGGCCTTGATCAAAAACTGACGCCGATTTACCGCGCGATGCCGCATTATCCGGGAGCGTTCGTCGGTCGTGAAGCGCCTGCAGGCCAGGCGGTGATCGACCTTATCGTGGACCGTGAAGGCCGCGTTCGCCTGCCGCGGATCGTGTCAGCGTCGCAGCCCGAGTTTGGCTGGGCCGCAGCCACGGCGGCCTTACAGTGGGTCTTCAAAGCGCCGCGGCGCGCAGGTGAGCCGACTGAAGTGAAGGTTCGAATACCGTTCGAATTCAAGCCAGTCCTCGAGTGAGACGGTAGTGAGCGCCACGGGCGGCTCGGCAAACTGGCGTTGGCGAAGTTTTTGCCAACGCGCGCCCGAGCCACGCGAGCCGCTGAGAAGGGGAGGCGATTTCGATTATCAGGCGAGCGGGTGGTGGAGTCGAAAAACTGATCGACCGGCCGATCTGAACAGTTGCTCGCGATCGTCCGCATGTTAGAACGAAACGCGACACGACTTTGAGGGGAGGCGGCGCGTCACTCCCAGTCCTCCCCTGTCTGCGTCCCGCTGCTCCGCTTTCATGCCTACCCCAAAAATTCCCGGCCTGCGCTGGTGGATGATCTCCCTGATCATGCTCGGCGCGATTTTGAATTACCTCACGCGAAGCACCCTCGCGGTCGCGGCGCCGACCATCTTTGAGGATCTGCACATCACGCCCGAGCAGTACTCACGCATCCTAAATTCGTTTCAGGCGACGATCATGCTGCAGCCGCTGGCTGGTTATGTGCTCGATGGCCTGGGCCTTAAGCTGGGCTTCGCCATTTTCGCGGTCGCGTGGTCGCTCATCAGCATGGCTCACGGCATGGCGCATAGCTGGCAGGCCTTCGCCTGGTTGCGCGGTCTGTTGGGACTCGCGGAGGGCTCGGCCAATCCCGCCGGCGTCAAGGCGACCGCCGAGTGGTTTCCCGCCAAAGAGCGCGGACTTGCCACGGGCTTGTTCAACATCGGCGCTTCCGTGGGGTCGATGATCGCACCGCTTCTCGTGGCGTGGGTGATTTTGCACTACAACTGGCAGGCGGCGTTCGTCGTAACCGGCGCGCTCGGTCTCGTGTGGGTGGTGCTGTGGTGGCTGTTCTACAACCCGATCGACAAGCACCGCGCGTTATCAGACACGGAGCGCGACTACATCCATGCCGGTCAGGAACGGCACCTGCAGGGCGATGGCTCGCGCCCGTCCATTTTGGCGATTCTGAAGAAACGAAATTTCTGGGGCATTGCGCTGCCGCGCTTTCTCGCCGATCCGACCTGGGGAACGCTGACGTTCTGGCTGCCGCTGTACTTGAGTCAGGTCCGGCACTTCAATCTCAAGGAGATCGCGCTCACGGCCTGGCTGCCGTTTGTCGCCGCCGATCTCGGATGTATGTTCGGTGGTACGGTCGTGTTCGCACTGCAAAAACGTGGGGTCGGCTTGATCAACGCCCGCCGCATGGCGTTCACGCTCGGCGCGTTCCTCATGGTCGGCATGGCCTTCGTCGGTTTTGTGCAGAGCCCGTACGCCGCCGTCGCGTTGCTGTGTTTGGGCGGGTTCGCGCACCAGACGCTCTCCGTCACGGTCATCACGATGTCGTCCGATTTGTTTCGACGCAACGAAGTCGCCACCGTCACTGGCATGGCCGGCACCTGTGGAAACGCGGGAATATTGCTCTTCAACGTCTTGATCGGCGTGCTCGTCGTGAAAATCGGTTACACGCCGTTCTTTATCTGTCTCGGTTTCCTCGATCTGATCGGAGCTGTGTTGCTGTGGACCATCGTGCGCGAACAACCTCCGGCCGACACCGCACTGCCATCCCCGGCGACCGTGCCCGCAACGTGACCGCACGGCCGGTGACCCCGCAGCCTGCCTTATTCTCATGAGCGAGTCTTCCCTTCGTATCCAAAATCCCATCCTACGCGGCTTTAACCCCGACCCTTCGATTCTGCGCGTGGGTGATGACTACTACATCGCGACCTCGACGTTCGAATGGTTTCCCGGGGTGCAGATTCACCACTCGCGTGACTTGGTAAACTGGCGGTTGTTGACGCGACCGCTGCGCCGAGCGAGCCAGCTCAACATGCTCGGTGACCCGGATTCGTGCGGCATCTGGGCGCCGTGCCTGACCTATGCGGATGGACTTTTCTGGCTCATCTACACGGATGTGAAACGCTACGGACGCACGTCGGTCGGCGGAGCATCGGGCGCATCGCTGCGGGATTTCCACAACTACCTCGTGACCTCGCCCACCATTGATGGCGAATGGTCCGACCCCGTGTACTTGAACAGCAGCGGATTCGATCCCTCGTTATTTCATGATGACGACGGGAGGAAATATCTGGTCAACATGCTCTGGGATCACCGGCCCGGGAGGAACCGGTTCGCGGGGATCGTGCTGCAGGAATATTCCGTCAAGGAGAGCCAGTTGATCGGCACGCGCGAAAATGTTTTCACCGGCACGCCCCTTGGTCTCACCGAAGCGCCTCACCTCTATCGGCGCGATGGCTGGTATTATCTGATCACGGCAGAAGGCGGAACGGCGTGGAATCACGCGGTCACGATGGCGCGCTCGCGAAACCTGCGTGGACCGTACGAGTTGCATCCTGATACGTATATCCTGAGTTCACGCGTGCGGCCGGATGCAGAACTGCAACGCGCCGGGCACGCCGATCTGGTGGAAACGGCCGACGGCGAGACGTACATGGTTTATCTCTGTGGCCGGCCCCTGAAGAACCGCGGCCGCTGCACCCTCGGCCGGGAAACCGCGATCCAGCGGATGGTTTGGTCGGCCGACGGTTGGCTGCGAACGGAAGACGGCGCGGGCGTCGCGCAATCGACGACACCGGCGCCGAAGCTGTCGCGTCACGGTTTTCCGGATGCGGCGACGAAAACGGTTTTTGCGGCACCGACCTTGCCGATTGATTTTCAGTGGCTGCGCTCACCCTGGCCCGACGAATTATTCAGTCTGACGTCGCGCCCAGGCTATCTGCGGTTGTGGGGACGCGAGACGATTGGCAGTCACTTTCGCCAGGCGCTCGTGGCGCGACGTCAGCAGTCTCACTGTTACTCGGCGGCTACGACGATGGAATTTGAGCCGCAGCATTTCCAGCAAGCGGCGGGACTCGTCTGTTATTACGGCTCAGCGAAGTTTCATTACCTGCATGTCTCGCACGACGAGAAGATCGGAAAGTACGTTGCCGTGATGTCGGCGATTCCCGATGGCGTGGTGGCCGATGCGTTCACGGCGCCGATCGCAATTCCCAGCGGGCAGGCGGTCACGCTGCGGGTGGAAGTGGATCATGAACGATTGTGGTTCGCCTTTCGAGTCGCAGATGGCGCGTGGCAGTGGATTCCGCAACATTTCGACGCGAGCATCCTGTCGGACGAAGCGAGTGCACCCGGTTTGCCCAACTTCACCGGCGCGTTTGTGGGGATGGCGTGCCAGGACGCGGCGGGAACGGCGCTGCCGGCGGACTTCGCTGAGTTCGAGTACCAGGAACGCGTGTTTCTGGTCGATCCGCGGTAAGGCTAGCCGGTGATGGCATCGGCACCGCGCATCGGCGAAGTGCGTCCGCCGCTGCATTTAGGTGCGTCGTCGACCGCCTAGGCGATCAAGTGAGAGCATCACATCAGCCGGTTCATTTTGAAAGCGAAGGCATAGACGATCGCGGCGATGCTCACACAGACGTGGAGTCCGAAGACAACGGAGGAGCAGATCGAAGCCGTCCGGCTCCCGCGCAACGCCCAAGCCGCGGCCGCCAACGCCAATAACTCAAAGGCGATGAGCGTGAGGTAAGACCAATCGTGCGCGGCGAGAATCAGGCGCGCGCGGCTCGCCGCGTAAACGAGCACCGCAAGTGACATCATGGCATTGAGCGCCAGCAGGCTTCTGAAGCCTACAGGAGAGAGCCACAGACCGAACAACACCCCGACATGCGCGAGGAGCACGGAAACGACGACTGTTTGGAAGGAAGTGATAGTGCCGATCGGGAAGTCGTAAAGTAAACGCGTGGTTTTCAAAACACGAGTGTTCAGCTGGATGACTCCGCGTGGTTGCATCGCACACGGGGCGCGCAACATTGCCCTCGTGATGATGTACTCCGACCCACACTGCCCGTCCGGTAGAAAGCGTCTGCCGGCAGGTGCGTCGTGGATGAGAATCGGCGTCGTCATGTTGGTCGCGAGCGTTACGACATCAGGACTTTCAAAGGAGGTGGCGCAGCTTCCGGCGGCAGACAAAGCATCGCCGGCGCTCGCGGTGGAGCGGTCGCGCCGCGTGGTCCCCGATCTGAAGCTCGAGATGGAATGGATCCCGCCGGGGTCGTTTCTCATGGGCAGTCCGCCTGAGCTGGCGAAAAACAAAGCCGAGACGCCGCAGGTTCAGGTCACTCTCACAAAAGGATTCTGGCTCGGGCGCACCGAGGTCACGCAGGCTCAATACGAGGCGGTGATGAATGAAAATCCAAGTACGTTCAAAGACATCGGGCCCGAGGCTCCCGTCGAGCGAGTCTCCTGGATCGATGCGATGGCGTTTTGCGAAAAATTGAACGAACGCGAATCAGCAGCCGGTCGATTGCCGGAAGGCTTCAAGTACAACCTCCCCACCGAAGCCCAGTGGGAATACGCGTGTCGCGCGGGCACCACCGGCGAGTATGCGGGCGATGCGCCAGCCATGTCGTGGTACGACCAAAACAGCGGCGGCAAAACTCATTCGGTCGCCACGAAGCAGCCCAACGCGTGGGGCCTGTTCGACATGTCCGGCAATGTGCTGGAGTGGTGTTTTGATTGGTACGGCGATTATCCCCGTAGCCCGGCGATTGATCCGGCCGGCCCCCGCACGGGTTACTACCGCATGGCGCGCGGTGGGAGTTGGAGAGCCGAGCCGGACGTGGGCCGCTCCGCGTCGCGCGCCGGCGGTTCTCCTGGTCGCTTGGACTACACGATCGGCTTCCGGCTGGCGCTCAGTCCGCCGGTGATCACCCGGCGAGAGACAGATTGATCGCGCGCGGTACGTCGACCGCCACTCCCGTTCACATCCTCAGCTTGCTCAGATTCAACGCGACCATGCCTTCAACCGGTTTTCCGGCTTCGAGCGCCGGTTGGAAACGGATGCCGTGGATCACAGACTGAACGAACGCATCATTGATCTTCGTCTTGCCGGCCGCGTCTGCATACGCGTCCTCCGCCAATCCCTGCGTCGAAACCTTCACGTAAACGGGCGCGGCGTATCTCCCGGTCGCGACTTGAGCCGCGAGATCGGGCGGCAGGTCTCCCATCACGGGCGTAGCGGGCGCGGTACCGGTCTTGTGCGTTTCCAGATACTTGTTGCGCACGTATTCAAATGCCTGATCCATCGTAAACACCTGTCGCTTCGGCGCCACGGTTGAGGCGACTTCCCGGCCGCCATCGTAGACGTGAATCCCAAACCCCTCGAGCTGGTAGCCGAACGGGAAGTTGGGTTGCTGGTATTTCACCTTGGTGGGCTTGGCTGTCACCGGTTCGAGCGCACGGGCGGAAACGACATTGCGGAAGCTGCCTTCGGGCGAATCGACTTCGTGAATGCGCGTGGTCGTCACGATGTAAGGTGCCGCCAGCGGCGTGGCGGACGAAATCTCGAAAGAGACATCCAGGGCGTCAAAATTCCCTTCCACATCGTTCGCGCCGTGCCGAACCAAGTCCGCTCCCGCGTTCTTGGACGCCGTGAACGCCGCCTGATTGGCCACACCCGAAGCGCTCGGCGCGCTGCCGACACCTGCGGGTGTTCCGGTGGGGATCGCGCTTGAAACCGTCGGGGCGGACGTTTGCGCCGCAGCCGCCTGACTGGCGGCGGCCTCGTATCCGGCCGCCAACTGCGCGGCCTTGCCCATGGAACGGGTCATTCGCACCGTTGGGTCGTTGTTGAACGTATAGGCCCGCTCCGTCTGCAGATTCGCGAAGGAGACCGACACATCCGCCAGCTTCTGCAGGGGCGTGACCTTCATGTTGATCGGGCCCGACTTGCCCGAGACGAGCACTTCCTTGCCATCGATCATCACGACCCACGAACCACCGTTCACATCACGAACCGGATAGACGTCCTTTCCCTGTCCGACCGCGATGTTGTTTCCCTCAAACAGCGTGTAAGTCTTCGCTCCAAAGGCGGCGCCAGCGCCCGCCGCAAAGCAGCAGGCGACGAGCACGGTGCGAGTCGAAGTCATTAGCCGGAACGAGCGGCGCAGAAAGGAGGTGGGCATGGTCGTAGATTTTTACTGCTGACCTGAGGTGAGTTCGGCCGCGGATTTGTCCGCGCGTTTGAACGTCGCGGCAATGCCCTCCCTTCTCAACTGAAATGCAGGATCGTGCCGACACGACTCATCGCGACGATCCGCATCGTCCTACCTGGATTTCGCGACGGCGCTTAACTACCCGCTGGCGACGGCAACAACTCCTCGGCTCCGGCGGCCACGAGGTGCATGTGCCCGGTGGTGACGATATTGGCGGCTCCGGGCGCGACGAGGTTGCGGCCCACCTCTGCGGCAAAAGCGGCGTCCCCGGTCACCGGCAACCCGGCGGCCTGGCGCGCTTCAGCAGCCACAGCGGGAGAGAGCGCGATCGTCGTGACGTAGCGACTGTTGGCGGAGACGGTGGGTGTACCGGTGGTCTCCATGAGGCCGGGCGCATTGCGGCGACCCCAATTCTCGATGCAGCCGACGAGCAGGACGTAGGGCAAGGCGTCGTACTTTTTCCAGTACGTGATCTCGCCGGGAAAAACGGAACGGCCGATGACGCGCTGGTAAGCGCGTTCCTGGATTTGCTCGTACTCCGCGGGATGACTGGCGATCCACGCGAGGTGCTGCTTCACCAGCTCGGTATAAGTTTTGACGCCGCTCGATGACGCGGAGGATTCACCGGCAGTTGGCGGACGACCAAACGCATCCACCGCCGCCTTGAGGACCACAGCTTGATTCAACGCAGCGTCATCTTTCAGGCGCGACCGCAGCCGCGCCAACTGATCGGACAGCGAAAGGTCAGCCTGCTTTTCGGCTTCGGTGACCTCCTGGGCAGTGGGTGGCCGGCCAAAGGCGAGCACGTAGGCGGCCCGGATGCGTTCGGTCTGAACGGAGGTTGCGGCCGAGGCGGTCGCGACGGACCAGAGACTAGCCGTCATCGCAACGAGGAGAGCAAAGCGAAATTTCATGGGGATCCCAACAGGTGAGGGATCCCTCCGCGTACGTCAAATCCGCGATCGGTCGTGTTTTCCGGGGTGGTGGCGTTGCGCGCGGCGCACTGAACCCAACGAGGGAGCGGCCGTCGAGCCGGCCTAAGGGAAAGCGGTGTCGAGACCACCGCACTCCAAAGCCAGAGCGATAGCGGCGTTCCGATATGGAGTGCGGCGGCTTGACGCCGCTTTCGCGCAACGAGGCTCGACTCGTTGCCTCATCGTCTTCCCCCGCTCGCGGACTTTGGAAACGCACCAAAAAAATGGCTCCTCAGCCGCGAGCTCAGTTGCGTCTGGTGCGGCGGAACGCCGCCAACGAACAAGCGGTCCAAACACCCTCGACGGCGCGCCGGACGAAAAAATAATTTCGAGTTCGTGTCCGGCGGAGCGCCCGTCGTTCGTTGACCTTTACACAGCGCGGAAACTGCAACGACCCAATCATGCGAGGATCATTTCCTTCACCCGAACAAGCTCCTTCGCCCCAATCTGAATCACGCTTATGAACAAACCTAAAAGTACGATCTGCCTCTGGTACAATAAAGACGCACTCGATGCGGCGCGCTTCTATGCCGCAACGTTCCCCGACAGCAAAGTCACGGCGGTTCATCACGCCCCGAGCGACTATCCTTCCGGCAAAGCCAACGATGTGTTGACGGTGGGGTTCACCGTTTGCGGGATTCCCTGCATGGGGCTCAACGGCGGCCCGCAATTCCAGCAGAGCGAGGCGTTCTCGTTTCAGATCACCACGGAGAACCAGGAAGAAACAGACCGCTACTGGAATGCGATCGTCGGCAACGGCGGAAGCGAGAGCGCGTGCGGCTGGTGCAAGGACCGCTGGGGGCTGTCCTGGCAGATCACGCCCCGCGCGTTGATCGACGCCCTCGAAGCTGGCGGACCCGGCGCGAAACGTGCGTTCGACGCGATGATGGACATGGTCAAGATCGACGTCGCCAAGATTGAAGCGGCTGTTCGCGGCTGATCGCCGGCCCGCGAAACACGGCGGACCATTCGACGGGGTTTTTCTTCGAACGACGAATCCGCCGTTCAGGTTTACTCCCTTTGCGGACACGAAAAAGGGCCGGCGGAAGCCGGCCCTTGATTCTGACGTGACGTTGATCGTAGCCCCCAAACTTCGATCGACCGTCGAGTAGATCAAGCTGAGCGCCGCGCCCCATCGACGCGGCGCTCAGGGAATCGGGAATCCCGCGTACCGCGTGTACCCAGTGGTTCTCAGCCGTGGCCGAACAACCCGATGGCTACGACGGTACCGCAGTCAGCCGGATGATTATTCTTTCGGAGCGACAGTGATCGTGCCGAACAGCCCGTGAAATTGGCCGTCGGTGATGAAATCCCCACCGAAGTACAGCGTGTTCGCCGGACCCGCATTTCCGCCGTTGCCAAAGCCGATGCCCCAGAGGCCCTTTTCGAGCGTCAGCGGCTTCTCTTCGGAACCATGCAGCATGCCTTGGAAGTTCCCGTTTTGCGCATCGAATCCGGCGATGTTGCCGTCGCCGAACATCGCAACGAGCACGCGCCCGCTAAACTGACCGAAGCCATCTGGCGCCAGCGCGACACCCCACGGGGCATTCATCCATGGACCCGTCCGCAGTTTCCGCAGCAACCTGCCGTTCACATCATAAACATCGACATAGCCCTGCTTCGGGCCGCCACCGGTTGGCGTGAAGATGTTCTTCGGCGCGTACGTGACATACAGCTCCGAACCGATGGCCTGCACATTGAACACGCTGAACGTATCCGGAATCGCAGGATCCATGAACGCCCAGGCGCCCAGATCGATTTCGTCGAACTTGCCATTATAGACGTCGATTTTGCCGGATTTGAAATTGGCAACATAGAGGGTGTCGAGGCCGGCACCGCTCCGGGATGCGAGCGTGGCGCCCGTGTAGTCGGCGTCACCCGACTCATCCTCGATGATGATGGCATTGGTCGCGTTCACCTGAGGATTCCAGGCGGAGATCGTGCCGGTGCGGGTGACAAAGATGAACCGCGCGGGCCGGTTCGGCAGAATCTCGAACTGCGGGCCGGTGTTGGCGACAACGCCGGTCGGGATCGACGGCACGCTCATCCCGGCAGGCGCGGGTACGTTGACGACGATTGGATTCGCAACGGGGAAAGGCTGCCCGGCGCCGTTGAGGACGAGCGAAGTTCCGCCGATCGTGGTGTTCACCCACCATGGACTCGTAGCCGAATGGGTGATACCCCACACGCCCACAAGATGGGGATCCGTGATGGCGGCGACACCGGGCACATCGGAAGTGAGGTTGGTCTGGACGTAATCGCGCGCGGTGGCTGCAGCCGGCAAGATCGCGACCGTGGCAAGAGCGGCGAACGCCGCAGAACGAAGCCGGGCGCGGCATCTGGCCGCGCGGCTGAGGGAGGTAGTTTGGGCCCGGAAAGGGCGAAGCATTCTATTCATGTTGATAATGACCGTGTGACGTTATGAAAATTCCAGCCGCGAAAGTGTGTGCTGCCGAAAGTGGGAGCGGATCACACGTGACCGACGAAGTAGCGCTTCGATTGGTAACGAAATTGTTACCGGCACGAGCGCCCTCGAGCGACTCGATGAGGCCACGTTCGAGTTCGTTCCCGAGCGGGAATGTGGAACTCAGGAAGGCTGGAATTGGATGATGTCGTAGACCGTTGAAGCGGCATCACAGAGGTTGAATCTGGAACTCAGGAACGGCTGGAATCGGAATTCGGAATGATTACGGCTTCCGCACCGCGAAAATCTCGATGATCTTAATTCCGTTCCTGATGTCCTGATTTCCACATCAACGCTCCCGTTCGGAACTCCGTTTCCAGTCGTTCCAGAGTTACAGATTCAATCTCTCCGGATCCCGCTGCTCCCGCACCGGGCTACATCCAAATCAAATTCAATTCCGTTCCTGATTCCCTGATTTCCACATTGCGTCGGGTTTGGACAGAGCGGTGTGTCGAGCCACACCGTCGAAGGCGGCGTCGAGCCGCCGCACTCCAGACCGATCGGGCGTGCACAAGGCACGCCCCTACAGGTTGAGGTTCGTTCCAGCGTTCCTGAGTTCCAGATTCAAACCTCCCCG
>JBDSSD010000152.1:0-33549 GCA_039928945.1 Opitutus sp. | reverse complement strand
GAGCGCATCGACAAGGTGAAGGATGTCCTGAAGCCAGGCCAGCAGGTCAGTGCTCGCGTGATCAAGATCGATCGCGACGAACGCCGCCTCGGTCTGTCGATCAAGGCCGCCAACTACTCGGCAGAGCAACTCGCAGCCGAGACCTCGGCGTTCGAGGCGCTCAACCGCAGCGGTGCTGGCACGGACATGATGAACCTTGGCGACATCCTCGACGAAGCGTCGAAGAAGGAATAAGCCGTTTTGATGTGAGTTGCGTGATGACCACGCAACTCGCCTCGATCCAATCGTGGCGCATCGTGCGCCACCTTCAATTCAAGCCGCCGGGAGAAATCCCCGGCGGCTTTTTTGTGCCTGGTTTGAGGGATCGCGCGGCAACGAACGCGCCTCGATCAACTGCCCGCTTTCAGAAGGATTGACGCACGATCTGCTTTGCCGAGATCCGTTAGGAACTTTCGCAGTGCAGCATACTCCGCGATGGGCACCAGCCGTTGATTCAGCTCTAACCGGCGGGTCATCTTGATGGTTCTGCCTTCGACTTTGAAGTCACGTTCGTAATGACCGTAGATGGACGAGAACGTCGCCGCCGCGGGCAACTCCTCTGGCTGCAATCCGTCCGGCAGTGCCAGCTCGATTTCATCCTGAAACGCGACGGGGCGCAGTTTCACCGATTGGAGCCGCTCGGGAGCCGTCAGCGCCGGGATCGCTCCGCGCGAAAAGATATCAACCTTCGCGACGACCAGTGAGTTCTTGAGGAATTGGAGATGATTCGACTTCGCGAGATTGAAGTTGATTCCACAGAGACCGCTCTTCGCGTCGTCACTGCGGACCAACTGCGCCAGTCGGGCACTTTGATTCGATTCACCGAGTAGCTCGGTCGCAAACTTGGTCAGCTGCTCGCTGGAGGACGCGGCAAACATGGCTTGGCGCAGCTCTGCACCTGCCTGACCCTTGCCCGCGATTTTGACGTCACCGGTATAGGAACCGTCGCGATTTAATTTGAGAGCGGCTTTGCGCACGAACAGGTGTCCGACTTTGGGTTCGATGGTGGGGAGCAGCGTCAGACTTTCGCTGCCTTTTGCCTGCACGAACACCGATGTTCCTTGAAGGTACCAAGGTAGATCGCCGACCGACGTGTGCTGGGCCGTGGGATCGAAGAACAAGAGCGAGCCCCAGAGTTCGGACTTGACGATCGAGGGAACGTCCATCGGCTCCGTGACGCGAACGGCCGCGATCGCATGATCAAACTGGCTGGCAGCCGCAAACTCCGGCCACACGTTCCGATCGTCGCCACTCCTCGCGGCTGCGATAAAAGCTTCCACTCCCACTTCGTGCAGCATGGCGCACAGGAGATTCGCCTTGTCTTTGCAGTCGCCGTAACCGTTCGAGAAAACCTGAGTTGCCTTGCGCGGCTGATATCCGAGCCCCTTGGCGAGTCCACTGTTGAACGCGACATAGCGCAGTGATTGGACGTACGCGCCGAGTGCTCTGACCTTCTCGAGCGAGGTCGTGCAGCCAGCCGTGAGCTCGAGCGACTTTGCCGTCAGCGATGAACTTGAGTCGCATTGTTCACGGTTCAATGCGCCCAGCCAGGTTGCGACGTCAGCCCATTGATGGAGTACGACTGGTGCAAAGTGAGCCCCTGTTGACGGCGGCTCTATATTCACCATCAGGTACGCCTGTGCAGGTTCGTGTGCAGGCGCATGGGGTTCTGATCTCACGAAGGGTTGGTTCTTGATCGTCCAAACCGTTTCCCGCCGATCGGACGATTCAACGGGGGAGGGCGGCTCACTGCCGTGAAGGTAGGTGTGAATGACAAATCCCGGCGGAACTTTCAGCCGATAGGATTCTTCCACTACGGGTATTCCGTCCCATCCCCAGCCGTGAATGTCCTGGGCGGTGAGCATCGGCCCAGTCACCTGGGTTTCAGCGACGAACACGTCGCCAGTTACAGCGTCGCCGGCGCGGCTATAGCTCTTGATGCGATAATCACCGTATAGAGTTCCATACGGGTCGCCGGCACGATCAACCCAATCGACGTACTCGGGTGCCTTGAGGGGGTAGCCCTTGCGCACGAGCCACGCGCGTGAACCTTTGACCTTGTCGGAGCCTTTCAAATACCCGACGTCCGTCCGCAGCAAATCCTTGCCGGCTGGCGTGAGTAACCGAATCGCCACGCGGCGCGTGACCGTCGAAAGGCCGGAGGCCTCAACGTCTCGCGCAGTCTCATCAAATAAAACCACCGCAGCGGCGGTTCCCACCGTCTCAGGCGTCGGCAGGACCGCAGCTTTGACAGCCCAATCCGGAAGCTCGGCGGCACCGGCGGAGCATACCGAAGCTAAAATCCATCCCAACAGAAGCGCGGTCGGGCCGGTGAATCGATGCCTCATGGTGCGACGGGCGCCGTCGCGGCTGGTGTTACGCTGGCCACCGCAGTCTTCGGTTTGATCACCAGCTGATGGGCGTCACTGCGGTGAATACGTTCAAAGATCTCGCGTAGGGCCGGGTAACTTTCGGCTTGGAAACTAAGCATGCCCTTCCGACCGATGACCTTCTCCCGCTGAAACGTGAGCGTGCGGGATTTGCCCAGGTAGGTAAGTCCATATCGCGCGCTGAAGATATCTTCAGGCGTCCCGACTGAACCTGGCGCACTCGCACCGTCGAGGACGAATCCTTCTGGAAACACGATTTGAATGTCATCATGTGTCTCCTCAGCGAAATCGAAGAAGATGGGGTAGCGCCGCGTTTCGTTGGTGAACGTCTCAGCCGCGTTCGCTTCAAAGAAATTTACGGGGATCGCCAGGCGCGACCCGATGGAATCAGCGTATCCGGGAACGTGCACATGGTATTTCACCACCAGCGGCACGAGTAGATCGCGGGCGGTGTCGCAGCGCACGTTCGACACCTCAGCGGTGGCGAGTCTGTGAACGAGGCTTTCCCGGATCGACTTCGTGCGCTCCTCGATTGACCAATTCCATCCGTTATCCCGAGCGCCGACGGCGCGATGGCCGGTCATCTCGACGGTTACTTCTCCGTCAAGTGTTCCTTCGGCATCGAGCTCGAAACGACCCTGCCGCTTCAGCTGCGTTTGTGGTGGAAGCCCAACCTGCGTGGATTGAAACCACGATTTCTTTTCGTCGCAGACGAAGGCGGTCGCGCCTTCATCCTTCACATCGAGCAGACCTGGCGCGAGGAGCGGTTCGCCCGGCGTGTAGAATCGCCACTCGGAGCCGATCTTCACGGCGACTGAATATCGATCGGCAAACATCCAACCTCGGTCACCCTTCATGTTCAATACGCGCGTGCGATTGGCACTCATCGCCATCCGCACCTCGAATCCAGCGGCTCGGGCTAAGGCAGCAAAAAGACGATTGATATCACCTTTGAAGCCGCTGCCGCGTTCCAACGTTTTGGCGGGGGTCTGAAACTTGTCCTCTTCCAGGCGCTTCTTTTTCGCCGCCGCGAGTTCCGGTCCTTCGTAAAAGTCCAGACTGCGCACCGCGGTGCGGGTGAAATCGTAGAGCGCCGCAAGCTTTTGTTCAGGCGTCGTGAACTGCGCGGTGAGCTGGGCGGCCTTGGTCCGGAGAGCTGGAGTGGGCACAGTGTCCAACCGAAATTCCTCGGCAAAATATTCCCCGATTTCCCTCCACGCATCATCCTTCGAATACCAACGCATATCCGGGGAAGTGAATTGGATCATCAGCCATGACCGAAATTCGGTTTCGGTTGGGATGAGTGGTTCCGTAATGAATGGCGGCAGATTACGGATCGTGACTTTGCGCAATTTCGGGTCACGCACGGCCGTCGGGCAGTTGTACCAGGACAACACGAAGTCGCTCTTGGCCCCATCGATCTCGAATTCGAATTCTCGGGTCGGTACTTCGGCCGCCTGACAGAATTGAATGTAGTACCCGGTTGAATCGTCGATTTGCTCGTCCCATCGATATTCGAGAATGTCGCCAGGTTGAACGTTGGGGAAAGAGAAGGTCGTTCGGAGCAATTCGAAGCCGCCTGATCTGACGGAGGTTGTTTCGTGGAATTCCGCCTTCGTCAGCTCAACGAAGCTGCCATCCGGTTTTACAACTCGAGCGCGCACTTCCGAAAGCTGGCGCGATTTTTCGTGTTCTACCGCAAACACGGAGCTTCGCTCGACGCCCTTCGGGGTGTAAACCTTCGCCTGGTTGTGATGCTCGGTCGAGGTCGCGAAGCTGTTCGCGTGCATCCGATGGTGGGAGAATAGAATCTCCAGATCCGCGCCCGGTGCGGACTTCGACGCGGTGGCGGCGAGATCAACCGGATCGACTTTGCCCCAGTTGAATTTGGCTTCGAGCGGGATGGTGAGCACCAGACAAACGAAGGCGAATAGCTGTCGCGCTCGCGATGTTCGAAAACGACGGACACGAGCGCGATGAAGCTCGCGCGCCGGGGCAGGGGAATGACGCATGGTTGGTTGAAACTGGAACTCGTCCGGTGGACGTGCTGGACGCGGAATGCAATAGGGTGAAATGAGCACGGGGCGAGCAGAATGCTTTTACCTTTCGACATCCCCGCCCACGCGGCCCGCTAGCCTCGCCGTACTTTCTCACTGAGTTCCGTCCGAAGGCGTTTTTAACAATCCTATCAGCAAGATTTTCACGGCCGCAGCGGCGAGTTTTTGCTGCAAACTGTGTTCAATGTGACGATACAGATTGCCCCGTCGTCGGACGTGTCGTGTTCGCGTTCTAACTACCGCGATCGTGACCCTTTCGCCACGGATCTAACACCACCATGAAAAAAATCCTCACACTAATTCTGCTCCTCACCGCAGGCTCCGCGTTTGCCGGAAATCCCTACGTTGGGACGAGTGCTGGCTATCTGATTGACGGCGAAGAACCGTTGTTCACTGCGCGCGTTGGATCGGAAATCGCGCAGTCCAATGGGTTGCTTCATAGCATCGAGGCGGAGATCGGTTACGCGTCCGAGAAGGAATCCGGCGTTAAGCTCGAGATCATTCCGGTGATGGCGAATTACCGCTTGAGGGGAACCCTCGGCCACTCGGAGGTAAACTTCTACTCCGGCGCGGGCGCCGGATTCTCGCGCCAGAAGCTGACCGGCTTCGGCTTCGGTGATGATGCTTGGGCCTTCGCGCTGCAAGTGTTCGGCGGGATGGAGATAAAGGTTGCGCCCTCGACTTCGCTCACGGTGGGCGCGCGGTATCTGTGGATTAACAAATACACGATCGCCAATGTCGGAGTGGGGTCGAGCGACGATGTCGCTCTGGAGGTCGGGATCCACTTCCGCCTTTAAACTGCAACGAGAGACGGGCCGCGTTTAACGCGACCAGAGGCAAACCGCCCGGATTGTTCCGGGCGGTTTTTTATGCGCGTCCAGAACCCAGGCCGCACCGGCGTTGCCGATGGCGCGATGATCCGGCCTGCGTGTTGGTCGCATCAAAAGGACCGGTCCACGGTTTCAAGCTTGCGACGGTCAGGCTTCGCGTTGCGATTGGGTCGAACTTCCGCTGCGTCCCCCCTCCGCGCTTATGGTTCCGGAACTTTTGCCGGAGCTTTACGTCACTTCACCGACCCCATGGCATACGTCACTCCCGCTACGGCTCAGGACAACTATGATGTAGTAATCGTTGGTTCTGGCGCCGGTGGCGGCCAGACGGCGTACACCCTCGCGATGGAAGGTGCGAAGGTTCTGATTCTGGAGGCGGGCCGGAATTACGATCCGGTGAAAGAGACTCCGATGTTTCAGACGAATCGCGACGCTCCGCTGCGGGGAGCGGGCACTCCGGACAAACCGTTTGGATTTCACGATGCCACCGTCGACGGCGGGTGGACCGTTCCGGGCGAGCCGTACAGCAGCGCTTCAGACGATCCGCGGCAGCAATTCATGTGGTGGCGTGCACGGATGATGGGTGGCCGCACGAATCACTGGGGACGAATCGCGCTGCGGAACGGGCCCTATGATTTTAAGCCGTACTCACGCGACGGACTCGGCTTCGACTGGCCCATGTCGTACGAGGACGTGGCGCCCTACTATGACAAGGTGGAGATGTTGATCGGCGTGCACGGCGAGAATGATGGAATGGAGAACACGCCGAATTCGTCGCCGGGGGTTTTATTGCCGGCACCGAAGCCCCGAATCGGTGAACTTTTGCTGCAGCAGCGGGCCAAGCGTTTGGGGATTCCGGTCATTGCGTCGCACCGGGCGGTCCTGACGAAAAAATTAGATCACGCCACGATCCCGCAAAAACTACATCCGAATAATCCGAAGGCTCAGCGCATCCTCGCGCAGGATATGCAGGCGCGAGCAGCTTGTTTCTATGCCACGCCATGCGGCCGTGGCTGTTCGATTCGCGCGAACTATCAATCGACGACGGTTCACCTGCCGCCCGCCCTCGCGACCGGGAATCTGGACATCATGCCCAACGCGATGGCGCGTGGAATCACGCAGGATGAGAACGGCAAGGCCACCGGCGTGACCTTCGTCGACAAAACCACCGGCAAGGATGCTCACGTCAAAGGGCGCATCATCGTCGTCGCCGCGAGTGCGTGCGAATCCGTTCGCTTGCTGCTCAACTCGAAATCCACGCGCTTCCCCAATGGCTTGGCTAACTCCAGCGGCTTGGTGGGCAAATACGTCATGGACACGGTTGGTGCGAGCAGTGGCGGACAAATTCCGCTGCTTGAGAATCTCCCACCGCTCAACGAAGACGGCACCTCCGGGATGCACGTTTACGTGCCGTGGTGGCTCTATGGCGAGCAGCATGCCGGCAAGTTCAATTTCGCGCGTGGTTACCATATCGAAATTGGCACCGGCCGGCAGATGCCGGGCTTCGGTTCGTTCGGCGGGATCGCCGGAACGTATGGCCGCGCCTTCAAGGAAGATGCCCGACGCTTTTATGGATCATATGTCAGCATGGCCGGCCGTGGTGAGATGATCCCGAATGAAAAATCCTACTGCGAACTCGATCCTGAGTTGAAGGACAAGTGGGGCATTCCCGCGCTCCGGTTTCATTGGCAATGGTCCGACCACGAGATCGGGCAGGTCGCCCACATGAAGGCGACGTTTGACTCCGTCATCAAAGAAATGGGCGGCACGGTTCGTCCCAGCGCGCAAGATCCGCGCGATTACATCAAAAAGGGCGGCGAAATCATCCATGAAGTCGGCGGCACGATCATGGGCAGTGACGCAAAAAAATCCGTCACGAATCAATGGGGCCAGACGTGGGACGTGAAAAACGTTTTCCTCACCGATGGCGCGCCGTTCTGTTCCAACGCGGACAAGAATCCCACCTTAACCATCATGGCTCTCGCCTGGCGCGCGGCCGACTACATGCTGGACGAAATGCGGAAAGGAAATCTTTAACATGAACGATCTCGAGTTACCCCGCATCGATCGTCGCACGGCGATCAAATGGATTGCGACCGCCTCGGCCGGTTTGCTGCTCGCGCCGCAATGGTCAGCGGCCGCCAACGAAGGCACGGCCGTCGTTTACGGCAACGGCTACGGCACGGATCCGAACCTGCTCAAAACTTACAATCCCGGTGACGTGTGGCCGCTGACGTTTTCGCCAGCGCAGCGACTAACGGTCGCTGCGTTGTGCGATGTGATTATTCCGGCCGACAACAAATCTCCGAGTGCCTCTGCGGTGGGGGTGCATGACTTCGTCGACGAATGGATCAGCGCACCGTACCCCGCCAACGTGGACGATCGAAAAATCGTGCTCGAAGGAATTCAGTGGATCGAGGCGGAGTCACAGAAAAGGTTCGGCCTCACGTTCGTAAACACGATTGGCCGCCAGAAAACGGCGATCTGCGACGACATATGTTTCGAGGCGAAAGCGCAGCCAGAGTTCAAGACCGCCGCCCGATTCTTTGCCCGTTTTCGTAACCTCACCGCCGGTGGATTTTATACGACTCCCGAAGGCATGAAGGACATTGGGTACGTCGGAAACGTCCCCTTGGAAAAGTTCGAAGGGCCGCCGGCTGACTTGATCAAGAAGCTCGGCTTGGCGTAGTCCGCACGAGGGCGGGGCTCGGCGCGCGTCGGTAGATTGGAGAGGCTTCCTGCCGCCGGACTACGTTCGGCGACGAAACGTTAGCGGGCGCGTCGTCGACGTGTTTTCGTCGAGGCCTTCTTCTTTTTTGGTCCTGACTTTGCCGCGGATTTTTTCGGTGTGCTCCCTTGGGCGAGTGACTTCTTCTGCCCTTGGAAGGCGGAGCCGGCGACGTCGTCGAATAATCCACTCACGGGGCCGGTGACAATCGCGCCGACGACCGTGCCGACGGTGCCTGGCGAGCTCTTGCTGTCCACCAAGTGAAAACGATATGGATCGAGGGGCGCGGGCTTTTTGCCATTTCGGCGGAGACGCATGAGGAAAGGTGAGATCTCAGAGTCGCGTAGCGCAATTGAGTTCCCGCGGAAGCCTTGCGGTTTGCCCCGTCCTTCTCGCCGCGGCGTGCAGATCGGTGGACTTGAATGACTAGAGCGCGGCCGACGATCTCTTTGACGAAATGATGGACGAAGGCGTCGGGATTGAAATTCTGGTTAACAACGCGGGCTTGGGGAGCGCGGAAATTTCTGGGAAACCCCTCTGGAGCGAGACGTGGAGATGATTCGCGTCAATGTTGAGGCGCCCATTCGCCTCACGAAGAAGTTTTTGCCGTCCATGGTCGCGCGCCGCCACGGTCGAATCCTTAACACTGCAAGCCGCGGTGAAAGCCCAACAGCGAACCGACCCCCTCGGAGCGTTCTCCGCGACCGGAAAACCTCTAAGGAATCCGTGTCTGGATGCAGTGACGTTAAATTCCCCGTCGCCTCACGAGTGTGGCGGGGAATGAGGACCGGCGAAGCCGCGCCTCGAGAGTCGTGTCTGTTACGCGTGCAAGTACGACCGAAGAAGCGCTGGTAGCCACCCGCAGTCCGCGGGATGTGGCCAAAATAAAGCCGCTCCTTGGCGGAGCGGCTCGTTCTTCAGCCTATGCTCTAACTTACTTGCCGAAGACCTTTTTCACGTCTCCGGTTTTATTCTGAATCTTGCCTGCGGCGCGATCGGCCGTGCCTTCGTCCTGCAGATTGGGATTACCAACTGCACGACCGGCGACTTCCTTGGCGCGACCTTTGAGGTCCTTCGCAGCGCCTTCTACTTTGTCTTGCGTGCTCGATTTCATGGGAGTGCTCCAACGATTAGGGTTCGGGGGTTCTGCTGGTGCAATCCGGGACCAAACGCTTGAACCGCGGTTCCGTGTGGCGTATCCGCAGACGTAGCATCCGTCAGGCCGGGAAAGATGGGCAGAGAAGGTTCTGATGGAGCCAACAGTAGTCTACCTGACAGTCGTCACCATCTGCCGGACGTCCGGTCTATTCAACCGAGCGGGTCGTTCAGAGCTGAATTGGCAATCCAATCTCAATGATCTGAGTCGGCATGATCTGGTAGTAATCTTTTACCGGCCGCGCATTGCGGCTGAGGAACGAGTAAAAGGCTTTCTGCCACTCAAACATCCGAGCGTGTCCGCCCGTGATAATCATCTCCCGGTTGAAATAAAACGTGGTCGCCTCGAGATTCAACGGGACACCGCGATCACGAATGCGTCGCATGATGTCCGAAAGATCGGGCATTTCCATGTAGCCGTACCGGCTCGTCACTCGCCACACCCCATTGCCGTGATCTTCCACCGTGAGTCGTTCCTCGTTGTTCACGTGAGGAACCTCTTCGTTGATAATGGTGAGGAGTGCCGTGGTTTGCTGCAGCACTTTGTTGGCTTTCAGGTGATGGAGAAGTGCGAGCGGCACGCCGCGGGCTGAGCCAGCCATGAAGACGGCGCTGCCTGGAACCCTGATGATGGATTTGCTCTGGGAAATTTGCGAAAGGTCCAGATCGGCGAGCGCGCGGCTGTAAACCTTTTCCTGGATCTCATTCTTGCCGCTCTTCCACGTGTGCATGATGGCAATCACCACGAGGGAAATCGCGATGGGCAGCCATCCTCCGTCCATGAACTTGTGGAGCGTCGCAATGAAAAAAGTCGCATCCACGGCGATGAAGGCCCCGCACAGCAGGAATGCCTGCCAGAGCGGCCATTTCCAACGCATGCGAATCACGCGGTACAACGCGATGCTGGTCACCACCATTGTACCCGTCACCGCAATACCATACGCGGCCGCGAGGCGGTCGCTGGAACCAAAGGCTGCGACCACCGCAATTGAGGCGAAGGCCAGGGCGATGTTAATGAACGGGACATAGATCTGTCCGGACTGCTCCGCGTTCGTGTGGTTTATCTTCAAACGCGGAAAGTAACCGAGCTGTATGGCGGAGCGGGTGAGGGAAAATGCGCCGGTGATCACGGCCTGACTCGCAATCACGGCCGCCACCATGGAGAGCGCCGTCAAGGCCAGCTGCCCCCAACCGTCGGTCGCCAGCGCAAAAAACGGATTTTGAGTAGAGTTGGGATTGACGATGACGTAGGCGCCCTGGCCGAAGTAGTTCAGCACCAAACCCGGAAAGGCGAAGAAGAACCAGGCCTTGGCAATGGACGTTCGTCCGAAGTGTCCCATGTCCGCGTAGAGCGCCTCCGCACCCGTGATGGTCAGCACGATCGAGCCCAGCAGCAGGAACGCACTCCCGGGATGGTGAATCAGCATGGAAACACCAAGCAGGGGATTCACGGCCTTGAGTACCTCGGGCGCGAGGCGGATGTGCCACGCCCCCAGCACTCCCAGCGTCGCAAACCACACAAACATCACCGGCCCGAAGATACGTCCGATGGTCTTGCTGCCCTTGCGCTGAAACCAGAAAAGGCCGGCCAGAATCACGCAGGCAATCGTCGTGATGTAGGGGGTGAACGCCGGATTGAATCCCTTCAGGCCTTCGGCGGCGCTGAGCACCGAGATCGCCGGCGTGATCACGCTATCACCGTAAAGGAGGGCGGCGCCGACCAAAATCAGCAGAACCATCGGGCCGATTCGATTCCGGGTCTTCTCTGTATCCCGCGCGTGGCTCAAAGCCAGCAATGCGAAAATGCCGCCTTCACCGCGGTTATCCGCGCGCATCACGAACGTGATATATTTCACGCAGACGACCAAGACCATCGACCAGACCATGAGCGACAGGACTCCGATGACAGCAGCGGGACGCTCGGCGGGAAGAAAGTGCGCAATGCACTCCTTCATCGTGTAGAGCGGGCTCGTACCGATGTCGCCGAAGACCACGCCGAGGGCCCCGAGTACCAAAGCGGCTTTTGCGCCGCTCGAGGCAGGTGAATCGGGGGATGCGTTCATGAACAACGAAGGTTTCCGTATGCGGGTCGAGGATCCAAGCAGTTTCGAGGTGATCCTGATAATGCCATGGTTTTCCCGGGCACGATAGCGCGAGCTTCGCCGATCGACAGGGCCGCGATTACGTCTACTGGTAAAGCCATGAGTCTACCGCCATGGAAGGTCGCCAAGACCTACACTGACATTCTCTACCACAAAGCCGATGGAATCGCCAAGGTGACCATCAATCGTCCGGAAAAACGGAACGCTTTCCGACCTCTGACCGTTTCGGAGATGTTCGACGCCTTCAGCGATGCGCGCGAAGATCCGACGATTGGCGTCGTGTTGCTGATGGGCGCCGGGCCGCACAGCGATGGCAAATATGCGTTTTGTGCGGGGGGGGATCAGAGCGTACGCGGCCACGCAGGCTACATCGACGAAGATGGAGTACCTCGGCTGAACGTGTTGGATCTGCAAAAGCTCATTCGTTCGATGCCCAAGGTCGTAATCGCGCTGGTGGCCGGTTACGCGATTGGCGGCGGCCACGTATTGCACGTGGTCTGCGATCTTAGCATCGCAGCAGACAACGCAATTTTCGGCCAGGTGGGACCGAAGATGGGCAGCTTCGACGGCGGTTTCGGGTCAAGCTACCTCGCGCGCGTGGTCGGACAAAAGAAAGCCCGTGAGATTTGGTATTTATGCCGTCAATATGGCGCCAGGGAAGCCGTGGATATGGGCCTGGTGAACACCGTGGTGCCGGTCGCCGACTTGGAAGCCGAAGGCGTCAAGTGGGCGCGGGAAATCATGGAGAAAAGTCCCCTTGCCATTCGCCTGCTGAAAAGTGGCTTCAACGCCGAACTCGATGGCCAGGCGGGCATCCAGGAACTCGCGGGCAACGCCACGCTGCTGTACTACATGAGCGAAGAGGCGAAGGAATTCCACGGCGCGCAGCGTGAAAAACGCAAACCGAACGCGCGCAAGTTTCCCTGGCTGCCGTGACCGAGATTATCCGGCCAATTGATCAACGGTGGGCTTCCGACCCAGCGCCTAAGCGGGGACGGGCACGCCAGCTTTGAGACGGCGTTCCTTCAGCTCGTTATTCATCTCATTCACCCGCGCATCATTCAACGGGTAGAACAGAAAAATAACGATCGACACAATTCCGAGCACTGCGGGGATCAGGCTCATTAATTCGACCAGGCTATCCTTCACCTGCGTACTCGGAACGACGTTGGCCTGAAATCCCATGAGCGATAGCAGCTTGAACGCGAAAAACGCGGCGAGCGCCCAACCGATCTTTTGACTCATGGTTGAAGCGGAAAACACCAAACCCGTCGTACGTCGGCCCGTCTTCCATTCTCCGTAGTCGGCCGTGTCGGCGTACATCGCCCAGAGTAGGACGGGAAGGGGTGCGCCCGTCAGGTTGATCAAAACCTCGATCCCGAAAATGGCGCCAAGCTGTCCAGGAGGAAGGAAATAATACGACGCCGTGCAGAGAATCGAGATGGCGAAGAGCGTGATGAACAGCGGGCGCTTGGCAAAGCGCACCGAGAGGAAGCTCGTCATGAGCACTCCGACCACGGAAGCGGCTTGTCCAACGGTGTTAAACGCCGAGAGCAGGCCCGTCAGGGTGAAGGTCTGACCAATGAAAGGCAGCGGCGTATCCGGCGCACCGTTATAGAGGTAGTATTTGAAGTAGTGCGCCGACACCGAACTGCGGAGCCCGACAAACAGGATCCAGGTCAGGGTCGTCGCCGTCAGAAGGATCCAAGCCTTGTTCTTCAGCACGTAGCCGATGTCCCGGAGCACGGAGGTGTCAGGATCGGCGACCGGCTTGACGCGTTCGCGAGTTCCAAACCCGGTGATCCAGAAAAATATCACCGCCACGATGCCGTAAACCACGAAGGCCATTTGCCAGCCGCGCTGCGCATTCCCGGAACCAAAGAAGTCGACGAGCGGCAAAAGCGTCGCGGAAACGACGATGCCGGCGGAGAAAGCAAAAACGAACTTCACGGAAGAGAGCTGGGTGCGTTCGGCCGCGGTCGTCGTCATCACTCCCAGCATGGACGTGTACGGAATGTTCACGGTCGTATAGAGCATCATCAGACCGTTGTAAGTGAGGTACGCCCAAATGAGTTTTCCGCTGGGGCTGAAACCCGGAGTGGTGAACGTCAACACACCGAAAATCGCGAACGGGACCGCTCCGTAGATGATGTAGGGACGGAATTTTCCCCAGCGCGATTCCGTGCGATCGGCCAGGATGCCGATCATCGGATCATTCACGCCGTCCCAGATTCGACTGACCAGAAGCATCGTGCCCAATGCCGCGGCGCTGATGCCGAAGACGTCGGTGTAAAACAGCGGCAGGTACACCATGAAGGTGCGCCAGAATAGACAGGAGGCGAAATCGCCGCAGCCGTAGGCAAGTTTCTCGCGAAGCGGAAGTTTCTCTGGGGTCATGAAGGGGACGCAGTCGAGGTGAACGGAAGCTGACAACGAGGGGCGGAAGCGAGCCAATGGGGTAGGGCGCTCTACGCCAGCTAGAAATCGCGTCCTGCTTGAGAACGCTTGTCCGAATATTGAGATCGGTGCTGCGCCACTCTTTGGAGTGCGGCGGCTTGACGCCGCTTTCGGCGGCGGGGCTCGAGGCGCCGCATCTCATCAATCGGCCGACTGATCGTACAAGAGGCGGATGCGTCGAGCCGCATCCTGCAAAAGCGGCGTCAAGCCGCCGCACTCCACAACGGAGGAGCAAAAAAGGCGCGCATTGCTGCGCGCCTGGATGAGAGAGAACGCGGCTCGGCTTACTTGCCCAAGCTCTTGCGCAGATCAGCCAGCTGCCCGGAAGAGCCGAGCTTGTCGTTGCGGCTCGCGATGAACTTCGCGTATTCCTCGATGAAGATTTTGCCGGGTGGCCGGAAATCAAATTCAGCTGGCTTGTCGCGGAAGAACTCGCGGTGAACCCGCGTCCAAACGAGACGGCCGTCGGTATCGATGTTGATCTTCGTGACGCCCAGCTTTGCAGCCGGAAGGTACTCGTTGATGTCTACGCCCATTGAATCCTTGATCTGGCCACCCGCGGCATTGATGCGATCGACTTCGTCCTTTGGAACAGATGACGAGCCGTGCATCACGAGCGGGAAACCTGGGACGAGCGCCTTGATCTTCTCAAGGACGTCGAAATGGAGACTCTGACGGCCCTTGAACTTGAAGGCGCCATGGCTCGTGCCGATCGCACAGGCTAGCGAATCGCATCCCGTGAGCTTGATGAACTCCTGGGCCTCTTTTGGATTCGTGAGCGTCGCGTGACCGTCCTCAACTTTGATGTCTTCTTCCACGCCACCGAGCATGCCGAGTTCGGCTTCAACCGAGATGCCTTTGGCGTGCGCCTTGTCGACCACGCGTTTGGTGATGGCGACGTTCTTCTCGAACACCTCGTGCGACGCGTCGATCATCACAGAGCTAAAGAATCCCGAGTCGATACACTCGTAGCAGGTTTCTTCATCACCGTGATCGAGGTGAACGGCAAAGATCGCTTCTGGAAAGATGTCAGAGGCTGCCCGGATGATCGCTTCGAGCATGCGCTTGTCGGTGTACTTACGCGCTCCCTTCGAGATCTGAATGATGAACGGGGCCTGCGACTGGATCGCTCCCTTGAAGAGCCCCATCGCCTGCTCGGCGTTATTGATGTTGTAGGCGCCAACGGCGTACTTGCCGTAGGCGTGCTTGAAGAGTTGGGCGGTGGTGACGATCATAGGCGTGCGAGATTAACAGTCAGGTCAAACGAAGGCAGTGGCACCACCTACCGACAAGTGAATTCTCTGCGCGGCGTGTGTCATTTCCCACGCAGTTTTGGCGATGCGGGCCTCTCCGGACACCGCGTTCAGCACTGAAGCGACGTCGAACGGTCCTCGCGTCCTATCCGCCCGGAGTAGTCGCTGGCTGGGGCGTCGGCGTTGCTCCGCCCCCTTGGAAACGACTGCGCATCGTCGCGTTAAGCGCCGCTTGGGCTTTTTGCTCCTGCTGCAATTGTTTGAGCGCATCGACTTGGGGCGCGGCCAGTACACCGAGCGCCTGATTGATTGAGTTGTCAGTGATGCGTGATCCGCTCCCGGTGCCCCCGCCGAAAGTCGCAGCAACCCCGTTGCCCAACGCAGTGAGCGGCGTCGGAGCGCCGGAGGTGTTGGTTCGGGCATGAGCCGTGGCCGCCAGAATCGCAATCATCTGGTCTGACTGCTGCGGTGTCAGCGGAGTGGACGAATAGCTGAGACGCTGCTCCAACTGACTGACCACCGCCCGCTGGGGCATCGTCTTCTCGAAATTCTCATACTGCGCGAAGCCTGCATCGCCGAGCGTGGCACGGATGCTCGCATCGATGTCCGATTGAGCACCGGCGACGAGTTTCTGAAACGCCTCTGGGTCACTCCGTGGATTGATGCCCTGCTGCCGTGCCGCTGACATCACGTCCATCACGGCGGTCCGTTTTTCCACGAGGAGATCCTTGAACTTGTCGAGCTGCTCAGGGGTCAGCGAAAGGTTTTTGAACAGCGCGGAATAGTTGCCGTCCAGACCCGCTTTTTGCTGCATCGCCAGCATTCGCTGCACCTCGGGCCGTTCCATCATCGCCATGAAATTGCCCGGACCACCGCGGCGATTTCCTCGCGGCTCGTCGGCCGACGCAGCTTCGGGCGTGAGGGTGGGGCCGGCGTCCTTCGGCTGCAATGTGGCGACTTCTTTCTCCAACTCGGTCCGGCGTTTCTCAGTGGCCCAAAGTCGCTTTTGCCAATCGGCGCGCTCATCCGTCGTCAGTGCGGTTGCGCGCAACTTCTCCAACTCCAGGAACTGCCGCCACGCAATCGTCGCACCCGTTAACGTCGTCAGCGTCAGGAACAGGATGGCGTAGTTCTTTCGGGATCGCACGGCAGTAGGACGCTATCGCGATGATGGAAGTTACTCAAGCGCGGCGCGCGCGTTGACGATGTGCTTCAAGCGGTGGCGCTTTTCGGCCGACGAGCCGCTCGTCTGGACCTCGACTGGGCAGGAACGGGCGATCAGCGCGGAGGGAACTCGAATTCAACTTTGCTGCGATTCTTCGACATTACGAGGAACGCGTTGAACGGCAGGTTGCGCTTCGACGTGAACCCTTCGATCAGATTTGTCCGACCGTTCTCCAGCAGGTTCTGGAGTTCGCCGGGCGGAATTTCCTTGGCGCAGATGTGCCGTTTCATCGTGAACACGACGCGATTGTCCTGATCCGGACGTCGCACGTAATAAGAATCCCCGGCTTCGAGGATCTCGCCGTTGAACGCCTTGCTTTGGCCGATCACTTTGGCTTTTGAGAGATCTGGAGGAGCCTTGGTCTTTCGAGCAATCGGCTTGCCGTCCTTGTCGAGCTTGGGCGCGCGCGGTGGAAATTCCCACGAGAACTTGGCTCCTTCCCGCTTCAGAATCGCGTCAAAGGGCCGGCCTTTCTTGGAAATGAAACCTTTGATCAGCTCCGTTTTCCCTTCGCCAACGAGTTGAATCGCCATTTCCCGAGTGATCGGTTTTTGGCACATGAGCTGGCCAATCCGGAACGTTTGCTTCCAGACGTCGCCATCTTTTTCCCGCAAGATATGGCTCGATCCCACTTCGCAGAGTTGAGCGCCCGTCTTCGAATCGGTCCAGTACGGCTCGACGGTGCCAAGGTCGACCTTGTCGCCAAAGTCGTACTCTGCCTTCCACTTTCCCTTTTCCTCGTCTTTGACCAGGCGCAACAACGCCGAAAACCGGTTCCGCGTTTTGGCGGAAATGAATCCGTCCAGTGGACCGACTCTGCCCGTCGTCACCAACTCACGAACTTCAGTCTCCTCCATTTTCCGCCCGCCAATGACCTTGTAGATCATGAACTCGCCGTCCTGTGACTTGTAGCCGCGCAGTGTCTCGCGCAGCGGCTTGCCGTCCGTCGGTGACGCAATGTCGGTCTCGCGCGCGACGGAATCATCTTCCTCAAATCCTTTCACGCGATCGATGATTCCCTTCGTCTGCTCGACCACTTCGTCCATGAACTTGGGCCGTGAGAATTTATTGTGCTCCATCTGGCGGAGCTTGAATTCCCATTCGCCCGTCATCGCCGGACTCGTCAACGCCTCGGCTTTCACCGCGGTCAAGAACTGGAGCAACTGCTCGGCTTTGGCCGTTGGAATCAGCTCACGCTGGCCCCGCTCCATGTACTTTTGGTTGATCAATCCATCGATGGTGTCGGCCCGCGTGGCCGGTGTGCCCAGACCGCGTTCCTTCATGGCCTCGGCCAATTCATCATCATCGACGAGTTTGCCCGCACCTTCCATCGCGGACAGGAGCGTGGCTTCTGTATACCGGGGTGGTGGCTTGGTGGTCTCCGAGTGAAGAATTGGATCGATCGTTTTCGCTTTGGCAGGTTTGCCGTCCGCGTCGGCCAGCGCCGGCAGCGCTTTCGAATCGGGTGAGTCGTCCTCCACCGTGGTCTTTCCGTAAACGGCGAGCCAGCCGGGCGCGGTCAAAACCTTTCCTTCCGTTTTGAAATCGTGCCCCGGCGCGACCGTGCTGATGCGGGTGGTGATGTCGAACTCGGCCGCAGGGAAGAAGGCCGCGACGAATCGCCGGGCGATCATGTCGAACACCTTGGCCTCCATTTCATCGAGGTCCTTTGCCTCATGCGCCGTCGGGATGATCGCAAAGTGATCGGAAATCTGGGCGTTGTTGAAGATGCGTTTATTGGGACGGAGCCAGCCGGCCTCGAGCACCTTGTGCGCGTGAGTTCCCAGGTCGCCCTTCAGGTTCTGCATCGTTTCGCGTACGGTCGGAATGTAATCTTCCGGCAGCGCGCGTGAATCGGTGCGAGGGTAGGTGATCATCTTGTGCCGCTCGTACAGCGCCTGTGCGATCTGGAGCGTGCGCCGCGCGGGCAATGCGTACCGGTTGTTCGCTTCGCGCTGCAACGTGGTGAGATCGTAGAGTCGCGGCGCAGCCTGGGTGCTGGCCTTCTTTTCCTCGGTGACATTGGCGAGGGGCTGGCCCTGGCAGGCTGCCAGCACCGCTTCGGCCATGGCCTTTTGCCAGACGCGGTCAATGCGATCGTGCTCGTCGTTCTCGGCCTTGCGGAAATTCGCGCGTTGATAAACGCCTTCGTACTTCCCCTTCGTGACCTCGAAGGTCGCGGTCACCCTCCAGTAGTCGCGCGGCTTGAAATTCCGAATCTCCAGTTCGCGAGCGTAGACGATCGCCAGGGTGGGGGTCTGGACCCGCCCGACCGACGCGACGTTACCGGCGCGGGATCCGAACATCCGCTTGGTGAGCGCGCGGGTACCGTTGATTCCGATCAGCCAATCGCTCTCGCTCCGACAACGCGCTGCGTCCGCGAGTCCCGCCATCTGTTCGCCATCGCGGAGGGTTTTGAATGCTTCCTGGATGCCGCCCGTTGTCATCGTCTGCATCCAGGCGCGCTTCACCGGGAGCTTCGATTTCGTGAGCTGGTACAGATAAGCAAAGATGAGTTCGCCCTCACGCCCGGCGTCACAGGCGTTGATCACTTGATCGATATCCTTCCTCGCCAATAATTTTTTGAGCGCGTTGAAACGTTCTTTCGACTGCTCGATCGGCTTCAGCCCGAATTTCTCTGGAATAATCGGCAGCGTCTCGAGCCGCCAGAAGCCGTATTTCTTCTTGTCGATGTCTTCCGGCATCTCGAGTTCCACGAGGTGTCCCAAGGCGTACGAGATGACGAATTCGTCATTTTCGTAGTGTTCACCCTTCTTCGGAATTTTGCCGAGAGCGCGCGCGAGATCCGCCGCGACCGACGGTTTCTCGGCGATGACAAGTGACTTCATGAGCCGCGAGGCGTTAGGCGGCGCTGACGTCGATTTCAAGTTTTGTTTTCCGCGCATACGAAAACGCGTGGCGGTTTTCAGCCTGTTTTTGTTTCCCGAACGTCAGGGATTTCCGCTCTCGTTTTTCCGTGCCCTCACCGTCGCAATCCGGGACTTTTACCGACTGTGGTTCCAGCATTTGCTCCCCTCTCGATCGCGGACTTAGGCCAAACGGTGAATGAACGCGTTAAGGGCTGTCGCGAAGCGAATCAACTGCCGAACGAAAAAGCGCCGCTGCTGTCCGGTAGATCCCGAAATGAATCCGATCCACTCGATTCCGCGTCTCGCACTGGCGGAACAACGCGTCTTTCGCGCTAAAACCGCCTCATCAACTCCCGCAACCAGGAATCCACGACCATGATCGCCATCAAGCCCAAGCTTGGAGAAACCATCCCAAATCATAAGCCGAAAGTTCGCGTCGCGATCATCGGCGTCGGCAATTGCGCCTCGTCGTTGGTGCAAGGCGTCGAATTCTACAAAAACGCACCCGAAGATGAAGCGGTGCCCGGATTGATGCATGTCAACCTGGGTGGTTATCATGTTCGCGATATTGAGTTCACCGCCGCGTTCGACATTGACCGCAACAAGGTGGGCCGCGATCTAAGCGAGGCGATCTTCGCCGAGCCGAATAACACCTACAAGTTTTCCGACGTACCGCCGCTCGGGGTCAAAGTCCATCGCGGGATGACGCACGACGGCATCGGCAAGTACGTGGCGGAGAAAGTGCAGAAAGCGCCGGGACGGACCGACGACATTGTGCAAATCCTGCGTGAGACCGGAACCGACGTCGTCATCTCCTATCTTCCCGTCGGCTCAGAAATGGCCACGAAATGGTATGTGGAGCAGATTCTCGACGCGGGCTGCGGGTTCGTGAACTGCATCCCGGTCTTCATTGCGTCACAGCCGTACTGGCAGCAACGGTTCGCCGATCGGGGGCTGCCGATTATTGGCGACGACATCAAATCCCAACTCGGCGCCACGATCACACATCGCACGCTGGTCAATCTGTTCCGCGAACGCGGCGTCCGGCTCGACCGCACGTATCAGCTGAATTTCGGCGGCAACACGGATTTCCTGAATATGCTCGAACGTGAACGATTGGATTCCAAGAAGATTTCCAAGACCAATGCGGTCACCAGCCAGCTCGGCGCGCCGATGCCGGCCCAAAATGTGCACGTCGGACCCAGCGACTATGTGCCGTGGCTGGCGGACCAAAAGTGGTGCTACATCCACATGCACGGTACAACCTTTGGCAACGTCCCGTTGAAGTGTGAAGTGAAGCTGGAAGTCTGGGACTCGCCGAATTCGGCGGGCGTGGTCATTGACGCGGTGCGCTGCGTGAAGCTTGCCCTCGACCATGGCATTGCAGGGCCGCTCGACGGTCCCGCGAGCTATTTCATGAAGTCGCCGCCGAAACAGTTCACCGATCACGAAGCGCGCGAGCGGACGGAAGCGTTCGTGCGTGAACTCGGTCGCATGGACGGACCGGTCGAAAACCAAGTGCCCGAAGGAATTGTTACGGCCGACGCCCCAGCGTAACGCGCGGCGGCGGTCGGCTGCGTCGCGCGTAGGGCCACCGGAATTACGCGTGACCAGTCAAGTGGAACCACGAATCGCCACGAATGAACACGAAGGGAGCCGGTGCCGCAGAACCGGGCGGACCTGAACGCGAATCCATCCGGCGGGTCCGCATCTTGCATTCGAGTCAGTTGATTTTCATTCGTACTTTCGGACGGCATGGACACGGTTAAGTTGTGACCAAATTCTACCTGATCCGGCACGGCGAGAAAGACGCCGACGACCAGCTGATCGTCGGTCGGACGCCGGGCATCCATTTGACCCCGCGAGGTCGTGCGCACGGAGAATCGATCGCGAGACACCTCGCTGCGACCGAGATCAAGCACGTGCTGTGCAGTCCCCGCGAGCGGGCGATCGAAACCGCTGAGCCGCTTGCCCGCATTCACAAGACGTCGGTGGACGTTTCGCCCGCGCTCGAAGAACTGCACTTTGGCGAATGGACCGGGAAGTCGTTGACCGAACTTGAACAGATTCCGGGCTGGCGGCAGTTCAACTCGTTTCGCAGCACGGGACGGCCGCCCGGAGGGGAGACGATGCTCGACGTTCAGAGTCGCTTCGTAGGAGAGATGCTGCGCCTCCGAGCGGCTTATCCCCATGACGAGATTGCGCTCGTCAGCCATGGCGATCCGATCCGCGCCGCCCTCAACTATTTTATCGGAGCACCGCTGGATCTTTTCCATCGCATCGAAATCAGCATCGGTTCGGTGAGCGTGATCACATTGACAGAATTCGACGTACGAATCCTCAGGGTCAACGAGGTGCCGGAGCAATGATGCTGCATGTGTTTCGACGCATCAACTCCACGCTGCCGGCGAATTTACCTTAAATCAGGATCGAACCTGAAGTCGCGGATCGGCCCCCGCGCTCGCGATGACGTGTCGGCCTCGTCTGGCGTGCAGGGCGATGGGATCACCAGCGCTCGATGCCGGCCGGGACGATGGCGACCTTGACGAAGCAGCTGGACGCCGACTGGAACCGCCTCGTCGGTTGCGCGCTGGTCGCGCAACGCAGAGTTGCAGTGGAAATTCCCAAACGTCGGCGGATGGCGCGACCGCGCGCCACCTGAGTCAGGCGGCGAGCTTCGGCGTTTCCGCGAGGGCAGAGTCGAACGCCTTCAGCATGTCTGCGATCGTCGCTTCCGTTTCATCGCCCATGTTCGAGATGCGAAACGTCTTGCCCTTAAGCTTCCCATAACCGCCGTCGATCACGAGCTTGTGCTTTGATTTCAGAATTTTGTTCAGTGCCGCGAGGTCGATGTTGAGGGTGTTCGCAAAGCAATTCAATGTGACCGAACCGTATCCCTCTTTTGGGAACAGCTTGAATCCTTTGGCGAGCACATGGTCCCGCACGATTGCATTCAACCGCGCGTGCCGGGCATAGCGGTTCTCAATCCCCTCGGCTTTGATATCGTCCAGCTTCGAGCGCAGGGCGTAAATCAGCGGGATCACCGGCGTGCTTGGGGTCATGCCGGCCTCGTGATTCTTTTGAAACTCGAGGAAATCGAAGTAATACCCGCGGCCTGTGAGCGTCATAGCGCGGTCAAGGGCGCGCTTCGAAACAGAAATCAGGGCAAGGCCTGGCGGCAGGGCCAGCGCTTTCTGCGAGCCGGTGATGAACACATCGATGCCCAGTTCGTCTTTCTTGATGGGCAGCGCGCTGAACGAGCTGACGGTATCCACAATCGAAATGACGTCCGGAAATTCCCGCACCACGGCCATGATCGCCGGCAAATCGCTCATGCACCCGCACGAGGTTTCATTGTGAATCAAAGTAATCGAGTCATACGCGCCGGTCGCGAGTTCGCGGCGCACCGCCTCCGGATCGACCGGCTGGCCCCATTCGGCCTTCAAGGCTCCCGCGGCCACGCCGCACCGCAGCGACACATCGTTCCACTTGTCCGAGAACGCGCCGTTCATGCAGTTCAGTACTTTCTTCTTGGTCACGTTCCGCAACGTTCCCTCCATCACACCCCAGGCGCTGCTGGTCGACAGGTACACCGGATCCTTGGTGTAGAACAAGGCCTGCAGCTCCGGTTGAATCGACTGATACAGCGCGACGAAGTCGGTACTGCGATGGCCGATCATGGGTTGGGCCATCGCGCGCAGCGTTTTTTCCGAAACGGCAATGGGACCAGGGATGAAAAGTTTGTAGCTCATGTGACGTGCCCGTGGGCGCTACGGAAAACAGTTTACGCTTCGCGTTGGGTCAACCTTGATTCGCATTACGCCGATGTCCCAATCCTGGCTGAAGAAGAAGTTTAACGCGGTCGAGCTGTACACGATCGACGTGATTCTGGGCCGACGTGCAGACACCGGCGCGGCAGTCTACGGCGCTTTTTTGCAGGTACTGTCATGGTTGTTCAACGGCATCGCCCAAGCGAGGCTCTGGCTTTATCAGAATCGAATCCTGCATGATCAGCCCCTCGGGTGCCTCGTCGTCGTGGTTGGCAACCTGACAGTCGGCGGTACCGGTAAAACCCCGGTGGTGGAAAAGTTCGCCCGGGCGCTGCACGACCGAGGTCGAAAAGTGGCGATTCTGAGCCGCGGCTACAAAAGCCGGTCAGCTCCGTTTTGGCAGAAGTGGTGGTTCGCGCTGACGCACACGGAAGAGCCGCCACCGCGGATCGTGAGTGACGGCGAGCGCGTTCTGTTGAACTCGGAAGACGCCGGTGACGAACCATACATGCTCGCGCGAAATCTTCCCGGCGTGATCGTGCTCGTCGACAAGAACCGCGTGAAGTCGGGTGCGTTCGCGATCAAGAAATTTGGGTGCGATACACTCGTGCTCGACGACGGCTTTCAGTACCTGCCGCTGAAAGGGCGGCTGAATTTGCTGCTCGTGGACAAAACGAATCCGTTCGGCAACGGTCATCTGTTGCCTCGAGGCGTACTGCGTGAGCCGATCAAGCATCTCAAGCGGGCGAGCTACGTTTTTCTGACGAAGTCCAACGGCCAGAGAGATCCCGAACTCGAAGCGCTGATCAAGCAGCACAATCCAGACGCGGATATCATCGAGTGTGCCCACCGACCGCGCTACCTCCAGCGACTTGGCGTTGCGCCGGACGCGCCCGGTGGTCGCGAGCCGCTGACGTTTCTGAAGGGACGCCGCGTGCTGGCCTTCAGCGGCATCGCCACGCCGGAAAGCTTCGAGAAGTTTCTGCGCGACCTCGGCGCGCTGGTGGTCGCGCGCGAACGCTTTCTCGATCACTACCGCTATGCCGACGACGATTTCGAGGCGCTGTTCGCCACCGCGCGCGAGGAACGGGCCGAGTGTCTCGTCACCACGGAAAAAGATGCGGTGCGTTTCCCAGACGGATACGTGTGTCCGATTCCGCTCTATTACCTGAGATTGGAGATCGAAATCATTCGGGGTGCGGCCGACTTCGACGAAGCGGTCGGCCGGATCTGTTTTCCGCAAAGCGGCAGTCGTCCGCCGATCTGAGGCCTTCCCGGGCGGAGGTAGGCCGCGTGGTGGGCCGGCCAAAAACAGCCCCGGCCTGAGTGCAGTTCAAGCGGCCTTCCGCTCGTGCCCAGCGACTCAAATCGAATTCCACTTGCGAACGCGTCCCGACGGCGTGTTAGCTGCCGACTCATGATTATCGATCCTCGGTTCACGCAACTCGCAGAAGGGCTCACGGGATTTTCGACGGCGTTGAAAAAAGGCGAACACGTCCTGATTGATGCGTTCGATGTGCCCGATGCGATCGTGATCGCGTTGATCCGGGCCGCACGAGCGCGCGGAGCTCATCCGCTGGTGCAAATTCATCGTGCGCGCATCAGCCGCGAGATGACGCTGGGAGCGGAGGAAGCCCAGTACGCGCCGCACGCCGAGGTGGAACTCGCGCGCATGCAGACCGTGGATGCGTACATCGCGCTGCGCGGATCGGAAAACATTTTCGAGGCCAGTGATGTTCCATCTGAAAAGGTTCAGCTGGTAAGTCGGTTGATGAAACCGGTGCTCGATCATCGCGTGGGCAAAACCAAATGGGTCGTCCTCCGGTGGCCCACCTCGGCCATGGCCCAGCAAGCGGGCATGAGCACCGAGGCGTTCGAAGATTTTTATTTCAACGTCTGCACTTTGGACTACGGCCGGATGGGTCCGGGGATGAAGGCCTTGAAGGAGCTGATGGAGCGTACGGATCGGGTGCAGTTGAAAGGACCCGGCACTGACTTGACGTTTTCGATCAAGGGGATTGGCGCCCAACCGTGCGGAGGATTGCGGAATATCCCAGACGGAGAGGTGTTCTCCTGCCCCGTGCGCGATTCGGTTGAAGGGGTGATTCAGTACAACGCGCCGACCGTTTATCTCGGCACCTCGTTCGACAACATACGGCTGGTCTTCAAACGCGGGAAAGTCGTTGAGGCAACGTCCTCGAATACGAAGCGACTCAACCAGATTTTAGATAGCGACGAAGGGGCCCGCTACATCGGTGAGTTCGCCCTCGGTTTCAATCCCCACATCCTCGAGCCAATGCGGGACATCCTGTTCGACGAGAAGATTGCGGGCTCGTTTCATTTCACTCCCGGCCAGGCCTACGAAGGCGTCGGAAACGGCAACAAATCGCAGGTGCATTGGGACATGGTCTGCATCCAACGGCCGGAGTACGGCGGCGGTGAAGTCTGGTTCGATGGCAAACTGATCCGCAAAGACGGCCTCTTCGTGCCGAAGCCGCTGCACAAGCTGAATCCCGATCACCTGCTCGGAAAGTAAGCGGGCACAGTAACTTTGGAGTGCGGCGGTTCGACGCCGCGTTTGACGAACCGGCTCGACGGTTCGCCCGTTTTTGAATTCGGCCGGCGCGTCGAGCCGCGCCGCGCGAAAGCGGCGTCGAGCCGCCGCACTCCACATTGAGCGACCTCGCCATCAGCGCCTTGACGACCATCAACGTATTGGCATTCGTTGATGCGTGGAAAGTTCACCGAAAGAAACGGATCTGCGTCGGTTTATCCAAGCGATGCCCAAGACGGAGACGCATCTGCATCTCGAAGGAGCGCTGCCGTACGAACTCCTGACCGCATGGCAGCCAGACCAATACCCGCCGAATCCGGCCTTTCGTCAGCCCGGATTTCGTTATGCGACGTTCAGTGAGTTCAACGACATCCTGCTCCGACATGCGCTGCCGTGGTTCGTCAGTGCGCAGCGTTATCACGAGGCCGCGAAAGCGATTTTTGCCGGACACGTCGCGAACAATGTCCGGTACGTGGAGACGAGTTTCCACCTTCCGGTCACGCAATTCATCAACGTTCCTGGCCGCGAAATCATCGCGGCGATTCGTTCGGCGGTGCCCGCGGGACTGGAGGTTCGAATTTTTGCGGGAATGCTGCGAAGCGATATTGCCGGACCTCTCCGCGCGGTGATCGATCAACTGCACACGTGGGATGAATTGGCGGGAGTCGATCTGCATGGGCACGAGGATCTCACAACGGAGCCCGATACTGCAGCGGTTTGGGCAAAGCTTCGTTCTGCCGGTAAGGTGACGAAGTGCCATGCCGGCGAATTCGGCGGTGCGGGCAAGGTGCGCGAATCGATCGAAGTGCTTGGAGTCACACGGATCCAACATGGAATCCAAGCAATCGACGACCCAGCGGTGGTCCAGCTCGCGGTCGACCAAAATGTCACCTTCGACATGTGTCCGATCAGCAACATCCGGCTCAAATCCGTGCCATCGTGGAGCGCTCATCCCATCCGCCGCCTCATGGCCGCTGGCGTTCGTTGCACGGTGAGCACCGACGATCCTCTCACGTTCGCCAACACGGTAAACGACGAGTACGTCGCTTTGGCCGAGAACCTCGCTTTTTCGCGAGCCGAGCTCGTCCAAGTCGCAGGAAACGGCTGGGCCGTAGCTGACCTTCCATCGGGTTCAAAACAGAAGTGTCTCGCGGAAATTGACAGACTCAGCTGTGAGTCAGGCCTCGTCGACGCGCCTTGAGCGCGCGACGTGTGCCATACCATGTCTGAAACCTCACTCACTTTCACGGTCCCCGACGGCGTGCGTCAGCCGCGCGCCGACAAGATTCTCGCGGCCGCGTTTCCCGACCACAGCCGGGTAGCTTTTCACCGCGCTTTCGACGCCGGGCTGGTCAGTCGGGGTGGAAAACTCATCGCCCGGGATGCCACGGTGAATGCGGGAGACGTCATCACGTTCTCGTTCCCCGACACGAAGCCAACGAACATGACGCCAGCGGACATCCCGCTCGATGTGATCTTCGAGGACAAACACCTGCTGGCGGTAAACAAAACCTCTGGAATGGTGGTTCATCCCGGCGCAGCCACGGGTGAGGACACGCTGGTGCACGCTCTGTTGAGCCATTGCGAAGGTACCCTGAGCGGTGTCGGTGGTGTGGAGCGGCCGGGCATCGTGCATCGCCTCGATCGCGAAACCTCGGGCATCATTCTCGTCGCTAAAACCGACAAGGCGCATCGCGGTTTGGCCGAGCAGTTTTCCGAGCGATCACTCCACAAGGAGTACCTCGCTTTGGTCTCCGGCGCGCCGGCACTCATCAGCGGCTCGATTCGAAAAGCGATTGGTCGCAACAAGCAGCATCGCCACAAGATGTCAGTGGTCGAGAGCGAAGAGGGAGGGAAGGACGCGCACACCGATTGGGAGCTTGTTGAACGCTTCGGTGACTTCGCTGCATTGGTGAAGTGTACCATTCACACGGGGCGAACGCATCAGATTCGCGTGCACATGAAGTCACTCGGCCACGTGGTGCTGGGCGATTCAGTTTACGGCTGGAAACCCGACTCGCGTCTCAAGCATGTGCCGGAACGCGTGATGTTGCACGCCGCGCATTTGATTTTCCAACACCCGATCACGCACAAGACGCTCGATCTTCGCGCGCCGCTCCCGCCGGATTTTGAAGAGCAGATCAAACAACTTCGTCTCGCAACGAAGTCGGCGGCCAAAGCGAAGCGATTGATCGCCGAGCCGGTGAAACCAAAGATCAAAGCAGCCCCGCCGTCGTATCACGAGCACGAGTCGAGAAAGTAGGGGAGTAAGCCGGCCGGTTCTCAGAGCGTGTCGAATACTTCCGCGGCAAGGCCGTAACGCAGATTGTAGAAGGAGTGTTGATACGCCGGGAAGCCGCCTTGCTCCGCGACGGCGATGAGCGTGGCCAGAGCGGTTGGAAAAATATCCGCCCGCGCCGGCGGCAGGCCGCTAACTTTTTTCCGATCCGAGAGCGTGAGTGCGCTCAGTTCAAGCAGGAGCGAGCGCAATTGATCTACCTCCACCCGCGTGGGCGTTTTATCCAAACTCCGGCCGCTGCGCGCCGCCAGGATGGTTCGGATGGTGGTGACGGTTCCACCACAACCCACGGCGGTCGCATTCGACGCCAAGGCAAACCTGAACCCGGCACGCGCCACTTCGGTTTTTGTCTGGCTTTGAATTCCCTCGAGCGCGCTCGTTGCGATTGGCCGCTCGGGCTCCGCGACCCATTTCTCACTGAGCCGAACACAGCCGAGCTGCAAACTCACGGCCTGGTCAATCCGCCGATCGCGGAACGCCAGACATTCCAGGCTGCCTCCGCCCAAATCGAAGACATAGAAATCCGACAACCCGGCGAGCGCGGGATCGCAGGTGAGACCGCGTCCGATCAGACCGGCTTCCTCCTTTCCCGTGAGGATTCGGATCTCATGATGAGTTGATGCCTGGACGCGGGCTCGAAAGTCCTCGCCGTTCTCCGCGTCACGTACGGCGCTGGTGGCGACGAGTACGTAACGATCTGGAGCAAAGGGAGCGGCGCCGTCGAGAAGTTCGCGAATGGCCGACAGTCCGCGCTCCATACTCGCCTCGGTCAAACGAGGATTCGACCGGCTGATCCCGGCACTGATGCGCGCATCCAACGTCCGGGCGTGCAAGGCGGCGATCGTCCCGTCGAGCGTTCGTTCTGCGACGAGCACCTTGATCGAGTTGCTGCCGATATCGACGACGGCGACGCGAGGTGAAGGCATTCGCTAACGGAACACCCCTCGAATCACAAAGTGAAGTCTTCGTTTGGGGCCGTGGGCAACATGCACACGGGCGCACAACCGCGGGGTCGACGAGAGCGTCGCAGCGGCCGCGACCTTTCGTTCACAAGACGAAATCCGATGGAGCGATCAAAAGCACAAACTCACCCTTCAAACTCGCTTTGGCCAAACGCGCCCGCACATCCGCGACCGTTCCCACAAAGAAGGCCTCGTGCAGTTTTGTGACTTCCTTGGCGACGCAAATGACGCGGTCTGGACCCAGCGTTGAGAAAATTTCGTCCACCGCTTTATCGATCCGATGGCAGCTTTCGTAGAGCGCCAGCGTGTAATCGAAAGCACGGTGCTTCTCGAAAAACGCGATGCGAGCCGCGGATTTCGGCGGCAGAAAGCCAACGTAAAGAAACCCGTTCGTCGGCAGCCCACTCGCGCTCACGACGGCGATCAGCGCGCTGGGACCGGGCACCGGAACCACTGGGATGCCGCGCTTCCGACAGGCGCGAACAACCCGAAATCCCGGATCGCTCAGGGCCGGAGTCCCAGCGTCACTCACGACGGCAATCGACTTCCCCGCTGCGAGTTGGTCCGCGAGTTGTTCGGCCATCTCGATCTCGTTGTGATCGTGGTAGGCGATGAGATCCTTGCGGAACCCAAGTCGCGTGAGCAGCGGCCCGGTCGTTCGAGTGTCTTCACAGGCCACCAGATCCACGGCGCCGAGGATGGCGCGGGCGCGTTCCGTCAGATCCGCCAGGTTTCCAATCGGCGTCGCCACCACGTACAGGTGTCCGGGTTGAGGCGTCAGCGAATTGTTTTCCATGGAGCACTGCCAGCCTTCACCGGTGGAAGCAGCTGGCTACACAAAAAAATCCAGCCAGGAGGCTGGATTGATGAGCTGCGTTGAACGCGGCAGCGCGGTGAGCGATGAATCCGAAGACTAGCGACCCATGCCGCCGCCCATACCTGGAATCTGCCCTTCCCAATCAGCGGGACGGCTCCACGGAATGGAGGTATCCCTCGGCGCAGACATGCAACCGGACGAGAGTGCGACGAAGGCGATCATTAACAGACCGACCACGAATTTCTTGGGCGAAGTCATGAGATAAGGGTTTATTACCGCGGAATGAGTCTACTGCAAGGCGTCACACGAGGAAAAGGTACCCTTGTGAACGCCTGCCGGTTCAAAAGGTTCCGCGATCGTCGCAGACCACCACGAGCTCGAAAGCGCGTGGTCACATCCCATAGCGGGACTGAAACCACGGGGTTTTGGCTCGTTTCTTCACGCCGCTCCCGCGGTTAGCCGACAAATGCTCCAGAATCTTGAAGACCAACTCGGCTGACGTGTCCTCTCCCAATTGTCCCGCGAGTTCTTCTGCGGTCGCGAATTTACCCGGCGAGGCTTGCAGCGCTCCCGTGATCTTCTGTTTCAGTGCGATGACACTTCCCGCCGCCTTCTTGCCCGCTTCAACCCCGGGCTGATGGTAGGCGTTGATGCCAACGAGCGTCGCATAAAAGCCAACCACGCGTTCGTAGAGCGCAATCAGCATGCCGAGGGTGCGAGGTGACACATCGGGCAAGGTCAAGGTGACGGAATGCCGGTCTTTCTCGCTGAGCGCGTCGCGCGTGCCGAGGTAGAAGCCTTGCAGGTAATCGCCGGCGGTGATGCCCGGCTCAACCTCCAACGCCCCTTTGCCGTCACGATCTTTCAGCACTTCAATGAACGTGACAAAAAAATTGTTCACGCCTTCCCGCAGTTGCTGCACGTACGCGTGTTGGTCGGTGGATCCCTTGTTGCCGTAAACGGCGATGCCCTGGTTCACGACGTTGCCTTTGAGATCAAATTCCTTGCCGAGCGACTCCATCACCAACTGCTGGAGATAACGCGAAAAAAGCAGGAGCCGGTCTTTGTACGGCAGCACCACCATATCCTTCGCTCCGCGACCGTCGGTCGCAGAAAACCACATCAGTGTGAGCAGCGCGGCGGGGTTTTGCGCTGTATTCGGATAGCGCGTGACATCGTCCATGGCGGCGGCGCCATCGAGGATGGCTTGCACATCGATGCCCTGCAGAGCGGCTGGCAGCAGGCCAACCGCGCTGAGCTCACTCGTTCGCCCGCCCACCCAGTCCCACATCGCGAAGCGCGCGAGCCAGCCTTCGTCCGTGGCAACTTTGTCCAACTTCGATCCAACGCCGGTGATCGCGACGAAATGTTGCGCGGGATTGAGACCGGCCGCCTTGAAGGCCGTCATGGCCTCGAGCATCCCATTTCGAGTCTCGGCGGTGCCGCCGGATTTCGAGATCACCACGACGATTGTCTTTGCGAGTTGGTTACGCAGTTCGCCGAGGACGTAATCGAAACCATCGGGATCGGTGTTGTCGAAAAATGACACCGCAAGCTGATCCTTGCGCGGCCGACCGAGCGCATGATGCACAAACTGTGGGCCCAACGCAGATCCGCCAATTCCGATTACGAGCAGATTCTTGAATTTCCCCTTCGGTCCACCAACGGCACCGGAGTGAACCTTGGCGGCGAAGTCTTTGATCGCCGCAAGGGTCGTCGAAATCTCGCTCGCGAGTTCAGGCGTGGGTGCGAGGTGCGGAGCGCGCAGCCAATAATGTCCGACCATCCGGTTCTCGTCCGGGTTCGCGATCGCGCCGCCTTCGAGTGCAGCCATCGCGGTGTACGCCTCCTGCATGCGCGGCTCCATCGCGGAGAAGAAATCGTCGGGGAAGGGGATGCGGCTGATATCCAACGAAACGCCGAGATCAGCGTTGTGGTAAAAATGAGTTTTGAAACGGTTCCAGGACATTCGCGCGGAGTAGTTGGTAGTTAGCAATTGGTAGTTGGAACTAGGGGATGAATACAGAGCGAAAAATTCTTAACGGCGGCATAGGCCTCCGAACCAATTTCAAACTCCTAATTCCCAACTTCGTTCGATCGGTTCAGAGATACTTATCCGTGACCGCGCCTTCGGAGGCCGACGCGACCAGCTTGGCGTACTTCGCCAGTACACCGCGCGTTTCGCGGGGGGGACGTGGCTTGTTGGCGGCTTTACGCGCCGCGTATTCGGACTCGTCGATGAGCAGGTTCATCGTGTTCTTGACCGCATCAATCTCGATCACGTCGCCGTTGCGAACAAATCCGATGGGGCCGCCACACGCTGCTTCGGGTGTGATGTGTCCGACATCGAAGCCGTGACTTCCGCCCGAGAATCGACCGTCGGTGATCAACGCGACGTCCTTGATCAAGCCGCGGCCGGCGAGGGCGCTCGTCGGCGACAACATCTCACGCATCCCGGGACCGCCGACCGGACCTTCATTGCGGATGACGACGACATCGCCTTTTTTCACGTCCCCGCTCAGCACGCCTTTCAACGCGTCCTCTTCGCCCTCGTAAACCTTGGCGGTGCCTTTAAAATATAGGCCTTCCTTGCCGGTGATTTTTCCCACCGCCCCGCCGGGCGCCAAATTTCCGTGCAGCACGCGGAGGTGCGTTTCTTTTTTGATCGGCTGATCCCACGGCCGGATGATGTCCTGTTCAGCTGGATATGCGCCGTACGGTTTCACGCTTTGCAGGGATTGGCCGATCGTTTCACCCGTCACGGTAAGACAGTCGCCGTGCAGGAGTCCGCGATCGAGGAGCATCTTCATCATCGGACGAATTCCGCCGATCCGGATGAGGTGGGACATGCCGTATTTTCCGAACGGCTTCACGTCCGCCAGCAGCGGCACGCGTTCGCCAATTGTTTTGAAATCCTCAAGCGAAAGCGGAACCTCCGCGCAGTGCGCGATCGCTAGAAGGTGAAGGATCAAATTCGTCGAGCCACCGAGCGCGGTGCAAACCATGATGGCGTTTTCAAACGCCTTCCGGGTCATGATGTCGCGCGGCTTCAGCCCGGTTTTTAGCATGTTCACGACGGCATGCCCGGCGCGTTCGCAGTCCTGACGTTTCTCTTCGCTGACCGCCAACTGCGCGCTGCTGTGCGGTAAACTCATTCCGAGCGCCTCGATCGCGCTCGCCATGGTATTCGCCGTGTACATTCCGCCGCACGACCCAGGTCCCGGGATCGCGGTCTGCTCAACTTCCTTCAGACCCGCGTCATCCAGTTCACCTTTGGCGTGTTTACCGACGGCTTCGAACACCGAAACGATATCGAGCGGTTTCTTGTGATCACAGTCGCTCCGCAAAAATCCGGGCAAAATTGTGCCGCCGTAAACGAAGATCGCGGGCCGATTGAGGCGCGCGATCGCCATCATCGCTCCGGGCATGTTTTTGTCACAGCCGCCGATCGCGACCACGCCGTCAAAGCCTTCCGCCGCGACCGCCGTCTCGATCGAGTCGGCAATGACTTCGCGCGACACCAGGGAATAGCGCATGCCTTGCGTGCCCATGCTGATGCCATCGGTCACGGTGATGGTATTGAAATAGATCGGCTTGGCGCCGGCCGCGGCGATGCCCTTCCGTGCGTGTTCACTGAGGTCGCCCAGGTGAACGTTGCACGGCGTCATGTCGCTGGCGGCTGACGCAACGGCGATTTGCGGCTTCCGGAAATCTTCGTCCGAAAAACCGACGGCGCGAAGCATCGAGCGCGCGGGTGCGCGGTCATTGCCGTCGACGACAACGGACGAGTGAGGGCGGGGCAATTCAGGCGTGGAAGCACTCATGGAAAATTCGGCGGAGCAGACCAAACGCGATGGACGCGGGCAAGCGTGTTCGTGGTAAATGAAATCACAGGGAATCGGAGAGGATCGCTTTGGAGTGCGGCGGCTCGACGCCGCTTTCGCTCGGCGCGGCTCGACGCGCCTGTTCGAAAGAATCGGGGTGCAGTTCGGCGGTCAGGGGCGGGCCATCAAGCTGGCCCGTCGAAAGCGGCGTCGAGCC
>JBDSSD010000151.1:0-8241 GCA_039928945.1 Opitutus sp. | reverse complement strand
GATGCTGATCGCAGGTGGCCTGTATCTGTCTTGGATCGGCTATTCGCTTATACGATCCCGCGCGATCACGAAACTGGACACCCAGGTCAAGCTACGTTCGGTGTCCGACACGTTCCGCAACGGAATGGTCACCAGCCTGCTCAATCCGAAGGCGTACCTGTTTACCCTGGCGATCCTCCCGCAGTTTCTTCGGCCCGAATACGGCTCGATGTGGATTCAGGCAACGGTGTTGTTCTCGATCATCGCTGTCACACAGTTTGTCGTGTACGGCGTAGTGGCGCTAGGCGCAGATCGCGTTCGTGAGTGGACCGTAACCAGTCCGCGAGGCGGCGCAATCGCGGCGCGAATGGTCGGTGTGTTGCTTATCGCTATCGCTTTGACCACCGTTCTTCGGGGTTGGAACGCCGTTTAGCCTCGTGTCACTACCGGTGTCCCTGACTTGGAGAGATCTTCATGACTATTGCGGCCGAACCCTCTCACGCACGCCTGACGTCGGTCGATACTATGCGCGGCATTGTTATGGTCCTCATGGCCCTCGATCACGTCCGAGACTTTTTCGGCGTTCCCGGAATCAGTCCGACTAACCTCGCGGCAGCCTCGCCTGGCCTGTTCCTCACTCGGTGGATCACGAACTTCTGCGCACCTACGTTTTTTCTGCTCATGGGCACCGGCGCGTATCTAGCGCTTCGCAAGCTGGGCACGCACCAGCTCTGCCGCTACCTGCTGACGCGTGGACTTTGGCTGGTGTTTCTCGAGCTCGTCGTGATGCGCTTCATCTTGCAGTTCAACCTGAACTACCAGACCACGGGGATCACTGTGCTCTGGGCGCTGGGGATATCCATGATGGTGCTCGCGGGGCTAGTCCGGCTTCCCATCGGACTCATTGGGGCGTTCGGTCTTATTCTAATCGCCGGGCATAACGCCTTTGACTCGATTCGCTCGAGTAACCCCCTGTGGTCGATCCTTCACTCGCCCAACGTGATCTTTGATCGGGGCGGGCATACGGTGCTGTTGGCCTACCCCCTTATCCCTTGGATAGGCGTCACCGCTGTGGGCTTCTGGATGGGACAGATCTACGACTGGGCATCGGTCAAGCGGCGAAAGTGGCTGGTCGCGGCGGGGCTCCTTGCGATTGTGGTTTTTGCGGTACTTCGAAGCATCAACGTCTACGGTGACCCGATCCCCCGTATCGCGTTCGACTCGACATTGATGACCTCGCTCTCTTTTCTCAACGCCAGCAAGTACCCGCCGTCGCTGCAATTCCTGCTGATGACCCTAGGCCCGGTGCTCCTGTTGCTAGCTGCGATCGACAAAAAGACCCCGGCGATGCTGCGCCCTGCCCGCGTCTTTGGGCAGGTGCCGCTTATGTACTACGTCATTCATTTTCTTTTGATCCATGCCGCGGCGGTAGCGCTCAGCCTGGTCTGGAACGGATCTGCGCACTGGCTGTTCGAGTCGCCAACACTTGACCTTTACCCGTTCACGCCTCCGCCGAAGTGGGGCCTGTCGCTTCCAGGTGTCTACCTGGTCTGGGCCGGGGTGGTGATGGCAATGTACCCACTCTGCCGCTGGTACGCGACTTATAGAAAGTCCAACCCCAGTCTGTGGACCAGCTATTTCTAGAGGAGGGTCATGGAATGCTCCAACTTCGTCCCGTGTGTGAACACTGCGCCGTGTTACTGCCCCCAAGTTCTAGCGTGGCAATGATCTGCAGTTTCGAGTGTACGTTTTGCCAGACATGCGTCCATGATCTTCTCGCAAACGTCTGCCCGAACTGTGGCGGTGGTTTTTGTCCGCGGCCTATCAGGCCCCGAAACCACTGGAAGAACGGAAACTACCTCGGTGAGGCGCCCGCTGAAACGCTCTGGCTGCATCGCCCCGTTGACTTGGAGGAGCACGCGCGATTCGCAGAACCGCTCCAAAAGATCGAACCGAGCAACCGCTGATGGCAAACTCCTGGCATCTGGCGACACATAACAAAAATACCCTCGAAACCGCAGGACAACAGGTGCGTAATTTCCTCCCCTGGCTCATTCTCGCTGCCCTCTTGGTTCCCGGCTGGGCACTGGCGCAGACGCCCAACGAAATACCGGTGCATGAAAGCCTTCGTTTGGTGTCTTCGGTCATGCGCGAGACCCGACGAATCAACGTGTACCTGCCGCCACAGTACGATCGATGTACTTCGCAGCGATTTCCCGTGCTTTATATGCCCGACGGGGGGCTTGCGGAAGATTTCCCGCACGTCGCCGCAACGGTCAGCGACCTCATTGAACAGCGGGAAATCCCTCCCGTAATAGTGGTGGGTGTCGAGAACACCGTTCGGCGTCGTGACACCACACCGCCGACGCAGACCGCCGCAGATATGAAAGTCACTGACCAACCGGGGGGAGCCGAACGCTTTCGCACATTCTTCGCACGGGAACTCATTCCCGTCGTGAGCGCGAGGTACCGCGTAACAGACGAATCCGTAATTATGGGCGAATCGCTTGCCGGTCTTTTCATCCTAGACACACTGTTAGCACAGCCTGACCTATTCGACACGTATGTCGCACTCGATCCGAGCGTTTGGTGGAACTCTGGAGCGATGGGGCGCGATGCGCCTGCACGATTGCCGTTGCTTGCAGGCAAACCCACACGACTCCTCCTCGCTGCGGCCGGAGCAGGAACCCAAGCCACCGAAGTCACCTCATTCGTGAGTGCGCTTCAGTCTTCGGCCCCAGCGTCGCTCCGTTGGACTTACATTCCACGTGTCGATCTGCGACATGACAATATCTATCGGTCAATGGAGGTGCCAATGCTCAAAGCGGCATTCGCTCGTCTGCCCGCAACGATTTCAGCTTGCAAGTAAAAACTCTTTCTTGATGCCCGTTTTTTAACCTTGACACATCCACGATAATTCGTCGGGATCGTAGTTTATGCACGCCTCACAGTGCGTGGCGAACATTTAGGCACTCGCTTACTGAGTGATCTTGCAAACGAGGCGTCGAATGCGACGACGTCACGCTGCTCATTTTATATCTAATCAGACGTCCGCCTGATACGCAGCTTCATCAATGCAGTTCTGGATTCCCGGCAACCTCGCTCGTCGCTGTATCGATTACTACCCGCGGTGCTTTGTCCTCACCGCCGTTGAGCGATTGGTCGACGAGTAAAACCCAACACTACGGAGAGACACAAATGCCTCGCACCCCCAATTTCTTCTGGTTCGAGCTCGCCACCGTCGACATCGACGCCGCGGCCAAATTTTACTGTGACGTCGTCGGCTGGACAGCCAGCGAGGAGCCCTCCAGCCCGGTCCGCTACGTTGTAGTCGAGGCTGCAGGCCGCGGAGTCGGCGGCATCGCCGCCGCCAATTCCGGCAGCAAACCGGCCTGGAGCGGCTACATCTACAGCGACGATGTCGATGTCACCGCCAAAGAGATCATCGCCAAGGGCGGCGAGGTCCAGTACGGGCCGGACGACATTCCCGGCGTCGGCCGCTTCGCAATCGTAGCCGATCCACAAGGCGCGCCGTTCAAGCTGCTCCACCCCAACGGCCCCGATCAAGCCCCGGTCGCGCCCTATACAACGGGACATGTGGACTGGAACGAACTTCACACCACCGATTCCAATGCCGCGCTTTCTTTCTACCGCCAACAGTTTGGCTGGACCCATGCGCGCGATTTCGAGATGGGCGAAATGGGCACCTACCGTCTTTTCGCAGTTGACGGGGCAGACGCTGGGGGAATGATGAACAGCCCGCTCTCGCCCCCTTGCTTCTGGCTGCCCTATTTCAACATCGACGACATCGACACCGCGCATATGCGCCTTACGGCAGGCGGCGGCAGCGTGATGCACGGCCCCGTTGAAGTGCCGGGCGGCGGCTTCATCATTCAGGGCAAGGATCCGCAGGGCGTGATGTTCGCGCTTACGGGTCCGCGTAAATAATTGGACCAATAAGGAGAAATACGATGGGAAAGCTCACCACCTGCCTGTGGTTCGACCATGGCCAAGCCCGGGAGGCGGCCTAGTTCTACGCTAGCGTATTTCCCGACAGCTACGTCGGTCCGACGCTTGATGTTCCGGCAGACAATCCCTCGACCAGGCGCGGTGAAGAAATCACCGTAGAGTTCACCCTGCTCGGCCAGTCGTTCGTCGGATTGAATGGCGGCTCAAAATTCACTCCCAACGAGGCGGTCAGCTTCCAAGTCTTCACCGATGACCAGGAAGAGACCGACCGCTACTGGAACGCGATCGTCGACAACGGTGGCGCTGAGAGCAGATGCAGCTGGTGCAAGGATTGTTGGGGCTTTTGGTGGCAAATCGTTCCCCGTGCGCTCATAGCGGGAATGGCCGACCCCGATCCAGCGACCGCTAAGCGGGTAATGGTCGCGATGATGAAGATGAACAAGATCGACATCGCCGCGGTCGAAGCCGCGCGCGCAGGAGAGACCACCGATGCGTAGGAACTTCGTTAGCGGTCAAATTCAATTTTCTGGCACAGGTAAGAGATCGCAATGACAATTCATCTTTACGGACATCCTTTTGCTTCATACGCATGGAAGCCTCTTATTGCGGCTTATGAACGGAACGTGCCGTTTGAGTTCTATATGGTGGATCCCAATCATGCGGAAAATACTGCACGAATGAGAGATCTGTCTCCGACAGGGCAATTCCCCGCTCTCGTGGACGGCGACCGCACGGTCACACAATCGAATGCAGTAATCGAATATCTGGACCGCATAGGCTCCGCGCCAAAAATGATTCCGAGCGACCCCGACGCCTCACTCAATGCGCGCATGATTACCGACGTATTTGATTGCTATATTGCCGGACCCATGCAACAGATCGTGGGGGAGGCACTCCGCCCGGTGGATCGTCAGGACTCAGGCCGAGTCGCAGAAGCTAAGTCAAACCTGGACAGCTCCTACGCTTGGTTAAGCCGCCAAATTAGTCACACGTGGGCAGTTGGCGACAGATTCACCATCGCGGATTGTGCGGCAGCGCCAGCGTTGTTCTACGCAGATTGGTTGCATGCTATTCCTGACGGCAGACTTAAATCCTATCGCGCACGGTTGCTAGCCCATCCCTCAGTAGTTCGCGTCGTCAATGAGGCGCGGCCCTATCGCTCTTTTTTTCCGCTCGGTGCGCCCGATCGCGATTAACGGCTAATCAATCATTCAAGCCGAATCCGCTAGTAGCTTTAAGACTCCGTTCGATTTCTCGGGCGGGCCGACCTAATTGAGGGATTAGGTGCGGCTACATTCTCCAATGAGGCTGATATGGAAATGAAGAGCCTAGCCGTAGCATGTCTACTCGTAGCAATTTCGTTCGCGGCATACTCGCACGAGTCCATGCCCCCCAAATCTCTGAAGGCTGAATCTGTAATGACACAAGTTGCAAAAGGTACCTTTTACGTTTCTATGAAACCGCTATCTATCGAAAACACGAGTCAAGAAGGCAAGCTAGGCCGTATGTCCATCGACAAGACCATTTCCGGCGACTTGATAGCCCGGACTAAAGGTCAAATGTTAACAGCAGGCACAGTTGTTCAAGGCTCAGCGGGTTACGTTGCCATTGAACAAGTAAGCGGCACTTTGAGCGGACGCAGTGGCACATTCATTCTTCAGCACACCGCCACGATGAATCGCGGCGAACCAGTCATGGACGTTCATGTAGTCCCCGATTCTGGTACCGGTGAACTGACAGGTCTTGAAGGCAACTTCAAGATTCAGATCGTTGATGGTCAGCATAAATACGAGTTTAGCTACCGCATCGCTGATCAAGATGAATCAGCAGGTGGCACCTAATACTTCGTTCAAGCCGACATCGCTTCGAAGCTTCACCTTCGCGCTTGCGGAAAGCTCTCGCCACTGCACGCCGCAACATAAACCAGGTGTTAGGCCTCAACTCGACAACGCTCGTATTTTCGTCGTCAACGCAAAGAAGAGAGGGCACCATGTCATTGAACGCTTATGACCTATCCGCTGGCGTGTTCGTCCGCGGGTTGACCAATTTAAAATTGCAGCTAACGAAGGCCGAAGACCACGCTGCGGCCCGAGGCGGTGGTGAAGCCGCATTGCTGGACGCACGACTCGGCGCGGAGACGCAAGGCGTTGCGAGTGACACTAGGTATGACCTTCATATGTACACGCTCGCCGATCACGTTCACTGGGCCACGGAGGGAGCCAGCTTGGCGATCGCACGGTTGCTGGGTGCATCCCCAGAGCCGGCCGTGAACGATGCAAAGTGCTTTGCAGACCTGCACCGACGCCTCGATGCAGTCATTTGGTATCTCCGAGAGATCGCGCCAAACGACCTCGCAGCCGGCCTCGACCGAGTGATCGTGATGGACCACCGTCATGGTTCGACTCGTGCCAGAGGCGATCTGTTCCTACTTGCGTACGCGACACCGCACTTTTTCTATCATTTGACCACCGCCTACGGAATTTTGCGCAACCAAGGCGTGCAACTCAGGATGAGCGACTTTTTGGGCAACTGGGTTACCAGTTGAGTCGAGTTTGCTCTGGGGATAACTGGAGCACTTTGACTTGGCAGTTTTTTACTCTACGTGTCCAGTGGTATCACAATTCTTTCAAGCCGAAGTTGCTTCGCAACTGGGCTTAATTCAGGTAGTTTGGGCCGCTTAGTTAGAAAGAGAGGATCCCGTTTTGGTCAATGCTATTCATGCTTCGGCAAACTTGCTTCTCGCTTATTCGATTTACCTGGTTGGCACCGCGAGCCCTGGGCCAAGCAATCTAGCAATCATGGCGACTGCTATGAATTTTGGCCGCAGACCGGCACTTGTACTCGCCCTTGGCGTTGTATCGGGCTCAACATTCTGGGGCTTGCTAGCAGCATTTGGCTTGTCTGCCGTGTTAGCAACCTATTCCAGCGCCCTAGTAGCATTGAAGGTACTCGGTGGGCTGTACCTACTTTGGTTGGCGGTACGATCAGCTCGTTCCGCCTGGTCAAGCAATTCAGCGCTCAACCCAACGTCCTCCAACGCGCTAAAAAATTATTCCCGAACATATTTCCGAGGTGCAGCAATGCACCTGACAAATCCAAAAGCAATCTTTGTCTGGATTTCCATAGTATCGCTAGCCCTACCATCGGGGGCGCAAACTAAAGATGCCATGTTCGTTGTCCTTGGTTGCGCAACGCTCGCTGTGCTGGTGTTCTGTGGTTATGCCTTGGTTTTTTCAACTCCGGTGGCTCGTCGCGTTTATCAATCCACGCGCCGCTGGTTCGAGGGGACACTTGCGGTCATGTTTGGATTTGCGGGCATTCGCATGTTGCTATCAAAGGCATAATCGGCCTAACAATTCAGACAAGCCGAACCCGCTTCGTAGCTTCAAGACTCCATTTGGCTTCATGGGCGAATCGGCTTAATTTAGGTTTTTGCCGTCAAAGAGGATTTATGGCATCTCGTGACACTGCAAAAATGAACTGCCACACATCGAGCCCATCGGAGAAAAAAATGAATGTCCTAAGAATCGCTGCTTTCTCCGACGGGGACATCGGAGGCAATCCTGCAGGTGTCTTCATTAGCGATCATCTTCCCAGCGACTTAGAGATGCAGCGAATCGCAGCTGAGATTGGTTTTTCAGAAACTGCTTTTGCCACTTCGCTCGGTACAAGCTGGCGAGTACGTTACTTCTCACCGGAGTCCGAAGTGCCCTTCTGTGGTCACGCAACGATTGCGCTTGGCGCGGCTCTTGCACTGAAGCATGGCGACGGGCTATACACTTTGATCCTCAATCAAGCCGGAATTACGGTTGAAGGCCACAGGAGTGGGGAGATCGTGGCCGCCGCGCTACAGTCCCCACCGACGCGAAGCGAGCCGGCGCCACCTCAACTTGTGTCCAGCATCCTGAGCCTGTTCGGATACACGCATGATGATCTTGACTCCAGGATTCCCCCTGCGCTGGCTAATGCCGGAGCGGACCATCTTGTATTGGGCCTGAAAACTCGTGATGCGCTTGCTGCGATGAAGTACGAATTTAATTCTGGTCGTAGCCTGATGAACCGAGAGGGCTTGGTCACGATCCTCTTTGCATACGCTGAGGCTCCGCAGCTCTTCCACACGCGCAACGCATTCGCGTCCGGCGGCGTCTACGAAGATCCGGCAACGGGGGCTGCGACGGCCGCTCTTGCGGGCTATCTGCGGGACATAGAGTGGCCCCACCATGGCGCTATCGATATCATCCAGGGAGAAGATATGGGTGTGCGTTCTCGCCTGCTGGCTGAAATTTCGCCAAC
>JBDSSD010000150.1:0-75729 GCA_039928945.1 Opitutus sp. | reverse complement strand
TGACACTTGATATGCTCACGCCATTTCCTGCGGGCCTGAACCTGACCGTTAAACCACGAATGGACACCAATGGACACGAAGGAGAAGTGGTGCCGTGCAAACTGGATCAAACTCCGATGTAGGGGCGTTCCCTTGCGGACGCCCGGTTCGAAATACGCCGATGGACCATCGCGGCGTGCGAATGGTTTCAGTTCGGCTCACGCGACTCGGGCGTCCGCAAGGGACGCCCCTACACCAGAGTCATCCTCTCGATCTGGCTAAGCTACCGCGGAGTCGTCAGTGCTTCGCGAGCGAGCCGGAGGTTTTCCTGGGTGGCGCGATCATCGGGCCGCAGCCGAAGCACGTCTTCGTAAAGCGTTGCCGCGCGTTGTGCGTTCCCGCGCGCCAGAAAGGTATTACCGAGATTCGCGAGCGCGTCGGCATCGCGTGGCTGCAGCCGCACCACGGCCTCGAAATGTCCGCCCGCCGTTTCGAAATCGCTCGCTCGGGCAGCCAACAATCCCAACCGACGGTGCGCTCCAGCATGCTCGGGCGAAAGCTGCAGCGTCGCTTCGAATTCCTTGGCGGCGTCAGCGGGCCAGCCGCGCCGCTCTGCGATACGCCCAAGTTGATAATGCGCGTCAGCCAGCGTCGGCTGCAGCTCGAGCGCGGTCCTAAACTGGGCGGCGGCAGCGTCATCACGCTCCAAAGCCGCTAGCGCGACGCCTAAATTGTAATGCACATCGGCACCAGGCCCGGTTGCCAGCGCCGCTTCATAATGCTCCACGGCCTCGGCCGACGCACCGAGGCTCACGAGCGCATTGCCCAAGGCGAGTTGGGCATCCGCATGGTTGGGCGCCAACCGGACCGCCGCGCGCAACGGCTCCACTGCGGCCTGTGGCTGCCCCTGACGCAGCAGCGCGGTGCCCCAGTTGAAATAGGCTGACACGTAACGGGCGTCCAACGACACCGCCCGCGCAAATTCCTGCAGGGCCTCGGCCGAGCGCCCGCGACGATCCAGCTCAAGCGCCAGATTGTTGTGGGCGCGTGCGCTACTGGGAAACTTCTCCGCGGTATCTGTCCAGATGATCAGCGCGTCGGCATAGTCCCGGTTCCGCGCGATCGTGAACGCCGCACAGAGCAAGACCAACAACGCGAACGGGAAGAGCAGCGCCTTTCCACGGCCGAGTCGCGCAGCGCCCGTCACCACCAGGACAATGACGCTCGCGAGTGGAAGGTACATCCGGTGCTCGGCGATTGTCTGCGTCACGAGCGGAACGACGCTCGAGCTCGGCGCCAAAAGCAGAAAGAAAAAAGCTCCGATGAACCCCCACGTCGGGCGGCGCACCAGCGCCCAGATCACGCCAACGAGCAGGGCGAGTACGATCATCGCCTGCCCTGCCACATCGGCCAGTGATCGGTCCACGCCTGTCCCATAGTCGAGCACCAGCGGATACGGCCAGACCGCGAGCTTCAGATAGAGCACGATCGCGCGAGCTTGCGTCAACAGGTACTCCCATGAGGAAACTCCCAGACCGACGCCGGCCGACGCACCGCGTGCGCCCGCGCCACTGATCACCAACCAGCCCAGCAGAGCCCAGGTGCCGGCCAGAAAGAAATAGAAGCGGCGCCGCCGGCGCCAAGCCGTTCCAAAGCTGCCCGCGACAAACGTTCGATCATACAACAGCACCGCGAGCGGCGCCGTCACCATGACTTCTTTGCAGGCCATTCCGCCGAGGCACAGCAGGACCGAACCCGCGAGCCATCCGCGTCGTCGCGGCTGCGAGCTTCCCGATTCATCCGCCAAAGAGTTTTTCCGCGAAGGCTCAACCTTCCCGATTTCTCCGGCGGTCCCGCGGATGAAGGCGTAAAGCGTTCCAAGATAAAACAAGGAGCAGAGCGACTCACTGCGCTGCGCAATACACGTGACCGTCTCCGTCTGCAGCGGGTGCAGGGCCCACAGCGCCGCCACGCCGACGGCGAGTCCCGACGCCTGCGACTCGCTGAATCGGGCAACTCCGTTGCTCGTCGACCTGGCCAATGTACGACGCACAATTCCGAGCAGGACAAGCGCCGCCAGCACGTGAATCATCACGTTCACGACGTGGTAACCGACCACCGACTCGCCGCCAATGGCGTAGTTGATCGCGTAGGACAGGTTGAGCAGCGGCCGCCCGGTGGTCGTGCTCCCGTCCGACGGGGGTTGCAGCGTCTGGAGTGACCACAGATCCCGGATGGTCGGGTTCAACGTCACCGCTCCGAGGTCGTCGAATAGAAACGGCGCCGTGAGACTGTTCCAGTACACCATCACGATGGCTGCGGCCAGGCCCGCACCGTAGACGAGACTGCGCCTTCGTGAGCCGGCCGCGCTCATTGCGTGGTTAGGAATGTTCACCGCCATCCGCAGCGACTGTGTGGCGATTCGAACGGCCGAAGCAATCGCCGAGCAGCACTCGTTGACTACACCATTCCTTACCCGCCACCACCCCACACGGTTTCTCCGCGTGTCCCTTCAGATGGAGGGACGACCTCCGTGTCGTCCGTTGTTCCATAAAAAAGCTCTCCCGCTTGCGCAGGAGAGCTGTGAGAAACGTGCTCTGCGATACCCTTCAGGCCCTCGCCTGAAGAGATGTCCGAGCTTAGAATTCGAACGTGGTGGTCAAAACGTACTGACGTGGGTCGATGATGCGGTACGCCCACGCCTGTCCGTCGAAGTTGACTTGGGTCGGAGCGAGACGTCCGCCTTCGTTCACATTGTTGATGTTGAACTGAATCTTCATCTTGATCTTGTCGTTCGAGATCTTGCGGCTGTAGGCGAACCAGATGTCGGAGTAGTAATTGCCGTCATCATACACCGGCCGGGTTACGTCCGCGACGTTGATGTTCAGCGGCTGCAACGGATCGCCCACCTTGCCGTAGAAGCCGATGGCGGCCTTCGACTCCCACCGCAAGCTACCGCCCGCCGAGAACCCCTTCATCCGCCCCTGATTGAAAACGTAGTTGGTCAGGAAGGATGCGTGGTACTCACGTTCGAGCGGCGAGTTGGCGCCTTCCAAGGCCTTGGAGGTGGCGACGAGTGACTGGACCACGTTCGCGAAATAATTCGCCGCCGACGTGTTGCCGTCGGTGTTTTCCCGCTGCGCGACGCCGGTGTAGCCGTAACCGGTCCAGAACTTACTCAGCGAGTAAGCACGACTGGTATTCGGATCGACGAAATCCGGGATTTCTGGCGCCGCACTGCTGGTCCACTTGGGCAACCGCTCGGCCAGCCACTCATCATACTGCGGCGCCACCTTGCTATACGACGCGCGCGACTTGGATCCCGTCAGCTTCATCGTCCAGTTGGGCAGCGGATTATACGTCACCTGCAACTCGGTGCCCTTCGCCTTGCTTTCCTGCGTGGCGCCGGGATTGGGGATGCCGCTGTAGTACTGGTAGGGCAATTGGATCAGATCGTAGATCTTCCGCTGATTGGCCTCGTCCGAAACGTTGTTGACCGCGTCCGTGTTCCAGTTGGCGACGGAGATGATTTGCTGCAAGGTCCGACCGCCGGCAATACCATTGCGGATACGTTGGACCGCGCTCGCCCACGGAATGCCCGTGGTCGTGTCGGAGTAGGCCAGCCGGGTGAGAAGGGTGCCGGCCGCCGACGTCCGCTCATTTGAGTTTTCAACCTCGAACCAGTTCATGCGGACGACCAGCTTGTTGTTCATCACGTTGAACCCGAAGCCGAAATCCTTGCCCTTGCCCGTGGGCTTGGGCAGGGGGCGGGCGAAATAATCCGTCTGATACGTAGCCGGTGGATTAAAGTTGTCGGATTGATTGTAGTAGAACGTCAGCCCCTGCAGAAACTCTGAGGCGATCGAGCCTTCACCGCCGAGACGTTGGGAAAAGCCCATGTCTTTGAACGGGCGGAACGCACCACCAAGCGTTTTTGTGCTACCATCGAGCTTATCCCAGCGGGTCCAGCGATTCATCACGCGATCGTAGTCGATCGCACCGGTGAATCCATTGACATAGAGCCGATCCTGGGCGAATCCGGGCTCGTAAACTTTGCCCGTGATATCGGAAAGGGCACCTGAAGTGGTGACGCGCGCGCGATAGGCGTCATGGCGCCAGCCGAGCGTCGTGATCAGGCGATCGTTCCAGAGATAGCTTTGCAGCGAGATCTGCCTGCTCGCGACTTGGCGCTGAGTCCGGAAGCTGCCGGCTTGCGAGAAGCGACCTTCTTCGGTGACTTGATCAATCTGATACGCGTTCGTGTTGTAATTCCAGACCTCAACTCCTGAATTGTAGGGAGCGTTGTAGCCTTTATTACCATACGAACCAATCGAAGAGGTGACGTGAGCCTGCGTGTCGCCCGGGTTGGCCATGTAGTACTTGCGCATGATGGCGCTGTTCAACGAAGAGTTCTGATTCGGCAACGTCAGATTCTGCACGTAGCGCAGCTTTGCGTCGGCGTCGCCACCCACGAAGTTGTCGCGCCAGCGTTCGATCGCTTGCAGTACATCCTGCTCGGCCAAACCGCCGATGATCTTGTGGTGACCCAGCCACTTCGTCCAATTGGCGTTTTTCGTCAAATCGAGATCGTAAGCGAGGAGTGCGCGATAGTTGTCGTCGGTTTCAGGGGCATAAAAGGTGTCAAGCCCTCCACCCACGCCCTCGGAGATATACGGCAATCCAAAGTACGGGTTGGGGGTGCCGTTCAAATTGTTCTTGTTGGTGTCAACACTCAGCGTGGCACCGGTCAGCTGATTGATCGTATAGTTGTCGGCTTCGTCGATATCCTGACGGAACCAGCCGGCGTTGAAGAACAGGTTCGGCAAAATCTGTTGTTCGAACTCGATGTTGTAGTTCGAGGCTTTGGTTTGGGCAAAGTTGGTGTGGAGCGTGTTGTACTTCGTCCAGTCGTAGAGCGACTGATTGGTCACGCCGGCCCAGTTGTACGTGCCATACGTGCCGAGCTGACCATTCACGGTCGGACGGGGGGCCGGTAGATTCGTCGACGCGCTCGCCATTTTGTCCGCATTGAGGAATCGAGGATCACCCGCGAGCCAGCCCAATGTCGTAGCGGAAGGCAGCGCCGTCTCGGGGTTCGTCTGCGCGGGACGGTAGAACACATTATTCCGCTGGAAATAGTCGATCGTGTTACCGCTCGTATTGATCCGCCGGATTGGACGACCGTCGGCTTCAAACGCGATACCGGGCACGAAGAGCGAGTTTGTGGCGGAGACCGTCGTGAGTGCGTTGGCGCCCAAGATGGTGTTGACGGATGCGACGTAGCCCGGAGAACGAGAATCGGTCACATACGGCCCGGTGACTTTCCCGGAATCGAGGACGGTCACGAGTCGCGTCACAGGATCATACACGGGACGCCCTGAAGTCAGCCACGGCGTCACCTGGTCGCGTGGTGTGAGAAAGTTCGGCCGGTTCGCGTCGTTCTTGTAGCCTTCAGCGAAAGCACGAATGACGGTGTTCTTGAATGGCTTGAACGTGATCGCGGCGTACTCACGGCGATATTTGTCGTACGATGGTTTCCGCTCGAACTGTTTATCGTCGTAGAGCAAGGCGACGAAGATCGCGAGTTTGTCGTCAATCAGCGCCCGGTTGAAGGTCAACGAACCACGCGCGCTGCCGTTTTGATCCGTGCGCAACTGCACGGACGTGGTGTTGCGATTCAACACCGCTTGCGACGGATTTTGATTCACCACACCCGAGGCCGATCCCAAACCGAAGAGCAGGGAATTCGGACCACGGCTGATTTCGATCGACTGGGTATTGTACGAATCGAGCGGAATGCGACTGTTCGCACTGTAATTGTTGATCGCGGCATCTGGAGCACCGAGGCCACGAACCCGGTTGGACTGAGCATTGGTCGTCGTCGAACCGTTGTTACCCAGCGAATATCCGGCGAGCGTGTCCTTCGCGGTGCCACGATCCACGATCGAGGGGGTGTAGGTCGAAGATCCTTCGGTGCTGGCCTCGTATTTGAAGACATCGTTGATGTCCAACGCGGCGGTGTCTTCCATCTGCTGCTTCGTCACGACCGTGATCGAAGCGGCCAGATCGGAGAGATTCGTCCGAATGCGGCTGCCGGCCAAAGTATTTTCGGCGTAGTAGCCCTTGTCCTTGGACGCGTCGACGACGAACGGAGTCAGCACAATCGCCTCATCCTTCGCCTTCGGGTCATTGGGCGCGGTCGGGGTGGTGGTTGCTTGCTGGCCGAACGATAGGCCGGCCGACGATAGGGCGAACAACGACGCCAGCATGCGTCGGACTCCGAACCCGGATGGAGGTGTGGGTGTGGTCATAGTTTTTTCTAGGTCAGTAAGGGGCAAAAACCGGCAAAGCGCGCGCAAAGCAGGCAAAGACTTCAGAGAGACGGGGTAACAGCTCGAGGGCGTCAAGCGGGATCAAGGGGGTAAGTCACCAGCGGCAGAACCAGAATCTTTTTCCCGATTTGCACACAATCGAGCTCAGGTCAGACAGTCCGAAATATTTGGCAGACGCAAGTCGCAGCGTCCGTTCACGGAAGTATTAGTATCGACGTCTACGCTACACGATAGGGCCCCGGCCATCGACGCCCTGCAGAAGTCGCGTGTCCTGGTGGTTTTGCTCGATCACCGTGACGAAGGCGCACGCGCACCCCTTCCTCTTCCTCAGAAATTAAACTGGTCGATGTTGTCTTTGTTAAAGACGAACGGCGTACCCAGCAGGATGTTGTCGCCGCGGATTTCAAATTTACCCAGCGAACCCGCCGTAAACTCCGTCGCACCCGGCTTGAGCGTGCCCCGTGCGAGCGCCACCGCCGCCTGCACCGTGAGATACCCGAGATCTTCGGTCTTCCAGAGGATCACGCTCTCCGTGACGCCATCTTTGACGTACCGACGATTCTCGCTCGGCAGACCCAGGCCCATCACGTGAACCTTTCCCGTTTTCCCCGCCTGCTTCACCGCTTCCGCCGCACCCGGGACGGCTGGTGAGCAAATTGCCATCAGCAGTTTGAGATTTGCATTCGCCCCCAACAGCGCCGTGGCCTCGGCCTGCGCCTTGTCTTTCAAGTCATCACACGGACGCACCGCGACCAGCTTCATCTTCGGATACTTTTCCGCCAGCCGTGCCTCGATGTGCTTTTGCCATTCGCGCTGATTCGAAGCGGTCAATGACGCCGAGATGATCGCGAACTCGCCCTCGCTGCCGCACAGCCGTGCCGCTTCATCCATCAAGCCCTGGCCAATTCCTTCCGGCGTGGCCTGGTTCACGAAGAACGACCGGGCATCCGACTGCGCGTCGGCATCGTACGTGATCACCTTGATCCCACTCGCCTGCGCCTTCCGCAACGCGGTCGAAATTCCTTCTTTGTTTTCGCAGGCCGCCGCAATCACGTCGACGCCCAGCGTAATCCAGTTTTCCACAATTTCATTCTGCCGCGCCGGATCGGTGTCCGTGGGCCCATCAAAGATCAGTTCAACGCCCAAGTCCTTCGCCGCTTTTTCCGCCCCATTCTTACACGAAATGAAGTACGCGTTGCCTTTCGATTTCGGCAGCAGCGCCACCGTGATTTTTTTCTCGGCGCCAGCCGCCGGGGATTTGTCGGCGGACTTACTGCAGCCGGCGAAGATCAGGCTGGTTGCGATCAGGAGGGGTAGGAATTTTTTCATGAAAGTAAGACTAGAGCATCTATTTTAACCACGAATGGACACGAATGGGACAGGTGCGAGAGGGGCGCTCGTTCGATCGATTCACGGTCATGATCCGGTGACTTCTACTGCAGGTGTATAGGTCGAAGGAAGACAGAAGGATCACGTAGGCCAGCGCGCTTGCGCGCGCTCCGGCAGGTGAGACTCGCGCCGCCAATCTCTCGAACGCGATCACCGGAGCGCGCGCAAGCGCGCTGACCTACATCGGATCCGTTGAAATTCGTGTCCATTGGTGGTTCACTTTGAATTGGTCCGCCTAAGGGGTCGGCCGGCGACGCGCGCGCCGGTCACTCCAGAGTTTTGGGATCGCGCCACTCGCTAAAGCAAGCACGAGCAACGCTCCCGTCAACACGCCAGCGGCTTCTCGCGGCAGGCGCGCGTGAACGAGGCCGTTATTCAAAACGGCGATCGCCGCGACCCCGAGCAATGTGCCGTGGACGGTGCCACGCCCGCCGAAAATACTCGTGCCGCCCAAAACGACCGCGGTGATCGCGAACAACTCATAGCCGGTTCCCGCATCGGCCTTGGCCTGACCCAGCCGCGCCGTGTAAATCACCGCCGCCAACGCAGCAACCACCCCCGCCATGATATACGCGGTGGCGAGCTGGCGCTGCACGCCGAGTCCCGCATACCTCGCGCCTTCGGGCGAGAACCCGATCGTTCGCAACGATCGGCCGTACGTGGTCCGATGCATCAGCAGCCAGAGCAAAATCGCGACGAGCACAAACAACGGCGCCTGAGCCGGAATGCCGAGCCAGCGTTCCTGGCCCCAGAACAAAAAGTCCGAGGGAAACCCTGTGAACGTGTCCACCCCTCGGGTAATCGCTTCCGCCAGCCCGCGAAAAAGCGAAAACGTCCCGAGCGTCACAATCAACGGCGGCAGTCGCAGCACGGTGATGAGTGTGGCGTTCACGCCACCCGCGAGCGCGCCGAGCAGAAGCGTGCAACCGATCGCAACCGGGAGCGGCAACCCGGCGTCGCGCCATAGTTTGCCCATGCAAATCGCGCAAAGACCGAGCAACGAGCCGACGGAAAGGTCGATGCCGCCGGCCAGAATGATCGGCGTCATCGCGACCGCGAGCAGCCCAATCTCAACGGAATGCCGCAGAATATCGAAGGTGTTGTTGAGCGTCGCGAACCGCGGACCCACCGAATTGAAAATCAGCCACTCCCCCACCACGAGCAATAGCAGCACCATCTCGTGTCGAAACAGGCTCTCTTTCCAAACTCGCGGTGCGCCACTCATAATTTGGAGTGCGGTGGCTCGACACCGCTTTGGACGGCGTGGCTCGACACGCCGCCTGATCGAAGCGAGCCGTCGAGCCGGCTCATCGAAAGCGGCGTCAAGCCGCCGCACTCCATAACGGAGCTCATTTTGTTGCCACCTTTCGTTGCCGGATCCCATCCGCTACGACGGCAAGCAGGATAATCGAGCCTTCGATCGCGCGGCTCCAGTAGGCCTCCACATGCAGGTGCGTCAGCGCCGGCGCGATGCACGCAAGCAACAACGCCCCCGCCAGCACGCCCCACAAACTTCCACGTCCACCCGAGATCGCCACTCCGCCCACCACCACCGCCGCAATCGCCCGCAACTCCAGACCCGTACCCGATTTCGGATCCACCTGCGGCGATTGAATTGCGTTCAACATCGCCGCGAGTCCCGTCAGAGCGCCCATCGTCACAAAGACGCCAAACGTCACCAGTCGCGGCCGCAGCCCCGCCAGCCGGGCCGCTTCCTCATCACTACCGACCGCATAGACGAATCGTCCAAGCGCAATTTTGCGCAGCGCCACCGCCAGCGCGCAGAAAATCACCAGGGCGACGACGATCACGAAGGCCTGCCCGGTTTGCTGTGGCATGCCCAGCCACTGCAACCCGTCCGGCAGATCAACAAACTGGCCTTGCCGCCACCACCGCAGTCCTTCCCGCCACGCCACCATCGTCGCCAGGGTGACCACGATGGACGGCAGCCCTAGTGCCGCCACCAGCACACCGTTCAGCGCGCCGAGCACCGCTCCCGCCAGGATGCACGCGAGCGCGACCACCGGCAGCGGCAGGTTCTGTCCCGCCAACAGCCCCGCCGTTACGCCACACAGCGCGAACTGCGACCCGACCGAAATGTCGATCTGCCGGCTGAGAATGATCAGCGCCATCCCTCCCGTCACAATCAACGAGGGCGCTTCCCGCGCAGCGAGAGACAGCAGCGGTTGAAATTGAAAAAACGACGGCGCGACGATCGCGAGCACCACCAACAGCACGCCGAACGCACCCGCGACGGACCATTCGCGAAACGCTTTCATGCCGCCGCTCCCTCGTCACCTCGCCCAAGCGCCGCAGACATCACGGTTTCTGCCGGCGATTTCCGCGGCAGCACGGCCGTCAGCCGGCCGCCGCGCATGACGCCAATCCGATCGCTCATCCCGATCACCTCTGGCAGGTCACTGGAAATCAAAATCACGGCGAGCCCGGACTCAGCCAGCTGCCGCACGATCCGGTGAATCTCGCTCTTGGCGCCCACGTCGACGCCTTGCGTCGGCTCGTCCAGGATCAGGATCTTCGGCTCAGTCGCCAGCCAGCGCGCCAGCGCGACTTTCTGCTGGTTGCCTCCACTGAGATTACCCGCTGCCGCGTCCGGCCCCGACGTCTTGATCGCCAGCTGAGCAATGAACTTCTCCGCCAGTTTCCGCTCCGCCCCAAAGCGCAACCACCCCCCGCGAAACAGTCGCCGATGAATCGCCAGCGAAACATTTTGGGCCACCGGCAGCTCGAGCACGACCCCGTGTCGGCGACGATCTTCCGGCACGTAGGCAATGCCAAGGTCCACCGCGTCGCGTGGACTGCGAATGATCTTAGCCACGCCTTGCACCAAAATCTCTCCGCCATCCGCCGGCGTCAGGCCGAACAACACGCGCGCGAGTTCAGTCCGCCCCGCGCCAACAAGTCCAGCGAGTCCAAACACCTCGCCGGGTCGAACCGCCAAACTCACATCGCGAACTCCGCCCGCGGCGCAGCTCACGTTCCGCAGCTGCAACGCCGCCGGCCGGGCATCCTCGGTGGCGGGCGCATCGCGCAAGGGCGGATACAGCTGCTCCATTTCCCGTCCGACCATGAGACGGATCAGCCGCGTTTCATCGATGTCACCGGCCAGCAGTGTGCCGACACTTTCGCCGTCCCGCAGCACGGTGACGCGATCCGCCAGCGCAAAAATTTCCTCCAGGCGATGTGAAATATAAATCACGCCCACGCCCCGATTTCTTAGCTCCCGCACAATCCCAAACAGCCGCTCCTGTTCCTGCCGCGTGAGCGATGCCGTGGGCTCATCCATGATCACGACCCGCGCCTCCGCTCCGACCGCGCACGCGATTTCAACAAGCTGTTGCTCCGGCATCGAAAGCTCCCGCACTTCGGTCTGCGGCGCAATCTCGGCCCCCACGCGCTGCAGCAAATCAATCGCCCGCTGCTTGCGCGCGTTCCAGTTGATCCGCCGGGTCGGACTCGGCGGGTCCAGCCGCAAGGCAATGTTTTCCATCACGGTGAGATCCTGAAACAACGCCGGCTGCTGATAGATGCACGCGATGCCATGCCGCTTCGCCGCCGCTGGTCCGAGTCGGCCAAGATCATGGCCTTCCATTTCGATCACGCCTTCATCCGGTTGATGCGCGCCCGTGGCGATTTTGATCAACGTGGATTTGCCCGCGCCGTTTTCGCCGAGCAGCGCGTGCACCTCGCCGGCCTGCAGGTCGAAATTGACGCCACGCAACGCCCGCACCGCGCCGAAGGACTTGCGGATGTTTTTGAAATGGATCAGCGGGGCAGCCACGGGGAAAGCGGGTCGGCCAACAGCGACACGCGGAGCCGTGCGTCGTTGCAAACCGAATTTCGGATTCAGCGACCCTTAACGGCCGAGGCGAGCGCGAAACCACTGCTCGCCAGCGATTCCTGGGTGCTGAAGGCGCGTCGCAGCGCCGGCGTCAAACCAGTGACATCCGGAACCTGGGAGCCGTCGCCATCCTTTCCAACCCACTGCACCTGATCCGCCGGAAATGCCTGGATGGGGGCCGCGCGATGGATCGCCTCGATGACCTCCGTGTGCCGCCGTGCCATGCCGACCCCGCAGATCGGCGCATCAGGTGTCTTCAACCGATGAAGGACCGCGGCCATCATCGCGCGACGCGTGCCGGTAATGTCCGGCATCGCGCGGTGTTGCTGGCGACCATGCGCGTCCGTCAACCACGTTTCATTTTCATAGCGCCAGCACGCGGTGCCCGCGTCCCCATGGATAAAAATTTCGGGCTCGATTGTTTCCACGGTATCGTGGCTTACGCCGAACCAAAGTTTGACGCCGTCCGGCGTGTGCAGCTTCACCACACCCGTATCAAAGCTCTCGATCGCGTGGGCACGAAACAGTTCAACGCCATCGGGCTGCGCCTTCGCCGCGTCTCCAGACTTCGACGACGCAAAATAAAGGCTCAGCATCACAAAATGCCCAAACGCATTATTGAGCGGCGAGTCCAACACCGGCACGCCGCCCACCTGCAGGCGCCCCGCCCAATCGTTGCGGGTGAAGTAGGACCGTCGACGCGGCCATAAGCCCAAAAAGCGCACGGACTGAATCGTTCCGATCGTGCCCTTCAACAACTCCTGCTTCAGCCAGGCCGTGCCTGGTTCGTACAAGTCCTGAAAGCCGACCGCCACGAAACGCCCCGCCTCCCGCTCAGCCGCTTCGACGGCTTCCACTTCCGCCACCGAACCCGCGAGGGGCTTTTCCACCAGCACGTTAGCCCCGGCGCGCAACGCCGCGATGGTCATGCGGGCATGCCAGGGGATGCCGGTCGGAATGAGACACAGGTCGATCCGCCCGGCCTGCTCCGCCAACATCGTTTCGAAATCTGAATAAAGTGTGCAGCCATGGGCGACCAGATCCGCCACGTTCTCCTTTTCCTCCTCCGGATTGATCACGGTCGCGGCCACGAGATCAATTTCTCCGCGGTCCCGGCATTCACGCGCCAGTTGCAGATGAATGCGGCCGTATCCAGAGATACCAATCACAGCCAGTTTCGGTCGATCCCGCGGAGCAATCATAGGGCACCGCCGCGAACAGGCGCGCAGGACATCAGGCTTGGTCCAACGCGTGCGTCTGGCTTCGGCCGGAGAGGAGCCGACAACACGTTCGAGAGAGGAAGAGAGCTTCCCAAGTTCACGCAGGGTTAAAGGGGTAGAGCGAAGATCAGGGGTCGGTGTCGGCCCCGCTGGAAAAGCGCAGCACCCTTGGATCGACCCCACAGTGAGGCCATGCGTGCGGGTTCTTGACAGTCCGAGCCGTCGATCGATCCCACCCGCCAATCTTGAAGCGCAAAGGCGCGAAGGCGCAAAGTTGGGCGCAAAGACGTGCTGTTAATCTGGAACTCAGGAACTCTGGAATCGGACTCCAAGCCTCCGACCTTATCCGACCTTTGCTCCCTTAGCGTCTGCTTCGCGTCTTGCGCTTAAGGTTCGAACCGGCGGAGACCACGGATTTCTCGGATCGTCACGGATTCTGCGTAGGTCAGCGCGCTCGCGCGCGCTCAGGTGGTTTGGATTCGAAGTATCGTGGTAGAGAGCGAAACCCACGGAGCGCGCGCAAGCGCGCTGACCTACGTCATTGATCGATAGCCTTACTCCGAACTTAGCGTCTTTGCGCTTAAGGTTCGGCCCCCTTCCGTTCCAGAGTCCCAGAGTTCCAGATTAATCATTCCGAATTCCGTCCCGCCCGTTCTGTTCGTGATTTCCTGATTTCCACATTCTCTGATCCCGCTGCTCCCCGCACCGGGCTACGATGAAGATCCTTCTTCCCTCATCCTTCGCGCCTTGGCGCTGCTTTGCGCTTCATGCATGGTCTTCGTTGACGGTCCGAGTTGCCGTGGATTGCGAGCGTGAACCGAGAAGAGAACTTCGGCGGGATTGATGCGTCTCGTCGTTGCGACGCATCCGGCGTCAACCCCCACCCGCTCGCTTATGTCACGTCGTCCTGCCCCTCTGTTGCTATTTTTCCTCCTCGTCAGCGGCGTGGTCGCGGCTGAGTCGTCCGCCCCGGGTTGGCCCGCGGTGAATCGGGAAACGAAACCGTGGAGTCGCTGGTGGTGGCTGGGAAATATCGCCGACGAAAAGTCGATCACCGCCGAGATGGAGAGCTATGCCGCCGCCGGTCTAGGCGGCTTGGAGCTCACACCAATCTACGGCGTGCACGGGTACGAGGCTCAGTTCGTGCCCTTCCTCTCGCCGACTTGGATGCAAAATTTCGATCATGTTCTCGCCGAAGCCCGTCGGCTCGGACTTGGGATTGATCTGGCGACGGGCACCGGCTGGCCGTTCGGCGGGCCTTGGCTCAACGACGCCGACGTCGCGCACATGCTCGCGCATCGCACGTATTCCGTGGCCGCGGGCACGACGTTGAGTGAACCCATCGCAATGGTCGCCAAACCGCTGCTGCGCTTTGCGGGCGCGAAACAGGTTCCACTTGAAGCGTTGAAAGAACCCATCACTGCCAACGCCGATCTGCAGGATCTCGCGATCGACCAAGTTCGCTTTCCCCGTCCGCTGCCACTCGTCGCACTGATCGCGTATCCGGCGCAAGGCGACTCCCTCGACCTGACGAACAAAGTCAGCCCAACCGGGCAGCTCGATTGGACGGCTCCCGCCGGAAGTGGCACCTGGACGTTGTATGCCCTGTTCCAAGGTCAACACGGCAAGATGGTGGAACGCGCCGCGCCGGCCGCCGAAGGCTACGCGCTCGATCATTTCTCCTCGACCGCCCTCAGTCATTATCTCGCAAAATTCGACGACGCGTTCAAGGGACACGACACGAGTAGTCTCCGCGCGTTCTTCAACGACTCCTACGAAGTCGACGACGCGCAGGGCGAAGCCGATTTCACCGCGTCATTCCTGACTGAATTCCAGCAGCGACGCGGGTATGATCTCAGGGCGCATCTGCCCGACCTATTCGCCACCGCGTCCAGCGATGCGAGCACTCGCGTGCTGAGCGATTATCGCGAGACGGTCTCTGATCTCCTGCGCGACCAGTTCACCCAGCCCTGGCAAAAGTGGGCGGCTCATCAAGGGGCGAAAATCCGTAATCAGGCCCACGGTTCACCGGCCAATATCCTCGACCTGTACGTGGCCAGCGACATTCCCGAGCAGGAAGGCGGCGACATCCTCGCAATCAAACTCGCGTCCTCGGCTGCCCATGTGACCGGCAAACCGCTCGCGTCGGCGGAAACCGGCACGTGGCTCAACGAGCATTTCCTTTCCACGCTTGGCGAACTCCGTTCTGCCGTGGACACGTACCTGCTGAGCGGCATCAACCACAATTGTTATCACGGTACCGCCTACTCGCCACTCAACGACCCCTGGCCCGGTTTTCAATTCTACGCTTCGGTCGAACTGAATCCCCGGAATCCATTCTGGACGGACTTCGCGCTCGTAAACGCGTACGTGACGAGAGCGCAATCGTTCCTGCAAACCGGTGAACCGGACGAGGACGTTCTGCTGTACTATAATATTCACGACCGCTGGGCGGTGCGGGGCGACGGCAGCATGCCCCACTTTCATGGGAGCGAGCGCGACGGCGTCGGGGCTCGGGTCACGGCGGGCGCGCTGCGGTCTGCAGGACTCGGGTTCGACTACGCGTCCGATCGGATGCTGGAAACCGTGTCTTCCGCCGGAAAAACCGGCCGCGTCCGTGGCGCCGCAACCGAGTATCAGGCGATCGTCGTTCCGCCGACGAAGCTGATGCCGCTGAAAACCCTCCAGCACCTGACGACGCTGGCCGAAAGCGGCGCGACCATCCTCGTCCTGCAGCAACTCCCCCAATCGGCGCCGGGACTGGGCCGAGACGAGCGGGCGTTTGCCGCGTTGCTGGCCCGCATCAATGAGCATGCCGTCGTGAAGGACGGAGTGACGACCGCGTCGGTTGGCCAAGGCCGGTTGCTAATCGGCAACGATCTCAACGTGCTGCTCGCGCGCCATTCCGCGATGCGGCCGGAAAAGCTGGGCACGCGCGGACTCGAGTATGTCCGACGCCGCACGGCCGACGGTGCGCTCTATTTTCTGGTCAATCGCGGACCGGGCGTAATTGACAGCTGGGTACCGTTGAACGCCGTCGGCGCCGCGGCGGCTTTGTTTGATCCGATGACGGGCCGCACCGGGATGGCCGCGTTTCGCAGTCGTGGCGCTGATGCCGGATCAGAGGTTTACCTGCAACTCGCACCGGGCGCGTCGGTGGTTGTGCAGTTGGGCAAGCAAGCAATGACCGGAGAAGCGTGGGTGTACTCGAGCAATGCAGGTGAACCAAAGTCCCTCACGGGCGAATGGACGGTCAGGTTTGTCGCCGGTGGGCCGGCTCTGCCACCCGCGGCTACGATGTCCGCTCTGACCTCGTGGACGAGCTGGAACAGCGGAGCCAACGCCGCGTTTTCCGGGACGGCCGTGTATTCGCTCCATTTTCCTCGGCCGGTTGGAACGGGTGCGGCATGGAAATTGGATCTCGGGCAGATCGGCGACAGCGCGCGGGTGAAGTTGAACGGCGAGGAAATTGCCGGCCTCATTCAAGCGCCGTGGACGGTCGAGATTCCGACGAGAGCCTTGAAGGACCAGAATGAGTTGGAGGTGATCGTGACGAATTTGGCCGCGAACCGGATTGCTGATCTTGATCGACGGGGCGTGAAGTGGAAAAAATTCTACAACACGAACATGCCTGCCCGGCGCCGCGAGAACACGGGTCCCGACAAGCTCTTCACCGCCGCCGCGTGGTCGCCGCGCCCCTCGGGCCTGCTCGGCCCGGTCACGCTCACGCCGCTTGCGATTTTCGATCCGGCGAAGCGGTGAGTGTCGAGAGGACGGCGGGCTTATGGCGGAGCGCCTCCGTTTTGCGTCGTAGCTCTTTGCAGCCCGTCCTTCTCGTAGCCCGCTGCGGAAGCAGCGGGACAAAGCCGGCAGAATTCTTGCGCATGCGGAAATACAACCCAGCTAGCAGTCTCAGTTCCGCCGATCACATCCGACCTCCTACGTAGCCCGCTGCGGGAGCAGCGGGACTCCCTCGCTCTTCGAAATCAAGCGGCCATATACCTTCCAGAAATCCGCCCAAAAGAGTTGTGATCGCGGATCGAACGACGGGTAGCCTACCACGACAGCTCCAGTAAACCGCCAGGCTCGCCAGTCACTTACCAGTTTCCCTCGCACCGGATTTTGCCAAACGTAATCACAGGCCGAGGCGAGTGCTCCACGTCCGCGTTCGTCTTCTCTCAACACATGATCGTAAGGGCGATCCTGAAGCTTCGCTGGCGCGACAAGACGTTTCAACGAGTGGCGGAGGAAACGTGTCGCGAGCAACTGGTCGCTTCCATTCGACAAACCGAGTAGCACCACGTGGCAGTGATCTGGCATCAAGACATACGAAGGGCAGATCAGCTGATAGCGTGCACAGCAATGGACCAGCAGTTCGCGAAATTGCTGATGGAATACGTCGCTCAACCATCCCGTCTCACGACCATCAATCGTGTGTGTCCAAAATATGGCGGCAAACCCGTGATAGTATCCACGCGCCAAACGCGGGAGCTTCAACTTTTCGACAAAGTTCATGAGTCGAAAGTCCCGCTGCTCCCGCAGCGGGCTACAACGGTCCACGAATGCGCACTTTGACGTAGCGGGTGCGATACAACGCACTTCACCCCGGGTCTCACTTCTCTCTTTTTTCGACTTTGGTGTCGGGACTCGCGGCAATTGTTGGTCCTCCCTGATCCCGCTGCTCCCGCAGCGGGCTACACCCAATCAACGACCCAATCCACAATCCCCTGTTCGAGTCCGTTCCTGATTTCCTGATTTCCACATTCTGCCTTGATCCGGGTTCGTTCCAGCGTTCCAGAGTTCCAGATTAAACCTTCCGGAACCCATCTCCCGAAACGCTTGCCCGCGCGCCTGTTCTCATCCCCTTTGCTTCTCCCCCTCGTTCCCCGCCATGCGTTCTCTTCCTTCATTCGTTTCCGTTTCACTTATGCTCGCCGCCCTTCTCGGCTCTTCTGGTGCCGCCGCTGACAATCCAACGTTTCCGCTGTGGCCCGAGGGAGTGCCCAACGCCAAGCCGAATCTCGGTGAAGAGAAAGCCGTCAATGGCAGTTACTCCAATGTCTCCAATCCCACCCTGACCGTCTACCGCCCGGCCGTGGATCGTCCCAACGGCACCGCCGTCGTGATCTGTCCGGGCGGCGGCTATGGCAACTTGTCGGTGGAACGTGAGGGCGTGCAGTACGCCAATTGGTTGAGCACCCTCGGCGTCACTTCGTTCGTCCTCAAATATCGCCTCGCCGAGTTCGGCCATCCCGCTCCGTTGCAGGATGTCCTTCGTGCCATCCGCCTGGTTCGCTCTCGCGCCACCGAATTTAAAATCAATCCGGATCGCATCGGCGTCATGGGCAGCTCAGCCGGCGGTCACCTCGCCGCCAGCGCCGGCACGTTGTTCGATCACGCCGCCGGCAAGACCGGCGCTCCACTCGACGCGATCAACGCGCGCCCTGACTTCGTCATCCTGATGTATCCCGTCATCACCATGGTCCCGCCCGTTGCCCACGCGGGCTCTCGCAAAAATCTGATCGGATCCAACCCCACGCAGGAGCTCATTGATTTGATGTCCGTCGAAAAGCAGGTGACGGCGCAGACCTCGCCCACCCTGTTGATTCACACGCAGGCAGACCAAACCGTTCCCGTCGAAAACAGCATTCTGTTTTATCAGGCCCTGACCCGAGCGAAGGTGCCCGCGGAAATGTACCTGTTCGAACACGGCACTCACGGCATGGGCATGCGCGACGGACTCGGCACGTCATCGAACTGGAGCCACCGCGCGGAGGAATGGCTGCGCGGCCGTGGCCTGCTCCAACCCGCGAAATCCTGACCTCCACCGGCCGACGTGGCCGAGCGGTGATATGGCCGTTTTGGAGTGCGGTGGTCTCGACACCGCTTTCGGCAGATGCGGCTCGACGCATCGCTCCGGCGACTCGATGAGCCAAAGTCGCTAGATCAAATCGACAAGCCCGTCCCAGCTTCGCGACGCGCGCAAAACCCTGATGCTCGACCTTACTGCGGGTTGCGGAGTTGCAAACGCCACTGCGCCGAATGTAGCTTCTGCCGTCCGATCGGAAAAGTAACCCCACTTAGCACCGATAATTGTCGTCCCGACTCCAGCGTTGCTGGCCTGCTATGAAAATCATTTCCACTGCCCACGAACGCGCCTGCCGTGGGTTGCAGACGAGAGGTCCTCGCACCTTCTCTGGTGTCCTTACGATTTTGAGCGTTGGTCTGATCCTGCTGCCTCTCGCCGGAGCCGCAGAGTCGGGCGGGCTCCATTTCGAGCTGATGCCAAAAGCATTTCAATCGAACCCGGAGCTGAACATGACCGTCGTGACCGAGTTCACCGACTACGGCCGGTCTTTCCCGCAGGCGTCCACCGAACATCCGGTGTATTTTATTCCTCATGACGGTGGCCTGAAGTCCAAAGGCGACCTGCTCGCCGGTGAGAAAAGTCCGACCCACGAGCAGATGGAGCGCGTCCTCCTGCGCACCCTCGCAACGCAGGGCTTCAAACTCGCCGAGAATCCCGCCCACTCACCCGACATTGCGCTGTTCTACTCCTGGGGTTCGTACAACGCGCCGGACAAGGACATGGCGCTGCTGTTCCCTGAAGCGGCGCGCAATCAATTGCTCGAACGTTCGATGCTCGTCGGCGGAAAATCATTTGTCCGCGTGCTGGATTCCGAGAGCTCCGACGGATTGTTCAACGTGTTCTCCTACGCCGGGCGCGAAAAAACCTACGAGTTCCTGCTCGATCAGGCGGCCCGGGATATCCAGTTCGTCGTCGTTTCGGCTTACTCGTTCAAGGACCTCGCGCATAACGAGCGCCGCCTTCTCTGGCGCACGTCGATGACCGTCGAAGGCACCGGCGTCAGCATGGCGCAAACGCTGCAGCCTCTCGTACTCACCGCTGGCCCCTACATCGGACGTGAAGTTCCAGCCACCGGCCTCCGGCGCCGCGTCAAGATCGGCACCGTGGAACTTGGGCCGATCAAGGTGATCGACGATGGTGTAGTCGCCTCCACGACTCGTTGAGACACTGCATTCAACGGGCGCCGAGAAACCTTCGCGGCGGCGCCCGGATTGGGTGAACGCACGACTCGCTGTCACCAATCGGACGCTTCGGCAAACCGCCGCTTCGCGCCGACCTCACCCGTCGCTTCCCTTCACCACACCGCTCGGCCCCACCGATACGTGCTCCGCGGGTTTGCTCTCGCCCGCCGTTCACTCCGTGGTGGGTGTCGCCTCCTCTTCGGCGGCCAACAATCGCTTCCTCCGTTCCCGTTCCCACCTCTTATGCTCCCCGCTACCTCCCGTTTACTGCTTGGTCTCCTCCTCTCGTCCACCCCCTTGGCTCTTGCCGCGGCCGCGCCCGCCGAATCAGTGGCGGCCCGTAATGCGACGGTGGATGCGCAGGATCTCGCGACGTTTGAGCGCAAGGCCACGCTCGCCAAAAAACTCGGCGCCACCCACGTCCCGATCACCGATGGTTTGCCGACGGCGCAATGGCAGTTTCAACCCGCCGACGATCCTTACCCCGCGTGGTTCATCCAACGTCCGGACTTCCTGAAACTTTTTCCGCCGGCCGAAGTTCTGCCGCACGTCAACCAGGAGTATGGGCGGCGCGTCGCCAACCTGCTGGAGGAGCGTTGCAAAATTCTTCGGCACCTTGGACTCAAAGCCCACTGGGGCTCCAACCTTCCGCAGGTTCTGCCCGAATCTTTTTTCACGGCGTATCCGCAATTGCGCGGCCCACGCGTCGATCAGCCGAATCGCTCCAAGACGGCCCGGTTTTCGATGTGCGTCGATCAGCCCGAAACGATTCGCCTCTACACCGAAGCACTCAAAACGCTGCTGACGCGTTGTCCGGAAATCGAGTCCATGGCGTTTCTCACCCAGGATTCCGGATCTGGGTTCTGCTGGGTTCCCGCGCTCTATCCGGGCGCAAACGGACACAGTGACTGCAAAGACCGGCCGATGGCCGATCGCATTTCGTCCTTTCTCGGCGCGCTGAAAGACGCCGCGAAACAATCCGGCCACGAGGTGGAGATCAGCCTCAATCCGATCACGCCGCGGCAATGGATGCTGCCCTCATTCTCGCCCGAGCAACTCGATGCGATCGCGCACAAACTTCCGCGCGGCGTGGCGGTGCAGGGTCGCGAAGGTCCCGACGGCCGGCCTTATCAGCGGCTGGGCGCGAGCGATGCCTATGCGCGGGGCGCATTCTATCCCATCGTGGGCTTGAATCTGCCGGACGTTCGCTGGCTGCGCACCGGTCGCAGCGCGGACCCGCGCCCCGCTGCCGAAGGCACGGCACAGCGTCGTCTGATCAGCCTCCGCGCCGATGAAGCGGTGATGGAGTTCAACGCCCGCGTCTTCGACGCGACCAAGGCGACCGCTCAGGGCAATGTGGCCGAACGCCTCACCGCGTTGCGGGCGTTCGCGGTCAGTGAAGTCGGCGAGGCGCAGGCGGATAATCTTCTGGAGCTCTGGCTTCAGCTCGACGACGTCGAACGCCGGCTCGAGGCGCTCGACTTCGGCGACATGCTGCAATTCGGTCACGTGCTCAATCGCTGGGTGAATCGACCGATGGTGCCATTTCCGGAAGAGCTCACCGCGGAAGAGAAAAGCTATTACCGTCCGTTCCTGTTTCAGGCCAAAGGCGAGGAGCAAGCCGACAATCTTGCGGACATTCAGGCAATGCGGATGTACGAGGGGTTTGGTGCGCGGCTGCTGTTCCAGCAAGTGATCGAAACGGTGATGCGCAGTGCGAAGGCCGCCATGAAACGGGCGCAGTTGATTCGGGAGGCAGCCCCGAACGATGCCGGCCGGACGCGGTGGGATTTATTTTGCCGAAGGCTCGAAGCCGCCACGTGTCTGCTGCACTCGGCCGATAACATGGTGGCGTATCAGGCGCAGCTGGACCGGGTGAAAGGACTGGCCGTTCCGCCTGAGCCCAATCCGGTTCTCGGCGTCCAGAGCAGCTGGGATCGCTCGGACCTGATCGATACCGCGCGACGCGAGATCGACAACACGGTTCACCTGAAGCGACTCCTCGACACCACCAAGGAGCCGATCCTCGATCTCGCTGCGATTCCAGAAGAGGAAACGATCATGCGCCTCGGGCCCGATCTGGCCGCGCAGTTGAAGCGGAAGATCGATCTGATGAACGCGCACTGGATGGATTACGACCGCCTCTTCACCGCGCCGAATCCCTGATCCTTCATTCATAGTGTAGCCCTGAGCGGGAGCTCAGGGACTCCGTCGCACGACTGGACGCCAACTCTCGCGAAGAGTGAAATCCGTCCCTGAGCTCCCGCTCAGGGCTACAAAACAAAAGCGCGTTCGTCCGCCAACGGACGAACATTCATCGCCAGCCTCGATCTATGCTCTTACCTGCGCGCCTTGCGCCACGCCTCGTCCTTCGCGTTCACTTCTCACTCTCACCGCCATGAAACGTACGCTTCCCCTCGTCGTCGCCTTACTGCCATTTCTGATCCCCGTGACCGCCGCGGCTCAGCTGGCGCCGACTCCGAACGCCGACTCGCCGGCAGCGAGCACAGCGCCTGTCGCCGCCCCAACGGCTTCCCCGTCGCCGTCGTCGCCGCGAATCCTCGCTGACGGCCCCTTCAAGCCGACGTGGGAATCTCTGACGGCGAACTACCGCACACCCGACTGGTTCCGTGACGCGAAGTTTGGCATCTGGGCGCACTGGTCCGCGCAATGCGTCCCCGAAGAGGGCGACTGGTACGCGCGCCAGATGTACCTGCAAGGCCACAGGAGCTACGCGTACCACGTTGCCCACTACGGCCATCCGTCGAAATTCGGATTTATGGAGTTGGATCATCTCTGGACAGCCGAGAAGTGGGAGCCCGAGAAATTGATGGCGCTCTACAAGAAAGCGGGGGCGAAGTACTTCGTCGCCCTCGCCAACCACCACGACAACTTCGACGCCTACGACTCGAAGTATCACGCGTGGAACTCGGTGAACGTCGGACCGAAGAAAGACATCGTGGGCACCTGGGCGAAGGCCGCGCGCGCGAATGGGCTGCGCTTCGGCGTGAGCAACCACTCGGCACACGCGTGGCATTGGTTTCAGACGGCGTATGGCTACGATGCCGAAGGTCCCCTTGCAGGCGTTCGCTACGACGCGTTCACCCTGAAGAAAGAGGATGGAAAAGGGAAATGGTGGGACGGCCTTGATCCGCAAGAATTGTACACCGGCCGGAACCTTGTGATCCCCGACGGACTGCTCACCGCGCGAGCCCAGGCAGACTGGCACGAGCAGCACGACCGCGCGTGGAACGAAGATCCACCGGCCATGAATCCGGGCTTCACTGAGAAATGGTTTCTGCGCTGCCAGGACCTGGTGGATAAGTATCACCCCGATCTGCTGTACTTCGACAACACGGAGCTCCCGCTTGGTCAGGCCGGTCTGGATCTCGCCGCTCACTATTACAACTCGAGCTTGAAGGAGACGGGCAAATACCGGCCCGACGTGGTGCTGAACGCGAAACACATGAAAGCAGCGCACGCGAAAGCGCTCGTGGAAGACATCGAACGCGGAGTGGCGACCTCGATCCGCCCAGCGCCGTGGCAGACCGACACCTGTATCGGAGACTGGCACTACAACCGCCATGTCTTCGAAGAGCATCGGTACAAGACCGTCGGACAAGTGGTGCGCATGCTGGCGGATATCGTCAGCAAGAACGGCAATTTGCTGCTCAGCATCCCGGTGCGCGGAAACGGGGAGATCGACACCGACGAAGTGGCGTTTCTGGAAGGCATGGCGAAATGGATGGACGTGAACAGCGAGGCGATTTTCAACACGCGTCCGTGGATCGTGTTCGGTGAAGGGCCCTCGGTGGTCGAAGCGCCAGAAGCGGGACATTTCGGAGGCGCGCGAGATGTACGCAGCCGACCCTACACGTCCGAGGACGTGCGCTTCACCGCGACGCGTGACGCGCTCTACGCGATCATCATGGAGTGGCCAACGGAGGGGAAAATCATCATCAAGTCCCTCGCAAGTGGTGGCCCCAATGAATCGATGCTCCACGTGTCCGACGCCGCGCTGCTCGGCTTTTCCGGCAAACTGACCTGGACGCAGGACAACGTTGGACTGCACGTCCAGTTGCCCGAGAAGCGTCCGAGCGAACACGCCTTCGCACTCAAAATCTCTGGCGTGACGGCGCGCTAGGCGCGACCGGTTGAGCAGACGAATGGACCAAGGGATCAAAAGATCGCGCCGGATTTTTTGCACATCATTCTGTGGCTAATCTGAACCGACAGGTGTATCACAGCAGGACGGCGTTTCGCTTTGGGATTTACGGATCGCCGAGGTGCCTCCCGCAGCTCTGAATCGCAGGCAGAACATGGAGTTCACCGTCAAAGTCATCGGACACGTGGAATCACCGTTGCGGGCGAAAGAACGTGCACCGAAGCAAGGCGAAGAAGGCTCGCCGCTCGCGGTCCTCGTTTTTGATCCGAGCGTGAAAGACGCGCTGAGCCACATTCGCGTGGGTGATCGCCTGCTGTTGCTGACGTGGCTGGACCGCGCTGATCGCAACGTTCTCCAGGTGCACCCCCGAGATGACCGCACCTTGCCGCTGCGCGGGGTATTCAGCACGCGGTCGCAGGACCGGCCCAACCCGATCGGAGTTCATCGCGTGACCATCGTTTCGATACTCGAACCGCTGCGATTCCAGGTGCAGGATTTGGAAGCATTCGATCGCACTCCGATCATCGACGTGAAGGCGACGCTTGAGGGCAGGCTCGAATGAAGAGCCTCGACCGGCCACGTAACGCAAAAAAGCCAGTCCAGGTCGCGGAGTGAAACGGAGTGTGCGACGGCGCAATAGAAAGTCGCGTCTCGCTGAGCCCGATCTTCCCATTGAACTGATCCCATGAGTTCGTCCGAATCCTCACCGGTGCTGCCCTCGCGCAACGTATTCGACGAGCACTTGTATCTTCAGCTCCACCCGATTTACGCGGCAGTTTTCGGGCCGATGATCGTACTCACGCAATTGACGGCATCGACGGGAAGGCCTCCGAGTGCGGCGTGCTCGCGGACCAAACGTTCATTGGCCGCGACGTAGACGCAGTACATTTTGTCTCCAGTGATGTAGCTGTGAAACCAGGTAATGCCGGGTCCCAGCGCTTTCAATACGCCGCAGGTCTTGATCGACGCCGCCCTGAGTTCATGCCCGTTGAGTCGTCCCACTTTCGGCATGTTGCGTTCGACCACATATAAGTTCAGTCCGCGGGGCAGCGCGCTCGGCGGCATCGGCTCAGCGACGAAGGCAGCCGACTCGAGCGGCAGCAACGTGAGGGATGGAGGGAAGAATGCTTTTGATATCTTCATGATGGAAAATAGGTGGCGCAGACAGCCGGGCTCTCGCGGATCGCTCAAGTGTGGTTCGGTAACGAGATCGTTACCCGAAGTCGCGCAGGTTGCCGCGGCGAACAGATCTCCATCCCCAGGTCACGAACGCGGTTCCCATACGCCGACGCCACTCCACGCTCGCCCACACGCGGGCCGTGCCTAGGTTGAATTGGACGATGAACGACTATCGCGAACGATTGCGGTGGAGTGGCGCGCTCGCCTCGTTTGAACAGGCGCGGCGCTGCAACGATGCGGATGAAATGAAACGCGTCCTCGAATCGACTGGGTTCACTCCGTTGGAGATCGAGTCCATTCTTTGGTCGAAGGGCGAATTTGGGGCGGAACCAACCAACGAAGAAAAGAAGCAAGCGTTCCGGGACGCCGTGGTTGGTCGCATCGGTCTCGCTCTGATTTCGGGGGTCATGCTCGGTGGGGTCTTTGCTTATGCTTCATCTGGACTCGGACGCGCCGAAAGGACGGGGCAGCACGGGACCGACATCGCAATGCGTGACTTTCGGACTCCCAAAGAGGCGTACTACCGCCCTTTCATGTGGGGATTTGTGATCGGCACGGTCGGTGCCTTGATTACGGGCGCAGTCGTCTATGATCCGACCGCGAAGAAATTCTAACAGGCGGCCTTCGGTTGAGATCGCTTGAAGCCGCTCGTCCATCTGCTTATTCCCAACGAGTTCATGCCATGGCGCGCACGGTTTGATGACGAGGCATGCTTTTCTAAAAGACAGCCGACGACCTTTCGGCAGCTGTGATCCCTTTCCAAGTTTCTCCCGCACCACCCGTCGTATGCAAAAATTCACCACCGCCACACTGGTCTTCATTGCGCTTACGCTCGCGGGTGTTGGAGCCGCAGAACGAAGGATCTTGGTGATCCCGCTCGATGTTCAGGAGCAGACCTTGAGCGATGGCATGCGTCAGCAACTCGCGCTGCTCGAATCCGAGGGCGCGTATGGAGAATTACCAACGTGGACATCACTGGCCGAACTTCCCTCGTGGGTCTTCGTGGAGAAGAAACGGGAGATCGCTTATGTTTTCAGCCGTCCCGGTGCCAGTGACGAATATCGCTACGCAGTGATTTGGGGCGGAAGAAAGAAGCTGATCATCGTTCGCGCGGGCGGCATTGCTGGTTCGTACGAAATTTTCCTGAAGCCGAAAACACTCCCCCGCTCGACTCCGTCACGGTCGACGGTGCCGCCTTCTGAAAAAACGCCCCTCACCGATGAAAAATAACCTACTGATTGTCTGCGCGTGCATGACTCTGGCCTCCCTTGTAGCCGCCAAAGAAACGCCGCCCGCCGAAGCACCCGCCGCGCAATACTACCCGATGCCACCCACCGGTGGCGCACCGCTGCCGTTCTCCGAAGCGGTGCGGGTCGGCGATACCCTCTACGTTTCCGGCCAGATCGGAAATCAGCCGGGCACACTCACGTTGGTGCCCGGGGGCATTGAACCGGAGGCGCGCCGTGCGCTCGATAATATGAAGGCCATCCTAGAACGCCACGGGAGCTCCCTCGAGCATGTTGCGAAGTGCACCGTGTTCCTCGCCGACATCAAAGAATGGCCCGCCTTCAACCAGATTTACCGCGAGTATTTCAAAACGAAATTGCCCGCGCGCAGTGCACTCGGAGCCAATGGCCTGGCGCTCGGCGCGCGCGTGGAAGTGGATTGCATCGCGTTCGTCCCGCCCAAGAAATGACGCCACAGACGGGTTCGCGCCAGCCGTCGTGATCAACGTGGAACCCAACTCATGAAGTCGATCCGAGTCTCGCTGTTGTGTTTGTCTCTGATCTTGGGCGGCTGCCTCGTGGTGCCGGCACCGTATTCCGATCAACTGGATCCGATCGCGGCACGTTTCTCCGCGACGAAAATCGGCGTGTCGCAAGCTGAGCTCGAAACGAGTTTAGGGCCGCCCACCCTCGTCGAACCGGACGGCAGCACCCGGTGGGAAACGCGCATCGATCCACTGAATTACGTTTCGCTCCGGGTGTGGTTCGACGCCCAAGGCAACGCCCACAAAATCGAGACCACTCGCGCGCACGGCATCAGCAGCCCGAATTTCCGGGCGAACGCTATCGTCACTCGTCAGAAATAGAACGCCATCGGCCTTCGACCCGACTCATCAGGCGACGACGGCCAAACTCACTGAGCCGATCGACGAGCGGGAAACGGGCTCGTGAGCTCCACGCGGAAGTGCCAGGCAAACGCCATGGACCCAAAAACCGGACAGATTGGCTGGATCGACCTTACCGTTCCAGAAGCTGAATCGTTGAAGGCGTTCTATAGCCGCGTCGTAGGTTGGACCTCCCAACCCGTCGATATGGGCGGCTACCACGATCACTGCATGGTCCCTCCGGGCGCCGAGGTTCCAGTCGCTGGCATCTGCCACGCCCGCGGAGATAATGCGGCACTTCCGGCGCAGTGGTTGATCTATATCACCGTGGACAACCTCGACGAAAGCTTGCGCACGTGTCGTGAGCTCGGCGGCTCGGCCATTACCCCGATTCGTGAGTACGGCAACGGACGATTCGTCATCATCCGCGATCCAGCCGGAGCCGTCTGTGCGCTCTACCAAAACGGTCCCGCTGAGTTCTGACATCGCGCTCCACTCCGCCGACGTGCGCCGGCCAGCCTCGCCAAACCGGTTCGACTCACCCACATTAGTTCAGACCCTCGCATGAAACCGTCATTCTGGATCAAACGTTTCTTCGTGGTTTTCGCCGGCGTGTTCGTCGTCTTGATCATCGCTGGTTTGCTCCGCGGTCGTCCCATCGCAGGAGTCGCGACGGAGAGCGCGATCTGGAGCGGCATCACGTCGGCCGTTTTCGTCGCCACCCGAATCTATCACTCCAAACGTGGACGCGAATGCGCGCTCTGTGGCGATACTCCGGGACAAGACCAGAATTCCAAAATTCAACTTGGAACACCGCCTCTGAAGCTTCCTTGAGGATCATTCGCTTCGAGCGCATCGCTCGGGGAGCATGCCGAGGGTTCTTCATTGCGACGCTTACCCCGTTTCCGTCGAAACAAAGATAAATTCAACCCTCCAAACCCATGCCAAAATACGTCATCGAACGCGAAATCCCAGGCGCTGGAAAACTCAATTCCGAGCAATTGAAAGGCATCTCACAAACGTCCTGCGGCGTGCTGAAGAAGATGGGGCCGCAAATCCAGTGGATTGAGAGCTACGTCACCGACAACAAGATCTACTGTGTGTACATTGCGCCCGACGAAGCGTCGGTCCGGGAACACGCCAGGCAGGGAGGCTTTCCCGCCAATTCCGTTTCCCAAGTGCGAACGGTAATCGATCCCACCACCGCCGAGGTGTGAGTCACAGTTCGCGTGATTGTCGAAAACCAACGCCGCTCTCCATCGCGAGCAGCGTTCGCGGCGGGAGCCCGTGGCTGCATCACCGCCGTCGCTGCGTTTTCAGCCGAGTGCGAGATCGTTTGTCGTCCCGTCGCACCCGACGCTCCCTTCGCGTGACGCCGTTCCCACGCATCGTCCGTTCGTCCGCTCGAGGAACCCTGGCGACTCTGGTGCTGCTGTGCGCAGTGCTCGGTTACACCCGTCTCTCCGCGAGCGAAACGGCGACGGCGGCCAGCGGCGTCACCGCCTTGCGGGAAGCTTTTCGCTATGCGCCGAGCGTGCCGATTGAAACGGCCCTCGTGCCGACCGACGAGCCAGTGATCGTCCTGGAGAATCTCACGATCACCGAATCCATGTCCCGGCGCGCGCTCGCGCGGCAGATCGAGGATCGCTGGGCGAGCGAGAGGCGTGAGGCCTTCACGTGGACGAAGGGTGGACATATCGGAACGCACGAGTTCGGAAAGTTCCAGGCCGACACGGGCGCGTGGGTGACGCTCGGCGACCGCACGACGGGTATAAACCCCACGCGAGAGCTGTTCATCAAAGTGGAGATCCTGCGTCTGCGCTGGTAATCCGCACGGGCGGAAACCGAGATGTTTCTCGTGGCGTGTAATCCGTGGTGTCCGGTGGATCGCTTCGAATCAACAGACGTTAACCACCGATTACACGGATCGACACGGATAAGAGCTGCCGACCGACCCTTTCACCTCCTGACTTTCCAGCGACGCGCCGCCACTGCCCCGCGCGCTCACGGATTGACCGCTCCAGCTCCTCCCGAAACAGTCTGCGAAACGCGCATGGAAGCATATTCGTTCACCGCCACGGACTTGATTCCAGACCGGACCTACCGGGTGATCGCCGCGTTTCAGGATTACGACGGCAGATCGCATGAGGTCGGTGAAACGTTTCGCTTCCTCAGCAAGAACTTCGTCCCCTACGACGACGGCCTTTCGCTCTACGTTGATTACGCGGGACGCACCCATCAGATCAGACTACAATGGCGACCGGACGCGCAGGGAAAAGTGATCGACGAATTCTCGCAACACGTTGAAATCGTCTGACGAACTCACCTGCAGCCCGTTCCAACAACCCAATCATTGCGATGGCAACTCGAGCGAAGCCGGCGAAGACCCACATCGTTTATCACCGTGACGGCAGCGTGTGGGCGAAGGGAAAGAAACGGGGCGAGACGCTGACCGGTTACTGGGAATGGTTTCGGAAAGACGGGACGAAATTGCGTTCCGGGCATTTTGAGGACGGTGAGCAGACCGGCGACTGGACAACGTACGACAAGCACGGTGAGGTGTACAAAGTGACAGCGATGACGCCGAAGCGTAAAAAGCGGAAAGAGTAGCCGCCGAACCGCCACCCTATGGCCCTTGAGCTCCGACCCAATTGCGAGTGCTGCAATCGTGATCTTCCACCGGACTCACACGACGCTTACATCTGCACGTTCGAATGCACCTACTGTGTCGATTGTGCCTCTACAAAGCTTCAGTTCGTCTGCGGCAATTGCGGTGGAGAACTCGTGCGACGGCCTATCCGACCGACGGCAAAGTTGCTGAAGAATCCTGCCTCCACGATCCGGATACGACGTGATTTGCCCTGCGTTCCTGCGGTATGAGCAGAACGGCGCGTGGGGCTATTGAAAGCAGCGCCGACGCTCCACGCAGGCTTGAGCGGTGGCCGTTAAGGGCGGCGCCATGAAGGAAATCGTTTTCGTGCTATGTGTCATCGCCTCTGCGCCCGGCTATCTGCTCGGCATGGCCGGCCTCGCCCTCGAACACGCGATCGTCACGCGCAACCCGTTTAAGATCTTCTGGCATTTTCTATCGGCTGCGCTGTGGGTCGTCCCAATCACGTTCGTCCTGTTCGTCTCGCTCGTGATCATCGCCTTTTTCCCCGAGGCTCGGCCGTATGGCGCCCTCGTGCTGGTGGCGCTCAATCTCGCAGCGACGGTTGTGATCTTCCTCCGGATTGGTCCGCCCGACAGTGTCGCCGGCTCGTTCTTTCATGTCGTTCCCATCGTCACAGCCGGCGTGAGCCTGTGGTTGGTGTATGATCTTCCCGTGTTCCACCCCGTCGCAATTGCGTCCACCTCGCCTGCCACTCAGTCCGCCCTGCCGTTCACTCGATGAACCTGCCCATTTTCAAATATCATCCGGATCCCATCGCGACGAAATGCGTCGAGGCGTCGACGACCCAATGCCTGTGTTGCGAGCAGGCGCGCGGCTTCATTTACACCGGTCCGGTTTTCGCCGAAGAGGAGCTCAACGAATCGATCTGTCCGTGGTGCATCGCCGACGGCTCGGCGCACGAGAAGTTCGAAGCGGAGTTCACGGATTTCGCGGGCGTCGGTTCCGACGACGATCGAATGCCGCTGCCGGATCGAATCATCGAAGAAGTCAGCTGGCGCACGCCCGGCTTTTCCGGTTGGCAGCAGGAAAAGTGGCTCGCGTGCTGCGGTGACGCCTCAGCGTTTCTGGGCCGTGCCGGCGCTGACGAACTGACCTCAAAGTGGCCGGAGGCGATTCCCGCGCTGATGAAAGAAGCCGGACTGACGGCGAAGCAGTGGGAGCGGTACTTTAAGCGACTCGACGCGGAAGAAAGTCCAACCGCGTACGTCTTCCGCTGCCTGCACTGCGCCAAACTCTCCGGCTACTCCGACAGCGATTGAGGAATAAGGAAAACAGACCCAGGCGGTGATTAATCTGGAACTCTGAAACTCTGGAACGGAAAGCAACAACCAGACCGATGTGGAAATCAGGAAATCAGGAACGGAATCAAAACAAGTTTTAATCTGGAACTCAGGAACTCTGGAACGGACGCGCGCAGGATACCTAGTAGAATTCCAATCGAGACGGTCCGGTTTCCGCACCAGAGTTCCTGAGTTCCAGATTAACCGGTTTTCGCTCCTGTTCCGCTCCGTTCCTGATTCCCTGATTTCCACATCGGATCTAACATTGATCAGGTTCGTGTCCGTTCCAGCGTTCCTGAGCTCCAGATTAATCAGTTCGAGCTCGTTCCAGATTACGCTCTTTTCCGCTCCGTTCCTGCTTCCCTGATTTCCACATCGGATCGAGCATTGATCGGGTTCGCGTCCGTTCCCGCGTTCCAGAGTTCCAGATTAACCCGGCTCTTCTCCCCATTCATCAATGGACCTTGCTCAACTCACGTCTCGTGCGATGGAAATTCGTGCTCGGTTTGCCGCGCTCAATGAAAAAAACGGTCACCGCACGTGGACGCGGGAGGATGTGATGCAGGGCTTCGTCGTCGACGTCGGCGATCTGATGAAGCTCGTCATGGCCAAGAGCGGCAGTCGCGACGTGACCGACGTCGACCGCAAGCTGGCGCACGAACTTGCCGACTGTCTCTGGTCGGTCCTCGTCCTGGCTCAACTCTACGAGATCGATTTGGAAAAGGCGTATCTCTCGACGATGGACCAACTCTCGACCGACCTTCAGGCAAAAATGGGCCCGACCATCTCCGCCGGACTCATGAAGCAGGAACCACGAATGGACACCACCTCACACGAGGGTGCGAGATGCGCTGACTGAGATGTCCCACGGTCACCATCTGGTGAACTGTCGCTCCATTACAAATCAGCCCATTCGCATTCGTGTTCATCCGTGTCCATTCGTGGTTCAATTTCATGGTTCCGGCTAAGGGGGATGGTCCGCAGCGTTCCTGCCCCTTTCGACGCAGATCAATCGGCGGAATCGGACGCTTCGGCATTCTCGGGATGGCGCTAGATTGATTTTGCGGCTCAGTGGACGAGCTTCGGTCTTACCTCGTCCCTACCGCGCTCGCTCTCGCGGTTCATTCGCTACCCTAACCCCTCCTGTTCGCATGACCCGTTACCTTTTCGGTCTCTCGCTTCTGCTGTGTCCTGCCCTCGCTCACGCGCAACAGCACAGCGATTACGCGTTTGGCGCGGATCTTTCCTTTCTCAAGCAAGTGGAGGATTCCGGCGTGAAGTTCAAAGTCGGCGGGATTGAAAAACCCGGCCTGCAAATTTTCCGCGAGCACGGCTACAACTGGATCCGCCTTCGCATCTGCGTGGATCCCGTCACGCACGGCCTGCCGAACGATCTGCCGTACACCCTCGCCATGGCGAAACAGGCGCGGGCGCTTGGCTTCAAATTCTTTCTGACCTTTCACTACTCAAACGCCTGGGCGGATCCCACCAACGAGCCGATTCCATCCGGCTGGAAGGACCTCGCGCCTGACGCGCTTGTCGACGCCGTCTTCGCCTACTCGCGGGATACCATCGCGGCGTTCCGCGATGCCGGTCTGATGCCGGACATGGTCGGGATCGGGAACGAGGTGAGCAACGGCACCATGTGGCCCACGGGCCAACTGCCGGAGCACTGGGACACCTTCGCGGCGATTCTCTACGCGGGTATCAACGGCGTGGACGCGGGACGCGGAAATTTCCGTCGTCCGAAAATTCTCATCCACGTCGATCACGGCGGGGATCTCTACCTCACCAAAACATTCTTCGACCAGCTGAACAGCTACGACCTTCCCTACGACGTGATCGGCGTGTCGTTTTACCCGTGGTCTCACGGGACGCTTCTCGATCTGCGCGCCAATCTGCGCTTCATCGCCGAGGACCTGAAGAAAGACGTGATGGTGATCGAGACGGGTTACTACTACTCGCCGAGCCCCTACTTCAAAAAGAGCCCGCCGCCCTTCCCCGAAACGCCGGAAGGTCAAAAGCAGTGGCTCCTGGCGGTTAACGACGCGTTGATGGCCACACCCGGCGGCCGCGGCAAAGGCATCTTCTGGTGGGAGCCAGCTGCCGAGAAAGGCTTGGTTGAGCGCGGCTACTTCGACGCGCAACACAACGCCCAACCCGTGCTCGACGCGTTTCTGCCGTACACGCTTCCTCAACAACGCACCGACAACCAGCAACCTCCTCGCGTGCCGCCCTCAGCACTACGCTTCGGCGCGAAGTAATAATCGCGCGCACCACTTCGGACCGACGACCGTCAAACCAGGATTAGAGTCGGTCAACGCGGCTGTGACGCCGCTGCTGCAGAAGACCTCAACGTTTAAACCCTCATTATCCCTATGTTCCACCGACGCGCGCTGCTTTTATTTTCGCTCAGCCTGTTCTCCTCTGCCCTGCTTGCGGCGGCGCCTGCAACCGCCCCTCAGGTGATTCCGTTGTGGTCCGGTGATGCCCCCGGATCAGGGGGAAAAACGGGTGACGAAAAAGTTCGGATTACGGATGGCGGCGACCACGTCGTGACCAACGTCCATCGTCCGTCGATCACGGTGTATTTGCCCAGTCCCGACAAAGCGACGGGTGCGGCGGTTCTGATTTGTCCGGGCGGCGGACACCGCGAGTTGTGGATGGATCACGAGGGCTATAATGTTGCGCCCTGGCTCGCCGAACACGGCGTTGCCGCGATCATTCTCAAGTACCGGCTCGCGCGGGAAGAGGGGTCCACCTACACGATCGAAGGTCATTCGCTCGCCGATGCCCAACGCGCGCTGCGCTTGATTCGCAGTCACGCCGCCGAATGGAAAATCGATCCGGCGCAACTCGGGATCATGGGTTTTTCCGCCGGCGGCGAGCTCGCGGCCCTGGCCAGTCGCCGCTTCGACTCCGGTTCGTCGACTGCGACCGACGTGATCGATCGGCAGGACTGCAAGCCCGCGTTCCAGGCGTTGATCTATCCTGGCAACTCGAAGTCGATTGCTCCCGACAAGAATTCGCCCCCGGCATTTCTGTGCTGCGGCTACGATGACCGCCCCGACATTTCCGAAGGCATCGCCCACGTGTATCTCGCCTTCAAGCACGCGGGAGTGCCGGCTGAACTCCACGTCTACACGGGCGTCGGGCACGGATTCGGCGTGCGCGCGAAGAACAAAACCCCGTCAGCCGCGTGGCTGTCGCGCTTCCACGAATGGATGGGGGAACGCGGCTTTCTCGGCAAGTCCGCCTGAGGCCATCGTCGTTGAGCCGAGTTCTCCGCATGAAAGCCTTCACGTTCATCACCGCGTTGGGATTGCTGGCCGCAGCTGCGCCCCTCGCGCAGGCGCTCGAGAAACCGGAGATCACCTACCAGGTGTTTCAATTTCCAGCGGACAAAATTCCGCGCGTCGACGGCAACATCGATGACTGGTCGATGGTGCCAGAGAGCTACGTCGTCGGCACGGATCAGCTCTGGGATGACTCGAAGAAACACCCGGCGCCCGACCCGAAGACGCTCGATGTGCGGGTGCGGGTCGGCTGGGTCAAAGGTCTGAACCGGCTCTACTTCCTCTACGAAGCGTACGATGATTACTGGGACTTCTCTCAGCCGGGCCTGCACAACGACACATTTGAAATCGTCGTCGATGGTGATGCATCAGGTGGTCCGCTGATCGACAAAGCCCATAAGGAATTCTGGACACCCGCTCGCGTCGGCGAGTCGGCCGCCGCGCCCGACGATCGCATTTCCGGCGATGCCGCGCACTGGGCGATCCACGGCGTCCACGCCCAGAATTATCACATCTTCACGCCCGCGGTGAACAAGGACTGGACGATGGCATGGGGTTCACCGACGTGGACAAAAGAATTCCCGTGGTCGAACGCGGCCTACGCGTTCAACGGGAAACCGGGAGAGCCCGGCAAGCTGGTTCTGGAGTTTTGGGTAACGCCGTTCGACTATGCGGGCCCCGAAGGACCACAACGCGCCGTCGAGTCGGTACTCGCGGAGAATAAAATCATCGGTCTGGCGTGGGCGATCATCGACTACGACAACGTCGACGCGAAGGGCAGCAGCGGGTTTTGGAATCTGTCCCCGAAACACACGATGTACGGAAACGCGGCTGAGCTGTGCGCGTTCAAACTGATGCCCATCGAACCGGCGCTGCTCAAAAAACTCGAAGCCCAATGGTCCTGGCAGGTGGTCGACATGGATCGGCGCCTCGTCGCCTTCAAGGATCGGTCAATCGGTCAGGTCACAACGTGGAAGTGGGATTTCGGGGACGGTAGCGCGGCCACGGAACAAAACCCCACGCACAGTTATGCGAAGCCCGGCACCTATGTTGTGATTCTCGACGTCACCGGTCCCGAAGGCACCTCGCGTCGCTCCAAGGTGTGGGACGTTCAGCTGAAATAACTCTCCTCGCGATCGTTTGCGTTCGGCCGCCGCTTGCGCTCGCCGCCGGCGGGGCTTACATCGCACGCCATCGTGCCTCCTTCGCCTGAATTGAATTCCTCGCCAGCCACGACCCGGCCGGCGCTGTTCGATCTGCAGGTAAACGGATTCGCGGGCGTCGATTTCCAACAACCGCAGCTTACCTCCTCGGCCTTGCGCGTCGCCGTTGATTCGTTGCGGGCCCATTCGGTCCACCGCATTCTGCTGACGTTGATCACGGACAATCTCGATCGCATGGCGGGCCAGCTGGCGCGGATCGAGGCGATCCGCGAAAGCGATCCCGTTCTCAACGAGACGATCGTCGGATATCACCTCGAAGGTCCGTACCTGAGCTCTGTCGAGGGCTATCATGGGGCACATCCGCCGCAGTTGATGCGCTCGCCCGACGTGGCCGAGTTCAGGCAACTGAACGCCGCCGCCGGAAATCGCCTGCGCCTGCTGACGTTGGCTCCCGAGCTTCCCGGCTCGAGTGAGTTGATTCGAGCCGCGCGACAGGCCGGTGTACTCGTTTCGCTGGGACACACGAATGCGAACGACACGCAGATTGACGCCGCGATCGCCGCAGGCGCTACGCTCTGCACTCACCTGGGCAATGGCGTGCCAGCGCACCTTCCGCGTCACGACAACGTCATCCAACGGCTGCTCGCCCGCGACGAGCTGACCGCCTGTTTCATCCCCGATGGATTGCATCTGCCACCGTTCGTCTTGCGGAATCTCGTCCGCGCGAAGCCCGCCGGGAAGGTCATCCTGACGAGTGATGCGATGGCGGCCGCGGCCGCTCCGCCCGGGCGATATACCTTGGGCCACGTGACCGTTGAGGTCGGTGCGGATGGAATTGTTCGTGAGCCGGGCAAATCGAATTTTGCGGGCTCATCCCTGACGCTCGATCGCGGCGTGCTCAACGCGACCCGCTGGTTGGGGCTTTCAGAAGACGCGGCGTGGAAACTCGGCTCGATCCGCGTGGCCGAGCTTTTCGGCGTCACCTTGCCGTTGATTGCACGAGCCAAGTTCGCATAGGACGCATGGACCTGACCGTGACCACTGCCCTTGATGGAGCTCCGACCACCGATGTCTCGCCTGATCGTGCGATCATGGGTGAACGCGCCGCGCGACACGTCATCGGAACCCTGCAGCGCATCTTGAATACGCAACCGGTCGCTCGGGTGATGTTCGCCTGCGCACCGTCACAGGACGATTTCCTTCGTTCGCTCATCACGGACGGGCGCAACGCGGTCGACTGGTCGCGGGTGGTCGCGTTTCATATGGACGAATACGTCGGACTTCCGGCTGCGCACGAAGCGAGCTTTCGCCGCTACCTGCACCAACACCTGCTCGACTTGCTTCCATCGCTTGCGGCGTTCGAATCGATCCGCGGCGAGGCTCCGGATTCGGACGCGGAGTCAGAGCGTTACGCCGCGCTCTTGGATGCAGCACCGCTGGATCTCATTTGCCTGGGTATTGGGGAGAACGGCCACATCGCGTTCAACGATCCTCCTGTGGCCGATTTCGCTGACGTGCGCTCCGTCAAATGCGTTCAACTCGATGAAGCGTGCCGGCAGCAGCAGGTGAACGATGGCTGCTTTGAGAGCCTCGCGCGTGTTCCGACCCACGCCTTGACGGTGACGATTCCTGTCTTCCGGCGCGCCCGGCAGCTCAGCGTCGTCGTGCCCGGTCCGCGCAAAGCCGCCGCGGTCCGCGCCACGCTGCGTGATCCCGTCTCGACGCGTTGTCCCGCCACCATCCTGCGAACGCACCCGAACGCCGTTCTCTTCCTGGACCAGGCTTCCGCCGCGCAACTGCGTTGAACGAGCAGCTTGGACGGGTGGTCCCATCTCCGACCGCTTTGCCATGCGAGTGGACGGACGACCTCCGTGTCGACCGCTCCGATCGAACGGTTCAGGCATACTCGCGCGCCGGCGGCGTTGTATTGGGCCGGTGGATTTTTGCATTGTCGCAGTTCCCGCGAGCGCTGTGTCGTTCATGAACGCTGCCTATCAACCCCGATTCCTTGCCCCTCCGCCCGTCGCTGCGGGCACCTTCGCGTTTGCGGCCGCGCACCTGGATCACCCGCATATTTACGATCAGTGCCGTGGCCTTATCTCGGCCGGTGCTGCACTGACCTGGGTTTTCGATTCCGCGCCCGAACGCGTGGCAGCGTTTCGCACCGTCTTCCCGCAAGCTCGAGCCGCTCGAAGTTTCGAAGAGATCCTGACTGACTCGGAGGTCCAACTCGTGACCGCCGCCGCCATTCCTTCGCGACGGGCGGAGATTGGCTGCCGTGTCATGCGGGCGGGGAAAGATTACCTCACCGACAAGCCACCGTTTACGACGCTGGCCCAACTCGAAGACACACGTCGAGTGGCTGCGGACACGCGACGGAAGTACGCGATTTTCTATGGAGACCGACTCGGCGTCGAATGCGCGGTGCATGCCGGCCGCTTGATTCAGGAAGGCGCGCTCGGCCGCGTTCTCCAAGTCATCGGTCTGGGGCCCCATCGTTTGAACAGACCGAATCGCCCCGCGTGGTTTTTCCAACGTGAACACTACGGTGGAATCCTCTGCGATCTCGGCAGCCATCAGTGCGATAAATTCCTCGCCTACACGGGCTCAACCGATGCCGAGGTCCTGCACGCGGCCGTCGCTAATCACGCCAATCCTTCCACTCCGGAACTCGAGGATTACGGCGAAGCGTCCTTGCTCGGCAGCAGTGGAGCGACCCATCACCACCGGGTGGATTGGCTCACCCCTGACGGCCAAACGACCTGGGGTGACGGGCGTACTTTTATTCTGGGCACACATGGGACGATCGAACTGCGGAGCTTCTGTGATGTGGCGCGATCGTCAAAAGGAGAACTGCTCATTCTCGTCGACGCTGAAGGAGAGCACCGCATTGAATGCGCCGGCCGCGTCGGACTTCCCTTCTACGGCGAGTTGGTCCGCGACTGTCTGCAACGCACCGAGCACGCGCAGTCGCAAGCGCACGCCTTCAAAGCCGCCGAGCTTTGCCTGCGAACCCAGGCCGCCGCCCAACGACTCCCGTCGCCCGCCTGATTCATATTTCTGCGCCCGAAGCAGCCCGTAGGCCAGCGCGCTCGCGCGCGCGCTGAAGTAAGATTTTACCACAGAGCACGGAGAACACGGAGTTCGGGCCAAGGCGTTCGGAGCGCGCGCAAGCGCGCTGACCCACAGTTCGGAAGTGGAGCGCTTTGTCCCTAACGCGCTGAGAGTTCTCACCTTCAAGCCAGCGTCTTCAGGACAAGCCGCTCCACCGTCGACAATCTCGGCGTCCCCGTGGTTCAACCACCGCGGCTCACTCCGCTCCTCACCCCAGCTCTCGCCGAATTTCCTCCCGCAACACCCGCCCAATGAGCGCGGCCTGTGATTTTTTGAAGAGCACGCCCAACGGAATCGCGACCAGCCGTTCCGCCAGATCATGCGTGCGCGGGAAATCCTCCGGTCGGTAGCCGGGAGCGGGCCATTTTTTGTAATGCTGAAAGGGTCCCCGCCCCGCGGCGTGCGTCGAACGGTTCTTCACGTACTCACGCGCCGTCTGCGCATACGTTCCGGTGTGCGGCGTCAGCGTGATGCCGCGCCCGCCTGCCCGGGCCCGCACCGATTGCGCCTGCTTCGCCGTGGGCATGAAGAGATACGTCTCAAAACCGATGTCGCCTTTTGGATCCGGTATTCGCCGCCAGGTGACACCGGCGATGTCGCCAATCTCCCCGCGCAACGTGTCGCGCAGGCTCCGCACTTTCTCGACCATCGGTCCCACTCGCGCGAGCTGGGCCAGCGCCACCGCTGCCGTCAGTTCACTCATGCGGAAATTGCTGCCGACAAACATCGGTTCCTGCGCCGGCGTCCTCGCTTGATGCTCGGGCCGATAAAGGCCCAGATCGCCCATGCGCACCGCGCGCTCATATAACTTCGCGGACTTCGTCAGCACCATCCCGCCTTCGCCGGTCGTCACGACTTTTCGTTGCTGGAAACTGCAGATTGCGATGTCGCCGATCGAGCCCACCGGTTTGCCTTTGTACGTCGTGCCGAGGCTTTCCGCGTTATCCTCGAGTACCCACAGCCCGCGCTCCTTCGCCGCCTTCATGATCGGATCAAGATCACCCGGCACCCCTTGATAATGAACGACCATCACGCCCCGCGTGCGCGGCGTCGTCAGCCGCGCGATTTCGTTTGGATCGAGATTCAGCGTGTCGTCGACTTCGGCCAGCACGGGTTGCGCACCCACGCGCACGACCGCCACGAAGCACGAGACCCAGCTCCACACCGGAATAATTACTTCGTCACCCGGTCCCACTCCGAGTGCGCCCAGTGCGACCTCGAGCGCCGCCGTGCCACTGCTGACGCCCAATGCGTAGGGCACGTGGTGCATCTTCTCGCCTGCGCGCTCCACGCGGGACGCAAAGCTGTTCGGATGAGGCGCGTTGCCGACGCCATAGTAGCGAAAGAGCGTCTGACTGCGGATGACCTGAGTGACGTTGCGGAGTTCCGCGGCGCCAATCAGGCATTCGCCCAGACCCATCGGCGGAAGCTTCGGGAGAGCGGGTGTTCTAGAAGTTTTGGGCATGGGGCAAAATTTACGGCAGTCGGAGCAACGCGCGGGACGTCGACCAGAGGATTTTTTTGAGGACGTCGGACGGGAGTTCGAGCCCGTCGATGAAGGCAAGATGATCACCGCCATACTGGTCGCGGCCAAACACCACCCGATCTTGAAACTCGAGCAGGAACTGCCGCGAGCGGGCGGGATCGCGGGTAAGCGCGATGAGCCCCGATTTGGCGGAGATATCAGCGTAGAGATTCTCGTAGCGGCGCATCAACGCGTGCAGTCGGCCTTCACCCGTCGCCGGACCCGCCGGATACTGCTCGGGACGCGTGGGCGCATCAGCGTCCAGCTCGCGCCAAAAACCTGGCGCGTGTCCGATGAATTTCGTCTGAGGACACGCCCGCAACGTCCGCTCAAGCGCCTCGATGTCACCGCCGAACCAGACGCGCTGCAGCTTCGGACTTCCCGCGAGATAAGGGACGTCCAGGTGCAGCAACACCGCCAATCCCAGCTCTCCCGCCATCTTGAAAACCTCGAGCGAGCGCGGGTCATCCAGCGGCATCGTGAACTTCCATTCGCCGCACAGGCGCACGTTGTACATCTCGGTGGCCGAGCGAAGCATCTGCGGCGCACCCGGCCAGAGCGGATGCGGGCAATAGCCGAGGTGCAGCCGTTTTGGATACAGATCGATGGCGCGCAGGAGATCGGGCAGCGGCAGACCGGCGTGCGTGCCGTCCGGCAACACTTGCACCGAGTTGAAAAACTCGGGCTCAACGGTGTGCTGCTCAAACATTCCCACCTGCCAGGTCATCAGCAACGCCTCACTCACCTCGTACTGGTCGAAGTCCGCGATGAGTCCGTGAATATCACGCCCGCCCCAGAGCACGTGTTGATGAACATCGAAAATCGGGCCGGTGTGATTTTTCATGAAGCGAGAGGGCGAGTAAACGCGGAGAGCAGCAGACTGGAAACGTAGCCCACGACCAAGCTGATGCCGATCGTCGTCGCCGGCATCAGAATCGGACTCACGGTCCGCACGAGGAAAAACGACGCGATCGCACTCACCACCGTGCCGATCAGGACGCCTTCCCAACGCGCGCGCCGCGTGAACAGCCCCAGTCCGTAGGCGGCGGCGAAGCCGCCACCGAACACCGCGACCACCTGCATCCCGAAATCAAGCAATGAGCTGATCTCCATCAGGGACACAACGACGCCAAATCCGGTCGCGATGACACCGATGGTCAGCACGAGTCCGCGGTTGGAAATGCGATCCTTCACCGGCGCAAAGACCGGAAACCGATCGAGGAAATCCACGCGGACCAGAGTGGCGACCGAGCTGATGCCACTGCTGAGCGTCGACATCGAGGCGGCGAGGATGGCCGCGATCAGCAGGCCGGCAAGACCAGCCGGCATTTCCCAGGCGATGAACAGCGGGAAGACCGAGTCATTGGCGACCGTCGGTACGAAGCGTTCGGGGTGCTGGCGGTAAAACAGAAACAGCGCAGTACCGATCATGAAAAACGTGGTCGCACCGGGGATCACCAGCGCCGCCATGAAGATCACGGAGCCACACGCGTGGCGTTCATTCTTGGTGGCAAAGACTCGCTGCATCAGAGTCTGGTCCTTCGGCCAGGTGATGACGTTGAAAATCTCGGTGAACAGGAACGCCCAGAACGTCGGCTGCACCAGATTGAAATCGAAATTGAAAATCGTCGTTTTCCCAAGCGCAGCGCCTTCGCGCAGCATCCCGAAAAGGTCGGTGCCGACCAAATGGCAGATCCACCACGCGCCCACCGCCGCCCCGCCCAACATAATGAAGCACTGGACCAGATCGGTCCAAACGACGGCGCGAAAACCACCGATCACGGTATAAATCGTCGTCAGAACTCCGATGATCACGACGCCGATCGTGGGCGCCAATCCCAGCAACTGCTGCATGACGAGCGCCGGCAGCAGGATCACCACCGCTTGTTTGCCTACCAAATTATAGAGGATCGTCACCGCACTGCTGAAAATCCGGAGCGACGGGTGAAAGCGGGTTTCCAGGTACTCGAAAACCGAGACGAGATTCATTCGTCGCAATCGCGGGATCAGCACCACCGCGGCGATCGTCGTGCCCACCAGGGTGACGTAATTGTACGCCATGTACTGCCAGTTGGTCGCAAACGATTTGGCCGGAACTGAAATGAAGCTGATCGCGCTGGTCGCGGTCGCGTACAGCGTCACACCGCCGACAAACCAATTCAGCCCCCGATCGGCGAGGAAGTAGTCGGTCGTCGAGGTGCCGCCACCGCGCGAGCACCACAGTCCGATGCCCAGCATGGCCGCAAGATAGACCGCGACAACGACGACATCCGTGGTGCGCACCGGCGGCGACGGCACGACGATTTCATATCGAACGACGGTGGCAGTCGCGCCTTCACCTTGCTTCACCCACAAGGCTTTACCGACCCACGCCAGGTGGACGGCGGAAGCAACCGGCCAGCGGTCAATGACGTGCCACCGGTCAGTAACGATATTATAACTCGCGATCAGCAGCTTCGATTCCGTTGGCGTCGCCGCGATGCCGGCAACGACGAGACAGGACTGGCTCGCACGACCCAACACGGTTTGGCGCAGCAACTCGGGTAGCGGGATACGGTTTTCAGCCGTGGCCTTTTGATTCCGGACCAGCACCGTGGCACCCGAAACGTCCTCCAGTCTCCATTCGTCGCCATCTGCCTGCGTGAGACGATCTCGCGGAGCACCGGCCGGCACGAGATCGGTCCATTCGGCGGACGTCGCGGGCACGGCGCGAATCGTCACCAATCCGCCAACTTGGTCGGCGAAGGCCCCACTTCCGACAATCGCTAAACCCCAAAGGCGCAGGCACCAAAACAAGAGGCGGTGGGGGCGACGCATCGGGGCAACGAATTTCCCGTCGATCGTATTTTGCCGCAATCGTCGCGCGAATCGAACCGTTTGCTTACGCCGCTGGCAGCGCGCGAAGTTTGTTGCGCACCGTGGGGCCGTCGACCCAGGTGCCTTCGATGGTGATCGTTTTGGGATGCGCGGGGATTCCGCGCTCACTGCGCTGAATTTGTGCCACCACGGAGTCGATCGCCGCCGCGCCGAGCTGATGCGGCCTCAAATCAAGCCCGGCCGAGGGATGCGGCTCCTGGTTGGTGTTCAGATTGAAAAAACCCACGTCTCTGGGCACCTGAAGCTTCCGGCGCGCGAGCCACTCGATCACCACCGGATGATGCCCAATGATCACATCGGGCCGGTGCTCGTCGAACCAGGCGAGAAATGCCGCCGGATCCAGCTCGTCGACCAGCAAGGGCGGCACGCGCTCCTCGGGTGTCATGAGCTGGTGGTAGCTCATCAGCGCGCCCGTCCATTTGTACAGGATCCGCTTCTCGGCGGTGTGTCGCACGTAAAGGCCCACGCGGCAATACCCCATCGACCGCAATCGATCGATCGCATGCATCAGCCCCGAGTGATGATCGGGACACACCGTGTGCATCGCTGGCTGACTCAGACAATAATCCATTCGCACGGCGGACAGGTTCGGCCAATCCACTTCCGACCAGTCTTGATGGGCCTCGAACGGCATGACGAAGACACCGCGGATTCCCCGGGTGTGCAAAACGACATTCAAGCGTTTCGGGGAGAGTTGCTTTCCGCCGACCCAGAACACCTCGAGGCCAAATCCCAGCTCCTCGGCCCGTCGGGTCGCGCCTTGCAGGACAGCATCCTGGAACCGAGCCCGCAAGGGATTCGCCTGCTCGCGCAGGTTGAGCGCCGCGATCACTCCGCGACAGCCCTGCAACTGCCGTCGCCGAAGGTCCGCCATTACATGGCCAACGAGCGGATTATGCACGTATCCTGCCGCGGCCGCCGCTTCGTGAATGCGAGCGCGCGTTTCTTTTTTAACTTTCGGGCTGTTCCGCAGCCCTTCCGAAACGGTCGCAGCCGAGAGACCCAGGGATGACGCCAACGTTCGCAGGGTGGAGAAAGTGGCCATGTCGAAACGCAACCCGTGTCCATCGGCACGAGCAACAATTTAACGGTTCGACTGGGGTAGCAATAGACTTACCGAACAACTACGCGCAAACGTCCGGGCGTCCTGCTGCTCGTACCCTTGACCCCACACACCCATGAAGATTCTGCCTGCGATAACGTTCGCTATTCTCACCACCACTGCGGCCTTCGGCCAGACCACAACCACCCCGGATCGAACGACCACCGACGAGGTGATCAAGCTCTCGGACTTCAACGTCTCCTCGGCACGCGCGACCGGTTACCGGGCGCAAAGCGCGATCACCGCCACCGGCTTTGGCTCCAACATCATCGACACGCCGGTGACCATCAACGTCCTCACCAACGAGTTCGTGCAGGATGTGGGCGGCAGTCTGCAAAGTGACGTGCTCCGTTACGTGCCCGGGATCATCACCAATCCCAACTACGAATCGTACATCAACATCCGCGGCTTCGCCGGCCTCCAGTCGTACCGCAACGGTCAATACCGCCGCCAGCTCTACTCGACCTGGGGCATGGATCGGATCGAGGTCATCAAGGGTTCGTCCTCGATCTTCTTCGGCCTGGTGCGTCCCGGCGGAGTGGTGAACTACATCACCAAAAAGCCGATCTTCAACGACCAGAGCGGCGACGCCCGGGTCACCTACGGCAGCTGGGATTTCAAAAAGGCGGAGTTCAACTACAACTTCGGCGGCGAGAAACTCGCCTTTCGGGCAGGCGTCGGGGCCATCGACGCGGACGGCTGGCGCAATGACGACTTCAAGCGGGAGCACTACCTCGGCGGATCCGTGGCCTACAAGATTTTCAAGGAGGGCCTGATCACCGTCGACGTTGAGACCATTCGGCGGAAGAACCAAGACCGCGAATCCGCCGCCGTCTTGCGGAGCAACTCCCGTTACCTCAACAACCCCTCCGTTCCGGACGGCCAAGCTCCGCGCGCGTGGCTGAACGCCAATGGTTTCGCGAGCGTTCCCACCTTCGACATTTTCGCCCCCGTGTTCGGCGGCGGCGACCCGTACGGCAAGAAGGTCACCATGGGCAAGGGGACGTTCTCCTACTACGAATCAAAAACGGTCGACCTCGAGTACACGCAGAAGATCGGCGACAATCTGGTCTATCAAATGCAGTGGAATTTCGCGATCGATGACTTCGAAATCCTGCGTTCGATCGGCGGCGACCAGGAGCCATTCGCCAATGGCACGGTGCGATTCCGCTTCGGGAATTTTGCGAACTACCGCGACTCCTACAATTTCGACAACAAGCTCACCTACCGCTTCAACATCGCTGGAATCAGCAACACGCTGTCCGTCGGTGAGGAGTTACAGCGCGTGAATCAAGATACGCCCGGCTGGTTCGATACGCTCGGCCGTTTCCAGGATGGTCGCTATGGTTCATTCGCCGTCTGGAATCCACGCACGGATCCGCTGCGCAATGCCGTCGCCGAACTCAACGCGACATCCGAGTCGTGGAACATCATGCGCCGACGCGCGGAAAAGCTCCTCGGCTACTACGTGGGTCTGCAATCGGAGTTCCTCAACGGCAAATTCCGCACGATCGTCGGCACCCGCCGCAACGAGTATGGCCGCAAGAGCCGGTACCAGCGGCAAGTCACCAATCCGGAAGTCACGACGCCTTGGACCGTCGCTTACACCCCGTTGTATGGCGCGCTCTACAAGATCACGCCCAATCTTTCGGCCTTCGCCACCTACTCGGAATCACTCGAGCCGCAACTCGGTGCTGACGCCGACGGACGCAGTCTCGATCCGGTGAAGGGCAAAGGCTACGACATCGGTCTGAAATCTTCGCTCCTGGACGGACGACTCGCGGGCTCCCTCTCCTTCTACGGCATCAAGCGCGAGAATCTCTCGTCCCGCGATTCGGCGCGCGAGGTCGCGACCGGTCGTCAGCCATGGTTCATCTACGGTGACGCTGAGGAGTCGAACGGCGTCGAAGTCGATTTCTCCTACAATCCCCAGCAGAACTGGCAGATCGTCGTCGGTTATGCGCATGCCACCAAGGCCGAGACCGTCACATCCACGAATCCGGCGCGTATTGGCCTGCCACTCGCCGCCTATCCGAAAGATGTCTTGTCACTGTGGACCAAGTACGACGTGCAGACGGGCGGGTTGACCGGCTGGTCGTTTGGCGGCGGCATTCACGATAGCTCCTCGTCGGTGTTCGTCGCGGACCCCAACCTCACGGCGAAAATGCCGGCCTACACCACGGTCGATTTGCTCGTGCAATATCGCTTCAAGATGGGGCTGCACGACGTTGTCGCCCAGCTGAACGTCAAGAACGCCCTCGACAAAGAATATCGCGAAGGAAACTTCGGCGGCTTCGGCGATCCTCGTGGTTTCCTGTTCTCCCTCGGCACGAAGTTCTAAAATCAAGACTTCCTAAACGGCGGAACGGACTCCGGATCGTCCGTTCCGTCCATTCGTGTTTGTCTGAAATCGTCGGTAGCGCACGCCTGTGCGCTGCCCGCGTTGGGTCCCCCTTCCTGAAATGCACCGCCGTAACTTTATCAAAACCACCTCGGGGCTCATCGGCATGGCTGCGCTGGCTCCACGCCTGTTTTCGGCCACGACGGAACGCGATCCGTTTTTGCTGACGCTGATTCGCGACAACGACGAATCCGTTCGGAAGGGACTCGGTCGGCAGGAAAAGGTAGAAGGTCAGCAGCAAAACGGAGCGATGCCCGACGAGTACGTCATCGCGAATCCGAGCGCTACCGGCGGATTCATCGCCTCGATCGTGAACGCGTGGCATTGCCCGGAATCGCGGTACTACCAGTCCCGGGAATTGGTCGCTCCGGCGGAGGCTGCAATCGGGTTCCTGCTTCAAGCGCAGCATCAGGATGGAACCATCGACATGATCTCGACGAACTTCCACTCCACCCCGGACACGGCGTTCCTCCTCGAGCTCATCGGCCCGGCGATCGAATTGCTCCGCATCAGCAAATGGACTCCGGCCGACCGACTCCGGGCGGACCTGGAAAAGTTCACGTTGAATGCTGGGAAAGCGCTCGTCACCGGCGGCGTGCACACCCCCAACCATCGCTGGGTTGTGTGCGGGGCATTGGCCCGGGTGAACGCGCTTTTCCCCAACGAGCGATATGTCGCCCGAATCGACGAATGGCTGGCGGAATCGGTGGATCAGGATCCCGATGGCCAGTACACCGAGAAGAGCACGTCGATTTACTCCGCGGTGGTGAACCAGGCTCTCGGGACAGTGGCTCGGCTGCTACATCGTACCGCCTTGCTCGATACGATCCGCCGTAATCTCGAGATGACGCTCTTCTACGTTCATCCGGACGGAGAGGTCGTCACGGAAGCGTCCAAGCGGCAGGACAAGTATCAACGCGGGAGCCTCGGCCGCTATTACTACAGTTACCGCTGGCTGGCACTTCTGGATCAGGACGGACGTTTCGCGGCGATGGCTCGTCAGATCGAACAGACCGCGGCCGGTCAGCTGGGCTACATGCTGGCCGCTTTTCTGACGGAACCGGAACTGTTGCGCGCGCTGCCGCCCAGCTCGCCTCTTCCGACCGACTACGCGAAAGTGTTTCCGTACTCGAAGCTCGCGCGCATCCGTCGAGGGCCGGTTAGCGCCACCATCCTTGCGGACAACTCCACGCTGTTTTCCATGAGGAAGGGCCGCGCCGCGCTCGAAGCGGTTCGGCTCGCGAGTGCCTTCTTCGGAAAAGGCCAGTTCATCGGGGAAGAGCTCGTCGTCGAGGGTGGCAAATACGTCCTTCGGCAAAAGCTTCAGGGCGTCTACTTTCAGCCGCTGACCAAAGAACAGATCGCCGCCAACGGCGGCAAAGTTCTGATGGCACCGAACGGCACGCTGGCGACCAATCAGAACGAGAAACGCGCGCACAGTGACGTCCAATCACTGGAGACGGTGGTCACCGTCACCGAATCGCAGGGACAGTTCGATCTCACCATTGATATCGCCGGCACCGACCACGTCCCCGTGTCGCTCGAGCTCGCCTTTCGGCACGGGGGCGAATTGCGCGGCGTCGAGCCCCTGCCCAACGTCAAAGACGCGTTTCTCCTGCGCAAGGGAGAGGGCGAATACGTGTTCGATAACCAGGTCATCAAATTCGGTCCCGGAAAAGTTGAACACGTCTACACCCAAGTCAGAGGGGCGATTCCGAAGTGGGACGGTTTGAGCGTGTACCTCACGGGCGCCACGCCGTTCCGCACTACGTTGCACCTGGCCTAGGCTGCATAAGTTGTAGGGGCGTCGCTAGCCGACGCCTTTGGTGGCACCGGACCCGTCGTGATCGAACGATGTTCGGGCCGGATTTGCGGGCGGCCGCTCAACGCTGCATCCGTTTACCAAACAGTCCGCTGATGTCGCTGCTCGCCCGCTCCAGCGCGCATCGTTTCGTTTCCGCCCGCGTCTCCCCTCGCGTCTGCCCCATGAGATCTTCTTTCGCGTCATGCCTTGTTCTCTTTGCCTTCATGCTCGTCAGTCGCGCCGCCGAGCCGACGCACATCGAGCAGCGCGGTGCAACGCGCCAACTGATCGTCGATGGCCAGCCGTTTCTGGTCCTTGGCGGCGAATTGCATAATTCGAGTTCGACCAGCCGGGCTTTCATGAAACCCGCGTGGCCGCACCTCGCGGAGATGCACCTGAACACGGTGTTGGCTGCCGTACCGTGGGACGTCATCGAACCCGCCGAAGGGAAATTCGACTTCACCATGGTCGACCAGCTGATCGAGGACGCGCGCGCGCACCATCTCCGCCTGATCCTGCTCTGGTTCGGCAGTTGGAAAAACGGCTTCAGTCACTACATCCCAGAATGGGTAAAGCGCGATGCAGCGCGTTTCCCTCGCGCCCGAATCAAAGCCGGCACGGTCGAGATTCTCTCCACGTTCAGCGACGCCAACTCCGCCGCCGACGCCAAGGCGTTCGCCGCGTTGATGCGCCACGTCCGCTCGATCGACGAAGCTCAACACACGGTCGTCATGGTTCAGGTCGAAAACGAAGTGGGTCTTCACGGCGACTCCCGGGATCGCTTGCCTGCCGCAGAGACGGCGTTCAACCAACCCGTCGCACGCGAGCTGCTCGATTTCCTCACGTCGCACCGCGAGAACCTGTTGCCGGAAATGCGCGCGCTCTGGCAATCGACCGGTTTCAAAGCCGCGGGTACCTGGGCAGAGGTGTTTGGACGGAGTCCGGCGGCCGACGAGGCCTTCATGGGTTGGCACTACGCGCGCTACGTGGATCGCGTGACCGCAGCCGGCAAAGCGGAGTACGCGCTCCCGATGTTCGTCAACGCGTGGATCGTGCAACTCGCAGACGAATCTCCGGGCGAATATCCGTCAGGCGGACCGCAGGCGCACATGCTCGATCTCTGGCGCGCGGGTGCGCCGCATCTCGATCTGCTCTGTCCAGATATTTACCGGTCCAATTTCACCGAGATCTGCGCCCAGTTCACGCGGTCAGGCAATACCTTGTTCGTGCCCGAATCGCGCGGCGGCGAAGTCGGTCCGGCCAACGCGTTCGTCGCGATCGGGCGTTTCAACTCGATCGGCTACTCGCCCTTCGGCATCGACGCCGAGCCCGATCCCGCGAGTGGCCCGCTTCATCAAGCCTACGAAGTCTTGGCCCAACTCGCGCCGCTCATCCTCGAGCACCAAGCGATGCACACGATCTCGGCCGTCTCACTCGACAAGCAAAACGCCTCGGAGAAAATTCTTCTCGGGGGCTATGTGCTCCAAACCGGTCTGCTCCCCAGTCGACGCACCAATCAAATGCCCGAGCGTGGTTTTGGTCTGATGCTGGCGACGGGCCCCGATGAGTTCATCGTCGCCGGCAGCGATCTCCAGGTTTCCTTCGCCACCGAAGCGGGCGATGAAACAGTCGGCCTCGGCCCGGTCGAGGAGGGCGTTTTCGAAAATGGAAAGTGGATTCCTGGTCGGCGACTCAACGGTGACGAGATCATGATTTCCTACGATGTGCCCGCGCTCGTGGCCGCACATCAAACGGGAACGGGACTCCGTCTGCCATCAGGTCAACCGACCATTCTGCGGGTAAAACTCTACCGCTTCCGCTAATGCCCGCGGACTTCTCCGATCTGGAGTGCGGCGGCTCGACGCCGCTTTTAGAGGGCCGGCTCGACGGCCCGGTTTACCTGCGCGGCAAAACTCAAGGTTGGTCGGAGCGACGCGTCGAGCCGCGTCGTCGAAAGCGGCGTCGAGCCGCCGCACTCCATACCTTTCGACGCACGTCCGGCTAAAATCATCATGCACTTTCTCGGTCTCGTCGCCCTACTCTCAACGCTCGCGACCAGCGGGTTCGCTGCTCCGTATAACGTGCGGGACTACGGCGCGAAAGGCGACGGTACGACCGTGGACTCTCCGTCGATCAACGCCGCCATCACCGCCGCCGCGCAAGCGGGCGGAGGCACAGTCGTGCTGCCGGCCGGGCGCTACCTGAGTTTTTCGCTCCGACTCAAAAGCAATCTCTGCCTGCAGTTTGAACCCGGTGCAGTCCTGGTCGCCGCCGAGCCGTCGCCGACGGCGGGGCAGTACGATGCCGCCGAACCGAACGCGTCGCAGCTGTATCAGGACTTCGGCCACAGCCACTGGCAGAACAGCCTGATCTGGGGCGACGGCCTGGAAAACGTCTCCATCGTCGGTCCTGGGCTCATCGACGGTTCGAATGTTCTGACGCGGTCCGGACCGCCGGCGCGACGCGATGTTCCTCCGACCGGCTCGCCGGCGCCCGCCGCGGTAGAACCCTCGACGGCGGCGGTCGCCCCGAGCTCACCGCCCTCCCCGCCCGGCGCTCGCTCGGCTCGAAACATGGATGGCCTCGGCAACAAGGCCATCGCCCTCAAGAACTGTCGCAATGTTACGTTGCGGGATTTCTCCGTGTTGAACGGCGGCCATTTCGCCCTGCTCGCGACCGGCGTCGATCACCTCACACTCGACAATCTCAAAATCGATACGAACCGCGACGGCTTCGACATCGATGCGTGCCGCAACGTTCGCATCGCGAACTGCACCGTCAACGCCCCGCATGATGACGCGATCGTGCTGAAAAGCAGTTACGCGCTCGGGTCGGCCCGGGCCACGGAAAACGTCACCATCACCAACTGCGCCGTCAGCGGTTACGACATCGGTTCCGTGCTCGCGGGAACCTACCTCCGCACCATGGAGCGTGCTCCCGATCGGGACGGACCCACCGGGCGGATCAAACTCGGCACCGAATCGAATGGTGGCTTCCGCAATATCGTCATCGCGAACTGCACCTTTGAACGGTCCCGTGGTCTCGCGCTCGAGACGGTGGACGGCGGCGAAATCGAAGATGTCGTGATCACTGGGCTGACCCTGCGAGAAATTACGAATTCACCGATCTTTATTCGCCTGGGCAATCGGGCCCGCGGACCAGATGGAACGCCGATCGGGGCAATTCGCCGCGTGAAGATAAGTCATGTCACCGTCGACCGCGCCGACGGCCGATTCCCCATCCTTCTCGCCGGATTGCCTGATCACCCGATCGAAGACGTGACGCTGAGCGACCTTCACGTCGTATCTCGCGGTGGCTTCACCCCGGAGCAAGTCACGCAGCAGCCCGCGGAGCTCGTGAATCCTTTTTTTCTCCGCGGCAGCGAAGCGGGCGTAACGGGCCCGCGTGAACCGCTTGCCGTTCCAGAACGTGCCGCCGCCTACCCCGAGCCCAGCATGTTCGGACTGCTCCCCGCCGCCGCGCTCTACGCGCGACACGTCAGCAATCTATCGATTCGCGACGTGACTTTTTCCTTCACCCAACCTGACGGTCGACCGGTCGTGGTGCTGGATGACGTGGTTGGCTCGAGCTTCGACAATGTTCGTGCCCCGCGCGCCGGTGGCGTGCCCGCGTTCGTGCTGCGAAAGATTCGCGACTTCGCTACGCGGCGTAGTCTCGATGTCGTCGATACGAAGATCGACGCCGCGGACGCGCAGTCTCTCTAAACCTTAACATCTTCTCCCCTGTGCTCTGCCTTCACCCCGCTCCACGCTTTCGTTGTCTTCCAACCGCGCTCGCCCTCTGTTCGCTCCTGAGTGCGGGAAACGTTTGCGCCCAAACAGTCCCGGCCGCCTCGGTCCCTCTCAACTGGCTCGACGGCCATCCCGCACCGGTCAACGTCGGCGTAAGTTTTGGCGTACCCTGGAGCCGGGGAACCGTCGCAAAAGCCCAAGCGTTCACTCTGACCGCCGCGGACGGGAAAACGCTACCCGTACAGACCTGGCCCCTGGCGTATTGGCCCGATGGATCCCTCAAGTGGAGCGGTTTTGCCACCGTCGCGGGTCCCGCCCAGACCGGGGAATTCAAGCTGGCGCCGGCCGCCTCCGGTGCGGCGGCCAGCGCAACCGGCCCCGGTCTCAAGGTTCAGCGCAGCGACACCACGTTCGAGATCGACACGGGACGCGTGAAGATTCGCATCCCCAAGCACGGCTCGGCGTTCATTGACAGCATCACCGTCGACGGCCGCGAAGTGGCCCGCGCCGGCCGCCTGATCTGCGTGGTGCAGCAGGGCCCGGATGGAGCGATCGATGACACTCCAACTCGCGAACTCTTTGGCACGCGCGTGGATCAAGTCACGCTCGAGCAAACGGGCCCCGTACGGGCCGTGGTGAAGATCGAGGGCCGGCACCTCGGGACGAAAACTCACCGCGCATGGCTACCGTTCACGGTGCGGCTTTACTTTTACGCCGGTCAGGAATCAATCCGCCTGGTGCACTCGATCGTTTTCGACGGGGACGACGACCGCGACTTCATCCGCGGACTGGGCCTTGTATTTGGCGTGCCGTTACGCGAGCAGGTGCAGAACCGGCATGTGCGCTTCTCCGGAGAGGACGGCGGGCTCTGGTCCGAGCCCATCCAGCCGATGATCGGCCGCGGGGGACGGTTCGTCGCTGAGCCGAATGGCACGGCCGACGTCTATCCGCACCAAATCGACGGCGTGCGCGTTCCGAACCGCGAGGAGGTCACTCCCCGCAGCCAGGGCTGGCTCGCCGACTGGGCGGTGTGGGACGGCTTCAAACTCGTGCAACCCAACTCCGACGGCTTCACCATCGTGAAACGCACCAACGCGGCGAGCGCGTGGATTGCGGCCGGCGCGGGCCGGCGTGGTTCGGGTCTCGTGTTCGCCGGCGATGTCAGCGGCGGACTGGCCGTCAGCTTGAAGAATTTCTGGCAATCGTACCCGGCCTCGCTTGAGGTGCAGAAAATGTCGACCGGCGAGGCGGAACTCACCGTCTGGCTGTGGTCCCCCGACGCCCCCGCCATGGATCTGCGGCACTACGACACCAAGGCCCACGGCTTGGAGGCGGTTTACGAGGACGTGCAGCCGGGTTTCAGCACGGCGACCGGTGTCGGCCGCACGAGCGAGCTGATGCTGTTCCCCACCGCAGCTGTACCAACCAAGGCGGATACAGTGAAGATGGCCGCCGTGGGCGCGGCGCCGCCGCTGCTGGTAAGCACGCCGTCTTACCTGCACGCCGCCGAGGCGTTCGGCCACTGGGGCCTGCGGGACACGTCGACCCCCGTGAAAGCTGCGATCGAGCAGCAGCTGGCCACGACCCTGGAGTTTTATCTCACACAGCCAGACCAGCACAACTGGTATGGCTTTTGGGATTTTGGCGACGTCATGCATTCCTATGACGACGAGCGCCACACCTGGCGCTACGATCTTGGGGGCATGGCGTGGGCTAACTCGGAACTCGGGCCCGACATGTGGCTCTGGTATAGTTTTCTTCGCACCGGTCGGGCCGACGTGTTTCGCATGGCCGAAGCCATGACCCGGCACACCGGCGAAGTGGACTGCTACCACTTGGGCCGTTTCGCCGGTCTCGGTTCCCGCCACAACGTGCGCCACTGGGGTTGCGGCGCAAAAGAAGCTCGGATCAGCCAGGCCAGCTACCGCCGTTTCTACTATTACCTGACCACCGACGAACGCGTGGGCGACGTCATGCACGAGATGGTCAATGCCGACTTCAAGACTGTGGAATTCGACCCTATGCGACTGGCCCAGCCTATCACCGAAGCGGAGAAAAAGACCGCGCCCACACGCGTGCGGCTGGGGCCGGACTGGTTTGCGTTCCTCGGCAACTGGATGACCGAATGGGAGCGCACCGGCGACACGCGGTGGCGAGATAAGATCCTCTCCGGTGTGGAAAGTCTCAACGCCATGCCGCTCGGCCTGCGCACGGGAAAAAACCTCGTCTTCGGCTACGACCCCGCGACCGGCAAGCTCGCGCAGCTCAGCGACGAGCCGGGCGTGTACAACCTCGCCACCATCATGGGCGGAGCCGAAGTCGTGTTCGAATTGAACATGATGCTGGATGATCCGCGTTGGCAGAAGCTTTGGCTGCAATACTGCCGCCTCTACAGTGCTCCAAAAGAAATCATCGAGCGCGACATGAAGACCGGCACCGAAGGCGCTGACGCGGCCTTCGTCCGCGACGGGCGGCTGGCTTCCTACGTCTACTTCAAGACCAAGAACGAATCCTTCAAGAAGGCCGGCGTCGACGCCCTGCTCCGCACCGCGCGCTTCGGTGGTCGCGGCCGGACATTGCAACACATCACCGGCCCTGAGGCGCTGAACCCGATCGACGAAGGTTTCGGTGGTACAAATGGAGCCTCACAAAGCGGGCTCGAAACCATCGCCATGCTGGGCATGGTCGGCGACCAATTGCCGGCGGAGCTTCCGAAGCTTACCGCCGAGGAGGAAGCGGCCATGACGAGTCGCCGCGGTGCCGGCCAGCGACCCGCTGCCTCCGCGGCACCCGGCCCCAACCAAAAACCCTGACGCGTTTACGTGAAAGCCAAACTGCTGCTATCGCTGCTCCTGCTCGTCGCCACGCCGTTGTTCGCCGCGGACACGTCCGCGACGGCTCCGGCGCTCCGAATGGCGCCGGCCGCCGCTGGCCTGCCCGCTCTCCCTGCGGTTTTCCGTGATGAACCGCAGGCGCAGCAGGACGACCGCCTTCGGTGGTTTCGCGAGGCCCGATTCGGCCTGTTCATCCATTGGGGTGTTTATGCGGTACCCGCCGGCATCTGGCAGGGCCGATCGGTCGGAGCTGAGTGGATCATGAACCAGGGAAAGATACCCGTGGCCGAATACCGCGCCTTGGCCAACGACTTCACCGCCGCGAAGTATGACCCGGAGGCCTGGGCCGAGCTCGCGGCCGAAGCCGGCGTCAAATATGTCGTCATCACCGCCAAACACCATGACGGCTTCGCTCTCTATGACTCGGCCAATTCCGACTGGAACGCCGTGAAAGCCTCCGGTGCCAAACGCGACCTGATCGCGCCGCTCGCGGCCGCCGTCCGCCGTCGCGGCCTGAAGTTCGGCACCTACTATTCGCAGTCGCAAGACTGGGTGAATCCGGGCGGCGGCAAGGGCAATACCATGCCGTGGGACGAAGCTCAGAAGCAGGGCGACTTCGACACTTACCTGAAAACCATCGCGCTGCCCCAGACCCGCGAGCTGCTGGATAAATTCAACCCGGACATCCTCTGGTGGGATACGGAATATTCCATGACCCCCGAGCGGGCCCGGCCGTTCTTTGACCTGATTGTGGCCAATCCCCACTTGATCCACAACAGCCGGCTTGGCGGCGGCGTGCTCGGCGACTTCCGCACGTCGGAGCAGCGCATTCCAGCTAGCGCCATGCAGGGCCGCGCGCTCGAGGTCAACATGACCATCAACAAGTCCTGGGGTTACCGGGCGGATGATCTCGATTGGAAATCCGCGCACCAGCTGATCCGCAATCTCTCCGACATCTCCAGCAAGGACGGCAACTATCTGCTCAACGTCGGTCCGACCGCCGAGGGCGTGATTCCGCAACCCGAGGTTGAGCGGCTGCTCGCGATCGGCCGCTGGCTGAAGGTGAACGGTGCGGCCATCTATGCCACGCGCGGCGGACTTTATCTCAATCCGCTCGACTGGGGCCGCACCACCTTCAGGACCGCTCCCAGTGGCGAGACGACGCTGTTTGTGCACACCTGGACCTGGCCGGTGGACGGCAAAATTTTGTTGCCCGGCGTTAAGCAGACTCCGCGTTCTGGCCGGCTGCTGGCCAACGGTGCCCGGGTGACTGCGACCGTAACTCCCGCCGGTCTCGTCGTGACGCTCCCGGGCACTGCGCCCGATGCCGATGTGTCGGTCGCCGCGCTCGAATTCACCGCGCCCGTCCTGGTCGAAGGCGGTGACCCCCTCCCTCAAGACATCGGCGCTTCCGGCACTCTCGCCGACCCCAGCAAAACGCCCCACTGACTCAATTTTAGAATCGCGGAGACTCGCAGACCCAGAGCTCAAGCTCCTTGAACCTAAAAACCGCAGAAGAAGAAACCGCTAATCAATGCTAATCAACGCTCATCAGGAAATTGGATTCGGAGAATGGTGATCCACGTCTTTACCTCGCGGGTGACTCAAAAAGTTCCGGGAATGTTTTGCTTCTGTTTTATCAGCGCTGATTAGCGAAGATTAGCGGTTAGCCAAATGCGGAATTTAGGTTGAAAGAGCCTGATCCTCCCTGCGCGGCTCCGTTTCCCTTGGTTGGTGCAGAATCCTCATCCCATTAAAATCCATCCCCACTTTTCCCTGCCCCTTCTCAGCCTGCTGGGAGTCGTGACCGCGTTCTCTCAGCGTCCGGAGGACAAGGCTCTGCCCGCCGTTGCGCCCGTCCCGGTCGCCATGAAATTCACGTTCGGTCCTGGGGCCGCCGCAGAGGGCGTTACTCGCGTGGCTGCGGACGAGCCCTATTCGATCGCCCGGGGATATGGTTTCGACCTCGGGACCAAGCCCGCCAGTGACACACCCTTCTTCTTTTCGGCGAAAGTCCCCGAAGGCAATTATCGCGTTAGCGTCACGCTCGGTGGCAGGGCTGAAGAATCAGACACCACGATCCGCACCGAGTCGGGCCATATCATGGCCGCGGATATCAAGACCGCCGCCGGGGCGTCCACCACCCGGACCTTCTACGCCAACGTCCGCCGGCCACAGATCACGCCGCCCCCGCCGCCGAATGCGCCAGGCGGGTCAATGGTCCATATGTTTCTCGCTGGCGAGGCTGAGGCGCGCTGTTGGGATGAGAAACTCACGATCGAGTTCAATGGGCATCGGCCGGTCGTGTCGGCGATCGAGATCGTAAAGGACGACGTCGTGCCGACTCTCTTCGTGGCCGGTGACTCGACCGTCGGCGACCCACGACGCGGGCCTGGTGGCAATTGGCCGACGCAACTCTGCCAGTTCCTCAAGCCCGAAATCGCCGTTTGCAACAGCGCCGAGGGCGGAGAAACAACGAAAAGCTTCATCACCGGTCAGCGTCTGGACAAGGTGCTCAGCCAGATGAAGGCGGGCGATTTCTTCCTGGTCCAATTCGCCCACAACGACTCCAAGCCGCAATGGCCGCAGAGCTACACCGAGCCCGCCACGACGTTCAAAGCCTACCTCGGCGTCTTCCTCGCCGAAACGAAGCGCCGCGGGGCGACGCTCGTGCTGGTCACGCCGATGGAGCGCCGGAGCAACGGCGACACCGTCGGTCCGTGGGCGCGGGCCATGCGGGAGTTTGCTGAGAAAGAGAACGTCGCCCTCATCGACCAGTGGGCGATGAGTAAACAGATGTGGACCGCCCTCGGGCCCGACGTCGGCACAGCCTTCGCTGACCAAACTCATCTCAGCGGCTACGGCGGCTACCTCCTCGCGAAGAACATCGTCCGCGGCATCAAGGGCAGCGTGCCCGGCCTGGCGAAGTTCATCGCGGATGATTTCAAAGACATGGACCCAGCGCACCCAGAGCCGCCACCGGAGTATTTGAAACAGTCGCCCGGTCCCGGCGGCAGGTCGCCGCGTCCGCCTGAGCCCGGTACAAAATAGCCGCCATCCCTCGGACGATCTCGTTCCCCACGTCGTTCCGTTCTTCGGCTTGTGCAACACCCCCGCGAAAGCTGCCCATGCCGACAGAATCGTCGAACTCCGTCCCAAGCCGGAAAAATACGAACCTCTGGCAGCCTATAACCACCTCCCGTAGCCCGGCGCGCCGACCTACGGCTCAGACGATACCCTCTCATGCCAATCTCTCCTGCACTGTTTACGCGCGCTGAGTTTCTCCGTCGCAGCGGCACCGCTCTGGGCGGTTTGATGCTGACCCGGCAACTGCTGGCCGAGTCCAGCGCGAACTCCACGTCGCCAACCGCCTCGCCCACGTCTGCGACCGACCCGTCGGCGCCTGCTTACGATTTGCGCGACTTCGAGCGATGGATCGTGGAAGAGTTCGCGCCCTCCGTCCGGTTGCCGGGTGGCGCTGGCCTTTATGCGCGAACGCCGAGCGACCAGGAACCGGAACTCTACGGTGTGGCGGACATGGCCTGCATTTTGTACACGCTGGGGATATTGCGTCCGACCGAAGCGGAGAGAGCCGAATGGCGCGCCGCCTTTCAGCTCTTCCAAAATCCGGATACAGGATTGCTGGTGGAAAAATCTCCGTCGCACGATGCGCTGCACAACACGGCCTTTGCGCTCGCTGCCATGCAGCTACTCAACCTCAACCCCGAACATCCCGTCAAAATGGAGGCACGGTTCAGCGACATTCGCGGTTTCCTGAACTCGCTCGACTGGCGCACGAAGGTTTACCCGGAAAGCCACAAAGGCGCCGGCGTCGGTTCGATCTTCGCGCTGGTCCCCGCCTTCGGCACGCCGCCGTGGTTCGGCGAATTTTTCAGCACGTGCGACGCAAAGTTTGATCCGCGCAACGGTCTGATGGGCGAAGGCAAACCACCGGGCGGAGACTTCGACCAGATCGGCGGCACGTTCCACTACCAATTCCTCTACGAACACTTCAATCGCCACCTGCCCTTTCCGGAGCGCCGAATCGATTCGGTCATCGGGCTGCAGCAGCCGGATGGCTACTGGCACCCATCAAACCACCTTTGGCTGACCCTCGATGCGCTATTTCTCATGACCCGCACCTTGCGCTACTGTCCGTACCGTTTCGCCGACGTGCAAAACGTCGTCCGTCGCACCATGGACGTGTTGATGAACGACGTCTACAGTCCGGCCGGTCGGAGCAAAACGTTCGTCGGGAAACTCGCGGTTCACTCCGTCACCGCTGCCATCAGCATTGCGGCGGAAGCGCAGCGTTTCCTCGGCGCGCAACACGTGATCACCACGCAACCGTTGAAACTCGTTCTCGATCGCCGCCCGTTCATCTAACTCCGCTGCACGCGCGCTTTCAATCGCGTGACGTGCATTCCCGCCCTATATGAAGCTCCGCCACCTGTTCTCCCGCTCCACTGTTTTACTCAGCGGACTGCTCGCATTCTCCGCGTCTGAGCCCGAGGCCAGAGCCGACGATCGGTTCGCCCCGGTGCCCGCCAAAGTCAAACCGTTCGTTGAGCAGGGTGAAATCTCTGGCGCGGTGATGCTCGTGGGCGACAAGGATCGCATCCTTCACCTGTCCGCCGTGGGCGAGAGTGACCTCAAGTCCCACCGTGAAATGAGGACCGACGATCTGTTCTGGATCGCGTCGATGAGCAAACCCATCACGGCGGTCGCGATCGCGCTGCTCGTCGACGACGGGAAACTGACCTTCGACGATCCGGTCGAACGCCACTTGCCTGAGTTCGCGGGTCAATGGGTCACCGAAGAATCCTCGGCGACGCGTCGCATCCTCGTGAAAGCGACGCGGCCTATCACGCTGCGCGATCTGCTCACGCACACGAGTGGTGTGGGCGAGTACGCGGTCACGGATCCCCATTGGACGCTCGCCGAAATGAGCAAGGTGCTCGCTCGCGAGCCTCTACGGTTTCAGCCCGGCACACGCTGGGGCTATTCCACCGCGGGCACGGACGTGCTGGGCCGCGTGGTCGAAAAAGTCAGCGGACAACCATTCGAAGTTTTCCTCAGACAGCGGCTGTTTGAGCCGCTCGGGATGAAGGACACGGGATTTTATCCCAGCCCCGAACAGGAGCAACGCCGCGCGCGCGACTACCGCCCAAGTCGCGAGCCCGGAAAGCTCGAGGAAATCACCGTCGGCTATCTCTACGGTGCTGCCGTCATGGATCCGGCCCGGCCACCGCTCGGCGGCGCCGGACTTTTTTCGACCGCCGCAGACATTTTCCAGTTTTATCGGATGATGCTCAACGGCGGCACCTTCGACAGTCATCGCATCTTGAAGTCGGAAACGGTTACCGAGATGACCCGCAAGCAAACGCGCGATCTCACCGCTCGCCCAGGCATGCCGTGGGGACTCGGTTTCTGCGTCATTGAAGATCCCTCCAAAATGGAGGCCAACGCGACGCTCTCGCCCGGGACGTTTGGCCATGGTGGCGCGCATGGCACGAACAGCTGGGCCGATCCGCAACGCGGGTTGATCACCCTCTTCATGATCCAACGCGATCTGCTGAAACCGAATCCGGACGACTCGCCTATGCGCCGCGCGTATCAACGCGCCGTCGCCGACGCACTCGCCGGCCGGTAAATCCAATCGGGACGTGCCTCCCGGCACGGTCGCGGCGCATCCCACGCCCACCGCGAGGACAACCCGGCGACGGGCGTGATTGATTCCTGAGCGTCCTCGGCAGAATTCATTGCCTGCGCCCAAGGCTCTTTTTTAGTGTCTACGGCGGCGGTCGTTCGATCTCTGCTCCGCTGCGTTGTTCGTGTTCCCTCCTTTCCCATGCGCGTCGTCTTAGTTTTCCTGCTCCTTTCCACGGCCGCCTTCGCCGAGGTCAAACTCGGCAGTCCGTTCGGCAACCACATGGTGCTGCAACGCGAGATGAAGGTGCCAATCTGGGGCACCGCGGGACCGCGGGAGAAAATCACGGTACGTTTCGCCGGGCAAAAGCTCGCCACACGCGCCGACGACTCGGGGCATTGGCGAGTCGATCTGGCACCGATGTCCGCTTCGCTGAAACCGCATCCCTTTTCCGTCACCGGCTCGCGCAAATCTCCGCCCATCAAATTGGACGATGTGCTCGTCGGCGAAGTTTGGATATGCGGCGGTCAGTCCAACATGGAACGACAACTTGGACCGCGTCCGCCCCAAAAACCGATTGTCGATTGGGAGAAGGAAGTCGCGGCAGCCCAGTACCCGCAGATTCGCCAACTCTACGTGAAGCAGCGCACCGCGTTCTCCCCGCAAGCGTCGGCCGAAGCGACCTGGACGGTCTGCTCTCCGGCCACGGTCGCCGAGTTTTCCGCCGTGGGCTATTTCTTCGCGCGTGAGCTCCACGAGAAACTCGATGTGCCGGTCGGAATTATTCACAGCTCCTGGGGCGGCACCCCCGCGGAAGCGTGGACGAGTGCGGATGGGCTGAAGGCGTTTCCGGAATTCGTCGAAACTCTCGCGATGCTGGAAAGCGCGGGACGCGACGCCGTTGAAGCGAAACGCGGGTATGAGACGCGATTGGAAAACTGGTACGCCGAGGTTGATCCGGGTCAGCACGGTCAGCCGTGGAGCGATCCCGCATTCGACGCATCCGGTTGGGAAACCATGACGCTGCCGGCGCAGTGGGAGGAAGTGGGTCATCCCGATTGGGATGGTCTGGCGTGGTTTCGAAAAACGTTCGATCTGCCGGAGTCCTGGAAAGGCGGCGACGTCGAACTGCGACTGAGTGCGATCGACGACGCGGATACGACATGGGTGAACGGCACGCGCGTCGGCGGGATCTCTGGATGGGATACCCCCCGTTCGTATCGAGTTGCCGGATCCAGTTTGAAGCCTCGGGGTAACGTGATCGCGGTCCGAGTGCTGGACACCGGCGGTTTTGGCGGAATTTGGGACAAGACGCTCCCCTTCGCGATCGAGTCGGTTGACCACACCTTCGCGTCGATTCCATTGCACGGCGCGTGGCAATGCCGGCTCGCGACCCAACTCGGTGCAAACGATCGACCACCCGTGGATGCAACGCAGAACGCGGGCACGGCCAGCGTCCTGTACAACGGGATGATCGCGCCGCTGATCCCCTACGCGATCCGCGGCGCCACGTTCTATCAAGGCGAAGCCAACGCCGAGCGGGCGAAGCAGTATCGCACCTTGTTTCCCGCGTTGATTGCAGACTGGCGACGTCAGTGGCAGCAGGGAGATTTCCCATTTTTGTATGTTCAGATCGCGCCTTACAAAACGATGCCGCCCGAGATCCGAGAGGCGCAGCTGGTCGCGGCCCGTACGACGAAGAACACCGCCATGATCGTGACGATCGACTGTGGGGACGCCGAAGATATTCATCCGGCCCACAAGCAGCCCGTCGGTGCACGACTGGCCCTGGCTGCTCGCGCGGTCGCGTATGGCGAGGCGATCGAAGCGTCCGGTCCCAGCTACGAATCGATGACGACGGAAAACGGACGTGTGGTGCTGCATTTCTCCCACGTGGGAGGCGGGCTCGTCGCCGGCGGTGGCGCGAGTGAACGAGAGTTGAAGGGCTTCGCCGTCGCGGGCGAGACCGGCGCTTTCCAACCCGCGCAGGCCGTGATTGAGGGCGACACGGTGGTAGTCAGCGCGTCGGCCGTCCCGCAGCCCACGAAGGTGCGCTATGCGTGGGCGAACGTGCCGACGGGAAACCTTTTCAACCGCGCCCATCTCCCCGCGTCGCCCTTTCGCACGGACGTCGACCAGTAATGGATTCCGGGCGGTCGAGCGCGTGCTCGATCGTCGGAGACCACGGATTCCGCGGATAGCGCGGATGCGGAACGATCTTCAAGTCGTGTTCATCCCGTGTGGCCGCTCGATCGAGGTAGGTCAGCGCGCTTGCGCGCGCTCCGGTGGTGAGGGCTTCAGGCCCTCGGCGCCATTGTCTGAGGAAAGCTCCGGACGGCGCGCGCAAGCGCGCTGACCTACGTCGATCCTCGGAATTATCCGTGCTGTCCATGTAATCCGTGGTCTCCGGTTCAATCGAGTGCCGTTCGCACTGTCCGGCGTTGATGAGAGGCGGAGCGGGCGGCGCGCGTGATGTATTTCGTCACCCTCCCCGGCTCGTTACGTCACGCCTCCGACCCATGTCTTTACCCCGCTCTCGGTCTCTTTTCTGCACGTTCGCCGCTCTGAGTCTCGTCACTGCACCCGCAGCGTTATTCGCGGACGAGACCGTCGCACGGAATTTCGATCTTACCCACCTCACCGCGGCGGATACGTTCAGCCCCGAGCGTGGTCATGGGTTTGATCTCAACACGCATCCCGATCCGACGAGCAACGCGCCGTTCTATTTCTCCGTGGCACTGCCCGAGGGCAATTATCGCGTGAGCGTTACGTTCGGGGATGCCGAATCTGAATCGGACAACACGCTGAAGGCTGAATCGCGTCAGCTCTTGCTCCAACGGTTGACCACCAAACCGGGCGAGTTCGTCACTCGCGATTTCATCGTCAACGTCCGCGACAGCCGCGTGCCGCCGCCGGAAAAAAACGCGCCGGGCGGCTCAGCGGTCGTCCTCAACGATCGCGAAACGCGGCTGCTGCGCTGGGACGACAAGCTCACGCTCGAATTCAACGGCGCGAAGCCTCGCGTCCGCACGATCGCGATCGCTCCCGTGACCGTCCCCACACTGTTTGTCACCGGTGACTCGACGGTCACGGATCAGCCCTACGAACCCGGCGCGAGCTGGGGGCAGATGTTGCCCCGGTTCTTCAAACCGGAGATCGCCGTCGCCAATCACGCCGAATCGGGAGAAACCCTGAAGTCCTTCATCACCGGGCTGCGGCTTGCAAAGGTACTTAGCCAGATCAAGGCCGGAGACGTCTGGTTGATTCAGTTCGGCCACAATGACGAAAAGAAGAACTGGCCGCAGACCTACGTCGAGGCCCACACGACGTACAAGGCTTACCTGAAGGTGTTCATCGCGGAGGCGAAACTCCGCGGCGTCACTCCCGTGCTCGTCACCCCGGTGCAGCGCCGGAACTTCGACGCGCAAAACAAAATCAAAAACACGCACGGTGATTATCCGGCAGCGGTGCGTGAGGTGGCGGCCGAGGAAGGCGTCGCGCTCGTCGACCTGGAACGAATGAGCATCGCGTTCTACGAGGCACTCGGTCCGACCCAAGCGCCGCTCGCGTTCAGCAATGGCGGCAAGGATCCCACTCACCATAACAACTACGGCGCCTACGAACTCGCGAAATGCGTCATCCAAGGCCTGCGCGCCGCAAAGCTGCCGATCGCTGGGCACATCGCTGATGATTTTACCGGCTTCGATCCGGCGCATCCAGATTCCCCTGACAGCTTTGCTCTTCCCGCCAGCCCTGCCCGCAGCACGCTGGCTCCGCGCGGCAACTAGGACGATTCCGCGAAGCCGGTTGTTTACGCCGCAGCGGCCGCTCGGCGACGCGCCGCTGTCGCCCGCACCTGTTCCGAAGCAAGGCAGGGACGGCCCGGCTGGCTCCCTGCCAGTTTCCTAGGCGACCGGATCGCGCGCCCGCTTGGCGTGAGCGTAGGCGGTGTATCCGATTCCCACGATACCGGTAAATACGGCTGGCACATACAACGTGGCGTACTGCAGTTTCCGAAAGAGCAGCGCACCGACGAATCCGCCGATTCCGAACGACACGATGATCAGGCCGCTCAAGCGCACTCGCAACCAGTCGACTCCTATTCCCCTCGCCCAATGGCCGAGAGCCGCGCCGACGTCGGTGAACATTCCTGAAAGGTGAGTCGTGCGCAGCAGGGAGCCGCTGTACGTCGTGGCCATCGCGTTTTGCAGTCCGCACGCCGCGGAGGCGAAGTAGCTGCCGAGAACCGCGTGCGATTTCATGAGGGCGGCCGCACAGCCCAGGAGAACACTTTCAAGCAGGAGAACCGCGCCATACCGGCGGCCAAGTTTCAACGTGCTGTGCTGAATGAGAAATCCGCTGATCGCTGCGCCCAAAACAAACGCCAGCACCACCAGCAGGAGATGCAGCCACTCGACTGGCTCTTGATCAACCAGCGCGAGCGAGATCAGGGTCGTGGTTCCGGTAAGATGCGTGACCGCCTGATGCGCATAACTCAGGAAGCCGACGGCATTCACCATGCCCGCGATGACGGCGAGCGTCGCGCCGCCCCACCACGCCCACCGCTCGATTTTTGTAATCATCGGAGGAAGGAAGCTGGCGTGATTTGCTCCGCACATTCACGCCAAACCCGCGGCGACGCCGATCGATGATCGCTGTACGCCTCCGCTCCGCGCGCCGCGGCACAACGCAGCGGAGGCAGCTTCAACGATTGGGCTGCCTTCACGATTTTTTCTGAATCAAGACCGCGGTCCCGTAACAAAGAACTTCGACGGCGCCCCCACGCGGCTCAACCGACGATGCGTCGTACCGCGCACCGAGGATCGCGTTGGCGCCCAACTGCTGCGCATGCGACACCATCGCATCGTAAGCCTGCCCTCGCGTTTGCTCGCACATCTCCGTGTACGCTCCGATTCGACCACCGATGATGTTCTTCAGGCCGCCCAGAATACCCTGCGAAATGGTGGGAGAGCGCACGATGATCCCGCGGACCATTCCCTTGTGCTCGATGATGTCATAGCCCTCGATTTGGAACGTAGTGGTGACTTGCATGGTTGGATTTGTGTTTAACTGGAAATTTCCTGCTCGGTCGACGACAACGACACGACGTTTGAGCGAAAACGACGGAGCCGAGGACCACGGATTGGACGGATGGGCACGGATGATCAACCCATCAATCTTCGGACCGGCGCATCAACCAACAAGGTCGCTCAGGGAAATGCCCACGACGAGGGAGCCGATCGGCTGGTTGTCCTTCAAAACGGGAACCGCGATCTGGATTTGGCGCGCACCCGATGATTTATCGAGCTCGAGCTTCCCCTGCCAGACATGTCCGGACATCGGGACGTCGTGCTTCGGCTTGCCGAGGTGATTCCAACGGGTCGACTTGTTCAGAAAGCCGACCTTGAACCCTTTCGCATCGGAGACAAAGGCCTCGGTAATCGCGTCGGTCTTCTTCGCCTTCAGCGCGAGCGCCGCGGGCGACTTGGTCAATCCGCGAACCAGCGGATCAAGCTCCGGCAGTTGCTCCCATTTTTCCAGCGTGAGTCCCAAATACTTTGGTGGCAGTTGCGCGTTTTGCGCGGCGACGGAATCGACGACCGCGGGCAACGCCGCCCACGCCTTCGCCTCTTCGATGCGTTCGTCGACGCGGTGCTGCAGCTTTTCGCTTAATCCGTCCGCACCGAAAACCGGCAGCGCGACCGCCAGCAAAAGAGCGATTCGTGACGACAGGGTTAACGTTTTCATGGACGCACCCCAGCGGAATTGTCCGCTCACGTCAAAAGGCGACGCTTCCTCGCTTCGATCTCGATCGCGTCCGTGATCCTCACCTACGTTCTCAAGTCGTAGTTCTCGGGCGTAATCTGAGCCAAAACGTTTTCGCCGTTCGCATACGCGCGCACATTCGACAGGGCGAACTCACCCGCATCCCGCCGCCGATCGGTCGTCGGGCCCGCCAGATGCGGTGTCAGCGTGACGTTCTGCAGTCCCCGCAAACCGGAATCGGCGGGTAGCGGCTCCGTCGCGAACACATCCAATCCCACGCTGATCTTTCCTTCCGTCGCGACCCGCAGCAACGCCGCCTCGTCGACGACCGCGCCGCGACCCACATTCACAAACACTCCGCCCGCCGGAATCAGGCGGAGCAGGCTTTCCGTCACGACGCCGGTGGTTTCAGGAATCAGCGGTGCGAGCTCAACAATGATCTCATTGCCGCCAAACAGCTCCTCCAACGACGCGACCGCGGTCACGCCATACTTTTCCTCCACCGCGCGATCAACATCAGGCGCAAACGCGGTGACCATGCATCCGAACGGTCTCAGCAGACCCACCAGTTCCCGCGCAACCTGCCCGAAGCCGTGCAAACCCACTCTACGGCCAAACAACGAAGCGGTCTCCGTTGCGCGATTTTTCCAACCGCCCTCGCGATGCATCACCAGGGTCCAATACGTGAAATGTCGGAGGCACGTCAAGATGTGCGACAAGGCGCCTTCGGCCACGATCCGGCTGATCGACCCTCCCCAGTTGGTCGCGATCAGACCGTTCGCCAGATGAGAACGCGTCACGATCTGCCGAATCGATCCAGCCAGGTGGCATACGTAGCGCAGATTGCCTCGCAGTTGGTTCGGCAGAGGCGGGGTTTGCCAACATGTGACCAGGACTTCCGGGTTGATTGCCACCAACCGCTGTTCGAACTCCGGTCGCGTCAGTTCCGTTGGATCCAACGAGTGCCAGTGCGTGGCCTGGCCGCAGAGCTGCGCGAACCGCGGGTCCGGCAGGAAGTCGCGACGTTCTTGCGCGCTGATCGCGACAAGCAGTGAATCAAGACGGCGCATGTGGCGGGTGGCGGGAGACGACGAGTTGACGAACCACGGCTCAGTCTTCGGCTGCGCAGCCCTTCACCCCCGCCACATCCGCCCGGACGAGACCTGTTGGACTGCACCGCGCCCGAGCGGTGAGCAAAACGTCTCCGCGGCTCAGTGGCGAAGGTGACCGCCGAAGCTCAACGTATACGAGAGATAGATACCCCGTGGATCACCCATGTTTCGGTTCACCTTCAGGTAGTCACGATCGAACACATTGTTCACGTTCAGGCGCAACGAGTGGCTGAAGGACTCACGTGAGCCCCAGCCGTAGTACAGACCCACATTCCAAAGCGTGAACGAAGGGACCGTGAGCTTCCATTGTCCGGTCGATGCCGTCACGACCTGCACCCCGTTGACTCGCGCCGTCGTGTCGCCCGCTGACGGGCTTTCCGTGGGCGTCTCGGAAACATACGTCACACCGACATTGGCGGAAAAACCCTTCCACCCACCGTGGCTGCCCGTGAACTTCACGTACGCGCTGCCATTGGTCGGTGAGATATTCTGCACCGCCCGGCCGACCGCCTCGGGAAAGCGCGAACCAAAATCGCTATAGATCGCGTTGATGTGTCCATAGCTCAAGCCGGTCGAAAATTCGCGGTTTACCGCCCAGTTCACGTCAACCTCGACACCACGATTGAACTGGTCGCCATCGCGTCGTCGCACGACGGTGAATACGCCAGGCGCCGTCTCCACGTTGTCGTCGACCGTCACATTGAACCGCTCGATGTAGTAGCCGCCGATCGTGTAGTTGAGGCGCTCGTTGAACAGCGAACCTTTGAAGCCGAAGTCATACCCCTTGGCGGTTTCAGGCTTGAACTCCGAGCTCGCGACATCGATCGGGTTGTCGGTCTGATTGACGAAGTAGCTCTCGCTGTAATTGCCGTAGACGCGAAACCCATCGGTGAACTTGTAGAGCGCGCCCACGTTTGGTTTCGTTTGCGTCACCTCGCGCTTGAAGCTCGCCGGTGCACTCAACGTCGGCACCACACCATTGATCGTCGTCAGGTAATCACGCTCATCGAATTTCACCTGATCAAAACGCGCTCCGAAATAGGTGAGCAGTCGGTCGCTCATCCAGCGCGACTCCTGGCGGAATTGGCCGCCGGCCACGGTGGCGCGGCGACGGGTGAAACGCGTGTACTGGGCCTGCCCGCTGTCATCGAGGCTGAGCGGGAAGAATGAAGTGACCGGCGCCACGGGCGTATAATCCGGATTCAAGGCAACGATTCGTCCCGACCCGGCCGCATTGTACGCCGCGATCGCGGCCACCGCTGCACTCGCTCGCGTGGGATCGTAGCGGTAGTAGTCGTTGAAATCGATCGTCACGAGCGTCTTGTTCGTGACCGCTCCGTTCATCAGGGAATAGTTTGCCACGGTATCGGCCTGGAGGCCACCACCGCTTTCGAAGATCACACCGCGATTGGGCGCCGCACCACGGGTTGAACTCAGGTTGTTCGCCGGGACTGTGCTGTTAATCACGACCGAGCCCCAGCCGTTGTTCTGATTGTAGTCCCAACGATCCGCCCGGAACACCTGGCCACCGAGTCGGATGCTGAACACGTCATTCAGCCGCTTGTCATAGGAAATGTAGCCGGTGTTCGAACCACGGAATAATTCGCTGTGGGGCCCATAAGGATTCACCTTGGCTAGATTCCTGGCGTACCCGATGACCTGGTCATCCGTGGTCGCCGCCGTGTTTTTTTGGTCGGTGATCATCGGCGCAGCCGGCATCGGCGCGTTGCGAAATTGTTTAAAATACTCCCCTGAAACGAGCAGATGTCCGCCGTTGTCGAAATCATGCTTCACCGCCAGGTACGCCTGATTCTCCCGGATATGGAACCAGTCCATATCGGCCGCCCGATTGAATTGGCTCAGGATTAGAATGTAGGACGTTTTCGGTGACAGCAGCGTTCCGGTCGCTTCCAGCGTTCCTTGATAGGTGTCGAAGCTGCCGTACCGGAGAGTGAGTTTCTCCTCCGGCTGCGTCTTGGGCACTTTTGAAATCATGTTCACCATGCCACCCGGCGAGGTGCGTCCATAGATTCCAGCGTTCGGGCCCTTGATGATTTCCAGGCGATCAATGTTCGTCTGTCCGTACCGGCCGAGCCGGTAAAATCCGTCGCGGAGCTGAGAGCTGGAGGTGAAGCCGCGGAGATTGAAGCCGCCACCGATATCCAGACCGGTGAGACCGCCGATCTGCGTGAGCGAGTCGTCGAGTTGAAACATGCCGAAGTCCTCGAAGAATTCGCTGGTGAGTACGTTGACGGTGTAAGGCAGATCCTTGATCTGCGTGGCGACCCGGGTGCCGGTCATCGTTTCCGAGGCGACGTAGCCACGGTTGGTCACCGAGCGGACTTCAAAGGGCGAAAGCGCGACAATGTCCTTGTCATCCAGCGCACTCGCTTTCGGAGCCGGCGGAGTCTGGGCAACGAGGGAAGAGGCGGCGAGTGTCAGGCAGCACGCAATCAGTCCAGCCGGGAGGCGGTTCAAGGCAGTCATACGGTGTTATCGAGTTGAGCTAACTTCGGCCGGTGGGGTTCCGACGCGACGGGTGTGTGGGGACGCCAAGACCTATACCCACGGGCGAAAACGCTTGAAGCGCTGGTTTGCTTATACCGTTAACCACTTCAGACATTCGCTCGTCACTCCGTGACGCCCCCCTTTAACTTCCTTACCCCAGACACCCTTCGTTTGGTTAATCGCTTAAGCACGCTTCATGGCCAAGCCCGTCACGATGAAAACAATCGCCGCGCAAGCGGGCGTGACGCAGGCGACCGTTTCGATGTGCCTCGCGAACCATGCGCGCATCCCAGCCGCGACGCGCGCCCGGGTGCGCGCCATTGCCGAGCGACTGGGTTATCGTCCGCACCCATATGTTTCAGCGCTGATGCGCGCGCGACGAAGAGGAGGGCCGAGTCGGGAGCAGCCGGTGGTCGCGTTGGTGAACGGCTTGGAACGCGAAGATGGCTGGCGCCAAACAATCAGTCTCACGGTGCGGCAAATGCGCGAAGGCGCGATTGAGCAGGCCACGCGTCGTGGCTACCGCGCGCAAGAATTCTGGCTGCACCGCGAAGGAATGTCCGCCGAGCGGTTCAGCAGCATGCTGCATCACCGCGGCATCCAGGGGCTGCTCCTCGGACCGCTGCCCGCGGGAGCACCACCTCCCGCGCTGCAGTGGGCGGATCTTTCAGCCGTTCGGCTCGGCGTGCCACTCCCCTCGCTCACCATCACCTCGGTCTGCAACGACCATTTCTTTTCCAGCCTGCAAGTCGCGCGCGAGTGCTATCGGCGCGGCTACAAACGTCCCGGCCTCCTCCTGCTCGGCATGCATCGCCAGCATTTCCACGCCCGGTGGGATGGCGGACTGCTCGTCGGCCGACACCTCATCCCGGGGTTCAAGCAGGCGAACACCTTGGTGCTCGAGAACTGGGATGATCTCGAACCGATCGGGCGCTGGCTGAAAAAGGAGAAGCCCGATGTGATTGTTTCACCGGCCTCAGATGTACTCGTCGCGCATCTCAAGAAACTCGGCCTGCGCGCGCCCCGCGACATTGGTCTGGCCTGCCTGGCCTGTCCCGAGCTTCACCACCCATGCACCGGCATCTGGCAAAACGGTCGGCTGCTCGGCGCCACCGCCATCGACAATATCATCAGCATGCTCGAGCACAATGAACGCGGGCTGCCGGAGCAGACCCGAGTGATCATGGTGGAAGGCGTCTGGAACAACGGTCAGACGCTCCGCGCGCCGGTGAGTGAACTCGCCTAGGAAATGCCGAACGATCGCGGCGCGGCACATCGATCAGCGCAATCGCTTCTCCATCTGTGCCAGAAATCGGGATACACCCTCAATGTCGGCCGGAATCTGTCCGACCGTGATCGCTCCTTGGCGTTGATAAAACGCCTCGGCGTGAGGATCGGATTCAATGGTGAGCACGTCCGAACCTGCTTCGCGTGCGACCGCCTCGCCGGCGGCGAAGAGGGAGCGCCCGATGCCACGGCCCATCCACTCGGGTCGTACCCAGAGGTGTTCCAATCGGCTCACGCTCCTTTCCGCCGTTTTCACGCCCTGCACCAACGCCGCGAAGCCCACCGTCACCCGATCCATTGACGCCACAAAGGTCGCGTGCTCACGAATGAACGTGTCGGTCACAGTGAGCGATTCAGCCCACTGTTGAATCCACGCTTCCGGATAGCCCCAGGAACGTTTCGCCGCGAAGGCGATTTCGGTCAACGCGGCTGCCTCGTGCGGCTGGGCCGGCCTAATCAACCATGGAACCGTCGGGCGTGAGTCCATCGCGCGAACAACGTTCGATTTCAGCTATGTCGTGTGTTCCGTCCGCGACGACGTCGGTCGTAAATGCGACGTCCTCAAGTTAACCCGCGAGCAAAGCAACGAGCTCCGGCTCGATCGCCTCACGGAGCAAGAGCTGCAGCCTCGGATCCATGTAGACGAGCGAGTCCGGGATATCCAAGACGGAGATCGGCGGAAGCGTGAGGTTGCGGAACCGTTCGCGAATCCAGCTTTGCTGGTCGCGATCCATCACGAAAATAATCTGGGCCCATGCGACGTCGTTGGCGCTGATGTGCCGTTGCGCATCGGTACGAACGCCCGCCGAACGCACCTCGAGCCGCGCATCTTTGCGGTAAATGGCCTCCGCTGTCGGGCTGCGCCATTGGTTGAGCGAACACACGAACAGGACACGCAATCGGGGCTGGGCGGGCAGACTCATCAAAGGATCAGAATCGTATCCCGCTGCCCTGAGCGACAACTTTTGCGCGATCGCGCTCCGGCACCAAACGGGTTTGCAGGGCGCTGGCTGCACGTCGCGGACGCTCCGGGTCGGTCGATTGAACGTCGAATTCGGGAGCGCGCACCAGTCCGTAACGCCGGTCGCGCTGCAATCGCTGGATGGATACTTGCCGACCGCCTACTTCGCCTTTGCGATTTCTACGGCGTACACCTGCGTCGCACCATGCATGTTGGATCGAAACACGATCCACTTCTGGTCCGGCGTAAACGTGAGGTTCGGCTCCAGGCGGTAGTCATGTTTGCTCAGGTTCACGAGTCGCTCCGACACGAAGCGTCCCGGATGAATGAGGCCCTCTGAATTCGGCGCTTTGATGCCAGCCACGTCCGGAACGCCTTTCGGTCGGAACAGGTAGATCCATTTTCCATCCGGAGCATGCGCGACCATTTCACTGTCACCGCCATCACCCGCAAACAGCGTTCCGTCGGGTGAAACGTTGAAGTGCACCGACCATTCGTTGCGATCGAGAGCGTATTGCGTCCGCCGACCCGTCGCGAGTTCGTAGCCGCCGATCCAGAACACCTCGCCTCGTGGCGTCTGCAGATCGTACCAAAGATTTTTCCCATCGGCGCCGAAGAATTCATGGCCCCAGATTTCCATGTTCATGGTCCGGGTATGAATTTTCGTCAGGCCCGTGCCGTCCGTCCGAATCGTCCAGAGCCGGTCCACCTCATGCCACGGACCTTCATGACAGAACATGATCAGAGCGGGATCCGTCGGTGAAAACTGCATATGGCCCAGCCATTCCTTTTCCTCATGAACGACTTTAATCTCACCGGTCGCGGTGTTCAGCGTGAACATCGTTCGGGGATTGCCCGCGTGCACGCGCGCGAGTTGCTCGTGCATGCGCAACTCTTTCGCCTCGGCGAAGGTCATCGGCGTCCCATCCGGCCAGTTGGCCTGATAGCCTGCTTGAAACGTCGGACGCGCGCCACCGGCTGCGGGTTGGCCTGCCGAGGTGTTCGTCATGTTCGGCCCGCCCGGCGTCGCTCCAGGTGTGGCGCCCGTCTGCCAGTTGCGGTCCCGCTCATCCGAGTACGAGCCCAACATCAGTGTCTCGTCGGCATTGAGCGAACTCACGCCGCCGCGCGGCACTTCTGCAATCCGGCGCGTCGCCTTGGTTTCCAGGTTGGTGGCGAAGATGGTGTTTTTTCCGTCCTTTTGTTGCGAGTAGTACACGTCCCCGGTTTTGCGCCCGACCACGATCACGCGCACCTCGCCCGTCACCACTTGTTCGATGGCCCGCGTGTCCAGGTTGATCGTGGCGATTCCGGTTGGAGTCGTGACCACGATTTTCTTCCCGTCGGTCGAATAGGCGTTTTGGTGGAAATAAAGGCTGGCCGTGCCGGGGACTTCCGAAAGTCGAACAACGCGATGGCCTGTATCGGGATCGATCCATTCGCGCGGCGGAGCATCAGCCGCAAACAGGCGGGCACCGACGAGGACAAGCAGCAGGGAAGCAAATAATTTCATAGGGGTGGAAGAGAACGTGGCGGGGATGACGGGCCCTTCAATGAGAGGATGCGGGAATAAAAATCAGACCGTCCGAGACTCCTCCGGTTGCGAACACCTCCGCGCACCTCATGAACGCACTTTCCCCACGCCTCCTACCGTTATAACTTTCCTCCTGCCATGACCAAAACCCGCTATGCGTTCGTCGGAACCGGCTCGCGCGCCATCAGCTTCGTGGAGCCGTTGGTCACGACCTACCACGAATCCAACGAATTGGTCGCACTCTGCGATGTGAGCCCCGCGCGCATGAGCTACTACAACGAGCGTCTCACGCGGGACTGGGGCTATCACGCGGTGCCAACCTATTCGGCCGAACAATTCAACGAAATGTTGCGTGCCACCAAGCCGGACACCGTCTTCGTGTGCACCGTTGATTCCGTTCATCATGATTACATCGTGCGCGCCCTGCACGCCGGCTGCGACGTCATCACCGAAAAGCCGCTGACCATCGATGTCGAAAAGTGCCGCGCGATCCTCGAGGCAGTACGCGCGACCGGGCGGCGGGTCCGCGTGGCCTTCAACTATCGCTGGGCGCCGTTCCGCACGAAGGTGAAGGAGCTGATCGCGGCCAACACGATTGGCCGCATTCGCTCCGTCACGCTGGAGTACATGCTCGATACGAACCACGGGGCGGATTATTTCCGCCGCTGGCACGCGCACGCGGATGAATCCGGCACCTTGCTCGTGCACAAGAGTACGCATCATTTCGATCTGGTGAACTGGTGGCTCGATGCGATTCCCCACCAGGTGTTCGCGTTCGGGGACCTGGTTTTTTACGGGAAACAGAACGCGCTCGCCCGCGGCGATGCCGCCCTCGCGAGCTACCCGCGCTACACCGGCGAAGCGGCGGCGAAGGACGATCCGTTCCGCCTTGATCTCACCGAAAGCGAGCCGTTCCGGAAACTCTACCTCGCGGCGGAACAAGACTCGGGCTACATCCGCGACCGCAATGTGTTTCGTGAGGACATCACCGTGCAGGATCAGATGTCCCTCAATGTCCGCTACCGTACGGGCGAACTGCTGACGTACTCCCTGGTTTGCTACAGTCCGCGCGAAGGAATGCGGGTGTCGTTCAATGGCGATCGCGGCCGGATTGAGTACCACGAGTTCATCGGCACGCACATGAACCGCGCCGTCAGTCCAAAAGATTTCAAACTCGATGAAAAGCCTGGCGCGGAGGCGGAAGGCGAATGGATCCGCGTGTACCCGCATTTTAAGAACAGCTATCTGGTCCCTGTTCCCGCTCAAGGCGGCGCGCACGGGGGTGCCGACGAGATCTTGAACCGGTCCTTCTACGCGCCGGGCGCGAGTGCGACGGATGAGTGGGGCCGTTTCGCCGGGCACGAACAAGGGGCCGCGTCGATTCTGGTCGGTATCGCTGGAGTGGAGTCGATGAAGCGGAATTTGCCCATCACGATCACGGACTTGGTCCCACTGCGGCCGGCCGCCACCCGGTTGAGCGAATTGATTTAGGGCCGGTCTGCAAAAATCTGCCCTTCGCGAGGAGTCCCGCCGCGCGGGACGACGAAATAACCCAGCTGGATCGCCCCGGGCGCTTGGCGCACTGCTCATGAACTCCCCCAGCGTTTGTCATTGCGAGCCGGTTTACCGGCGTGGCAATCCAGCTGAAATTCAAGATGGATGGCCGCGCTCCTCGCCATGACAGCTGAGTCCGGTGCCCATTACACCCGACACCGCGTTGGTTCGCTCTCTCGATGACAATCTTTTGAAGACAGGCCCTGGTCGACGCTGCTCGAATTCGGCTCGCAGTGGTCGTCGTCCTTGGAG
>JBDSSD010000149.1:0-9730 GCA_039928945.1 Opitutus sp. | reverse complement strand
GCATCAAGGACCTCCTGCACGCCGAAGTTGTTGATGGCGGAGCCGAAGAACACCGGCGTCTGGCCACCCATCAGGAAGGATTCGCGATCGAACCCTTCGGAGGCGCCCTGCAGCAACTCGATGTTTTCGCGCGCCTGCGGGAATTCGTCGCCAAAACGCTCGACGATCTCCGGGTTGTTGATACCGGTGATGACTTCCTCATCACCGCCCGCGCGGTCCTCACCCGCCTTGAAGACGCGCATGCGATCGCCACGAATATCGAACACGCCGCCAAAGCGCTTGCCCATGCCGACGGGGAACGTGAACGGCACCGTCGGCATCTTGAGCACGCGCTCGATCTCGTCCAGCACCGCCAAGGGCTCCTTGCCCTCGCGGTCCATCTTGTTGATGAAGGTGATGATCGGCGTGTTGCGCGCGCGGCAGACTTCCAGCAGGCGAATGGTCTGCGCCTCAACGCCATTCACGGCGTCGATCACCATCAGCGCCGCGTCGACGGCGGTGAGCACGCGATAGGTGTCTTCGGAGAAGTCCTGGTGGCCCGGGGTATCGAGCAGGTTGATCACGTGGCCGCGGTATTCCATCTGCATGACGGAGCTGGCCACCGAGATGCCGCGCTGCTTCTCGATCTCCATCCAGTCGGAGGTCGCGTGGCGGGTGGCCTTGCGCGCCTTCACGCTGCCGGCGATGTGGATTGCGCCTGCAAACAACAGGAGCTTTTCGGTGAGCGTGGTTTTGCCCGCGTCCGGGTGGGAAATGATGGCGAAGGTTCGACGGCGGGCCGATTCCCCTGCAATTTGATTTGATATGGACATGTTGAATTAGATTTTAACCGACATGGGTTGCACGCCATCCAAATATGCAATACTCCGCGCCGCTGCCTGCTTTCCTTAACACCACCAACTAGTCCATTAACACTCGCTGTCACCGATTCGTCACAAACGACGAGGATCTAGCGTGCCTGAATTTCTTTCGCCTCTCCGCAGTCTGCCCCGTTTCAGCCTGATTGCCTTCACGGCGCTAGTCCTGGGATTTGCAGGTAACGCTTCTGCCATTCCGACAGTAACAATTACTGCGCCCACAGCAGCAAAGAATTTTGGTGCCCCCGCGACCATCACGTTGACGGCAACCGCCACCACGACCACCGGCACGATCACCAAGGTCGAGTTCTTTCGCGGCGGCAGCACGCTCATTGGTACCAAGACCAGCGCACCCTACACCTTCACCTGGACAAATGTCCCGGTTGCCAACTACTCCCTCACCGCGAAGGCCACAGACAGCACGGGCAGTACCAAGACTTCCAGTGCGGTCGCCATCACCGTCAAGACCAACGTAACACCTTCCGTCAGCATTTCGTCGCCAACCGCGAGTACGAGCTTTGGCTGGGCAGTACCAATCACCGTTAACGCCACGGCGACCGATACGGACGGAACCATCACGAAGGTCGAGTTCTTCGACGGCACTACGTCGATTGGCGTCGACACGGCAACTCCCTTTACCACGACGTTCACGCCCACTACGACGGGCTCCCACGTCCTCAAGGCAGTCGCAACCGACAACTCAGCCGGGACGAAGACCTCGTCCACCGTCTCGATCTCGGTACTCGGGGCACCCACCGTCACGCTGACTGCGCCCATAAATGGCGCGACACCCCCACCGGGCAATATTTCGCTTTCCGCCACGGCCAGCGCCGTGTCCGGTGCCAGCGTGACCAAAGTCGAGTTTTTCCGGGGTGGTACCACCCTCATCGGGACGAAAAACGCTCCTGCCCCGTACAACGCCACTTGGACCGGCGCTACCGCGGGCACGTATGCGGTCACCGCGAAGGTGACTGACAACAAGGGTGGCACAAAGACATCCAACGTGGCGAACGTAACCGTCACTGCCCTGCATGCACCACCCACAGTAACCCTCACCTCCCCGGTTTCGGGAACGGTCAGTACTGCGCCTGCCAATCTGACCATCACCGCAACTGCGACGGCCGACGCGGGATCGACTATCTCCCGCGTGGACTTCTTCAACGGCGCCACGAAGATTGGTACCTCGCCGGGTCCAGGCCCGTACACGATGAATTGGGCGAACGTGGCTGCAGGCGGATACCTCCTGACCGCCCAGGCATTTGATTCAGTGGGTGCCACCAAGACCTCCAGCCTGGTTTACGCAATCGTCGACGGCGCGGATAGCTGCGACACGACGCCCCCGCTGGCCGCCGCTGCAAAGTCGACGATGCTCGCTTCCTATGGGAACCTGCCGATCGCCTTCGAGGAGAACGCCGGGCAGGTGGATGCGCGGGTGCGTTTCCTCTCACGCGGAGCGGGCTATCAGCTGTTCCTGACTGACGCTTCCAGCATGCTGGCGTTGCGTGCCGATGACGGGCGCCAAGCCGCCGTCCGCATGAGTTTCGCCGGCGCCCATCTTGATTCACGAGCCGTGGGGCTCGAGAAACGCGCGACCGCGACGAACTATCTTGTTGGAGGCGATCCTGCTTCGTGGCGCTCGAACATCGCGAACTTCGACAAGGTCCGTTATCCGTCGATCTATCCCGGCATCGATGCGGAATATCACGCATCACAGGGCAAGCTCGAGTACGACCTGATCGTTGCGCCGGGCGCGGATCCTTCGCTCGTGCAGGTGAGCTTCGAAGGCACGCAAGGCCTCTCGCTGTCCAAAGAGGGAGACCTCCTTCTCGAGACGAACGCAGGGCAAGTCTCGCAATTGAAGCCGGTCGCTTACCAGGTGATCGACGGCGTCCGTCGCGAAGTCGAGGCCCGCTACAACGTCGTTTCTCCACAGCGTGTCTCGTTTGAGCTCGGAAACTATGACCGCGATCACCAGCTCATCATCGATCCGGTCCTCGTCTACTCCACCTACCTGAGCGGGACCAACGGGGCCACAGGCGCCTACGCCCTGGCCATCAGCCGATGCGGGGAAGCGTACGTTGCCGGCTGGACCTGGGCGACGACCTACCCAACGACCGCGGGCGCTTTTGATTCGGCGGGAGATCCGACGTCGCGTATGGGCTTCGTCTCCAAGCTCAACCAGAACGGCACGGCGCTGCTGTACTCCACCTACGTCACCGGCACGACTTACGACACCAACAACTGGATCCTGCAGACGACGGACCTCTTCAGCATCGCGCTCGACTCGACCGGCCATGCTTACGTCACCGGCAGTACCAATGCGACCGACTTTCCGGTCACGCCGGGCGCACTGACGACAGCGATGCCGCAGGACCCCGCAGGTGTGCTCGCGAAACTCAACAGCAACGGCAGCGCGCTGATTTACTCCACGTACATCGCCGTGCCTACGCTGGTGGGCGTCGCGGTGGACCCAGCGGGTGCCGCATATGTCGTTGGTGGGCGCAACCTGCGCAAGGTTGCTCCGAACGGTGCCTCTCTGGGCTATCCGTCTTTCACGGTTGGTGGCCTGGGTGGTATAGGTGGCAACGATGCAGCAACGGCCGTTGCCGTCGATGCCGCGGGAAATGCGTATGTGACGGGAACGTCACACTCGGCCAATCCCGGCACGATGACTACGACGAGTGGTGCATTCCAAACAACCTTCCCGGCGAGCTCTTCGTCGTCGACGACCGGGTTCGTGCAGAAGATCAACCCCGCCGGCACTGCGTTGGTCTACAGCACCTACCTGGGGACGGTGGGCACAGTCAGCCCCTCCTCTATCGCCATAGATAGCACCGGTCGCGCTTTCATCGGCGGTAGTAGCGACGCAAGCCCGTTCTCCATTCCGATCGGCGGCGGCCAGACGTTCGACATGGACATATCGTCAAGTTCCACGTACGCGTTCGCCACAATTCTCAAGGCCAACGGCTCCCAGCTCGACTACTTCTCGCGCGTGGGCGGCATGCGTTGCCCCTCGGGATCGCCGTCGTGCACAAATGCGCAGACCAAGGCGAATGCCATCGCGGTCGACTCATCAGGAAACGCGTGGATCACGGGTACGACCGGATCAAACCGGATACCGCTCACCAAAGCGCTGAACTCGACCTTTGCGGCCAGCGGCACCGAACCCTTCGCCGTCAAGCTGGACACCAGCGGGACAACGATGCTGTTCGGGACTCTTCTCAACGGCACGACGGTTGGCACAACGGCTCCCAATGGCAATTTCGACTCAAACGCAACCGGCATCAAAGTCGATTCAATAGGATCGGCTTACATCGTCGGCTGGACCAACAAGCTCAACTTTCCGACAACACCCGGCGCATACCAGGTCGTACCCCTCTCGAATCTCGTTGCGAACACCTTCGTCAGCAAGATCAACGAATCGAAGGACAGCACCACGGCCCTGGCGGTAACGCCTGCACAAGGCGCGGTGGGCGCAACGGTCACGATGACAGCAACGGTAACCGGTAATGCGCCAACCGGTTCCGTGTCCTTCTACGACGGGGCAACGCTCCTCGGTACATCGACGCTTTCCGGAGGGTCAGCGCAGTACGTCACCACGCAGCTGGCTGGCGGAGTCCACAACCTCGCCGCGTCCTACGCTGGCAATGCGCAGAACAATCCCAGCCAGTCTGCGACGACTGTCTACGGCGTCACGAGCCCCGGGGTACCGCCGAGTGTCGGCATTTCGGGGATCACGGATGGTGCAACCCTGTTTGCCGGTTCAAGCGGCGCGTTGACTGGCCAGACCGTCACGGTCACCACGACCGCCGCACCGGGCAACGTCATCAACACGGTGACCCTGTACGTCGGATCGAACTACTGGACCTGGTCGGTTGGCGCCCCAACGGATACGCGTGTGGTTCCGCTGTCGAGCATGTTCCCCGGCTTCTACTTCATGTACGCCGTTGTAGTGGACACGTCGGGCAATAGCATCACGACGCCCGCCATTCGCTTCACGGTGAATCCGCAAGGGGCCACGACGCCAACCGTGTCGATCACGGCGCCGGCCAATGGATCGAGCTACATCGCACAGACGCCGATATCGCTCAACGCCAGCGCAACGGCCGGCGGAACCAACAGCATCGCCGGTATCACGTACTACGAAGGAGCCAACCAGATCGCTTACGCGTTCGCGGGCCCTTCGTACGCGGGTACCTGGACAGGCGCCACACCCGGAACCTATTCGGTCATCGCCCTTGCCCAAGACAATGTCAACGGCCGGAAGCTTTCCGCACCGATCACGGTCACGATCACTGCCCCGCCGCCGCCGACGGTCACATTGATGGCACCTACGAACGGCGCGAGCTACAACCTGCCGACGTCGATTGCGCTGACCGCAACGGCCGCTGCCTCCAGCGGCGCAAGCATCTCGCTGGTGGAGTATTTCGACGGCACGACGCTGATCGGCAGCTCCAGCACGCCGCCGTCGTATTCGTATTCGTGGACCAACTTCACGGCTGGCTCGCACGCGATCACGGCTAGGGCCACCGACTCACGCGGTGCGAAAACGACTTCGGCGGTTGCAAACATCACCATCACGACGCCGCCTCCACCCAACGTGAGCCTCACAGCCCCGGCCTCGGGCTCGTCTTACGTGTTGCCGGCTTCGGTGCCGATGACCGCGACGGCAAGCGGAGTCGGCGGCGCCAGCATCACGCGTGTTGAGCTCTACGCGAACAGCCTGCTGGTCGGTTATGGCACGAGTGGCACGTGGGATGTCGTGATCCCTGGGTCGTACACATTGGTCGCAAAGGCTTACGACAGCAACAACGTGTTCGCAACCTCTTCGCCGGTGACGGTCACCATCACTGGCAATCCGAACGAGAAGATCACGTTCATCCACAACGATTTCGCCGGCAATCCGATTGTTGGGACGGATCCCAACGGCCTTGTTGCCTGGAAGGAGAACTACACGCCGTTCGGTGCGCGGCAGGTGAATGACTCAGCTTCGTCTTCAAGCCATCAGTGGTTTGGCGGGAAGGTCGCGGATGCTGAGTCTGGGCTGTCGTACTTTGGCGCTCGTTACCTCGACCCAGTGATTGGGCGATTCATGGGAATTGACGCGGTCGGATTTTCCGATACATCAGTACACAGCTTCAACCGATACTCGTACGCTCAAGACAACCCGCTTCGCTACATCGATCCAAGTGGCAACAGCCCAATTGATTTACTTTTTTTCGCTTATGACCTCGGGGTAACTGCCAGCGCACTCTACACCGGTGAGGGAGTCGGTGAAGCTATCACAGGATTGGGGCTAAGTGTGCTAGGGGTAATCTCACCGGTCCCGGGCGTCGGCTTGGCGCTGAAGGCGGAAAGAGCGGCGTCGCACACTGTAGAAGCCGTTCGGGGTGCGGAACACGCAGCTGAGGCAGTTGCTTCAAAAATTCACGCGAACAGCCATAGAAGCCCGAAACCCGCGGAAGGCTATTCCTTACGAGATCGCGAGACCGGCGAAGTGCTCAAATTTGGCGAGACAACCCAAAATACTAAGCGGTACTCGAAAAAATTTCTAAAGGACAACGATGCGGTGATGGAATTTGAGGCTGCTGGCACCAAAAAAGAAATGCACCAGTGGCAGCACGAGAAAATTCTTGAATACAAAAGTACCCATGGAGGCGATCGCCCTCCGATGAATAAATCTGACTATTAGACGATGGGGAGCTAAACGGTGGAGCTTTGGACCTCAGGTGAAATAGAACACTCCATTTCGGACGTATATCGAGACGCTCGTAAAGCGGTCGAAAGCGCCGTCAACGGCAGCTTCAAGAATGCGGATTTCGGTGCTGGACTTCGAGAAGTTGCATACATCGCGATAATTCGGAAAATTGACTCTTCCGATTTTAAGGAAGTAAAAAAATACTCTTCGCGCGAGAAGAGCGCCGAATTTAGATTGAAAATCTCATTTGCAGATTTCAGTGCAGCCGGCAGCGAACGCGCGACTCAGCTCATTGCCGAGTCCGTACTCCGCGCGTTTTCCTTGTTGAAAACCTTGTCCATTTCGAATTTTGATTCACCAGGTTGCGAGACTCATGTTCGAAACCTGTTCGAGAGGCTCAAATGGCTGTGACTAGATCGGGGACATTCAGAGCAATCAAAAAGGCGCGCTCGTTCGTCCTTGCGCAACGTTTCTCGAGCATTGCGTTGACCCCGTTGATGTTCATGGAAATACGCCCCTGTGGCGCGCCGTCTTCAATTCTTGTGGGCGTGGCGAACTTATCGAGCTGTTGATTTCTCGCGGAGCAGATCCGACGAAGAAGAACAAGAGCGGTACTACTCCAAAAGATCTCGCCGAGACGATTGCAAATTACGAGGTCGCCAAGTTTCTTAAATGACGGGTAGATGCCGATTTCACGTTTAGGATCGGACGCAAAGGAGTTCAAAATGAGTCTTAACCGAAGCGCGGCATTGTTTACTATTGCGTTTGGTGCGTTCGGCCATGCGGTCGCTGACGGCGTCGGTGAAGCAATCCCGAGCTTCTATGATGAATAGCCCTTCTGTGCCGGTTATTTTGCTTGCGGGCGGCGAGATCGCCGTTTGGTTAGATGAATCCGGTTGCATCTGCCTTAAGAACAAGAACAAGTACAACGATCCAGTTGAGCTTTCAGAAGATGAGGCGCTCGACCTTGCGCGGGTTCTTGTCCAACTTGCCGAAGGGGCGAGCCGCTAATGGAAATTCGAAACTGCACTAGATGTCGGAGAAGCGCCAGCGAGGGTCAGGAAGGCAGGAGCACCTTGCAAGTTTTCTTCTCGGAAGCGCAAGTGCTGAGAGTCAAGATGAATGCCAAATCGACATTTTTAGCGTTTCTTGCCGCACTCTGCGCTCTGTCCGCGACCAGTGCACTTGCCGATGGCGTTGGCGAGCCCATACCAAGTTTCTATCAGGAACCCGGGCCAGCTTCTAAGCGAGCAACCAATCGCCAGCATGCAAATGAACGAGTCGACCCCTTTACCGGGAAGCTCCAGTGGCACTTTGTGGATCTCTACGTTCCAGGCAATGGTGGGTTAGATATCAAGGTCCAACGCTCCTACTCCAGCCTCAACGAAATCCTCGGTGACGACTCCCCGATGGGCGCGGGCTGGACGATGCATTTCGGCCGCGTCATCCGAAAAAGCGCGGTGGCCATCTGCTCCACCGGTCAGAGCACAACAAACAACGCCGTCCTCGAACTCCCCGACGGCAGCCGCCAGATCCTGTTCGACAACCCAGGCGGTCCTGGATCCCTTACCACCAGCCTTTGGAAAGCCACGTGCGGCCAGAGTGGCGGCCTGATCGTTCAATCCCCGGACGGCGTTCGCTATGAGATGACGATGCCGGGCGCACCGATCGGAAGCGGTGGAAACGCTCAAGGCACCTACTACACCTCGAAGATCGTCGACCGCAACGGCAATTCGCTCGACTTTACTTACGCCTATCAAAGCGGCACCGCGTTTGGCGTCACGGGTATCACGTCGAATGACGGCCGCACAGTGACGTTCAATTATTCCAACGGCGTCCTGAGCAACGTCGTGGGTGCGGGCACGACCTGGACCTATTCGTACTCCTCCATTCCGGGCATTGGCACCAGCCAGTACTTCCTGGATCACGTCACGCGCCCCGACGGCACCGCGTGGAACTACGAATACAACCAGACGGCCTCCGGCCCCGGGACAGGGAACGCGGGCGGCTATTCGATGAAAAAGGTCACCTACCCCACCGGCGGCACCATCGACTACACCTATGGCTTCGTGACCGTCGCCTCCAATCCGTCGCTCCCGGTTTCGACGGTGATCACGAAAAAGGTAACGGCCGACGGCACATGGAACTACGTGTACACGCCCGCCACAGTCCCCATGAACTTCGTTAATGGGACCGCCACCTACACCATCGATCCGAACGCGTCCAACAACAACGCCCAGTTCGACAAGACCGTCGTGAGCGGTCCCGAGGGCAGCACCACATACCTGCACTTCGGATATACCACTGTGCCGTCGGGCGCGGTATATGTGATCGGAGCGCTGGCCGGAAAAATCTCCTACTCCCTCATCGGCGGGGCCAACTACCTGTCGCAAATCGAATCCAACAGCTGGGGAATGTTTGCCATCTCGTCGCAACCCAATGTCCGGCCCGGCGCCGGATTGAATGCTGATCCGAATACCCAAGCCTCCGTACTCGTCGAACGCAGCATTTCGAGGGCCGGGCAGATCTACAAGACGACATACAGCAACTTCGACTCGTACATGAACCCCCAGACCATCGTGGAGGATGGTTCGGACGTCAGGACGACTACGGTCACCTACTACGTCGATCCGGCAAAGTGGATCATCCACCAGAAGCAGAACGAAACTACCGACACGATTGGCACCATCACGCGCACTTTCGATCCGAACGGAAACATCCTGACGGAAACGAAATACGGCGTGACCACGACATTTACGTACACCGGGGAAGGCGACATTGCCAGCAAGAAGGACGCTCGAGGAAACACAACCGTGTACTCGTCCTATCGTCGCGGCATTCCGCAGGCAGAAAACCAGCCCGAGGGCGTACTAATCAGCCGGCTGGTAAGCGACCGGGGCAACATCACCTCGCAAACCGATGGTGAAAGCAGCGTTACGACCTACGGCTACGATGGACTCAATCGGTTGACCGCCATCGGCCATCCGGCGGGCAACGCCGTCACGGTCGTGTGGGCTCCCAACACTCGCACGGTCACCCGGGGCAAGTATCGCGAGGTCGTGACCTTCGATGGCTACGGAAGGCAGTTGCAAGTGGCGCATACGGATACGGCCAGCAACGCCACGATCACGCAGACCTACCGCAACGATTCCCTCGGCCGGCGCGTGTTCGCCTC
>JBDSSD010000148.1:0-4079 GCA_039928945.1 Opitutus sp. | reverse complement strand
TCGCCGAGGTAATCGGTGAAGTAGCGCTTCAACGTCAGCTTAGGCCGCGGAGTGGGCTCGATTTTTTTTTCGCCCAGAAAAAAGGCGACTAAACACACCAACACGAACTGCGCCACGGCGCAGAATTTGTAGAGGAACGACATGTCGTGTCGCTGCATGATCCAGCCGAGGCCGACTGCCTCGGTGGCGTTGCCCAACCAGGAAAGATCCACACTCCCCTTGCCCAGCCAGATGCCCATCCCGATCCAAAGAAAAAGAAAATACACGACCTGCTGGGAGGTCATCATCAAACCCATGACCATGGTTCGCTGCGGCGGCGGGATCAGGTCGGCGAGCAGGGGATGGTCGCAACCCCAGAGCACATCCTGGAAGAACTGGAATATGACGGCGATCACCACCACCTGCCAGAAGACGGAGAGGTCGGGCAGCACCCAGAGGCAAAGACCGAGGGCGGGGGAAAATAGAATGAGGAAGAGCGCGCGCCGCCCGACGGGGGACCAAATCTTGTCGGTGATGATGCCGGCCAGGGGCTGCACGATGATCGAAAGGCCGGGCTTGATCGCCAGGATCCATCCGATCAGGGCCACATTCTCGGTGAAGTTCTTGAGAGTCAGCGGCAGCACCAGAACATAGATCATCTCCGTAATCATCAGCCCGGCCCAGATGATGGTTAGGACGGAGATGGTTTTGAACGACGCCTTTTCCATGGGGACGGACTCGGCCGGAGGACTGGACAAGGAATGAGGGTGGGGCTGGTCCATCAATAGCGAAGCGTCGGGGGTAGACTTAGCCGGACCCATGCAGTTGAACGTTGCCACCGTGAGGCGGTGGAAGTGCGGTGGCGCGCGCCCAGTCATCGGTCTCACGACCGATGCTACAAAAATTCTCCGATCTCGACTGCATGACTATGGCTTAGGTCGTCACCAAGCCAACGGAGCGATCACTCGAAGGCACGGACTTCATTGCGCAATGGAACCTTGGCCAAAGTCGGTGACGCCTCGGGCGAACTGCTTGATCCGTTGCCGCGGAAACTGAGCGTAGGGCAGAGCCTTCAATTCGTCGTTCTCCAAAGCCGGGCGGGTCAGTTCCCTATCGGCCAGCACACGCCGCGCTTCCGTTCGAAGCCGAGCTAGCACCTCTGGCTCATCCTTCGCGTAGTTTCGAGATTCTCCGGGGTTCAGCTTCACGTTGAACAGCAATTCCCGGCCGCCATTTGCCAGCCAGATATATTTCCATTCGCCGTGTCGGACCATGCTCTTGAACTGGGCAGTGCCCGGCGTGCCAAATACGCCCGTGAGATGTTCTCGAGCCGGCGCCTTGCCCTCGAGGGAGCCGAGCAGGTCGATTCCGTCTCGGAGCTCGGGCTTACCGCTGGCAGTTGTGGCCAGACCGAACAGGTCGGTGAGCGCGGCTATTTGGTCATAGCGTTGTCCGGCCGGAAGTACGGCGGGCCAACTGATCAGCATTGGCACGCGGCAGGAAGCTTCGAAGAAACTTTCCTTCTGCCAGGCGCCGTGATCGCCGAGATGATCTCCGTGGTCCGAGAAGAAGCAGATGAGGGTGTTGGCGGCATCCGCGCGCGCTTCGACGGCGTCCAGGATTTCGCCGATGCATTTATCGATGAAAGAAATCGAGCCGTAATAGCGCGCGCGCAGCAAGCGGGCCTGCGGAGGCGAAATTTCCTCAGACCAGACCGCATGATTCATCCAGCCGAGATAATCATCCGCCGCGTCGAGGGCCGGATCGCTCGCTTGGGGCTCCGGCATTTCATCTGGATCGTACATGCGGTTGTAAGGGATCGGCGGGGCGATCGGCGGATGCGGCGTGACGAAGGAAACAAAGCCGAAATACGGTTTAGGATCTGCACTGCGCAGTTCCTCGGTCGCTCTAAGCGCGAGCCACGCTTCAACCGTCAGCTCTGGCGGCATCGGCCGGGTTTGCGGCGTATAATACATATCCGTGCGCTCGCCGTGGACCTGCTCAATGTGATTGAACGCAGAGGTTTTCCCTCTCAGCCACTTTACATAATCGTCCTTGAGGAATTCGGCTTCGGTCTCCCACAGCTCCTCGCTGTATTCATGGACGTCGAAACCCAGCGGCTCGAGGCGGGGCTCTGTGTGAAATTTGCCCAGACCCCAGGTGCGATAACCGCGGTCCCGGAGCGTTTCCGCCATGTAAGGGCCACAGCGCGTGCGCGCCTGCCCGGCCGGAGCCCAGTTGCTCAGCCAGCTTGTGAGTGACGGTTCGCATCCCGTCATCAGGGTGTAGCGCGCTGGCACACAAACAGGGCAGGTGGAATATGCGTTCGTGCAGGCAATGCCGCGGGCCACCAAGCGGTCCAGGTTTGGAGTGGATATGTGAGGATGACCCAGGGCAGCGATCGTGTCGAACCGCTGTTGATCGGTCATGATGTAGAGAATGTTAGGAGGCATCCGGGCAGGGAATGAGCGCAGGAGTGAAGCGAGGTGGAGGAAGGACGGGAAGGCCGGCGTTTATAATTCCCAAGCCGCGGCGACCAGGATGTCGTGCGGAATGCTCGTGATGGGTCGGATCTGCACCCGACGGTAGAAAATTTCCGCGCCCTCGCTCTGGAGCTGCAATTTGCCGCGAGTCAACGGGCGGATCGTACCGGCGTCGATGATACCGGTATCGAGCAGCGCATTCACGACGTGGCCGTTCACCAGGTAGATCGCGCGATCGCCAACGGTGTAGAGTTCGACAAGATTCCAGTCGTCAGGCCGCTCGTAGTTGGCCGACCGTTTGCCCATGCGATAGGTGGTGTCGTCCCGCGCGCCGACGGCCTTGATCGTGCTGCCAGGACGATAGGCCCAAAAATTATCCCGGACGAATCCGGGCACGCGGGCGGACGTGCCGACCAGACAGTAGAGATCGCCGATGTTATTTTGCTCAACCTGAAGTTCCAGGCTACGCATCCAGACATTCCAGAAGGCGCCGTGGGCGCCGGTGCAATGGAACAGCAGTCCGCTGTCGCGCGGTTTGGTGAGCTTCGGCTCCCAGATTCTGGTGCCCCATTTCGTTTCGAGCCGTAGATGATAGTTGCCGTATTCCGCCTTGGTGGTGAGGCCGCCGAAAATCTCACCGGTGATGTGCAACACGGGTTCGCCCTCCTGCTCGACCAGGGTGAAGACGTGCTTGGGGTCGTGCCCCAGTCCGAGGGCGATACCGTTGTGGGCGTCCTTGCTCACGGGGCTACCGGGTGGGAGGCCCGACACCGACTCATGAGGTGTGCCCATCCACAATTCCCAATGATCGAGGGTCGGTGCCAGGAGATTTTCCCAGGCTCTGGTATCGCCATCGCCGGGTTCCGCCACCGGACTGGCCGCGAGAACGGCCTGGCCGACCAAAGCAATCAGTACCATTCCGACTGCGGTCGCGGGCAGCTTTAGGTTCGGCATGGACGGAACTGGGGGAAAAAATGGGCCGGAAGGAGAATCTCGCCGGCCCGTCCGGACTAGGTTGAGGTAGGAACTGGCAGGCGGATCAGAAGCCGAGCTCCGCGCTCAACGTGAAGGTTGAGGGTTGGACAAAGTAACCGCGGCGATCGACGTAAAATGCATCGGTCACATTCTGCAGATTAGCCTGAATCCGGAGGTCATGCCGGCCCAATTTGGTCGTATAGGCGGCAAACAGGTCCGCCCGCATGGGATCGCCGCGTTCCTGCACGAAGCGCTGATTGTAAGCGGGGAACTGCTGAATCGGACCCTGCCGCCAGGTGACGCCGCCGCCGATGGTCAGGCCGTGGATGATGCTGGTCTTGGCGAAGCCATAGCTGACCCAAAGACGGGCGTCGTTCCTGGCTACGCCTTCCTTCTTGAGCCCGATGGTGTCCGCGATGCCGTCTTTGTTCTGGTCGTCGATCGGCGAGATAATGGCGAATTTGCTGATATAAGCGTCGGTGTAGGCATATCCAAAGATCACCGACAACTCAGGGGTCGGAGCGTAAACCATGTCCAGCTCCACGCCTTTCGAGGTTTCCTCGCCGCTGGAAATGTAGTTGTTGATGTTGAATTGACCGCCACCCACGAACTGAACGAGGTTCCGGCGCTTGATGTCGAAGA
>JBDSSD010000147.1:0-49104 GCA_039928945.1 Opitutus sp. | reverse complement strand
GCGCTTGCGCGCGCTCCGGTGAATGAATTCTGAACCCGCGGTTTGGAACAACCCTGAGCGCGCGCAAGCGCGCTGGCCCACGAGATTGATCGGGATCAGCTGCCTTCCTCCGACCGTCGCGTCTTCGCGCTTAACTCCGCGGCTCGTCTCCGTTCCAGCCGTCCCAGAGTTCCAGATTAAATTCCTTCCGAGTCCGTTCCTGTTTTCCACATCCGATTCAGGATGCAATGGTCTCCGAAACTTGACCACTTTCCGGTCATCGATATGACTATCGGTGTGAAAATGCTTACTGTCTCAAAAGCCAAGGCAACGTTCAGCGGGATTGCCCGCAACGTCGTTCGCTCCAAGAAGCCAGTCATTGTTCGGGTGCCTGACGGGTTTATCCAGATCGCCCCTTACGAGCTCCCGGAAGAGGTTCCGGCTTTCGCAGTCGGCAGTCTCAAGTTGCTCCCTCGTGAACTCGAACTCCATAACACCTTCGGAGAGACCCTTTGAACTATCGTCGATGGGATACCCTCTTCCTTCGTGCTGACGAGAAAGATGCGGTCGGTCACCCTGCCGTGGTCCTCTCATCTGACGATGTAATGGCAGATGGCAGGCAGCAGCGTTTCAATGTCCTCGTCGGCAGCAAAAAGCAGCCTGCGGAAAGTTCACGTAATCATCACGTCGTTCTCGATGACTCGGACGGCTTGGAATTCCTGACGCTGGTCGACTGCTCGCTCGTCTACGTCGCCCGAAAATCGTCGGTTCTCCGCTCGAGCGGATCAGTTACGGTCCATCGCCGCCAACAAATCCAGCGCACCGTTCGTGGCTATCTCGGACTGGGATGAGCCAGGTAGCGCGAAGACGCAACGACGCTAAGGCCGGAGCAAAGCAGGAGGACCGATTCCGGATGTAGCCCGCTGTGGGAACAGCGGGATCAGACCGGTGGAATGTGGAAATCAGGAAAGCTGGAACAGGTGGGATCCAAGCCTTAAGCGCGAAGACGCAACGACGCGAAGTTCGGAGCGAAGCAAAAACCATTTTAATCTGGAACTCAGGAACTCTGGAACGAGCCGAGAGATCGTGTGGCCCGCTGTGGGAACAGCGGGATCAGACCGGCGGAACGTGGAACTCAGGAACGCGATTCTTAAACGCAAAGCAGCGAAGAGGCGAAGGTCGGAGGAAGGCTGAATGGGATCGGTTGCGTAGGCCAGCGCGCTTGCGCGCGCTCCGAGGAGGTCGGGCGAATACCGCGATTGTTTGAAACGATCATCGGAGCGCGCGCGAGCGCGCTGTCCTACACGGATCCGTGCTCCATGCGTGCGATCCGTGGTCTCCGATGGATCGAGCTTGAAGCGCAAAAACGCATAGGCACCAAGGTCGGATAAAGAGAAGACGGCTCGTCGCTTCGTCCTTCGCAGCTTGGCGACTTCCGCTTGGCGCCTGGGATCGCACCGTACGACTTGACCGCCTGAGCCAGTTTGAGTACGATTGAGGCATGGCAACTGTTCAGATCCGTGCTCGAATCGATCGCAACCTTAAGCGGAAGAGCGATGCGTTGCTCCATCGGCTCGGACTCGATGCGGGCGCATTCTTTGCCATGGCGCTCACGCAGCTCGTCAATCGGCGTGGGCTGCCCTTTGCCGTCACCGATTCGGATGAGGCCTATTTCACTTCTGAATACGCTTTAACCGCGGATCAGGCCGCCAAGGCCGGGAACGCGATGGCAAAGGAATCGGCCAGCGCGCGAGGCGCGGGGAAATTGCGTGAGTTGTTCAACGCGGCCGATCTTGTGCCGTGAAGTTGCTCGCGACGCCGCGATTCCTCAAAAGTGTGCCGGCGGGCCGACGCATAGAGGTTTTTGCGGCCATGAAATCTGCAGGTGCTGCCTATGGTCAACCGCACTTGCATGCAGGCCTCGGACTAAGGCGCATCCCGCCGTTCATGGAATGCCGTTGCGGTTTGGACCTAAGGATTATTTTCCAGCGGGAAGGCGACGATCTGATCTTTCATCTTTGTGGCGCCCACGATGAGGTCGAATCCTTCTTGAAGAATAGACGGTAGAAGGAGTGAACCTGAGGACCGAGTCCGAAATGTGGCCCGCTGTGGGAACAGCGGGATCAGACCGATTGAATGTGGAACTCAGGAACGCGGGAACAGATGAGATTCGAGCCTTAAGCGCAAAGACGCGACGACGCGAAGGTCGGAGCGAAGCAGGAGTATCGAATCGAATGTGGCTCGCTGTGGGAACAGCGGGATCAGACCGGTTGAATGTGGAAATCAGGAACGCTGGAACGGATGAGATCCGTAGGTCAGCGCGCTTGCGCGCGCTCCGGCGAATTAATTCGAAGAGCCGCGGTTTGGAACAACCCTGAGCGCGCGCAAGCGCGCTGGCCCACGAGATTGATCGGTATCAGCTACCTTCCTCCGACCGTCGCGTCGTCGCGCTAAACTCCGCGGCTCGTCTCCGTTCCAGCCGTTCCAGAGTTCCAGATTCAATCGGTTTTGAAAGATTGCCTGCGCCACTGCGCAACTTCGAACCCTTCGTTCCTTCGCGAGACCTCACTCCATTCCTAAGGTCTTTTGAATTTCACGGTTCCCGAATCAAGAGCTTTGGAAACCACCGGCGGAAGTCGGAGGGGTTCCTTGTGATGAGCCCTTGCCGGTTCATGGCGAATCCGCCAATCAGAATATCGGCGATGGGACGCTTCGGAATCTGGTTTCCGCGTCGGCTCTGTACGTAGGCGTTCCACGCGTGATGCGCGACCTCCGTGTCCGCAAGTGTCCACGATTCAGTGTGCGAGATTCCAGCCTGCTCGAGAAAGTGCTTTTGTTCCGCGAGATCGCCTTCAAACGCTGCCGAGAGTTCCACAAACGTTACGGGAGACACGGCCAGGCCATCGACGAGCAGTTTTTCTAGAAGCCTTGCTGAAACCAGTCCGAATTTGGGATCGTGCTCGAGAACGTCGAGAACGACACAGGTATCAACGACCCACATTAGCGCGCCTTTTCTCCTTCCCGGAGTTCGCGCATCCATGCACTTGTCCGCCGCGCTGGGCCCGGGCGAAGTTTCCGTGCGTAGCCAAGCATGGCCATGGGCCCGGCTGGGACGTCATCCTGGGTAAGGACCCGAAACTCGCGATCGGAAATCGGAGCAAACTTCAACCGCTGTCCCGGACGAAGTTTCATCGCCTTGCGCAAGGCGGCGGGTACGGAGATTTGTCCGCGTTCGGTGAGAACGGCTTCGTTCATGGACCAAAAGTATCATGTGATTCTATCATGTCAATAATCTGCATGATCGAACGTGATGCCCCGCCGGGAGCAGATGAGATTCGAGCCTTAAGCGCGAAGACGCAACGACGCGAAGTTCGGAGCGAAGCAGGAGTATCGGATCGAATGTGGCTCGCTGTGGGAACAGCGGGATCAGACCGATTGAATGTGGAACTCAGGAAAGCTGGAACGGATCAGATCCAAGCTGTAGGAACAGCGCTTCGCCAGCCTCGACGGGCAACGCCCCTCCAGGTACCGATCCTAACGGACTTGGTGTAGGTCAGCGCGCTTGCGCGCGCTCTGGTGAATTAATTCGAAGTGCCGCGGTTGGAGCAAACCTGAGCGCGCGCAAGCGCGCTGGCCCACGAGATTCATCGGTATCAGCTACCTTCCTCCGACCTTCGCGTCGTCGCGTCTTTGCGCTTAACTCCGCGGCTCGTATCCGTTCCAGCCGTTCCAGAGTTCCAGATTAACTCACCTGGTCGGGCCCGAGTCCCTTTGCGTGAGGAACAATCCGCTCCGATTCATCTGCCATCACATCTAACATCGAACTTAATTCCACCTGGTCCCGCTGCTTCCGCAGCGTGCTACGTTCGGACCATCCCTTCGCGTCTTCGCGCTTAACTCCGCGGCTCGTCTCCGTTCCAGCCGTTCCAGAGTTCCAGATTAAATCACACCGCTTTATTCCAATATTCCCTACCGGAAGACATTGTATTTGATGATCGCATACAACGCCCGGAAGCCATCCTTCCAGCCGATCTTTTTGCCTTCCTTGTACGTGCGGCCGTAGTAACTAATGCCGACTTCGTAGATCACGCACTCCAGCTTCGCCACCTTGGCGGTGATCTCGGGTTCGAAGCCGAAACGGTTTTCCTCGATGGTGATTTTCTGCAGGACCTCCCGCCGGAAGAGCTTATAGCAAGTCTCCATATCGGTGAGATTGATGTTCGTCCCCATGTTCGAGAGCAGCGTCAGGAACTTGTTGCCGACCATGTGCCAGAAATACACCACGCGATGCGCCTCCGCACCCATGAAGCGGGAACCGAATACGACATCCGCTTTGCCCTCGATCAGTGGCTTCAACAACCGCGGGTATTCCTGGGGATCGTACTCGAGGTCGGCGTCTTGAACGATCACGGCGTCGCCGGTCGCGGCGGCGAACCCGGTGCGCAAGGCCGCCCCTTTCCCCTGGTTCACCTCATGGTACAGGATTTTGTCGACCAGCGGCGCGATTTGGGTGCGCAGGATGTCACGGGTGCCGTCGCGCGAGCAGTCGTCGACGATAATGATCTCCTTGTCCTTCACCGGCGCGGCTCGAACCCGGTCGACGATCATGCGGATGGTCTTGGCCTCGTTGTAGCACGGGATCACAATCGAAAGCTTCATTCGTACGATGCGAGGACGCTATTGAGGGAAGCTCGCGTTGGAAGCTGTTTCTGCGCACGCGGCTTGGACCATTCAACTTTTGTCGTCCTCCGGCCATAGGATGGGGCCCCTCAGATTGATTATCACGGAAGTTCGTGAAAGCGGTCCCCTTGCCGAAAATGGGTTCGCATTGGCCATCGCGACGAAGTAGCGGTTGCAGAGAATGGAAACGAACGCGATTCGGTCCGATCGCCGCACACTTGATGTGTTTGCGCAAACCTTCGGAGCGCCGGCCGTCGCGAACGTATGACCGTGGCTAAAGCAGCAATTGGATTAGGCTATCTCAAACGAGCCGGCGTGCTTGTCGCGTTCATATTGGGCGCTTCGATCCTGGCCCGAGTTATCCTGGTTTACAATGGGGGCCAGTACTACTTTACGGACGAGAGACGCTATGATTACAGCTACAAACTTTATCGAGCTTTAGCGTCAGGTGATCATCCAACGGTGGTGTGGATCCTCACAAATCCTACCCATTCGCTTTCGATTTGGTTGGGAGGCATCGTCGTAGCACTCCAGCATGTACTGGCTCAACTCACTCCCTATGGTGACTGGGCTCAGCCTCAGAACTTTTACCGCAGCCTTTGGCTGGGAGCGCTCTTCGCGTCGCTCTTCTCCAGTCTCAATCTCTACCTCCTATATCGTATTGCCCTGCGCGTGGGCGCACGTCAGCCGGAGGCTGTTTGGGCTTTGTTGCTTTTCGCTGGATCGAACACTGCATTTTATTATTCCCGCCACTTTCTCCCTTATGATTGCGCTCTCTCCGCAGCGCTTGCCGCAATACTGTTTGGGTTTGGAAAAGCTTCCATCCGTTCAGCTGTGCTCTGCGGATCACTGGCCGGAACCGCCTACGGCCTTTATAACGGCTATTGGTACCTCGTGCCCATCATCTGGCTCATCCACCTCGCGTGGTCGCGGGGGAGACCACAATGTCGACAGAACAGTCTGATAGCAGGTTGCGCAGCGGCGTTTGCGGTCGCACTTCCCATGGCAATCGGATGGAGCTTGGGGGGGCAAGCGTACCTGGAAAGCCTCCACACGTTTGGTGCCTCGGTAAAGTATGGTTTGTTCTCAGAGGGTTGGTCGCTGCCCTGGGCGTATTTCTGGCACTCTGAAGGAGCAGTCGGATGTGGGAATGCTATTGCCATCGTCGCTGCCCTTATGCTCAGCCACGTACGGGGTACGGCGATTCCCAAATGGGTCATCATGACCATTCTCATCTTGAGCGGAACGTATGCTTTGCTGGTGACGTTTTCCAACGGGTTGCACCTCTTTGTGGTCTACGCCCGGACCGTCAAGCCGCTCGTGCCGTTGTTTTGTCTCTTGGGTGGATGGTCAATCCATCGCTTGACCGGTGACCAGCCGCTCATCCGTAGCTTCGTCGCGGGTGGCATCATCAGCCTTTCAGTCCTGCACTTCTGGCCCCATTTCACGCGAGTGTTCCCCCTCGACGTGGAACTCGCCGTGTTGCGCAATTGGGGCAATCCCAAGCGCAGCCTGAGCGTCACAGGATCGCTCTATACGTTTAGCGGGTGGCCAGTCACCCGACCGGACCTGGCATTGGTCAATAATTGCGGGTTGTACCCCATCCGAACATACATCGGGTTTCCTGCCGGGCAGACAATTTTCCGGGTGCAGAATCCGCTCACGTACCTTCCCTTTCAATACGAGTGCCACACGCCACGTGAACGCGAGGTGCTCCGAACCCGCGATGTATCGATCCGCTTGATAAAGCTCACTGATCCGGCTGCGGTGCCCGATGATCCTCCCATGTCGATGTTGTACCAGCCAGAAGATCGTCCGACGGGGTATGAGCGCGGTTCAGCAGATTTGAGGTAGATTAGGGAAATTTGTTCTGCAATCGTTCGGCTGAGAGCGCGGTGATAATGTGTAAACCGTCCCCTGTCACTTTTATCCAGTGCGACCACGGGTTAGCGAGGTGGTTGCGGATGCGTGTGACGAAGATCGACATTCGGACTGCCCGCGTGATCTTTTGGACCCGGAGGTGATCCACATAGCCCTTATCATCCTTTGGTGCGGTTGGGGTTATTTCGGTTGTGGATGTTTGGTGAACTGGCGGCAGAAGCGACGGGGTATCGTTGGGATCGTCACGTCGGTCCTGATCTCGTTCCTCGTCCTATTCGTTTCCGCGTTGGCGCTCCAACTGCTTCAAATTCCGCTGACGCGGACAAGTTGGTTAATCATGACGGTCGCGGTAACCAGCGCCGGGTGTCTCTTTCCCGGCGTTTCGTCGCCGAAATCGGAATTGCGCGAATGTGCTCCGCGACTGACGAGATCCGTGTTCCTGCTTTTGACGTTGGCAGTGGCGCTTGCTATCACGGTGATCGCGTACCGCGCAATTGCCCAACCGCTCACCGGATTTGATACCGCCTTCCGGTGGGATTTTTTGGCGCGCCAGATCGTTCGCGAACGAGGATTTGAGTTCTATCCACCGACAACGGATGAGGATTTCAGCACGTACATGTGGCCGGAGGGAATTCCGCCGATGGTCTCGCTGCTGTACGCATGGACCTACTGTGGTGCGGGATCGACTTCACCCGTCCTAACAGCGCCCCTGGTTTTGAGTGTGGGGCTGCTCGCGTTTTTGCTGGTTTGGTCGCTCGCGATCCGTCTGACGGGCCGATCAGCTGGAATGTGGGCTTGTGCGATTTTGGCGGGTTCAGGCGTCCATACATGGGCGGTTTCGATGGGTCAGGAGTCCGGTCTTCTCACGGTGGCATTGCTGGCGATGCTGTTCGGTCTGACTGCGGGACGAGATGGCCGTCCCGATTCTGCGCTTGGAGCAATCGGGGCAGCCGTCGCCGCACTGACGCGTGACTACGGCGTTTGTGCGATCGGCTTGGGTGCGGTTTACTTGCTGATCAACCGGCGAACGTGGCGTGAACTGTTCATCTTTCTGGCGCTCAGTTTATTGATCGCCGGCCCCTGGTATATGCGGACGTGGTGGATCACGGGGAACCCGATGTATAATCAGGATTTGTTCGGATTGTTTCCCCTGAACCGAATGCATGCCGGATTGATGGCAATGTACGTCGACGACCTCGGATTCGGCACACACTTCTTCGAAAGAATGTCCCAGTTAGGCTCTTTGCTCTGGCCTCTGGGATCCGTCGTGCTCCTGGCCGGCATGGCCGGGATGTTGCACCTCCGCACGCGAGCCATCGCGCTTTCGTGCGCTCTAGTGGTTTGGACGGCACTCTGGATTTGGTCCGTTGGATACACGGCTGGCGGAATGGCGTACAGCCTCCGCGTCCTTTGCCCCGCGCTGGCAGTTCTCGCCGTGTCGGCCGGTGTGCTTCTAAGCCGGGTAGATCCTGGATGGCGATCAACGACAATCGCTGCGCTGCTCGTCCTGTTTGCCGGCGACGCCTCGATCCGTGCGCTCAATGGTTTGGCTTTCCCCGGAGGTTCCGCCGAACGATGGGCCCGACTCGGCGCGGCGCAATCTGCCGTGCGCGGGGACCTGCAACATGACCAAATGGCTAAACTCGTGGGTGCGAGCCCCGTCATCGTACAGAGCGCCTACGATCACGCGTTCCTGGTCAGTCGAGGCGTCCGTGTCTTGCCTCCATGGACACCGAGTCTCCTGTTCCTCGAACATCAGAGTTATGCGAGTGCGGTAGAAATTCTAAACGATCGCGGTGTGCGTTTCGTTCTACTTTCGAAATCAGCAGATCTACACTACTATTTCGGACAAAATCCTTTCTTCCGTGATGCCCCTTTACGACTAACCCCGGTCCTGACTGACCGCTACTGGGAATTGTTCGAGCTCCGAGCTTCGACCGAGCCCGTGGACCCGCGGGCCGGCGTGCCGGGAAGCGGGTCACATCGATAGGCTCCGGCTTAGGGTGGGTGTTCGTTGATTTCTATCCACCAGACCGTGACTTTTTCAGTGCAAAAACGGTGGCTTCGTGACTTCAAAGCGCATGCGCCCTCGGCGATGGGACTTTATTGGCAATTGGATTCTCTTTGTCGCCTGCGCGTGTTTCGGTTGGTCCATACGCACCGTCGATCTCCCCTTGGATCACGACGAGATTTATTGGGTGGGGTCGGCATATTACTACGATCTAGCGGTTAATCGGCTCGACTGGACGAATCCGGCGTGGCGGCTTTTGCCGGCGCGGGAGAACCCTCCCGTATCCAAATACGTGATCGGGGCCGGGCTGGCTGCCGCCGGTTACCGGATCACCACCATCGATAGTCTGAGTTACTTTTATCTCTTTTGGCTGCAATGGGAGAACGACTCGACGACTCATTCTACTGGCCCTGACGGAGAAAAGCGGGCCCGGGTGGTGGACGCGGCCGCGCCCGGATTTCGTCAGTGGGTGGTCGAAAATCGCCGGGCCCCTTTGACGCGACCGTTGATTCATGCTGCGCGCTCGACCCTTTTTCTCTGTGTGATGATGGCAGGCGCCGGGATGGTGCTACTCGGTCAGCTTGGCCGCGGTCGACTGGCGGGCTTGTTCGCCAGTGCGTTGCTGCTACTTCACCCGGCAGTCGTCTCTGCTGCCACTCACGCGATGGCGGATGGTGTAGCGTTGATGTTTTCGATGCTTTCAGCCGCAGCGTTGTTTTGTTGGCAACGGGGACTGGCGGTCGCGCCAGCTCCGAGTGGCCTCCGACGAATGGGCTTTTCGGTGTTTGTGGGTGTTGTACTAGCCCTGGCGTGCGGAGCCAAAATGAACTCCCTCGTCCTCGTGGTACTCGGCGCCGTCATGGCGGGCGTCGGGCTCTATGGTGCTTGGAAAGCGCAGGACCGGACGAGGGCAAAGGTCATTCGCGTTCATTTTTCGCTGATGCTGGTTGCAGGGCTGGTGCTCTTTGTGGCGATCAATCCGGCGATACTTCAGGATCCCATTGGTGGATTGGCGGCGACCGTGAGTGAGCACGCGCGCACCGAGAAGCTGCAAACGGATCTGGCCCATCCCGCGCTGGTGAGTATTTCGGCGAAAATTAAGGCGGTGGTCTCCATGGCATTTTTCGGACTGGTTCCATTTGCTGCGATGGTCGGAATGGTGGGTTGGCTCGTCGTCAAACACGGGTCTGTTTTGGCGGTGCGGTTTGCGGTTTGCTGGTGGCTGGTCGCGCTGGTCTGCGTTACGTGGTGGATTCCGTTTCACTGGAGCCGCTATATCATTCCCCTACTGCCACCTTCCGCGTGGTTGGTTGCACAAGCTTTGGAGGGGATGGTGGAGGAGTTGATGAAACTGATCCGCAAATCCGAGAAAAGACGAAGGAGGGCTCGAAGCGGGGGGCCGCAGAGCAATTCCACATCACCAGGGAATGAAGTGATCCCACTTGTTTGTCGCTCTGCGATGCGTCGCACGCGATGGGGCGGATGACCACGACTTGCACAAATACCGGAAACGAAAATCCGGAAGTACCCGCTCCGGGGGGAGAAACTCGGCGAGTACATCTGTGGGCGGCATCAGCGATTTTGCTGAGTTCGCTGCTCCTCCGCGTTTTCCTAGCGTCACAAGGGGGACAGAATTACTTTTGGGACGAGGATCGCTACGCAGTGGGCGTTCAACTTTATCGGGCGATCGGCGCAGGTGACTACGACACCATCGCAGAGATTGCCGCGAAGCCGACTCATCCGTTTTTCTTTTGGATCTGCGCGGGGACCGCGGCGGTCCACCACCTGATCGTGCAATTCACGCCCTATGGAGATTGGAGCAATCCGCAGAATATTTTGCGGACGATGTGGGTCGGCGCCGCGCTCTTGTCGTGCTTCTCCACGCTAAACTTGCTGCTCCTTTACCTCCTGGCGAAAGCGCTGGGAGCTTCGAATTCTGAAGCGTGCTGGGCCATGTTCCTGATGGCGGCCTCGAATACCGGATTTTATTATTCGCGCCATTTCCTGCCCTATGATGCGGGTGTGACGGCAGCGCTGCTTGGTGCGCTCGTAACCGTCGGCCGACCCACCGTTTTCGCCGCAGGCGCATGCGGCGCACTTTGCGGTGCTACCTTCAACGTTTACAACGGATATTGGTATCTGGTCCCGATCCTCTGGTCACGATACGTCTTCCCTGCAGTCCCTATTATCCGTCGAGTTCATCTGCTCGCCGTTTGCGGCGCGGCCACGTTTGTTGTGGCCGCGATGCCATTGATGCTCGCCTGGAGTTTGGGCGGATCGGCCTACCTCCACGAGCTCCGCTCTTTTGCGGGCTCGGCGACGATGGGTTTGTTTCGTGAAGGTTGGACGTTGCCGTGGGAATACTTTTGGTGGTCAGAGCAAGGCTTCGGCGTCACTGTTGTTCTGTCTATTTTTGTGGCGTGGCTGGGAGCGATCAAATGTGGCGAGCCAGTACCGCCCCGGGTCAAAGTGATCGGATGCACCTTGCTGGCAGCTTACATGGTGCTGGTCCTTTTCTCTACCGGCCTGCGGATCTTTGTCGTTTACGCCCGAACGGTGAAACCCTTCGTTCCACTTTTCTGCCTTCTGGGTGGATGGGCGATGCATGAGCTGTCGGGGAGTGTTCGCCGACTCCATCCATTGATGATTGGGTTGGTGGGGTTCTTCGCGGCGCTTAATTTCTGGCCGCATTTCGTCCGCAGTTTTCCATTCGAAACAGAGACGGCGGTTCTTCGGGGTTGGGGTACCCCAAAACGAGCGCTGACGTTTTCCGGAACGTTTTTTGCCTTCTCGCGAATTCCCGTCACCCGTCCGGATTTGGCCTTGGTGAATGCCCGCGAATTGTACCCGATTCGTTCATACGTCGGCTATCCAGCGGGTAGGACCGTTTTTCGGGTAGATCATCCGCTGAGCTACCGGCCCTTCCAATACGAATGCCATACGCCGCGAGAACGGCAGGCACTGCGAGATCACGATATCTCCATTCGCTTGATTAAGCTCTCTGATCCAGCGGGCTCGCCTGACGAGCCGCCGCTCCGAAGTCTGTACCAGCTCAGCGAGCGCCCGACAGGCTACGAGGGACACCCAACACGAGCGCCGTGAAATGATCTGGTTTCGTAAACACGGGGTGAGTCGGCCGCTCTCATCGGGATTCCTTGGTTGATGACGGTGCCGCAGCTTGAATCGAGGCCCGCATGTGCTCGAGAGCCGGGCGGGACGTCCAGTGTGCGGACTGTAGCGCTGCTGCCATCTGTTGGTCCGCGGCAGCGAAGTCGTCGTGATCAGCGTAGATGACCGCCGCAAAGAGGTAAAGCGGCGCAGGTCCGGCGGCATGTTTTTGCGCCCAGAGGGCCCAAGCGAGAGCCAGCGAGTCGTCGCGCTTCTTCCATGCTTCGAGCCAGCGATCGATTCCAGTCGTTGTGCTAGGGAACTGACGCAGCACCTGCGCAGGGGTTGAGTTTGGTAGTGGCACAACTGCAAAGCGAAGGTGGTAAACCAAGTAGCTGTGGAGCCCGAGGCAGACCACTGCTGCAGCCACGAGCGCGGACTTGCACGCGGTAAAGCTGTGTCCAGGAGCCGAGGAATGCGATGGAACGAGTGAGCTCCCGCGTCGGCGCGGCGCGCCGGCGATGCCACCGAGAATTGCGGCCGGGATTAGAACGACGGCGTGATAAAAGACGCCGTCGAGCAGCCCAGTGGCGAGGCAGGCAGCGAACGCGGCGGTGGCCGCTAGACGCAAGGCAGACGTATCGCTTCCATCACGCGCGTTCGCGATTCCCCGCAAGCCTTGCCTTACCAATAGGGCAGCTGCGGCTATCCCGCCGACCACTCCGAAATCGAGCAGAAGTTGCAGGAGCCAATTGTGCGGTTGGTCGCCATCCATCTTGGGCGTTAAGTAGCGATAGGCGTCAGCACCGTACCCGAGCCATGGATGCTGTTGAAAATGGATCCACGACGCGCGCCAAAAATCTGCCCGGGTGGAGGTGAGCTCGTTGACCGACGTTGCGGCGACGGTCCGGTCCACCGCGGTCCACCAGCCAAGGTAGCTTTCGGGTGACCATTGCAGGACGGACAGGCCGAGGCCTACCCCCAACAGGGAAAGCGTGACGAGAACAAATCGCCCTCTTTTTACCGAGGGTAGACGCCAGAACCAGAGTGTAAGTCCCGCGAAGGCTCCTGCTAGCGGAGCGCGGCCTCCCGACCAGAGTAGCCCTCCGGCGGTCACCGCCGTCGCTAATCCCGTTAGCATCTGTTCGGCTCGGGAACGCTTAGTCTCGAGCAGCAGTCCGAGGCCGCACATCGCGCCGACCATCATGTGCAGTCCGAAAATCCGCCAGTGTCCATAGAAGGGGAATACGCCACTCGACGACCGGCCGTGCCACGCCCACCAGACACCGAGGCAGCCCAAGGCAGCGCCCCCACAGAGTCCGAGCAGGAGGAGACGAAGCGCTCGTGGAGCCGCGGCGCATCGACGCGCGAGCAAGGCCGTGGCAACAATCCATACCAGTGACGAAAGAGTGGTGAGAGAAGCCGCGCGATGAGGCCCCGTTAGACACGAAATCAGTGCGAAGCCGCATCCCGTCACCAGTAGGGCGCGATCAATCATGGCCGCTCGGTCTGCTGGCGACGTCCGGCCGGCCCGGTTCCGGCCAAGCAAAATCGCCGGGATTAGCGCGAGTACGGCCACGCGATCATAGTCAATTGAAAGCAGGAGCAGAAAAGGAAGGACGGTGATCGCCACGGCCGCGCACCGTGCAGCCGCGACCAAGTGATCGTCAGCGCTTAGTATTTTGTCCGACGAAGATGGCATGCCTTCAATGACGGCAAAGTTCACGTCTTGGAGGGTGGTGCCCGCGTCGCAAAACGATCTTTCCGCACAAAAATCCGGACCTCATCGATGGTTTTTGCTAGTTCATATTCCCGATTAACGATGGTGCCGAGTTCGGGTAAGGAGACGTCGTGCGCCATGTCACGAATCTCGATATTATTCCTCACAAAACTCGCATCCAAAAACACGGGGGGAAGTGATTTTGCAAAGTCCTTTACATAACGATCGCGGAACAAGGTGGAGTATGGGTTGATGAGGATTTCCAAGTCCGTCATAGCGTGGCGAGTCGCTTGGCGTGTGCCCGTTTCGACATAGATTTCGGCGTTCCACCCCCACACCGCGAGCGGTTCTCCGGGGTCGACGTAGTGCTGTATATAACCCGCAACGCGTGAGATCGAGGGGGACGGTTCGGCCGGATTGCGGCGTAATAAGGGCTGGGGCGCAAGACCCCGATCCAGTAGTATGCCCACGAGTGGCAGTATTGCGGTCGCCCAGCAAATGAGTCGGCAGAAGCGAACGCTGGTTCGGGCAAAATGCCGATGTGTGATGCCGAGTGAAATGCCGAAGACTAACGTGAGCGGAACCACTGCTAGTTGCATGTAGTGAGGGAAAGGCCGGCGCGGAGTGGCGATACACGCGATGCTAACGATGAAAAGGATGGTAGCGCCGATCAGCAGGAACCGCGAAGGCTGGTCCGCCTTTCGAACCCAGAATAGGAGTACCAGGGATAGCCCGCCAACCCCGCCCAGCCAGGGCAGAAAAAGAGTGCCTGGTTCCTGAAGGCGAGAGAACAAGCGAGCAAGTGTCTGAAGCGTTGCTCCGAATCCATTTTGGACATACGCGATGTTGGCGGAGACCAAGGATGTCCAGGCGCCTTCCGGGTCGGGTGACACGAGTAAAGTAATGGTAGCGACGAGGAAGGGGATCGATGCACCGCAAAGGAGCAGGAGGAATGGCTGGTAGCGTGGGACGCCAGCAGGTGGGACGCGCCAGGCGGCAATGGCTAGGGCGAAGCCGACAAAGCCAGCAAGCGGCGCAGCTTGAAGTTTCGCAAAAGGCGCGCAGGACAAAAGAAAACCAGAAAGCGGCTCCTTCCACGACGAAGCGATTCCCGTCGCGGAATAACGGGCAAGACCATAACAGATGGACGCGGACAGCAGGCAGAGCGGCAGGAGCTCCGTCGAATAGTGGAGGAAGTCCGGATGAATTGAAAAGGCTTCGAAGGAAAGTGTAGGCAAAGTGGCGATCCGGGCGACGGTTCGGCCAAATGCGCGAACCAGGATTTGATGGGTAAAGATCAGCGTTCCACCGAGTAGAATAAGGCCCGTAAGCCGGGCGGAAAAAAAGGTGTCGATTCCCGCCAGTGTGCCGACGGGCAACAGAGCGTAGAAGTCTAGCGGCCCTGTTGTGGTACCAAAAACCGAGCGCCAGAATAACGGGTCATGGCGCAGCGTTGCCGCCCCTGCTAACTGAAGCCCTTCATCCGTATTGATCTGTCGTGTGACGAACAACGACGGTCCCCGACCGAGGAAGAGAAGAAAGAAGATCAGCAGGGCCCACGAGATGTCTGAATGAGGCCTGCTGCCGCCACGATAAATACTCCGGAGAACGATGAATCCCGCGCAGCCCAGGCCCACGGTGACGACAAAGAAATGGACCCAAGGATGAAGATCGACCCAAAGCAGCATATCGGGCGTGAACCGTTTAGAGGCGTATCAGAGCAAAGGAAGGGAATCCGGTACTCGAGAAACGGGGCGACGATCTCCGTGACGTATGAACACAACGGGCGATTTCCATACTGGACGAGACAGAGCTCGTCCCTCCATGGGGGCGAGATAACTTTCAAAGCCATGCAAGAGAGAATCAATGTCGGGCGAGAGGATTCTAAATGCATTCACGGATATGCGAGATATGGCCGCTGTGAGTAGTGATTATCACGATCAGATCCAGCGTGAGCGCGGCTCCCGAAGTGTGACGCTTTGCGCTATTGAAGCTCCGTACTTGAGCGACCTAAAGATGGTGGGCGTTAATAAATATTCCACAAGGCAGAGTCGAATCGTCGCTAAATCTTTGCTATCGTTTTTTGGCGAACGATACGAGGTGATGCGGTCTCACCCGCTCGCTACTTACGACAAGCCAACCTGAATCGGAAATTGCAGACTTCATGAGCTTGAGGTCGAAAACGTGCTGGTGAATGCAGCGATTTTCAGGGTTGTGTCGGCTTCGTTCGAGGAAATGGTCACGCGTGCCGGCGCCTGGGTCGCGATCCAGATCGTGGAGGGCAAATACTTCGGGCAAATGGGAGAGATCGTCTTCGCCGGTTTTACGGGCGAAATCGTCTCGCAAATGCGCCAGCGTCGTTATCGGACGTCGATGGTCAAAGGTTCGTGTCGGATCTGGTAAGAGGAGGACTAGGTAGCCGCCAGGTCGAACCACGCGTCTCCACTCGCGGAGGGCGCGCAAGGGATCGGCCACGTGTTCGAGACAGTGCGAAGAGAGGATAAAGTCGTAACTCTGATTTGCGATTCCGGTAAGCTCGGCCGCTTCTCTGATCCATTGCTTGCCGGGGGTCTTCTGGGAGTGAAACACAAAATCGCCGCCGTCCCGCAACGCGCTTTCCCACCGCGTCTGAGTGGAAAAATTGACGTTGTCGATCCGTTCCGCTTTCGCGTAAACCGGAATCAAGCCACGACCATCAAAGACACTGCTCGGTCCACCGATTTCCAAGCCGATTTTATTTCTAGTGACTCCGAGTACAACCGATTTTACGGCCGCTCTCGGAGGAACCAGACGGTTTCCGACTGCACGGACGAGCCACATCATCCCGCCGGTGCGGACACCGCGTGCGAAACGTTGGATCAGGTTCGGGGTCGATCTCGTCACGGAAATCGGAAGCTAGCGTTTGAATGGTTGCGCGGAAGCCTTTTTTGAAATCACTCAATGGCCTCCTGATTTCCATTGTTGCTTTTTACGAGCCGGGTGGCGCCGGCGATGGATCGCGCGGGGCATTTGGTTGCGGGACTTCGAACTGGTGGAACGCCCGCACGCGTTGCACCTGCGCAAACCGCCGAGCCCCGCCCGCAACGGCCTCCTTGGCCATCGCCGATGCGATCGTGGCCAACGTTCCAGTTGCCATGTGAATGCTAAAGCTCCTTCCTCGATGGAAGCGCCGATCGCCTCGGCTGCTCATCACTCGCATTTTCCCATCTGAACTTTGTTGATCGTACGAATTCCTAATGACGCCTGATTTCGTCGTCGCTTATCAAAAGACGCTGAGCACGGCCCTCGAGGCTCACGACTGGTCGGATGTGGGACAGCTTGCCGAAGTGCTTTTCCAATGCTGGCGCGACGATCGACAGTTGTTCATCTGCGGAAATGGTGGCAGTGCGGCGAATGCCCTGCACATCGCGAACGATCTTTTCTACGGCATCGATAAACCAGCGGGTCGTGGTCTCCGCGTGAGCGCGCTTTCGGCTAACGCTGCGGTCGTGACCTGTCTCGCCAACGACACGAGTTATGCGGAGATCTTCGCGCAACAACTCGCCGTTCTCGCCCGTCGTGGGGACATCCTGATCGTCCTGTCCGGAAGCGGTAACTCACCGAACATCGTGCGGGCGCTGGAGACAGCGCGACAAATCGGGATGATCAGTTTCGCGATTCTGGGCTATTCCGGCGGGAAATGCCTGAAGCTCGCCGACCATCCGATCCACTTTCCGGTGGATGACATGCAGGTGTCGGAAGATCTGCAGACCATTGTCGGTCACATGGTGATGCAGCGACTCTGCGGGCGTCGACCAGCCGCACTTTCATGACCGAGAAAATTGCGGTCATCGGCAGCAACTCCTTTTCCGGAGCAAGTTTCATCCAGCATTGCCTGAAGCAGAACTGCGAGGTGTTGGGCGCCAGCCGTTCGGACGAGCTCGCCGCCTGTTTTCTGCCTTACAAGTGGCTTCCGGCCCAGAAGCAGACGGACTTCCGTTTTATCCGAGCCGACCTCAATCACGATCTCGACACGCTCATGAAAGCACTGGACGAATTTCGTCCGGACTACGTGGTCAATTTCGCCGCGCAAGGGATGGTGGCGCAGAGCTGGTTGATTCCAGAGCACTGGTATCAAACTAACGTCGTCGGGAATGTGAAATTTCACGATCGCCTCCGCAAATGTTCATGGCTGCGCAAGTATGTCCACGTATCCACGCCGGAAGTCTATGGGAGCACGAGCGGATTGATCGACGAGACCGCAGTGTTTAATCCCACGACTCCGTATGCGACGTCACGGGCCGCGTGCGATCTGCATCTCAGGACGTTTTTCAACCAACACAAATTTCCGGTGGTCTGGACTCGGGCCGCTAACGTGTATGGGCCGGGTCAGCAGCTGTATCGCATCATTCCGCGGACAATTCTGTCCATTCGGCTTGGGCAAAAGCTCAACCTGCATGGGGGAGGCCATTCGGTCCGGTCTTTTATTCACATCAATGACGTGGCGGAGGCCACGCTCCGGATCGCGCGCTCCGCTCCGGCGGGCGAAACGTATCATCTCTCCACGCCGAGAAACATCTCGATCCGCGAGCTGGTCGAGACGATTTGCCGCAAAATGGGCGCCGATTTCGAGTCCGTCGTGCAGGTCACGGACGATCGGCCCGGCAAGGACGCCGCCTACTTGCTCGACAGCTCGAAAGTTCGGGCCGCGATGCAATGGCGAGACACCGTTTCGCTGGAGGACGGAATCGCGGATACGATCCGGTGGATCGACGAACAGGCTGAGGAAATCCGTCGCCAGCCGCTCGACTACGTGCACAAAGCCTGAGTGATGAATTCAGCCGCGATCAGAATGCCAGGGGCGGATGTCGGATGTCTGAAATCAGATGTCGGCGATCGTCCGAATGGAGGGACGACCTCCGTGTCGTCCGGTTTTGCGCGTCGTGAGTGCGGGCTCGCAATGACAGACATGTGACACCGATGACCACATCCAACAAGCATCTGAATTTCGAAAGCGCACCTGCTGTCTTCGCGGGCATACGTTCATCAGGGAAGCGCATCGTTCAATGTCATGGCACGTTTGATCTGATTCATCCGGGCCACATCATCCATTTCGAGGAGGCGAAGACCCTCGGCGACGTCCTTGTCGTCACCGTAACCGGAGAGGAGTACGTCAACAAGGGGCCCGGGCGCCCGTATTTCAATGACGAGATGCGCGCCAAGTGGCTGACGGCACTCGAGTGCGTCGACTATGTCGTGCTCATTCCCTTTCCGGCCGCGGTGGAGGCAATCGAGTGCGTGCGTCCGCACATTTACTGCAAGGGTAAGGAATACGCGGACACGACCAACGACGTAACCGGAAACATCCTCGACGATGTCGTTGCGGCGCGTCGCTGCGGGGGTGAGGTCGCGTACGTCGGCTCGGTGGTGTTCAGTTCGTCACGACTGTTGAATCAGCATTTCGATGCGCAACCGGCAGAGGTGAAGGACTACTGTCGACAGATCGCGAACTCCTATCCGCCCGCCAAGTTCCGGGACGTGGTGAATGATTTCTCCAAGCTCAAGGTCTTGATCATCGGCGACGTCATTTTCGATCGCTACACGACCGTCGCGGTCCAAGGGCTGACGTCGAAATCGCGCATCCTTTCCGGGCGCTGGATCGCGGACGACATGCAGGCAGGCGGTGCTCTCGCAGTCTACCGCCACATCCGCGAGTTCACTCCGCACGTGAAACTCATCAGTCTCCTCGGCGCGGAGTCCTGGTTGGGCGAGCGATTAGGCGCATTCATTCCGGAAACTGACGCCGACTTCGTGCGATCGCCGAATTTCACCACCGTGGTGAAACAACGATTCGTCGAGCCGCGGGTGGAGGGAAAGGAGCTGGCGAAACTTTTCTCCGTTAACTTCATTGACCGCGACCATCCCGGGGACGCGCTCCAGCGTGCGGTTCTGGCGAAGATCGCGGCCCAGATCGACGACTACGACCTCGTTCTCGTCATGGATTTCGGCCATGGGCTGATGGAAGATTCGATCCGCGATTTTGTGCAGAGTCGTGCGCGGTTTCTGGCCGTGAATTGTCAGACGAACAGCAATAATCACGGCTTTAATATACTGAACCGCCGCTACGGTCGGGCCGATTCGTTCTCGCTGGATCTGACCGAGATGATGCTGGCGGTGGGCCGCCGTGATTTCAATTTTCGCTCCGAGCTGACGTACCTTGGCAAAGCGCTCGGCAGTAAGTACGCGTGGTTGACGCGAGGATCGGTTGAAACGCTTGGTCGGAAATCCGGCGATGAGTTTACCTCGTGCGCACCGTTTGAGCGCGTGGTGGTTGATCCGCTTGGCGCAGGCGATGCCTTTTGCGCCGTGGCTTCGCTCGCAGCGGTGCAAGGCCTGCCGATCGATCTCGCCACATTCATGGGACAGCTGGCTGGCGCCCAGGCAGTAAAGGTTGTTGGTAACGCCGAGCCGATCAGAAAAGCGAAATTCCTCAAAGGCGCTGAGGCGATGTTGGCGTTCTGAGCGTCGGAGGTCGGAGGTCGGAGGTCGGAGATCGGAGGTCGGAGGTCAGCGGTCGGAAAGCGGAAGACAGAGGTCGGAGATCGGAAGTCGGACGTCGGAGGCCAGGGGAGGAGCAGACGAATACGGGAGGAGCAGACGAATACGCGTGACGTAATCTCGACCTCCGACCTCGGACCTCCACCTGCGACTCCGTCCTCCGTGTCATCGGTCGGAAGTCGGCGGAATCAAAAACGGCCATGGATTCTTGATCATACCTCCAAGCATCCGTCCGATCGCTCCACATTTGGACGTGAGGTCGAAGTGCTGCTCACCGCTAATGTACCCACAGTCCTTCGCGAAATCCAGTGACGAATCCGTTTCGCTATTTTCCCCATCGCAATCGGTCAGCTTGCTGATGAAGTGAGCCTCGTATCGTCGTTTTGCCCACGCCTCACGCAGGTTCAAACAAATTGACCTCGACGACCGACGGATTTGACCCGTAAGCGCGAAACGCTCATCCGAAGGGAACGTCCGGCTGACTTCGAAAACCGTCATCGCGACCGCATACGCCTTGACGTAAACTTCAAGATCCTTGGCTGAATTGAGTTTCACAGATCCTGATGCCAAGGCGATTCAGCTATGGGGCAAATCATCCGAATGCGTAAGAATACGGTTCCCGACCTTCGATCTCCGAAATCAGACATCAGAGGTCGGATGTCTGAGGTCAGAAGTCTGACATCCGACTTGCTATCTCCTCCGCCGACCGCCGACCTCCGACCTCCGACCTGTGACCTCCGATCTCTGACCTCCGACCTCAGACATCAGAGGTCAGAAGTCAGAAGTCTGACATCCGTCCCCCTTACCTCCGCCCTCCGCCCCCCCCCCCATTCCAGCTCCGACTTTCCCCGCGAAACTACCGTGAAACTCAGTTCATGCCTCGATCGCCGAATTTATCGAATCGCATTTCTCCGCGGGATGAAGATTTTCGACCTTTAGCAGCCGACCTCTGAACTTTGACTTCCGATCTCCGACTTCCGCCTTCTGCCCTCCGACCATCGATCACCTGACTCCCGCCCTCCGACCCTCCGACTTCCGACTTCCGCCCTCCGACCTTCGACCTTTGGCTGTCGACCTCTGACCTCTGACTTCCGACTTCCGACCTCTTTCTTCGCTCGATCCATGAACATTCTTCTCACCGGTGGCTGTGGTTATGTCGGTACGCTGCTTACGGCTAGTTTGCTGGAAGCTGGACACACCGTCACCGTCGTGGACCTGCAGTGGTTCGGAAATTTCCTGAAGCCGCATCCGCAGCTCACGGTTATTCGAGAAGATATCCGCAACGCGGATCGAATCCCGATGACGGGCATCGAGGTGGTGCTGCACCTCGCGAATATCGCCAACGATCCGTGCAGCGATCTTAACTCCAAGCTCAATTGGGAAGTGAACGCCCTTGCCACGATGCAACTGGTCGAGCGGGCGATCGCGCACGGCGTGAAGCAATTTGTCTTCGCGAGTTCCGGCAGCGTCTACGGAGTGAAGGACGAGCCGGAGGTGACGGAGGAACTTTCACTCGTCCCAATTTCGGATTACAACAAGACCAAGATGGTCAGTGAACGCGTGCTGTTGAGCTACGCGGATCGGATTATCGTGAACATCATCCGGCCAGCGACCCTTTGCGGTTATTCACCCCGAATGCGGCTGGATCTGTCGGTGAACCTGCTAACCATGCAGGCGCTGGCGCGCGGGAAAATCACGGTGTTCGGCGGCGACCAGACGCGGCCGAATATGCATATCCAGGATATGATCCGGGTGTACCATCATTTCCTCCAGCACGGTTCAAAGCTTCGCGGGATCTACAATGCCGGGTTCGAAAATATTACGATTCTGGAGATCGCGCAGCGCGTGACGAAAGTTATACCGGCTGAGATTGTGGTGACGCCGTCCAACGATCCCCGCTCCTACCGATTATCGTCGAAAAAATTATTGGCGACAGGGTTCACGCCGAAATTCAACGTAGCGGATGCCGTGCAGGAAGTCATCGCCGCGTTTCGCGACGGGCGACTGAAGGACGACGACCTCTACTACAACATCAAGACGATGAAGAAAATTCCGGACCTGGCGTAGAAAATCGCGATGAACGCTGAACTGGATCTTCGACTTTTTGAATCCATGGTTCGCATCCGGCTGGTCGAGGAGGCGATCGCCGCGAAGTACGCAGAACAGCAAATGCGCTGTCCTGTGCATTTATCAATCGGGCAGGAAGCTGCGGCTGCCGGCGTTGGACTTGCATTGCGCTCAGATGATCTGGCAATGAGCGGACACAGATCGCACGCGCACTACCTTGCGAAGGGCGGCAACCTGCACGCCATGATCGCGGAACTTTATGGACGGGAGACCGGATGTTGTAAGGGACGAGGTGGATCGATGCATTTGGTCGATCTAGCCGCGGGATTCGTCGGTGCCGTCCCAATCGTCGGAAGTACCATCCCGATCGCGGTCGGTCTGGCGTTCGCCGAGCACCTCCAACGTCGCGATCGAGTGACCGTGGCGTTTTTTGGCGAGGCCGCGACGGAGGAGGGCGTGTTTCATGAGAGCGCGAATTTTGCCTCCGTCCACCGCCTTCCTGTGGTGTTCGTGTGCGAGAATAATCTCTACTCAGTTTACTCGCCGATGAGCGTTCGGCAGCCGGCTCACCGAGAGGTGTATGAACTTGCGCGGGCTCACGGCATCCTGGCGCATCAGTGCGATGGTAATAGTCCGCGAGAAGTTCACGAGGTCATGACTCAGGCCCTCGTGCATGCGCGTTCGAGAAAGGGCCCGGTCTTCATTGAGCTAAAAACGTACCGTTGGCGTGAACACTGTGGGCCGGCTTTCGACAATCATATAGGTTATCGTAGTGAGGCCGAATTTCAGACGTGGAAGGAACGGGACCCTATTGCTGTCTTCGAGCGAGAGCTGCGTGAGCAGGCGATATTCGATCAAGAGCGCCACGCGCATTTCCTTTGCGATCAATCCGCCGCGATTGATATTGCGTTTGCCGCTGCCAAGACGGCCGCCTTTCCCGAGGCCTCGACTTTGATGGATCATGTCTACGCCTGACGCTCGCCCACCGCTCCGCGAGATTAGTTACGCCGAAGCCATTCGGGAGGCGTACGCCACCGTGCTCGAACGAGATCAGCGCGTGTACCTGATTGGATTGGGCGTGCCGGATGTGAAGGGCTTTTTCGGTACCACCTCTCATCTCGCCGAAAAATTTGGGGCGGATCGAGTGATGGATATGCCGTGTTCGGAAGGCGGCATGACGGGGATTGTTCTTGGCAGCGCGCTGAACGGAATGCGTCCCGTGCTCAATCATCAACGGCTCGATTTCGCTCTGCTGTCGATGGATCAGATTTGTACGCAGGCGGCGAAATGGCATTACATGTTCGGCGGAATCATGAAAGTGCCGCTCGTGGTTCGCATGATTCTGGGTCGCGGCTGGGGGCAGGGACCGCAGCATTCCCAGAGCCTTCATTCCTGGTTCGCCCACATCCCCGGATTGAAAGTTGCCATGCCAGCAACAGCTCATGACGCGAAGGGAATGATGATTGCGGCGATCGAGGACGATAATCCGGTCGTGTTTATCGATCACCGCTGGCTTCACCATGTGAAGGGACATGTTCCGACCGGACATTATACAGTCCCGTTGGATAAGGCGCGTGTCGCGCGTGTCGGCCAGGATCTCACGATTGTCGCGTTTTCGTACATGGTATTGGAAGCGATTGAAGCGGCGGCGACGCTCGCAGCGCTCGGGATTGAAGCCGAAGTCTTGGATTACCGCTGCCTGCGTCCGCTCGATGTGGATACTCTGCTCGCCTCAGTCCGAAAAACGGGGCGGTTGATTGTGGCTGATGCCGCCTGGAGCGCCGCGGGGATGAGCGCCGAGATTCTCGCGCTCGTGGCCGAGCGCGCGCATGGCGCGCTGAAAGCGGCACCAAAACGCGTGTGCGTGCCGGACTGCCCCACGCCTACGTCACCGGCGCTCGCCGATCACTATTATCCTCGCTCCGGTCACATCGTAGCCGCGGCGCGGACGATGTTTGGATTAACGGCGGACGAGGAGGATCTCGCGATCCCAGCAAATGTTCAACTCGACAAACCGAATCCGGCGTTCACCGGGCCGTTCTGATCATGGCAGAGATTAATTTACTTGATCGGCTTCCTGCCGTTAAGCGCGATCCGAAGGCCCGCGCAGCCGGGAAGACGGCGGAAGACCGGGCGATCGCGAAACGATTCGATCGCGATTTTTTTGATGGCGAACGACGCCATGGTTACGGCGGATATCGCTATGATGGACGATGGCTCCCGGTGGCGCGTCGATTGGTTGAGCACTATGATTTGAAGTCAGACGCTCGTATCTTGGACGTCGGTGCGGCCAAAGGTTTCTTGATGGCTGATTTTTTGCAGGTCCTTCCTAACGCCGCGGTCCGGGGCATCGACGTGTCGGAATACGCACGGACGAACGCGCACGGCGAGATGGGCGCGTTGATCGACCTCGGTTCAGCCGATCGACTACCCTATGCCGACAAGTCGTACGACTTAGTCATTTCGATCAATAGTATTCACAATCTGCCGTTGGCTGCTTGCAAAGAGGCGCTACACGAGATGGAGCGGGTAAGTCGTTCGCATAAGTTTGTGACGGTCGACGCCTGGCGGACAGAGGAGGAGCACCAGCGGTTGCTCGATTGGATTCTTACGGCGGAAACCTATATGTCTGTCGATGACTGGCACCGACTCTTTGCCGAAGTGGGGTACACCGGGGATGCATGGTGGTTCATTCCATGAGCTCGCGACCGACCTTCAATTCGTACGCTGCATGAAAACCCTGGCTGCAATTCTCGTCGAGCAACGAAAACCGCTCGAGATCGATGAAGTTGAAATCCCGCCACTCGGATACGGGCAGGTTTTGGTGGAGGTCAAAGTCAGCCGTATATGCGGTTCCCAGATCGGTGAAATCGACGGTGTCAAAGGTCCGGACAAATACCTCCCACACCTGCTAGGCCATGAAGGTGGCGGAATCGTTCGTGAGGTTGGTTCCGAGGTGTCGCACGTGAAGGCGGGAGACCACGTCGTGCTGCATTGGAGACCGGGTGCGGGTATTCAGGCACGGGCACCGCAGTACAAACGCGGTTCGCAGATTGTGAATGCCGGCAATATCACGACATTCCAACAATATGCCGTTGTTTCTGAAAATCGGCTCACTGCGGTTCCGGAGGACGTCGATTTCGAAATCGCCGCGCTGCTAGCAGATACCCTTACAACCGGATTTGGTGCTGTGACTCGAAATGCTCGGGTGGAGATCGGGGAAGCGGTGGTCGTGATCGGTGTCGGTGGGATCGGACTCGGCACCGTCTTGGGCGCGCACCTGGCAGGTGCTCATCCCGTGATCGCTGTCGATGTCCACGATCACAAACTCTCGAAAGCACGCGAATTCGGCGCGACGCATACGATCAACACCAAAACCGAAAACCTGATAGATCGGATTCACGCCATTCTCGGAAAGGAAGCTGATGCGGTTTTCGACGGCACGGGAAATCCGGAAGTGATTGAGCAGGCTTGGAAGATCACCGGACCGAAAGGCCGGCTTGTGTTGGTCGGAGTGATGCCGCACGACCGCCAGCTCAGTCTTAACACGCTCCCGATGCACTATGGTAAGACGCTGACTGGCACCGAAGGCGGTATGAGCCGGCCGCAGACCGACATTCCGCGTTACTTGCGGCTGATAAAAGATCGTGGTTTCAAGGTGAAACGGATGATTTCTCACCAAGGCGGATTGCAAGACATCAATCTGCTTATCGATGAGATGCGTAGTGGCGTTGCCACCCACGCTGTAATTTCATTTTCACATTAGCGGATTCACTTCTTTCAATCGCAGATTCACCGGCTTGCGCTACAGCATGACATCCTTACCGACCGAGGTTCCCACCACCCGCCGTCTTTCGTGTTCAGCATGTGGCCACTCCGAGTTGGAAGAGGTTTTGGACCTGCCAAATCTTCCTCTTACCGGCATCTTTGTATTGCCCGAAGAACGAAAAAACTTCCCCAACTTCGACCAAGCATTGATCCGGTGTACGTCCTGTGGTCATGGCCAGCTACGCGAGACGGTTGATGCACACTTTCTCTATCAAGATACCTACACTCACCGGTCGTCGCTGAGCCCTATTTCGACCCGAGGTAACGATTTGTTTCTCCGGTTTGTGGAAGAATTTAGCGCAGAGCGGCAGTTCGCGTGCATCGCGGAAATCGGCTGCAATGACCTCTATCTGCTGCGTAAACTTCTCAACCGTGGCAAAACCCTGATTGGTTTCGACCCGATTTGGCGCGGTCGCGTCGCTGGAAATGCTGAAGGTATACAAGTCTCCGGGAAGTACATTGAAGAGATCAATCCAGCAGCGGATCTGCCCGAACGCCCGGACTTAGTACTATCTGTTCACACACTCGAGCACGTCGATCAGCCACTCAATTCGCTGCGCGCGGTGTTCGATTATGCCCAACCTGGAGCGCTATTTTTCTTTGAGGTGCCGAGCTTGGACACCCTGCTGAAAATCGGTCGCTTCGACCAAGTGTTTCACCAACACTTGAACTACTTTTCTCTCGCGTCGATCCGGCGTTTGATCCGCCAACTAGGTGGCGAGTTTATCGCCCATCGCTACAACTACGGTTACTGGTTGGGTACAATGATGGTGGCATTTCGCAAGCCGTCGCACGATGCCTCTGAGACTGGACGGGCGGTCGAATTGCCTCCAATTGGTCGCGACGAAATTGTTCGTCGTTTTACCCAATATCAGCAGTCCATGGAAAGTGTCGCAGTCTCATTGGACCAACTGATCCGGCAAGGAACGCCTGCAATAGGGTTTGGCGGGGCGCAGATGGTGCCGACACTTGCTTATCACTTGAAATCAGATCTAGGCGTTTTGAAGGCGATCCTTGACGACAACCCGGATAAGGCGGGCCGGACCTACCCGAGCATCGCGACGAATATTCAATTGGCTTCCGACTTTGCCAACCTCGACGAATATGCAGTTCTTGTTACGGCGCTCGACAGTGCGCGGCCAATTCTGAATCGAGTCGCGGCGATGGGCGCTCGCTATATTATCTCGCCCAACAACCCGTTTTGAGGCCTGTGGCCGCCAGACTCAAAGTTGCCATCCTTGGTAGTGGAAACATCGGGACGGATCTTCTGATGAAGATTCGTCGCTCGCCGCTGCTGGAATGCACCCTGTTCATTGGGCGCAGTCGTGAGAGCCGGGGCTTGGTGCGGGCGCGTGAAATTGGCGTTCCGGTCTCAGACAATGGCATCCAGGCGATAATACAACAGCCGGAACTTTGTGATTTAGTATTCGACGCGACCTCCGCCACCGAGCACCTCAAACACGAACCAATCTTGATGCGCCTCGGTAAACGCATTATCGATATGACTCCGTCGCAAGTGGGTGCGATGGCGGTGCCGGCAATAAATCTAAGCCGTCTGCTTGAATATCGGAACGTGAACATGGTCAGTTGTGGCGGTCAGGCTTCTACGCCGCTCGCCTATGCGATCGCGCAAACGCACCCGGAGGTCGAATACTTCGAAGTGGTATCGTCGATCTCGTCTCTTAGCGCCGGGCCGGCCACGCGGGCAAATCTTGACGAATATATCGAAACGACGGAAACCGCCCTCCGCCGGTTTACCGGTTGTGAACACACGAAAACGATTCTGATTTTAAACCCGGCACAGCCGCCGATTCACATGCAGACGACCGTTAGCGCCAAGGTTGCAAAGGCTGATCTTGACCGGCTGCGCCCCGTGATAAACCAGATGGTTGCGAACATTCAGCGTTACGTGCCGGGATATCAGATGATTGTGCCTCCGGTATTCGAACATAACCGCATCGTCGTGATGGTGCGGGTTTCTGGGCTCGGAGATTTTCTGCCCTCGTATGCTGGTAATCTCGACATAATAAATTGCGCGGCGATAGCTACCGCAGAGCACTACGCTAGGAGCGCCTGCGCGGAGACCTGATGAAACATGTTCTCATCAGCGACCCGACCCTGCGTGACGGCAATCACGCGGTAATGCACCAGTTGACCACGGCGCAAATTGCTGCTTATTGCCGTGCGGCCGACGTCGCGGCGGTACCGATCGTGGAGGTTGGCCACGGGAATGGTCTTGCAGCCTCCTCGCTTCAACTCGGCCTCAGTCTTGTGACAGATGAAGTGATGCTTCGCGTAGCCCGCGAAAACCTAACGAAGTCTCTGCTCGGCGTTTTCATCATTCCAGGGTTTGGCACGATCAAGCGTGACCTGGCGCCTGCGATCGAGCTTGGGGTGGATGCGGTGCGCGTTGGTTCGCATTGCACCGAGGCTGACACGACCGCGCGTCACATTGCGTTTGCCCGCGAGAGAGGTAAGAAGGCTTATGGTAACCTCATGATGAGCCACATGGCGGACGCGGCGACCTTGCTGAAAGAGTGCAAAAAGATGCAATCATACGGAGCAGAAGGTGTTGTGCTGATGGATTCCGCAGGTGCGATGCTGCCGACCGATGTCACCGCACGCTTTGAAGTGTTGGTCGATGCACTCGAGATCCCAGTCGGGTTTCACGCTCACAATAATCTTGGCATGGCGATCGCGAACTCAATTGCAGCAGTCGACGCCGGCGCAAGAATTCTCGATGGTTGTTCTCGGGGTTTTGGGGCCGGCGCGGGCAACGCCCAACTCGAAGTGCTCGTCGCTGTCCTGCAAAAGATGGGCTACGAAACGGGCATCGACCTATATAAGGTGCTAGACCTCTCAGATCTCGCCGAGAAACAGGTGATGAAGATGGTGCCGATCGTTCGCCCGACAAGCATCGTAAGCGGCATGGCGGGAGTCGTATCAACGTTTGCCAAACACGTTGAACGGATTTCGCAACAATACGCTGTTGATCCGCGCGACCTCTTTTTCGAACTCGGGCGACGGAAGGTGGTTGCAGGGCAGGAAGACGTCATCATCGAGGTCGCGATGGACCTCGCGCAACGGCGCCAGGCTGCTGAAGAGCTTATTGCTTAGAGTACAGCTGAACCCAAAGTCACCATGGATCTCGGAATCAAAGGCAAAAAGGCGATCGTTACTGGCGGAGCGACCGGTATCGGTGAGTCCATCTGTCTCGCTCTCGCTCAAGAAGGCGTGCAGGTTGCGTTCACAACGCGCAATCCCGATCGCCTCGAGCGGACGCTCTCGAAAATTGGTGGTCGAGAGAAAGGCCACTTTGGCGTCGTTTCGGACATTACGCTCGAAGGCGAGCCACGTCGCGTGGCCGACCGCGTTTTAGAAGAATTTGGCGAGCCCAACATAGTCGTTAATAACGTGGGTGACACGCTCGGAATCACAGATCCTCTTTGCCCGATCGGTGACTGGCGCCGGGTTTTCCGGCTGAACCTAGAGGTTCACGTGGAGCTGAACAACTGCTTCATCCCACTCATGCGGACGCGAAAGTGGGGTCGCATCGTAAACATCTCTGCGGGTGCCTCGATGGAAAATAGCGGGCCTGTGCCGTATTGTGCAATCAAAGCTGCGTACACTGCGTATTCACGTTCGATGGGCCGTGTGTTAGCGCCCGATGGCATTGTTATGTCGGCTCTGCTACCCGGTGTTGTATTTACGGAGGACGGCCACTGGGCCAAGGTTATGAAGGAGCGGCCCGAGCACGCCGCCAAGTATCTTAAGGAGCGAACCGTATTGAACCGTTTCGGACAACCGGAGGAAATTAGCCCGATGGTCGTTTTCCTCTGCTCCGAACTTGCTTCATTTTGCGTCGGCTCAATTGTGCCGGTTGAGGGCGGGCAGGCGCGCCACTACTTCCATTTTGACGGCGTCGGGAACTGATGACTCGCCTGCGTTCTCCTGCTTTGGTCGACGTCTAACAATGAAGCTCACCGATTACGTTGTGCACTTTCTTGCTGATCGAGGTGTTCGCCACATTTTCGGCCTGACGGGCGGGGCAGTTGTGCACCTTTTCGATTCCGCTGATCGCAGCGGACGTTTGCAGCCAATTTTCTTGCATCATGAGCAGGGCGCCGCGTTCGCCGCCCAAGCCTACGCGCGAGCCAATGGCACACTAGGCGCGTGCATCGTCACCACGGGGCCGGGTGTTACGAACGCACTTTCGGGGCTCGCCGCCGCATGGCTCGATTCAGTGCCATGTATCTATATATCCGGCCAGGCACGGCTGACGCACACATTGCAGGGGAAAAAAATCCGACAAATCGGTACGCAGCACATCGAAGTACTGCCACTAGTACGTTCGATGACGAAATACGCAGTGCTGGTAGAGGATGCGGAATCAATCCGCTATCATTTAGAGAAGGCCTTTCATCTCGCAACGACGGGTCGGCCGGGTCCTGTATGGATCGACCTACCGCTCGATTTGCAGTGGGCTGACATTGATCCACAGACGATCCGCGCGTTTGTGCCGGATTTGGCTGATCTCCCTCAACACTTAGCACCGTTAGCTGACCTCGCGACCTGCGTTGAGTGGCTGGAACGGAGTGAGCGTCCACTTGTGCTTGCTGGCTATGGTGTCTCGCTTGCAAAGGCTCGAAACGAATTCGCGGAACTGATCGAGCGGTACGACCTCCCATTTGTAACGACATGGGGCGCGGTTGATATAATACCTTCGACGCATCCGAACAATTTGGGCCGCCCGGGTATTGCGGGGCAGCGTGGTGCGAATCTCGCAATTCAGAACTGCGATTTGCTCCTCGCGCTTGGGTCGCACCTTTGCATTCCCGTTACAGGGACGATGTTCAAGTCATTCGCTCGCAGCGCGCGCATTGTTATGGTCGACATAGATCCGCATGAACTCGCCGAGCGGACGATTCCCGCCCATCTGCCGATCGCTGCTGACGTGAAGGCCTTCATTGGGCAGCTGCTCTCACGCGTTCCTTCTAGCTCACGTTTTTGTACGGATTCGTGGAGAGTGGCGTGCCGGTTGTATCGTGACCGATACCTCGCACCGCCGCCAGCGGCTGTCGATGCGATTAGCCCTTACGATTTTGTGAAACGGCTGTCAGACCTTAGCGCCGACGATGACGTAATCGTGGTCGATGGAGGCGGCACGAATGTCTACATTTCCTTTCAAACCTTCGCGATCAAGGGGCGACAGCGGATGATACTTTCGACGGGGCTTTGCGCAATGGGGTCCGGGCTGCCGGAAAGTGTGGGTGCACACTACGGTAGTGGCGGGCGACGCGTGATTTGCCTATGTGGTGACGGCAGCCTGCAACTTAATATCCAAGAACTACAGACCATCCGGCATCATCAGTTGCCAATCAAAATTTTCGTCTGTGACAACGCGGGCTATCTTTCAATTCGAGGAACACAGAAAGAATTCCTAGCAGGGAATTACGTAGGTTCGCAGGCTTCTGGCGGCGTAAGTCTACCGGACTACACGAAGGTCGCCGCTGCCTACGGCATTCCAGCGTTTTCCATCAATCGTCTTGAGAACCTCAGTAACGACCTCAGCAAGGCGCTAGCCCTCTCCGGTCCGGCAGTGTGCGTTGTCCGTTGTCTGCCCGACCAGGAGATTATTCCGAGGCAGGGATTTGATCGGAAGTCGGATGGATCGTTCGCGCCGCGTCCGCTTGAGGACATGGCACCATTTCTCGCACGCGCCGAGTTTCATGAAGCTATGCAGATCCCGCCTTGGAACCCAGCCGAGCTTTAGACCCACATGCCGGAAATCAATTTGATGGATCGATATCCGCACTCGCGCCGGCCTGTCGTCGCGCGGGGTCGGGTGAAACTCGCGCGCAGTGGCCGGTTGGCATTGCCGAGTGGGGATTTTACCACGACGGAAGATCTCCTGATGGAGCAATCGCTGCTGCAAACCGCGCGACGGTTTGGTCAAGAGTATTTCGATGGTGATCGGCTGTACGGATATGGTGGATACCATTACGACCCCAAATACTGGACCGCGACCGCGAAGCGATTGTATGAACACTATCAACTTGCGGCAGGTGCAAGTGTGCTCGATGTTGGATGCGCGAAGGGCTACCTGCTCTATGATTTGCAACGACAATATTCAGACTTGAAGGTAGCGGGCGTCGACATTTCGTCCTACGCGTGCAATCACGCTCATCCCAAAATAAAGTCAGCTCTCAAGGTCGCAGACGCGGTCAGCTTGCCATTTCCGGATTGCACTTTCGACTTGGTGGTCTCGATCAACACTGTGAGCAATCCACCGATAGAGGATTGCAAGCGCGCGATCCGTGAAGTAATGCGCGTGAGTCGAGGGCCCTCATTTATCACAGTCCATGCCTGGCGCACCGAGGAACAACGCCAGAATCTCCTGCGTTGGAATCTGACCGCGATGACATGCATGCACGTTGATGCGTGGAAACAGCTATTCGCGGAATTGGGCTACGAGGGCGATTATTACTGGTCACTCGTTGAGTGACGCCGAAACTTCGACCATGGGCGTCACGTGATGGAATCAACTTCGGCTGGAATTCGGAGCGCGGCGTCGCCAGCTAAATTGCGGCTGACGGCGGTAATCGCCAATTACAACTACGGTCATTTTCTTCCGGTGGCGGTCGAAGCAATGGTAAACCAGTCACGGCCCGCAGATGAGTTTATATTGATCGAGGATGCATCAACGGACGGAAGTGAACGCGTCGTGGATGAGCTCGCGCAACGCTATCCCTTCATAAAAGTCGTGAGACATAAAGTGAATCGCGGCGCGAATCCAACCGTTGAAGAAGCACTTGATATGGCTACAGGGGATTATTTTTACTGCGGTGCCGCTGACGACATGGTGCTTCCGGGGTTTTTTGAGTCTGCGATGTCGGTCTTGGAGCAGTTTCCGACTGCACCGCTCTGCGCCGGCATTCCAATGCACTGGCATGAGGATTCTGACCGACAATTTGAGTCTTGTATCGGAATGCCACGTGAATCCGGATTTTTGCAGCCGAAGGAGTTGTGGCCGCTGGCCCGCCGCGGAGCTCTTGGGCTGGGTGGTCTGTCGGCACTCTATCGTATCGCCGATCTCAAGGCGCTCGGCGGGTTTCGGCCTTCACTCAGGTGGCATGTGGATTTTTTTGTGGTTTATGCTTTGGCACTTGGTCGCGGACTTGCCTGGACCGCGAAGCCGACGGCAGTCTTTCGTATTCATTCCAAGAGCTACTCTAATACGAGATTCAGTCGCCCACGCGAGGAGGAGCAAGCGCTGGCCGAGCTTGTGAGACTTGTCGTGACCGAAATGCCGGTGGAGATACAAACCGGATTTCGCGCCAGTGGCATTTTAGGGAGATTGGGATGGCCAATTCTTCCAGTACTTCTGGCCAAACGTAGGCATTGCTCGCAGCTTTCCGTGTCGTTCTGGCGCGTGTGGCTTGCGACGATGAAGCATCGCGCGACATCGGCGATCGCTAGGGCTATCTTGCCGATGTGGCTTCGGCACGCCTTTACCCGAAAAATCCGGACCGAAACGAAGTTCGATCTGTCTGCGATGAAGGTGAAGACGAGGACATGAGCGGCGAATCCGCCCGCGTTTCTTGGCTGCGACAGGGTCTTCGCGATCGGGCCGCGCTTTATAGTCTGGGGAATACCGTGCGGTCAGTAATCTGCGGACCGCTGACAGCCTACTTTATTGCGACCCGCCTAACGAAGGATATCCAAGGCTATTATTATACCTTTGGGAGTTTATTGGGCTTGCAGGTATTCGCCGAACTGGGGCTCGGTGCCGTAATCACTCAGTTCGCCAGTCATGAATGGGCGGGCCTTTCTCTGCGCGACGGCAAAGTCGAAGGCGCCGCGTCGAACCATTCGCGGCTTGCGGGCCTTTTACGATTTTCCCTTCGGTGGTACGTGTGGGCAAGTCTCGGCGTCCTATTGCCGCTTGCTGGATTCGGCCTCTACTTTTTTCAATCGGAGCATGGCGCGGACGTTAGTTGGAAAGGCCCGTGGCTGGGGCTTTGTGTTCTTGCCGCGTTACGGCTCATACTTACACCCGCCTTTGCTCTTCTTGATGGCTGCGGCCAAGTGGTCTCGACCTATGGTTTTCGGCTCCTAGACGGTCTCACTAGCGTGGTCTCGACTTGGGTCGCGATCCTGCTCGGCTTCAATCTATGGACGGCAGCTTTCGTCACGCTCAATTCGCTCGTGGTGGCGCTGCTGTTTCTCGGGCTGCGCTATCGACGTTTTTTCTCCGGTCTCATGGCATCGGAGATTCGTGAAAAGATTCACTGGCGGGAGGAAGTCCTGCCGATGCAGTGGCGGATCGCCTTGAGCTGGCTATCCGGATATTTCGCGTTCCAACTTTTTACCCCTGTCTTGTTTCGTTACCGGGGACCTCGTGAAGCCGGCCAGTTTGGCCTCACCTGGAACATGGTGTGTTCCATCAATTCGATCGGCGCGGCGTTTCAGCAGACGAAGGCGCCGACCTTCGGTACCTTGGTCGCGAAGCGCAATTTTGCCGAGCTGGACCGGCGCGTGTATCACGCGATGGGTCTTGCTATCCTTGGGACCGCGGCCGCTGCGCTGGCGCTCCTGGGTTTGCTCCAGGTGTTGACCGCGTTTTATCCGTCGATCGCTGAGCGCTGTCTGAGCGTGGGGCCGACGGCCATCCTTTTGGCTGCCACCGTTCTCATGCAAATTTCCTATGCGCAGTCGGGCTATCTGCGTGCCTTTAAGCGCGAGCCGTTTCTCTTGCTGTCGTTGCTTTCTGGCGCCGTGATTGGCGTTCTTACCTGGCTTCTTGGTCGCGAGTACGGTGCTGCAGGAGTCGTCTGGGGTTACCTGGCGGCTGTTGTATTTCTCGCCTTACCGATGGGGACATGGATTTTTTTTCGCCGGCGCAGGGAGTGGGTCGCTGTAGCAAGTGCCGAGTCGAACCAGATCGACCGTATTTGAGGGTTGGGTTTTCTGACGATGTAGCAGCCGCCTTGCCTGACGGCCATTCTCACTGGTCGGCGGTCGGGGGGATGACAGGCGCGAAGCTCAAAGACAAACCGTGTTCGCGAATGAATACAATGATTCCGAGCGCAGTACATTCTTCTCAACGGCGTGAGTTCCACCACCGATGAGGGCTGCGTTGATCCCGGCATTCAATCCCGCTTTAGCGTCGGACTGATTGTCACCGACCATCCAGCAATGGGTGCGATCCAGCCGATGTTTCTCCAGCGATTCGAGAATGAACCGCGGATTCGGCTTCCGGTACACCGCTTTGTCTTCCGGTGCTTCGGGTGCGATGCAAATGTCAGTGAAGAGATCGGCGCCAAGATTCAGCAACTCAATCATTCGAGCATTGCATCGATGCACCGCCTCGAGAGGGAAGAATCCTCGACCTACACCGCTCTGATTGCTGAATAAAAATAACCGAAAACCGGCCTGTCTCAACATTCCTAATGCCCGCGCCGCGTCAGGTAACAGTACCACATCCTTTGGGTCGCAGAGATAATGTCGATCAACAATGATCGTTCCATCTCGATCAAGAAAGACGGCTTTGTTCATGCTGTTCGAGGTCTGCGGCATTGCTGCGATCATCTCAACGTTAACCGAAGCTGGGACGGCGATCGGGGAAACTTCAGCAGTAGGGCACGGGCCGTAACCCGCCAGTGCGATCACCCCAAGGTATAACAAGCACACGGCCCGACCTTATTGGCTACTTGCAGCAGAAAGTCGCCGCAGCAAATGTTCCTGCAATGAACCTTAACCGCGATCCGTTGCAGCTATCCGTGCTGTGCGGTGTCGTCGTGACCTATCAGCCGGACGAAGTGGTAACGGACAATCTGGCTGCGATGGTTCGGGAGTGTGGACGCCTGCTAGTGGTTGACAACGGTTCAGCACTCGAAATTCAGCAGCGCCTGGCCGCAGTTCCGGGGGTGGAGTTGCTCGCACTGGGCGGAAACGAGGGCGTCGCGGCGGCACTCAATCGAGGTCTCTTGCGGGCCGAGGCATTGGGCTGCCGATGGGTCGTGATGTTCGACCAGGACAGTCAGCCGCGTCCGGGACTGGTTGAAGCGCTGCTGGCAAGTTCGACCGCCGGCGGGGACAGTCTTGCAGTAGTCGGGGCGAATACGATCGACTCCCGATTTCCCGGGCGTCTGGAATTATGGCCAATTGCCGGGCGCAATCGGTTCGTCTTGCGCAAGAGCCGATGCACCACGGCCGACCTCACGGGCGTTGCAACGGTGATCACCTCGGGAGCGCTGGTGTCGCTGCGAGTTTGGCGGGCGGTTGGTGGCTTCGATGAAGCGCTGTTCATCGACTATGTTGACCACGACTTCTGTCTGCGCGCGCGGGCGGCTGGATTTGAGATTCGTGTCAGCGCCGCGGCGCGATTGATCCATTCACTGGGTGCGAAGCGGTCGGTGCGGGTCCTCGGGCGTGGCTTTACCCCTACTTTTCATTCACCCCTGCGTCATTACTTTATGGCGCGGAATCGGATCATTGTCTGGAAGCGCTACGTCTGGCGCTTTCCCTACTGGGTCATCTTCGATGGCTCGGACGTCGCCCGCAACTGGGTGCGCATCGCGGTGGCCGAAGATCAAAAAATAAAAAAACTCTGGGCCATTGTCCGGGGAACGTGCGCCGGGATTTGCCTCTCGTTTCGAGGCCGGCGGTACTGGGTAAATCCGCTGCAGGAGAGAGCGCCTGCGTTCGAGGGCCGCCGGGCATGAGCACTTCGACCACGACGGTTGATGTCCTGCTGGGGACCTACAATGGGGCGCGATTTTTGCCTGAACAACTGACTTCGTTGGAGAACCAGACATTTCGCAATTGGCGTCTCATCGCCCGTGATGATGGCTCGTCCGATGCAACGCGAGCGGTGCTGGCTGACTTCAAGGCCAGGCATCCGAACTCGGTGATTCTCGTGGAGGGAGAGTCGGGCCGGCTCGGTTCGACGGGCAATTTCGGACGCCTGCTGGCGGAATCAACCGCCGATTTCGGGCTGTTCTGCGATCAGGATGATGTGTGGCAACCAAACAAAATCGAGCAGCTGCTTGCCTTGGCGGAAGAGCACTCGCTGCGGGACGCACCACTCCTGGTCCACAGCGATCTTGAAGTGGTGGATCGCGATCTTCATTTGGTTGCTCCGTCGCTTTGGCGCTATCAGTTCATCCGCCCCGCCAATTGCCGGACGTCGCGGCTCCTGGTGCAGAATGTCGTCACGGGTTGTGCCTGTCTCTTCAACGCGGCGTTGCGTCGGGCCGCACTGCCGATACCACCGGAAGCGATCCAGCATGATTGGTGGCTGGCATTGGTGGCGTCGGCGGCTGGGAAAATTCGATGGACGAACGTACCGTTGGTTCGTTACCGGCAGCACGGGGACAACGATACGGGAGCCAAAGCCTGGAATCCTACCTACCTCCGAAATCATGCCCGCCAGTTTTTTCAGAGGGGGGCTTTCCAAAAGAAGATTCTCGCCTATCAGCGCCAGGCCGAAGCGCTGATCGGTCATCCGAGCTTTGGACTATTTTCATTTGGGAGTCAGGCGACGGTTCGGGACTTTGCGACCATGGGCACCCGTAGGTATCCGGGACGGGTGGGCGTTGTGCTGCGGCATCGGATATTGAAGACGGGGGTGCTCAGAAATCTTGCGTTGCTGGCGCGGATTTGACGGGGCTTGTCATCCCGAGCCGCCGCAGTCGGGCGTGGCGGGTCGCGGAGTTGCACCGGGAGACGTGATCTGAAACGCTGATCAACAATGGGCCTGAATGAAATATGCTGACTGGCGAGGATCGTCCAGCGACGGCTGAACATGCCAGGTCTGCCGGACGGTGGCGCAGTTTCTGGTGGGCCCCGCTCACGGTTTTTTGCCTAGTGCTGGTCGCGCAGCTTTTTCTGGTGGCACGGCTGGGCACGGACATTCCCATTAACGATCAGTGGGATGCTGAAGGACGGCTACTCTACCCAGCTTGGGGCGATGGCACGCTGCGTTGGACTGATTTGGCGCGTGCGCACAACGAGCATCGAATACTCTGGACGCAGTTGATCAACCTGGCGGTTTTTCAGGCAAACGGGCAATGGGATCCACTGGTTCAACTGATGGTAAATGCCGCGATCCATGCTCTAACCGCGGCGGTGCTGGCAGGGATGCTGGCGCGCGAGTTCGGAATGATTGGCCAAGGGATCGTCGTCATTGGCGTGGTGATCGCTCAACTACCGCACGTCGCCTGGGGCAATTCCCTCTGGGGGTTTCAGTCCCAAGTGTACTTGGTTATTTTATGCTCGATCATATCGCTCGCCTTGTTGGCAGACCCTCGTGCAGCGATGCATCGCCGTCTGGGTGGATATCTCGTCGCGTTCGCGGGACTGTTTGCAATGGGAGCGGGAGCGATCGTTCCCGTTGTTCTGTTGGGTATGGCAACCGTTCGGGCTTGGGAGAGACGAAGTGTCGATCAGAGATTCTGGCGGGAGATTTGGCCTGCTGGAATTCTATTGATCGCAGCATTTGCCCTGCGCGTGGACGTAACGGCGCATGCCGTGTTACGGGCTCGGACGGTAATTGAGTTTCTCACCGCATTTGGCCGCGCTGCTGGCTGGCCTCACACATGGATACCGGCCACGGCGATCATGCTGAATCTGCCGCTTTTGCTGGCCGTGGTCCTCCGACTTATGCGACGACGAACGGCCGCGAGTGGGGAGGATTTTGTACTTTTGTTGGGAGGATGGGTGCTGGTGACGGGTGCGGCGATGGCGTGGAAACGGGGAGGAGGGCCGGATTTCGAAGGTGGAGTCGGGCCTCGCTACACGGATTTCCTCGTGCTGCTACCCATCGCGAACACCTGGTGTGGGGTTCAACTCGCACGCGAGTTTGGGAAGCGTCGTCGACACTTCGTTCAGTTCACTCTGGCGGCATGGCTGGCCTTTCTGGCGATCGGTTGGTACGGACGATCGTCGCAGGTGATGCGTGGCTTGATCATTCCTTGGATGGGTGATCCGGAAAAGCCGGTGCGACTCGCGGTGGCTTTTCAGCAGAGTGGCCGGCCAGCCGTGTACGGTGGCCAACCCGTCCTCTTTGTGCCGCACCCCAATCTGGAAACGGTCTGGACCGTCCTCCAGGATCCGCGCATGGAAGGTCGGCTGCCTCCTTCGTTTCAGCCGGAACGGCGGATGGGACCTTTGTCACGGGCCGCACGGTGGCTGCTTGGACGTGACCACTAAGTCCAAAAACAATGTCCTTTTACGATGTACCAGTTTAACCGAAGCCCCCAATGACTGGCGACTCACCGTTGCTCTCGGTGGTGATTGTTGCGTACAAATCCCGTGACGAAATAGCCAGTTGCCTCGATTCAATTCCGCAGGTGCTCCGCGGACGGCCGGTGGAGGTGGTTGTAATTGATAATTCGCCGGACGATGGCGCGGGCAAAATTGTCAACGAGCAGTTTCCGCGGGTGAATTATTTGGCGGCGGCAACAAATTTTGGTTTCGGGCGCGCGAATAACCTGGGCTACTCCCGCACACACCCGATGAGCGAGTTGGTGCTCTTTTTGAATCCTGACACCGTATGCAATGAGCCCGCTCTAACGAAATGCGTCGCGAGATTGCAGGGTGATTCCGCAATCGGATTGATCTCACCCAGGCTGGTGTTGGCGGACGGATCCATGGATCTCGCGTGCCGCCGATCGATTCCCACCGCGTGGGATGGATTTTGCCGGGCGACAGGATTGGCGGCGGCGTTCCCCCGCACTGCTTTGTTTTCCGGATACAACCTCACCCACCTGCCGGTGGATGGGACTTACGAAGTGGGGGCCATCAATGGCGCGTTTATGATGGCTCGAAGGAGTACGCTCAACGAGGTCGCGTTGAAGGGGGCAGTATTTGATCCGACATTCTTCATGTATGGCGACGACCTCGATCTTTGCATCCGCGTCGCGAAAGCGGGATATAGGATCGTCTATGATGGATCCGTGCAGATCACACATCTGAAGGGTGTCAGCGTGGCCAAGGATTATGAAGCGATGTCTCAAGCGATTTTCGACGCCAATCGCGACGTTTACCTAAAACACTTCAATCCGAAGGGGTCTCGGATGGTTCGGTTGAAGTACCAGCTCGCATTTGGTGCATGGAAGCGAATCGCCCGTCTCCGAGCCAGGCTGCGAGGGCGAAACGTGGTGCGCCCCGCATGAACGACGCACCCGTGCCATTTTCATGCGCCGTGGCTTCTCGTCGGTGGTGGGTGGTAGCCGTATTCGTCACCGTCGCTGCGGCCCAGCTGTGGTTAGTCGCGGTGGCCGGCACGGATATTCCGTATCAAGATCAGTGGGATTCTGAGGGTGCCGTGCTTTATCCAAAGTGGCAAGACGGCAGCCTGAGCCTCGCGGATATTTTTCTGCCACATAACGAACATCGGATCGTTTGGACCAAGTTGCTCGATCTGGTTCTCTTCATCATCAATGGGCAATGGGATCCGCTCGTGCAACTGGTCGCGGGCGCTTTGTTAAAGGGAGCCGTCGCAGCTGCGATTCTCGCGGGACTTCTCAGCGATCCGGCAGAGAAGAGCTTTCGTGTAGTGACCACCATCCTCGTCACCTTCGCGTTCCTGCCGCTATTGGGCTGGAACAACGCACTGTGGGGCTTCCAGTCGCAGGTGTATTTCTCCGTGCTGTTTTCAGTGCTGGCGTTGTGGATGCTTTTGCCGGAGAGCGCCACCGGAGTTCAGCGCATCCTAGGCCTTGCTCTCGGAATAGCGGCTCAACTGGCGATGAGTGCCGGTGTGTTTGTCCCGGTGGCGGTGCTGGGCGTGACGGCGCTACGTGTAGCCGAACGCCGCAGGTTCAGTCGAAATGATGTCGTGGCCGCTTTTCCTGCCGGCCTCTTGCTGATTTTGGCTTTGGCGACGCACGTGACGGTGGACGATCACGCCGGGCTCCACGCGCGCTCAATGGCGAATTTTTTCGCTGTTCTCCTGAGCATCGCGGCCTGGCCGCACGAGACGGAACGCTGGGCCGCGTTCGCCATGAACGCCCCATTGATGATTGCGATCGGAGGCCGGCTGCTCCGATGGCGGCGCGAGTTTGGACCGAGCGAGCACTTCGCGCTCGCTCTCGCCTTCTGGGCACTCGCGGGGGCGGGAGCGGTCGCCTGGTTTCGCGGGGGCGGAGCGGAATTCCTGTTTGGCGTTCCGTCGCGGTACGTGGATTTCTTCGTTCTGCTGCCGATCGCGAATGCGTGGTGCTTGGTCATTCTGGTGCGTGAGGTTTCAGCGTCGCGAACGACGCTCACGCGATGGTGTGCAGGCGGATGGTTCGCGTTCGCGGTACTCGGTTGGGCCGGTCTTTCTGCGCAGGTCATGCGAGGACTGGTCCTGCCTCGAATCCGGGATCGTGATGCGCCGGTACGTCTGGCGGTTGCCTTCCAAAAATCCAACGACCCGCGCGTGTTCGACGGACAGTGGAGAGTCCTCGTCCCACATCCAAGACCCGAGGTGGTGGGCCGCGTGCTGAACGATCCGCGTATGAAAGGCGTGTTGCCGCCGTCCCTGCAGCCGACGCAACCCATCGGCCCGCTGTCGCGCGCGGTGCGCTGGCTGCTTGGGCGCGGATCAGTAGCGAGTAGCGGGTAGCGGGTAGCGGAAAGAAGTAGCGAGTAGTGAGTAGCGGGTAGTGAGTAGTCGTGGGACGGAGACGAACGGAACCGCGAAGCAGCGCCAAGGGCGGAGTATGTTTGATGTGCGAAAATGGATGTTCGATTGCCTGAGTCGGGCAGGGGGGCCTTAATTCTTACCTTTAATCATTCTGGGTAAAATCGGCTTTCGCCTCACGCAAAGGGCACGGAACTTTGATCGATCGTCTACTCACTACACCTTGCTGTTAGCTCCGACCTTGGCGACTTGGCGCGTTTGCGCTTCAACAGATCGCCTCCTCATTCCTGTTTTCCTGATTTCCACATATCGAACGATCCAGAGCCCGTTTGAATATGGAACTCATGAACTCAGGAATCGGATCGAACAGATTCTTCTCCGTCCCAGTGCTCCAGAGTTCCAGATTAACTCAAGTCCGTTCCTCCTTCTGCGTCTTTCTTCGCTCCGAACTTAGCGCCTTAGCGTCTTCGCGCTTAACCGATCGGCTTCCGTTCCAGCTTTCCAGAGTTCCAGATTCAACTCACTTTGGGCGCATCGAAAACCCTGTTATTCGTGCCCCTTTCGTTAGCTTCCTCCTGGCGATTGCCGCGTTTACCGGCTTGGCGCTCGTGTTCGTGCTTCACGGGGTGCTCAATGCGGACGAGGGCTTTTATCTGGCGGCTTCACACCTGGTCTCACAGGGGCATCGATTGTACCACGACTTCGGATATACGCAGGGGCCCGTATTTCCGTATGCTAATTTGCCGTGGCTCGAGCTGTTCGGGCACACGCTTGCCGGACAGCGGCTCGCTGGTCTCGCCTGGACCTTGCTGACCGTCGTTCTTGGCTCGCTCGGGTTGCGACGTCATCATTCGTGGCCGGCAGCGGTCATCTATGTGCTGCTCCTGCTTGGCGCCCCCGTGTGGCTCGCGTTTGCGGTCAAGGGGAAGACGTACGCCTTCGCGGCGCTCGCCGTTCTTGGCGGGATTTGGTCAGTCCAATCGGCGCGATCCTGGCGGTTGCGCTGGACGATCTTCATCCTCGCCGCCGCGGCGGGGACCGGTGCCCGTTTGCCTCTCGCCGGTTTTTTCCTGCCCGCGTTTATTGGATTGCTCGCCCTCACTCCGGGTTGGCTTGCTCGTTTGACGGCTGCTGCAGGTATCGTGGCTGTGGCGACCGCGGTCGTGTTCGCCGCGGCATTTCCAAATCTGGACAATTTCCTTTTTTGGACGGCTGGTTTTCACCGGGATTCGTCCTTCTACATCCCTGTCTGGACCCATTTCTGGGACTGTCTCCGCTTCGCCCCGGTGCTCTGGATCGCCGTGCTCGTTCACGGTTGGACGCTGCGCTACCGGCACGAACTGCAGTCGTCCCGAACGATAGGAATAGGTCTGAATCAACAACGGGTTGTTCTCGTTTCGTTGGCGATTGCGCTGCTCTCGAACCTTTCGGCCTCGACCACGTACGCGGAATACATCTTCCCCTTTATCCCCGGAGCCGCCTTTGTCGCTGCACCCGTGCTTGCCGTCTGGCTGTCGGCACATTCTCGCATCGTAAGCGGATTGGTCATTTTGGCAATCGTCGGTGCCGGGTGGAACTATCTCCCTGAGTTCAGCCCTAACGTATTGGTGCACGCAGGACAGGCGGAGGCTTTCCTGCGAGGCAGCGTGCCGCCAGGTGCAGTTGTGGCGGCGAGTATGCCCGAGATTCCCATCGGGGCGGGCGCTCAACTTCCCCGTTGGATGGCGATGGGAAAATTCGGAGTCACAGAGGATTTCCCGCCCGAGCTGGCGAGCCAACGGGGGATGATAACCCCGGCCGCATTGCAGGCGATGCTCCTCGATCCGGCAACACGAGCGCTCGTTTGCTCGCCCTCCTACAACTGGAACTTCTTCTGGTCTCTACCAAGTTACCGAACGCTCTCCACCCAGGCACGTGAGTCGATTTTCACCATGATACGAAGGCAGTATGTCGTCCGCTTCATCAATGAGGAGTATGTGGTCTACCTCCGGCGAGCGGAGAACCAGACGTCAGGAGAGCCGTAGGCGTCGTTTAACACAGGGGGGTGTTCGAGCTGTCGTGCGAGCCGTCTTTGGAGCGGCTTAAGATGAATTTTAGCCGCCCCTCCACTCGCTGTCATCGCAAGGGCCGCGAAGCGTTCTGCTGGCCAGCAAAATGGCGATCCAACTGGATTGCTTCGTCGCTGCGCTCCTGCTAGTGACAGCCATCGCGCTGGCGAAAACCGCAAACCCGGACGACCCGGAGGTCGTCCCTCCCTTTCGGACTTAGACAGCAGTTTGTTCATTCCTTTTCCATCCAGGCGCATGCGCCGGTTTGCCGTCTCGCAAGGACAGAACGCCGCAGCGTTATTTTTAAGCGGGTGTAGGCCTCCGAAGAGGCGGGCACTCCCAGGCGATCAGACGTCACGCGCGGCCGGTTAACTGATTCGAGCCTAAATTGGGGCTTGATGCTGGGGATGAGGTGCGGGTTCGCATAAAGAAAAACGTAATCGCATAGAGCAAACCGGCGCCGATAAAAACCGCCCTCAAGCCCAGCAGCATCGAACTCATTTCCAAAATCCCTCCCATCACCGCTCCGACCACGTTCCAACCAAAGGCCACGTCCGCCTGCTCTCGAACGGCAAACCGCGAAGCGAAAACGAGGCCCGCAAACGTCAATGGAACGCCGCAAACGAACAATGCAAAGACCACCCGGGCCGCAAAGCCTCCGGGTGCCATCTCACGAAGGGGCAGATAAGCGACCACCACGATGGCTATTGCCGTGGCGATCACGGCCGGTCGCGATGGAATAATCCAGCGACGACCGATGAGCGTCGCACCCACGAGAGCGATCAGAATGGCGCCGAAGATGATCGCGCTCGTCCGCCACGTCGCGCCGAACAAGAGGTTCATCTGCGTCACAAATCCTGTCTCACAGAGCAGGAAAGCAGCGCCAAGCAGCATCATTTCCCAATCGACGCGACCTTGCCGCAAGGACCGACGGAGCGGCGCGGATACACCGAGGAGCAGGGTTACCGCGATCAGTACGATCATGGCGGCGACCCCCAAATAAAACGTCGATAGTGTCGGTTGGGACAAGTAGAGGTAGGGCCAATCGTCGGAAGGCACAATCGTGAGCTTACCCATAGCCACCCGACGCGCATCTGAAAAGGCGGGTTGTTTCGCTAGATGCGCGAAACCGCGACCGCCAAAGTAAACCTGATTAAACAGAAAATGGCTGCCCGAATAGACGCTTGGTGGCTCGCCAAATGCGTTCCAGAACAGATTGAAAAGGTGGTCAGCGATTTCATTGGTTCCAACCATGAACATCAACGCGAGTCCGCCTTCGTCTGAGAGGCAGGCGCGGGCGGCCCGCAGGCTTTCGACCGTATAAACGAAATTATCGAGCCGTACGTTCGACAACGCCGATAATCGCGTCATCGAGTCCAACGTTCCGAAGACGATCAAATCGAATTTGAGGTCAGTGTTTTCGAGGAAGGCACGCGCGTCCGTATTGTGGATCACGACCCGTGGATCAAGGTACGGGCGGGCCGGGTGCTTTGTTCGGCCAAGCTCGATGATCACGGGGTCAATTTCAACCGCATGAATTTCCGGAACGCCGGCATCAAGAAGTACGGTGACGTCGTTGCCTGAGCCGGCGCCCAGCACAAGCGCCCGTCGGGGTGGTTTGCTGAGAAGAGCGATCGGCAGTCGGTAACCTCGGTAGATCGTTCGAAGGTTGAGCGACGCTCCGGTCTGCGCGGCCGTTCTTAGATCGATGGCATGTTGATGAACCGATCCGTTGGTTAAAATCACGACCTCTCCATTCTGACGCTCAACCGTGCTGATCGAGTAATAGGGACTATAGATGGCATCCCGTCCCGACGATTGAACGAACCACAGGCCACAAACCAGAGGGATGATGAACGCGGCTCTTAGTCGCCAGTCATGTGGCAAGGTGAAAGCGACCGCCGCCGCAGCACACCCAAACCACCAGATCGGTTTTGAACCTAACGCGGCGAGACCGACAAACCCAACGACACCCGCCAAAGAACCGAGAAGGTCCACCGCATATCCGTCGAGTGGCCGTTCGTCATCTTTGAATGCCTGAATCCGCCCTGCGATTATACCTCCCAGCGGAATGAAGAGGGCCGCGGTCAGAGCAAAGATCAGCGTAATCGGCAACATCACGCTGTTCACCACCGGCGCGCTCTGCGGCAGATCATAATACAGGAGCCAGAGATGCTCGCTCGAACCTTCGGCGGTAAATGCGATCCGCCCCAGCAGCATCGCTGTCACGATGACTGCCATGATCAACGGCCCGAGCCATACGGCGTTGCGTAGCTTGCTCAGCGCTCCTACACCCAGCCCGAGAAACGCGGCGATCAATACCAGGTTCGGAAAATAAGCGATCACCCGAACTCGTTCCGGCAGCCAGCGAATCAGGGCCAGCTCGAGCAGCAATGCGGCAAAGGACGAGAGGAAAAGTTCGAGCCCCGTTCGCATACGCGTTTGCATTGTACCGTACCCTGACACCACGAGTTCTTCCGTCGAGTGAGGAGTGTGTTCCGCAAAGAGGATTCGAAGCTCGGCGACCTTTTCCCGGCTACGGAGTTAGAGGGTAGACGGTTCCGCCGAAATTGGACTCAAAACCGGTCCGTTCGCCGGGAGCGCCACACGGCGGCGCACCAGAAGGTAGGATACAAGATACAGGACCAATGCGAGGAGGGCGACTGACCGCAGGCCGCCGAACATCGAAAAGTATTCCAGGCATCCACCAAGCACTGCACCGAGCAGATTCGAGCCGAGCGAGATCTCGGGAGTGCGTGATCGCGCCAGCAACATTGGCACGATAATGCCGGCTAATCCGACCGGTAACCCCGTTAAGAGGCTGCCGAGAACTCCACCGAGACCGAGAGGCAACGTCTGCAGCCAGGAGATCGGGAATGACCAAAGAAGCGCGACGGCGAGAAACAAAACCGGAAACCACGGCAATGGATTGCTCCATCGCCACCGCTGAACCGCCAGATTTCCCAGCAGAACCATCACGAGGATTCCCGCAAAAATCGCGGAGTTCACGGCCCAGGTTGAGCCAAAGAGGAGCGACAGACTGGTTACGCCGCGCGTCTCAATCAGGAGGAAGGCAGCACCCATGAGAAACAGGGGCCAATCCATGCGGGTGCCAGCGGTACCCACGCCGAACACCGGCCGGACGGTCACAGCGGCCAGCAATAAAATAAATGACAGCATTAACGCGTAGCCCCACGGGAATAAGTTGGGCCGGAAGTAAAGGAACGGCCAGTCATCGCTCGTCGTCACCGTGCTCTGCAGCGGAGCAATCGGAACAAACTCAGTGTGCTTGCTCATCACCGCTGGGTCCCAACCTGCTCCATTTCGATCCACAAGGAACGTTGCAGCAATCATGTCATTGTTGACGAACGCGCGCGGCCGTTTCCCCGTCGCTCGCGCAACCGTCCAATATACTCGCTCGAAAAACCACGGCCCTGCGTAACAGGATAACGCGACGGACAGATGTCCACCTGGCGCGACTCGTTCCCAAGCGGCGCGAATGCCCTCTTCGGTGTACACATAATTGTCCAATCGCAGGGTCGACATGGCTGAGACCATCGCGTGGGAGTCTAGCAAACCGAAACAAACGACGTCGTATTTTATCTCCCGTTGCTTGGCGAACGCCGCCCGCGCGTCGTCGATCGCAACGGTGACCCGTGGATCGGAGTACGGATGCTCCGGATGATGGGTTCGACCCATTTCGATAATCCGGCGATCGATATCAACGCTGGTGACGTGTTGGAATCCGTTGCGCAGCGCCGCCTGAACGTCATTGCCCGTGCCGCCTCCGACGATCAACGCTGAACCACGTTGGAGTCCGATCGCGAAGGGGAGATCATAATATTCCCGATATCTGCGGAGTAGATACCGATCGGCGGCGAGCGGCTGTGGCGCCGCCAGCCGGTCGTCCGACAGATTGGCCAGCACCTGGTGAAAGTCGCGGTTTACTTCCAGTTGTTCGAACAAGTGCACACCCGGCGGATTCAGGATAATGCGATTGTACGGCGAGAAAAACGCGTGTTGACCAGAATAGGCGCCGAGCAAAATGACGCTGAGCGCCGCAGCCAAGGACCACCACCGCCGGCTTAACCAGACGAACGGCAGACTCGCCAGCGACAGCCATACGGTGGGACCGGCTTCGAGCCAGGACGCTACAGAAAATGCTAACACTCCAATCAACGAACCGGTGAGGTCCGCGGTGTAGGCTTTTAGCGTCGGGAGACGAGAGAACAAGTACCCCAACGGTGCGCCACAGCCCACGAAGACTAAAACCAACCAGGAGAACAGCCCGAGGAAGATCGACATGTTACGGGCGAAAATTCCCCAGTCTGCTTGCAGAATCTCACCGCCGAACAGAACGATGCTGTTATCCGGAAAGACCATATGAACGAGCCCCAGCGATTCCGAAAAAGCGAGCGGCAGCGCGAGAATGAGCAAGGCCGGCATGGCCAGGTGGACCAAGCCCGGCCACCGCTTCCCTAGCGCTACGCCAAGGCCGATACCGAGAAAGGATCCGATCAAGACCAAATTGTTGAAGTAGGCGAAGACCCGAACCTGAGACGATGTCCAGCGGATCAGACCAAGTTCGAGCGCCAAAATCCCAAAGGTCACCAGGCCGATGAGCAGCGAGTTTCTGGTTCGGCATTCCGCCCATTGCGTGTCCCTAAGCAGCGTTGAGGGAGAAATTGGCATGGTTCTATTTTGAGGTATGAGAAATCACTCCTCGAGTTTCGCCACGGGACGACATTGCCAGTGCAAGTAAAACCATGATGATCCCGACTGCTGCGACGAGGGTCAGCGCAGGTGCCTGTTGAACGAGCAAGGGCGGCCGCGTCCCTGCTGACGGATCCTCGGCGAGTAGCGCCGGCGGCAAAACGCTGCGCAAGTTCGGATCGTCGAGGATCCGTCGCATCAAAGTTGGATCATCCGGAGGTTCGCCCAAGCCGAATCGGCGGTGCAAAACCGCGGGCCGGGCCGTTGCGACGTAATCGCGAACGTTTGCGAGACTCGCCGCATCGTGCACCCGTTTATAAGGCAAGTTCAGCGAAAGGTTCGACTCCGTCAGAGTGACTAAACCCAGCGCGATCGCTGCCGACCAGCTCACGAGAAAAAGCCGTCCGACCAATCCATGTTGCGCGGCGATTCGAACCGCGGCGTAGGCTTGAGCGACTACGCCCAGCAGCAGCGGATCCTGATACCGCGAGAGCGGCCGGTCGTCGATCAGTCCGCCCCCACGGCTGTACGCGACCGCGGCAGCATGAAGAACCGCGAAGAGTCCCAAGCAAATTGCGCAGCGCGCCAGCGAATCGAACGGTTTTCTCCGCCGAAGATGCTCGGCGATTAAATACGCCAGCGGCAATTGCATAAGCGCCGCGCAAAACGCGTGATTGACGCTTGGCCAAGCGAGCGTGTGCAGGAATACCGAGAGGAATTGACCAAGAGTTCGTGGCAGAAGTGTTGCGTGATGCGGAGCGCTGACTTGGAGCGCCACGCCCAACGCGACGACCGCCGCAATGAGTATGATCCCAAGCCAGTCATTCCGGGTGGCCCGCCTCGGGAGAGGAGGGATGTCGGGCGCTCCAAAGTAGGTCAGCGCGCTTGCGCGCGCTCC
>JBDSSD010000146.1:0-48371 GCA_039928945.1 Opitutus sp. | reverse complement strand
TTTTCGTTCTGAGTTTAAGATGGACGGGTGGTTTTGGCGTTAGTCCCGCTGCTCCCGCAGCGGGCTACAGGCCGGATCGGATCGGATTCTGATTCCGTTCCAGCCGTTCCTGAGTTCCAGATTAACTCATTCCGGAAGGATCGTTCCTGATTCCCTGATTTCCACATGGTTTCCGCGTATTGATTCCGTTCTGAGTTTAAGATGGACGGGTGGTTTAGGCGTTAGTCCCGCTGCTCCCGCAGCGGGCTACAGGGCGCGGATCGGATCGAATTCAGATTCCGTTCCAGCGTTCCTGAGTTCCAGATTAGCTCATTCCGGAAGGATCGTTCCTGATTTCCACATTCGATGGTGGTTTTGTGATTCGTGAGTTCCAAAACTCTGGCATCCGTCTACTGTGGATCGATTCAACCGCTTTCACCTGAACCCCACCCCCTATGATTCGTCTCCTCCTCGTCGCTTTCTCTCTCACGGTCAGCACCGCTTTGAACGCCCGTGATCACGTTGCGCTGCTCGGCACCTACACGGGTGCGGTAAGCCGCGGCATCTACGCGGTCCGACTCAACGCCGAAACAGGCGCGCTCTCCACCCCGGAGGTCGTCGCCGAACTTTCCAATCCTGAGTTTCTCGCGCTGCATCCAAATGGTCGATTCGTCTACGCGTTGACCCAGGTTCCAGCTGCAGGCGGGAAGGCGACCGGTGCGGTCGCGTCGTTTGCGGTCGACGCGGACACCGCTCGTCTGACGCCCCTGAACGTTGAGCCGACCGGACGCGGGTCGCTTACCCACCTGGCGATCAACAGCGGAGGAAACCTGATCGTCGCCGCCAGTTACGGAGACTCCTACGTGGTTTCGTTTCCTGTCGGAACCGACGGACGCGTTGGCCCCCACGCGGCCATTCTCAACCACGAAGGACCGCTGGGTCCCAAGAAGGACCGACAGAACGCGCCGCACCCACACTCCGTGACCCTTTCGCCAGACAGCCGTTTTGCTTTCGTTGCCGATCTCGCGCTTGATCGAATGTACTCGTATCGGCTGTTGCCCGACAAAGGGAGCATTGTCGCCAACGAGCCCGCGTTCGCGACGTTTGAGCCCGGCACAGGTCCGCGGCACAGCAAATTTTCGCCCGACGGAAAATCGTTCTACGTTCTCGATGAATTGGATTCCACAATCACGTCCTGCCGCTATGACGCGTCGCGCGGAGTCGTTGAACCCTTTCAACGGGTCGCGGCGTTGCCGGAAGACGCAAAGGTTAAGTCGACGGCGTCGGAAGTGCGCGTTCATCCGAACGGCCGCTTCGTGTATTCGGCCAATCGGGGACACAATAGCATCGCGGTTTTCTCCCGTGACCCGGCCACCGGTGCATTGACGCGCGTGGAGGTGGTCCCGACCGGCGGTGAAATCCCGCGAAACTTCGCGCTGACGCCGGATGGGGCGTGGCTGCTGTGCGCTCATCAGTCCTCGGACAACTTGACTGTCTTCAAGGTGGCGCCAGATACCGGCCGACTGACGGCTACGTCTCAGAATGTTCACGTGCCGAAATGCGTTTGCGTGCTCTTTCTTCAGTAAGCCCGCTGCCAGCCGGTGAGTGTTGATTCGGCGTTTGAATGCCGCTCGATGGGCTCAGACGCTCTCCCGGCCGAAGATTTGATCCCCAATGAGACCGCACGCTCAAACCGCTTGAGCCTTTTTCTCACGAGGAGCGTCTAGTCAGCTCAGTACAAACCCCGCTTCCGCTATGATTTCATCCCGCCGGTTCCGTCCCGTTTCCATCTCGTACGTGTTCATAGCGGCGGCGGTGATGACCGGCGTCGCGTCCGCGGCTGAAAGCTCGCTCGGCGCGCTGGGCGTGTTTTCGCAGGCGAGTGATGTTGGCCGCGTGAGCCTTCCTGTCGCGGTGGCGTACGATGCGGCTCAACACTTGTACACGGTGGGCGCGAGTGGCGCGAACATGTGGGGGAGCGAGGATGCATTCGGCTTTGTGTGGAAGGAAGTCACCGGCGATATCGCTCTTGCTGCTACGGTCGGGTGGGTGGGGGCGAGTCCACAAGGTCATCGCAAAGCGTGCCTCGTCATCCGCCAATCGCTGGATCCCCGTTCTGCGTACGCCGATGTGGCGGTGCATGGCGACGGACACACCTCGCTACAGTTTCGTCGCGAGACCGGCGGTCCCACGCAAACGACCCAGTGTCCTGGCTCCACGCCTCAGCGTTTGCGCGTCGAAAAACGTGGCTCCATCCTGACCGTTTCAGTTGCCGCTGCTGACGGCATGTGGGTGCCTTCGGGCTGCGCCACCGAGCTGACGTTCAGCGGTCGCTTCTATGTCGGCCTTGCGGTTTGCGCCCACGACAACGCCGCGTTCGAGACAGCAACGTTTTCTGCGGTGGAACTAGCGACCCCGGAACCCATGGCCGAGGCGCGAACCTACTCGCTTGAAGTGATCACGGTGGCCTCCAGCGATCGGAGGGTGGTCTACCGCGCGGCCACGAAGATGGACGCGCCGCATTTTTCTCCCGACGGCTCGTCACTCTTTTTCAACCGCGATGGGCGAATCGAGCGCGTGAATCTAAGCGGGGATCAACCGCCGGTAAAGATCGATACAGGCTTCACGACGCACTGCATCAATGATCACGGCATCTCGCCTGATGGAACGCAGCTCGTGATCAGTGACCTGTCGGAATCGGGGAAGTCGCAGATGTACCTATTGCCGATTGCCGGTGGCGTGCCGAAACGCGTGGAGGTTGCGGCACCGGCCTTGTGGCACGGGTGGTCGCCTGATGGTCAAACGCTCACCTACTGTGCGGAGAGGAATCGCGACTACGATGTCTACACGGTACCGGTGCGGGGCGGCGTGGAGCAGCGTCTCACGACCGCACCGGGCAATGATAACGGGCCGGATTATTCCGCGGATGGTCGATGGATCTATTTCCACTCGGTGCGTTCGGGCCGCTTTCAAATCTGGCGGATGCACTCGGACGGCTCTGACCAGGAGCAGGTCACCCACGACGAGTATTTCAACTGGTTCCCGCATCCCTCGCCGGACGGTCGTTGGATCGCAATCCTCTCGAGTAAGACCGTTCCTGATACGGGGCATCCCCCGGACGGACCGTATACGCTCCGCTTGCTCCCGACCGCGGGTGGCGCACCGCGGGAACTCGCGAGCTTCCATGCCGGCAACGGCTCGTTCAATGTCCCGTGTTGGTCACGCGACAGCACACGACTCGCGTTCGCGAGTTATGTGCCTCAGCCGTAAGATCGTTGGATCCGATGCGCTGCCAGCAATCAGACCGGAAGAAAGCATGATGTCTGTTAATCGCTCTCGGCCGCGGCGGGTTCGTCCATCGAACGGTTGCGCCCGTTCTTCGTTTTTTTCGGTCGTGATCGCGCTCTCGTCGGCGGGGTTGCTGGGCGCGGCGGAGTCGGCCAGCGGCGGTAAATATAGGGAGGACCCGGCGACGATCGAGCGCGGGAAAGCAGTCTTCGAACAACAATGCGCTGCCTGCCACACCCTCGCGCAGGATTCAATCGGTCCACCGCTCGGTGGAATCACCACGCTCCTCTCAGAGAGCCGGCTGATCGAGTGGATCCGCGACCCGGCGAAAATCATCGGTTCGGACGACGCTCGCACGGCTGCGCTCGTGCAGCGCTACAAAGCTCCGATGCCGCCGTTTGCGCATCTTACGGAGACCGATGTGTCGGCGGTTCTTGCGTACATCGATCAGCGGTCACGCGTTCAGCAGCTGCATCCGTTCCTGATTGATCCGGCCGCGAAGATGCCGTCGCAAACTCGGCGTTGGGCGCCGCCGGTGGAGAAAAGCTCGCTCGTGATCGAACTTGAGGACGTGGCGCAGATACCGCGACTTCCCGGACGCACGCCGTACAAAGGCATCACGTTGTTACGGCCTGATCCGCGCGAAGCGGGCGCGCTGTTGGTCGATGAGCTGATGGGGCTGCTCTACCGAATCAAGGATCACCAGGTCAGCGTGTTTCTGGATATTCGGGAATTGTTTCCTGAGTTTATCTGTGATCCCGGTGTGGCGACCGGCCTTGGCAGCTTTGCGCTGCATCCCGAGTTCGTGCGCAACGGCCTGCTCTACACGATGCATGCCGAGAAATTTCGTGGCAGCCCCGTGATCAACGCGGGTGACATTCCCACCGACGTTCCGCCCAGCACCTCACCGCGTTTGGAGTGGGTCCTGACTGAGTGGCGCCTGACCGATCTGGGCGTGCCGGCATTTGTCGGCACGCATCGTGAGGTCTTGCGGTTTGTGACGCCGACGACCGCGCACGCGGCGCAAGAAATCGCTTTCGCGCCCACCGCAGACGTGAACGACGCGGACTATGGCAAGCTCTACATCGCAATCGGTGACGGCGGTTCTGCGAACTTGAAACGGCCGGACATGGCTGGTCACTCGCGCACCCTTTTGGGAGCCATCCTACGCATTGATCCGGCAGGCCGCAACGGACGGACGAGCAGCTATGGAATCCCGGCGGACAATCCGTTCGCCGAGACGGCGGATCCTGCAATTCACCGCGAGATCTGGGCGTTTGGTTTTCGTAATCCGCATCGGATCAGTTGGGATCGAAAGCACCCACGCCAGATGATTGCGATCGATATCGGCGAATCCAACGTGGAGGAGGTTAACCTGATCGAGAAAGGCGGCGCGTATGGCTGGGGCGCGGCAGGCGTTGAGGGGCACACGCGCGTCGACGCGACGGTGGACGCGAAAATCGTGCGCGCTGCGACCGCGGCTGAACTCGCGGATATTCACCTGCCTTGGGGTGAATACGACCATGTGGATGGCTCGGCCATCACAGGCGGGTATGTCTACCATGGCTCGCTCGAATCGTTGCAGGACAAATACATTTTCGCCGACATCGTGAGCGGACGTGTGCTGTGGATGAACATGGCGGAAGGATCGCGGGATCAGAGGATCTACGAGCTAAACGTCGTTCGCGCGGGCGGAACAACGAGCCTCAAGGCGCTCGCTCACGCCGAACGGGCCCACGTGCGAGTGGGGTACGATGAGCGCACCGGTGACCTTTATTTTCTGACGAAGGATGATGGAATGATTCGACGCGTCACCGCCGCCGACCAACGCTGATTAGGCGCGCGGTCCAGCCGGGATCGATCGAAACAATGTTTGGCGAATCTCGTGCCTCCCTCACGCACCGTATCCCTATGAGAACACTCCTTTGTTTCGCCGCCGCGGCCGTGATGTCAGCATCGTGTTCCCTGGCCGCGGTCTCGCTTGTGCTGATTGACAAAGCCGAGGTGTGGCAGCGTGCCGAGTGGAGGCTGGAGGGTGTGCCTTCGGCCTCCAACAACTTCGACCCTGACCTGATCCGCATCGACGCGACGTTTACTGCGCCTAGCGGTCGGACGCTGCGCGTTCCGGCGTTCTGGTATCAGGATTTCAAACGCGAGCTGGTCGGTGGCGCCCAGGTGCTGACGCCGAAAGGTGCGCCCGGTTGGCGGCTGCGTTTCACGCCCGACGAACCGGGCGAGTATGCGCTCGCGGTCAGCGTGGCGCAGCCCGCGCAAACCACTCTTCCGTCCACCACGACACGATTCACCGTCGGCCGCGGCTCCGCGCCACTGGCCCACGGTTGGATCCGCACGGGCGAGGATCATCGGACATTTGCGACCTCGGATGGAAAGCCGCTGCGCCTGATCGGGGCGAATGTGTGTTGGGGTGGAAGCGCGCGTGGCAGCTTCGACTACGACCGATGGTTTCCGGCGATGCGGGAAGCCGGCGAGAATTTCGCCCGGCTTTGGTTTGCGCCGTGGTCCATGGGGATCGAGCACAAGCCCGGCACGCTCAACCGCTACGATCTCGCGGAGGCATGGCAGGCTGACTATGTTCTCCAGCTCGCTGAGCAGAGTGGCATCAACGTGCTGATCGCGATGGACCATCATGGGATGTTCATGTCCAACGACCCGGCCTGGGGCGGTTCGAACAACTTCTGGACGCGCAGTTCGCCGTACGCGGTGGAAAACGGCGGCCCCTGCGCCAATCCCAACGAGTTTTTCACCCGGGCTGACGCCCAGAAACTTTATCAAAAGCGCCTGCGGTACTTGATCGGTCGTTACGGCTACAGCCCGCGATTGTTGTCGTGGCAGTTCTTCAACGAAATCGACAACTCCTATCAACCGCGCGCGGCCTTGGTGAGCGACGACGTGGTGGCGTGGCATCGCACGATGGGGGAGTGGCTCCGAGCGAACGATCCCTACCAGCATCTCATCTCCACCAGTCTGACGGGCGCCAGCGATCGCCCGGAGTTATGGACGCTGCCCGAGTTGGATTTCACCGTTTACCATTCCTACGGCGAAGCGGATCCAGCGCTGCACGTGGCGAAGATCGCGGATCAAATGGCGCAGCGGTACCGGAAGCCGGTGATGATCGGGGAAATTGGGACGAGTCACCTGAATTGGAATATCGCGAACGATCCCTATCTGCGTGGGTTTCGGCAAGGACTGTGGGGTGGCGTGCTGGGCGGGTCAGTCGGCTCCGCAATGTCATGGTGGTGGGAAGGCATCCATGACGATCAGGTGTATCCATTTTATACGGTGCTGCGGGATGTGATGGCGCGAGCCGGCTGGAGCGAAGGCGAATGGAAACCGGCGGCGTTCCAGCCCGACCTCCCGATGCCAACGGCGCTGGGCGACGCGGTTGCGGAGGGCGAACCCTTGACGGCGTCGGTGCCGCTGAACCAATTGCGCCTGAATCCGGTGCCCGGTGACGCGCTGCTCGTGGATTCACTTGCGATCGCGCGGGCGGCCGAGCGGATTTCATCTTACCTGCATGGTACGAATAATCCTTTGCTGCAGCAGCACGCGGAGTTTGGCGCGTGGTTCGCGGATCACGCGCGCCTGGTCTTTCGGGTAAACTCCGTGGCGGCCGATGCGGACCTGCTGGTGCGCGTCGATGGGGAAGAGAAACTGCGTGTTCCGCTCGTCAACAAGGACGGGCTGGCGGTCTTGAACGACGAGATCAATCAGGAGTTCACAGTCGAGCTGCCGGCGGGCAAGCACCAGGTTGAGATCGCGCACACGGGCCGCGACTGGGTGAATTTGAAGGCGGTCCGGTTCGAGCGGATCCGACCGGCCGCGTTCGTCGGAGGATGGGAATTTAAAGCGCAGGCGGTCGGGCTGCAGAGTGAACGCGCGGCCGTGGTGTACGTTCGTTCGCCCCATGTGGCGTGGCCGGCGGGTGCGCTGCGGTACAATCCCCCGGTGGTTCACGGTGCCACTGTGACGCTGACCTCGTGGAGCGCGGGGCAAAGTCACGTGCTCTGGCTTGATCCCAAAACCGGCCGTGAACTCGCCGCCGCCACGCTCGTGGGCGAGGCCGCGAGTTTGACGCTGCCGGTGCCTGATTTCGCCGAGGATATTGTTGGGATTCTGAAGAAGTGAGCGGGGGGTTCGATTGGGTGTGGTGATCGATCGAGTTTTCGCGAGCTGGACGAATTGCCATGAGTTCTGATGTAGCCCGCTGCGGGAGCAGCCGGACGGAACGATGAGAAGCGATCCTTTCGTTCCTGAGTTTCAGATTAACTCAATCCGAACGAGGGATTTTGATTCTCTGATCTCTACATGACTTCTGCGCCTTCATCCGCTATCGGGTTTAGATGGGGGCGTGTTTCCACGTTAGTCCCGCTGCTCCCGCAGCGGGCTACGGGGCGGGCCGGATCGGTATTCCGATTCCGTTCCCGCCGTTCCAGAGTTCCAGATTAACTCCTTCCGGAGGGGCTCGGTCCTGATTTTCTGATTTCCACATAGCTGCTCCTTGTTTGATCCCGCTCTACGTTTCACGCGGCGCGGTTGTTTCGGCGTTAGTCCCGCTGCTCCCGCAGCGGGCTACGGGGCGGGCCGGCTCGTGATCTGATTCCGTTCCAGCGTTCCTGAGTTCCAGATTAACTCATCCGAATGGCTCGTTCCTGATTCCCTGATCTCCACATCAAATGCATTGCTCCGAGACAGAAGCGTTCATCCGGAACCTTCGCGTCCTCCGCGCTCGCTGCGCGAGGCACATTTTCGAGTCTTCGATCCCGATCCTCGATCCGACCACGGATTTCGCGGATCTACACGGATGGGATCAGATAGGATCCCGCTGCTCCCCGCGGCGGGCTACGGCCGGCCAGATTGGGCTTCTGATTCCGTTCCCGCCGTTCCAGAGTTCCAGATTAACTCCTTCCGGAGGGATCGTTCCTGATTTCCTGATTTCCACATAACTGCTGCGTGTTGGATCCCGTTCTACGTTCCACATTGCGCGGTTATTTTGGCGTTCGTCCCGCTGCTCCCGCAGCGGGCTACGGGGCGGGCCGGCTCGTGATCTGATTCCGTTTCAGCGTTCCTGAGTTCCAGATTAACTCATCCGAATGGCTCGTTCCTTATTCCCTGATTTCACATCAAATGCAGGGCTCGGTTGTGTTTTTCGGGGTCGGGTCGAGATTTGGGAATGAAGGACGCGCTCTACGTTTATCTGCAGGATCATTTGGCTGGTGCGGTGTTCGGCGTCGAATTGGTTGAGGCCCTGGAGCACGAGCATGAGGCCAATGAGTTGGGCCGGCTTGCCCGTACGTGGAAAAGGGAGATCCAGGAGGACCAGGCGACGCTGCGCCGCATCGCCGAGCGGGTCGGCGCTACGCCCAGCACCGTGAAAGAGGTGGTCAGTTGGATCTCTGAACGTGCGACGCGGCTGAAGCTGCGCCGCCACAGCCACGGTGCACTGGGCGCGTTCGAGAGTTTGGAAACGCTCGCACTCGGCATCTCCGGAAAGGAAAAACTGTGGCAGGCGTTGGAGACCGCCGCGCAAACGGATACGCGACTGGACGCGATCGATTTCGTGCAGCTGCAACAACGGGCGCGAGCCCAGCACGACAGCGTCGAAGCGTTTCGACGGACTCTGGCCGCCTCGGTTTTCAATCCTGCGACGACAACGTGACCAGCGAAGAATTTCCGGCCCGCGAACGGGCCGGTCCATGTCGCTTCGCTCCACGATGTTTCATCGGTTTTCATCGGCAACTCGCTCATGAATCGCGCTTAGAGATCCGCCCAAACGCTTGACGCTCCATCGTTGCCGAACTGCCATGGTGCGGTCTCCCGATTGTACCGCGTCGTGATCCGAACCCCCACTGTCCCCTTTCACGTCGGCTTTCGCCGATGCACTCTGCTCGCCGCTGCGTTGATCGCGGTTTTCATCGCGGGTTGTGCGCGGGATCGAAAGCCCACGGTCGCGGCCCAGCCGAGTTTGCCCACGCGCGTTGATTTCAATCGCGATATTCGGCCAATTTTTAATCAGAACTGCACCGCCTGTCATGGAGGCGTGAAAATGGCGGCCGGCATTTCGTTCATCTATCGCGAGGAAGCGACTCGCGCCGGCGAATCAGGCCGCCCGACGATTGTGCCGGGAAAACCAGAGCAGTCGGAATTGATCAAGCGCGTGAGTTCGACGGACGAAGAGTTCCGAATGCCGAAGCCTGAACACGGCCACCGGCTGTCGGGTCATGATGTGGCGCTGCTTCGCCAGTGGATTTCGGAAGGCGCCGAATGGTCCGAGCATTGGGCGTTTGTCCCGCCGAAGCCGCAGGCGATTCCCGCGGTGAAAAACGCAACGGCTGCTCCAACTCCGATCGACCATTTTGTCGTGGCTCGCTTGGAGCGGGAAGGCCTCGCCCCAGCTCCCGCGTCGGACCGTGCGACTTTGTTGCGCCGCGTGTCTCTCGATTTGATTGGGCTCCCTCCGACAGTGACGGAAGCCGACGCGTTTGTTGCGAGCACTGAACCTGACGCGTATCAGCGCGTGGTCGATCGGCTGCTGGCGTCGCCGCATTTTGGTGAACGCTGGGCGACGGTCTGGTTGGATCTGGCGCGCTACGCGGACAGCAAAGGCTATGAAAATGACGGCGGACGTGTGATCTGGCCTTATCGCGATTGGGTGATCGATGCGCTCAACCGTAATCTGCCGTACGACCGATTCCTCGTTGAGCAACTGGCGGGTGACTTGATCCCGCACGCCACACTCGATCAAAAGGTCGCCACGGCGTTTCACCGCAATACGCAGAGCAACGATGAAGGCGGTACGGACGACGAGGAATTTCGCATCGCCGCGTTGATGGACCGCACCTCGACCACGTGGCTGGCGGTGAGCGGAGTGACGTTCAATTGCGTGCAGTGTCATTCGCATCCGTACGATCCGATCCGCCACGAGGAATACTATCGCTTTGCCGCGTTCTTCAATCGTTCACGAGACGTCGATATCGGAAATGAGCACCCGGTGCTTCGGGTCGCAGAAGATCCGGCGCGTCGTGCGGAGGTGGACCAGCTGCAAGGGGAACTGCGGGGAATTCGAGAGAGTCAAATCGGGATCGGTTGCGATCTCGTGCGCGAGGAGAAGCAATGGCAGCCCGCGGAGATCGCCGCCGCCACGTCGACCCCGGCGGCGACGTTCGAACTGCATGAGGGCGCGGCATGGTCCGTCGGTACCGTGAACACGCAGTCCGTGTTTCAGTACCGCATTCCATCCGTCCCGGCTGAAACGACGGCGCTACGGGTGGAAGTCTTTCCCAAAGATCCGGCGAAGGCGCGTCACACGCCGGAGTTTGGTTTTGGCGTTCGGCGGATCGATCTCGCGATCGTGATGCCCGACGGGACGGAAACGCCCGTTGAAGTCCGGCGTTTTTTTGCGGATACCGCGAACCAGTTTACGGATTCGGATGGCCCGCCCAAAGCGCCCGCACCGCCTGACCCCACGAAGCCGCCGCCGCCGCCACCCCCGCCGCCGCTCGCGCCTGGCTTCTTCTTTGCAGGAAATCCGACGCTGAACCAGACCCGGTGGATCATCGTGGTGCCCGCCATTCCGATCACGCTTCCACCGGGTGCGAGTCTCGCCGTTCGGCTCAAGCACGACGCCCAAATCGCCTCGAAGTCTGCGCCGGCTCGACGCGTTCGCGTGCTCGCGAGCCGAAACGCCGAATGGACTCGGGCTGCCGCCGATCCGGCCCTCGCGGCGGGTGATGTGCGGTTTGCGGCGGTAAAAGAACAACTCGCTGCGATCCCGCACGTGCGGATGCCCGTCATGGAAGACCTGCCGGAGAACGAGCAGAGGGAAACGCTTCGCTTCGGCCGCGGTAACTTCCTTGTGAAGGAAGGTCCGCCGCTCGAGCCCGGTGTGCCCAAGCTCTTTCCACCGTTGCCGACGGGTGCACCACTCAACCGGCTGACGCTGGCCGAGTGGTTCGTGGCTCCAGGTCATCCGCTGACGGCGCGGGTGGCGGTCAATCGTTTCTGGGAGCAGCTTTTCGGTACCGGAATCGTGGAGACGCTCGAGGATTTTGGCAGCGTGGGTGAACCGCCCAGTCATCCGGAGCTGTTGGACTGGCTCGCGCTACGTTTCTCGAATGATCTGCACTGGGACACGAAGGCCATGCTGCGAGAGTTGGTCACGAGCGCGACTTACCAGCAAAGTGCGCGGATCACACCGGCGGCATTGGAGCGAGATCCACGGAACCGGCTGCTCGCGCGCGGCCCACGCAATCGGCTCACCGCAGAGATGGTGCGCGATCAGGCATTGACGGTGAGCGGACTATTGTCCCCTGAGCTGCATGGCCCGCCGGTCATGCCGCCGCAACCGGAAGGGCTTTGGGCGGCGGTGTATAGCAATGAGAAATGGACCGATGCGACGGGTCCTAACCGGTATCGACGCGCCTTGTACACGTATCTGCGTCGATCAACGCCCTATCCGAGCTTCCTCACGTTCGACGCGCCGGCGCGCGAGGCGTGCACCTTGCGGCGCGGCCTGACGAATACTCCGCTGCAATCTCTGGTGACGCTCAATGACCCGGTTTACGTGGAAGCGGCCGCGGCCCTGGCGGACCGGATGCTGCACGAAGGCGGGCCGACGGTGCGCGAACAGGTGATCCACGGCTTCCGCCTGGCCGCGACCCGTGCACCGACAGAACGCGAACTGGCGCCGCTGCTGAAGCTGCACGAGGCCACGTCGCACCTGACGGAGCCGGCGGCAGAGCCATCTGAACCCTTGAAGGAACCAGACCAGAAACGCCGCGCGTTCAACGCGGTGGCGGCGGCCATTCTAAACCTCGACTGCGTCCTCACGAAGTGAACGCGTTAAAATCAGTGAACACTCCAACGCATGAAACACTCTGACGATTCCTCCCTCTTTCGGGAGCTGGCTCATGCTCGCTTCGAGGCGCAAACCCGCCGGCACTTCTTGCGTGACTGCTCGACGGGCCTCGGTGCGATCTTTCTCGGTTCGCTGGGTTCGAAGCTATTCGGTGCGCCCAAGCTCGATTTCACGCGCGACGCCGGCTCGCCGCTGGCCGCATTGCCGCCACAGTTCACCGCGAAAGCGCGCCGGGTGATCTATCTTCACATGGCGGGAGCACCGAGCCAGCTCGAGTTGTTTGATTACAAGCCCGACCTGCAAAAGCTGAACGGGCTGGATTGTCCGGCGTCGTTCCTCGAGGGGAAGCGGTTCGCCTTCATCAGCGGCGTCCCGAAAATGCTGGGCGGACAGTTTCCGTTTCACCAGGCGGGTCGCAATGGGACGTGGATTTCCGATCGGTTGCCGTTCTTCGAAAAACATCTCGATGACGTTTGTTTCATTCGTTCGATGCGGACCGATCAGTTCAACCATGCGCCGGCACAGCTGCTCGTGCACACGGGTGCACCGCGGTTTGGCAGTCCGTCGCTTGGATCCTGGGTGACATACGGGTTGGGTTCAGAGAATCAGAATCTGCCCGGCTTCATCGTACTCGTGTCCGGTGGAAAAACACCGGACGGCGGAAAATCGCTGTGGGGTTCTGGCTTCCTGCCCAGCGTGTACCAGGGCGTTCAATGCCGGGCCAAAGGTGATCCGGTGCTCTACCTGTCAAACCCGCCGGGAGTGAGCCGGGATCTCCGTCGCCGCGTGCTCGATACGATTGGGGAGGTGAATCGCGAGAGCTATGCCGACGCGGGAGATCCGGAAACGCTTACCCGTGTGGCACAGTATGAAATGGCTTTCCGGATGCAGCTGCACGCGAGTGATGCACTCGACCTGAGCAAGGAACCAGAAAGCGTCCACGCGGCGTACGGTACGAAGCCCGGCGCGGAGAGCTTCGCGAACAATTGTCTCCTGGCGCGGCGATTGGCGGAACGAGACGTCCGGTTCATTCAGCTTTACCACTGGGGCTGGGATTCCCACGGGGCGAGCCGGTCGGAGGCGCTGAACATGGGATTCAGTGACCGGTGCAAGGAGATTGATCAGCCGATGAGCGCGCTGTTCGACGATCTCAAGGCGCGCGGGTTGTTCGAGGACACGTTGATCATCTGGGGCGGCGAGTTTGGACGAACGCCGATGCGCGAAAATCGCGGCGGGCAGGAGATGGAGTTTGTCGGGCGTGATCATAATCCCGGCGCGTTCACGATCTGGATGGCGGGCGCAGGCATCAAACCGGGCAGCTACGGCGCGACGGATCCAGTCGGCTACGAGATCATCGAAAATCCGGTGGAGGTTCGGGACGTGCACGCGACGATACTCCATCAGCTCGGATTCGATCATCGGACGCTGAACTATCCGTTTCAAGGCCTCGACCAGAAGCTGACGGGCGTGAAGCCAGCACGTGTGATCGAAGAAATTCTCGCATGATGTCGGCCGGCCGCTCCGCGGAAACAATGACTGACGCCGGCGGTCGCCGATCGCGGGCCTGGTCGCTGTGGTTGGGCTTGGCCGCGATTTCGCCGGCGTTGCTCTTACTGGCGCAACTCGCCCCGTGGCCGTGGCTCCCGGCATTGCTGGGGCGCGCGCATCCTGTGCTGCTGCATTTCCCAATCGGTTTGTTGCTGCTGGTGGCGGTGATGGAAGCGATCGAGATGGCGAGTCGAGGACGTTTTCGATTCGGATCCGGACTGGCGCTTTTCGCCGGAACGATTGGCGCTGTGCTCGCGGCGACGTGCGGATATTTGTTGATGAGAGCGGATGCGGTCGAGGGTTCGCGAGTCGAGCGGCATCTCTATGGTGGAGTCGCGGTCGCCGCTCTCGCCGTCATCGCTTTGGTCATTCAGGCGGAACTTGGTCAGCGAACTCGTGGCGCCGCGCGGCAGGTTTATCGCGGAGTGTTGCTGGTGCTTTGCGCGGTGTTGGCGCTGACGGGACACGATGGTTCGGTGCTGACGCACGGAGAAAATTATCTCACGGAGAATCTGCCTTGGAACGTCGGCAAGTCGCGCATCGCGGCGCCAAAATTTCCAACGGACAAACCCGTGGCGCAGTGGACCGCCTACAACGAGGTCGTCGCACCCATTCTCGAGATGCGCTGTGTGGCGTGTCACAACAGTACGAATTTCAAGGGCAAGCTCGTGCTGGATCGCTGGGAGGGCGTAGCGCGGGGCGGGAAGACCGGACCACTGTGGGTTGACGGCAACACGACGGAGAGCCTGCTCGTGGAGCGCTTACTTCTGCCGCTGAACGATGAGAAGCACATGCCGCCGAAGAAGAAGCCGCAGCCAAGTGCGGGGGAAGTGGCGTTGCTGAAATTGTGGGTCAAAGCTGGCGCGCCGGCGCAAGGAATTCCTCCCGTTCTGGCCAACGATCAAGCGTGGCTCAGCGCCGCGAAGAAACTGCCGAATGTGCTCATGGCGGCGTACAAATTGCAGGCGGCGCCGGTCGAGGAATTTCACGAGGTCGATCCCGCAAAAGTCGCGCAGGCGCGCGTGGCCGTGGAGCGCGTGGCGGGACCACTGCGGGCACGGTTCCCGGGAGTCATTTCCTACGAGTCGAGGGAGTCCACGGATCTGCGCGTCAACGCTTCGCTGCTTGGACCGGCATTTGGCGACGCCGATCTGGCCGCGCTGGCACCATTGAAAGCATGGATGGTGGAGCTGGATCTTGGAGATACGGCGGTTGGCGATGCATCGGCCACGGTGCTGGCGAGCCTGACCCGGCTCCGGCTGCTGCGACTCAACGGGACACGCATCGGTGATACCACGGTCACGCGGCTCGCCGCGCTGAAGACGTTGGAGTCCCTCGCGCTGTTTCGTACCGGCGTCTCGGATGCAGGAGCGGTGACGCTGGCCAAGTTGCCGAAGCTCCGACGCGTCTACGCCACGGAAACGAAAATGTCGGCGAACACCTTAAGTTCGTTTGAAAAGGCGCTGCGCGAACCCGCGATCACGAAGGTGGCGAACTAGCGAGGGCCGAGCGGGGCGCAGGCGGTTGGGTGTCGCTACTTGCCCAATACGGCCTTCACGGCGGCATCGTTCTGATTGGATTTCGTGACCAGCACGCAACCGGTGTCGATGCCGACGTCCACCTTTTCACCGCGGAGCGCTTTTACGGCACTGATCACGCCCACATAACCCATCTTGGTCGGATTCTGGGCCACCAGTGCCTGGATGTCGCCCTTGTTCATCGCCGCGAGGAGTACAGGCGAGGTGTCGAAGCCGACGAAAGCCTTTTTGCCGACAAGCCCCGTCTGACGAAGGGCGAGTAGCATACCTTGGGTGGTGGATTCGTTTGGACAAAAGATGCCGTCCGCCTCGCGGATCTTGTCGATGAGGTTCATCGAAGCGTCCTGGGCTGACGAAACGGTGGCACCGCCAAACCGATTATCGACGGTGACCGTGATGCCCGGGTGCTTGCGCATTGCGTCGATGAAACCGGCTTCGCGTTCGAGGGTGCTGGCGGATCCCTCCATGACGCGAAGAAGCACGACTTTGCCTTTGCCATTGAGCAGCCGGGCGAGTTCTTCGCCGCCGAGCGTGCCGCCGCGTTTGTTGTCGGTGCCGACGAAGCTGACGAAATCTTTGCCCGCTTCTGCTTTCAGGGCTGAGTCGATGATGACGACAGGGATGTGCCGGTCGGTGGCGCTTTTCACCGGGCCTCGGAGGGCGATGTCGTCCAAGGGAGCGAGCACGATTGCGGAGACTCCGGAGGAAACAAACTGTTGCACGAGGGCGATCTGTTGGGCGCGGTCGTCCTCCTTGAGCGGGCCTTTCCAAATGATTTCGACGCCTAACTCCAGTCCAGCCTGGCGTGCGCCGGCTTCGATCGATTTCCAGAAATTGTGTGTGGTGCCCTTGGGGATGACCGCGATTTTTTCGGCGGAATGTGCGAGGGGCGACGCGACCAGAGCGAGGCCGAAGGCGACGGTGAGTGAACCGAGGAGTTTTTTCATGGGGTAAATGATGCGCCCGACGTGGCGCGGAAGTGGGAGAGATTGGAAGGAACGTGGAGCAGGCGCAACACGTGTTGTCGCAAACAGTACATACCCGTGGCCCGCCTCGGGAGAGGCGGGATGACTGATTGGTCTCAGCCGTGGTCGGCCGCAGGTCAGAGACCTGCGCCACCTCAGGGCGCTGGTGGAAACGGGCGCGGGCCGGCGGATCCAGGTTGCTTGAGTTCAGCGGCGAGCCAGTCGATTCCCTTGAGATAGTTTCCGAGGGTCACTTCTGCGTCGCCGCCCTTTTCGGCGATGACACCCACGGGACCGGACCAGCCGCTTTCTTGAATGGTGCGCATCATCGCGAGCTCAGCATCGCCTTGCGACGGGTAGATGATCTGCCCTTCCATGCGCATTCCGGTCACGTTGACGGCCATCACGTAGGGTTGGATTTTTTTCCAGAGCGCGGGAAAATCTTTTGTATCGTCGTGGTGAGGGTCACGCGCGTGGCTGAAATTGTAGACGATGCCTACGTCGGTGACGCCGAGGGTCCGGAGGCGTTCCAACACGGTGAGCTGATGATCCATGACTCCGAACCAACCATTGTGATTGTAGAGACCGACCTTGCAGCCATACGGCGCGGCAAGTTTCGCGAGACCTGCAATTCGTTCCGCGTTTTGACTGATTTGTTGCTCGTCGGTGAGCGGCTCGGCGGATTTTTTCGAGGACTGCATTACCCACAATTGCGGGTGGACGTTGTGGCGCTTGAACAACTCCAGGGTGGATTTCGCCTGAGGATCGGTGGCGTCGAACGGAAACCACCACGCGTGTAAGTTGACGTCGTGCTTCTTCAACGCGTCGATTTCAGCGTCGAACGTGGGCACGTGTTCGGCTCGCCAGTCGTACGCGAAGTGTTTGAAGCCGAGGCGGGCGAGCATGGCCGCGCGCTCCTCCGGACCGCGATGGTTGGCGTCAAAAGGAACAGCGCACCACGCGATCAGATTGTCGTGCGCCCAAAGGTTCGGCGGCGTTTGAGCGGGGTTTGGTTTCATGGAGTCGGCCGCCGCAAGCAGGCCTGTGATACTTGCCAAAGCCAACGCCACCGCCAACCGGCCAGCTCGCTGGATACTGGCAAGTATTGAAACGGGCGTGCGCTGGAGTCCGACGTTTGCAGGGAATTGTTTCACGGTGAAAGACAGGTTGTGGTTAACGAACGAAGACTCGTCCGCACCGGGGCGGAGTGGATAAGAAACGGTCAGAGGCAGAAGGATGCAACGACCCATCGTTGCTTCCGAAGTTCACGAACAACCTCGGCCTGCGAATCGTGCGATCGGAACGTAGGCGACGTGAAACTGCCTGCAGAGGCCAAATTGCGAACGTCGGCGGTGAAGCGGACGCTCTGTGCGCGCAACTAACGGCTGCTCCTGGAAAAGATCCCTTCGCTCACTTCAGACTGGCGAGCGGCGCTTGAGGTTCGGGGCTCACCGCGGTCTTAGCTTCCACCTTCGGAGGCGCGGCGTCCCACGGGGCACCTTGGTCGATCCAAGTGCGGATCAACTCGATTTCGTCCTTGGTCAACGCGCGGTATTTTTCGCGCTTGTTCAACGGCGGCATCTCGAGGTCTTCAACTTGATCCGAAACGAATTGCAGCAAGGGACTATCTTCGCCGTAGCCGGGCACGATCGCCGCTTCGTGACTCTGGCCGCCCTTGAGCAACAGGTCGCGCGATTCCATGCTAAACTCTCCGCGCGGTTTTTCGCCGCCGTGACATTTCGTGCAGGACGCGTCGAGCAACGGCTGAATGTCGCGCGTGAAGCTGACGGTGGTCACCGCTGGCGCCGTGGGCATAACGCGAGCGACAGCGGGTTTCTGGGTGGCGCTCCACGCGGAGATCAAGGCCTGGCCTTGCGGAAACGATGTGGGTGACGCCGTGGGTTCGAGGGTCAGCAAGAGAGCCGTTGCGGCCCAGGCGGTGCCGGCGGCGGAGATCCACTGGTCTTTGCCGTGCGGAAACTGACTGTTGAAGTGCGGCTGAAACGGCCAGGTTCGATTTTTTACCCACCACGAGCCGTCATCGAATTGCGTGCGCAACAGGAATTCGGTTCCGCGCTGAAATGCGACATCGGTCGCGCGAACGGCGCCGACCTCATGCAGGGCGTACAGCGTATGTCCGGTTGACCACGCATCGGATTCGAGGGTCGAGAGCGGAGCCCAGCCGCCGTCGGGGCGTTGCTCTGCGAGGAGGGCGGCGACGAACGGTTGCAAGCGGTCGGATGATTCGCCGCCCCAACCCAAGCCCAGGAGTTGAAACGTGCGATCATTCAGTGTGTGGGCCTTCGCTTGCCGCAACCACGCGACCGCGCGCTGCACGCTGCGGTTGGACAAGGATTCTTCTCCACGGAGCGGGAAAAGGCTCAACGCGCGAACAAACCAGGCGGTCTCGGTGATGGAGCTCTCTTCGATCGGCGGACGACCAGTTCCTTCGCGCCACGATCCGTCGTTGCACTGCGCGTCTCGGATGTAGCGCACATTGGCCTCCGTGATCGAATCGGGCGTGTAGTGCAACGCGTCGAGTGCCAGCAGACCCATGGCGGCTCCGAACGAGGGGTGGTCCATTTGGCGGGCGTTTTCCGCGTGCTTGGCCCAGCTCGACATCTGAACGGCGAGTTGATGCCCGATCTCGGCGTCGTCGACGCGCAAGCCGCGCGTGCGCGCCATCGAGTAGGTGATCGCCGGAATGTATTGATGGTGACAGGACACGCAGTTCTCTTGCTGGACGAAGGCATTGTTCAGGAAAGCGGCCGAGCTGCGCTGGAGCAGAGTGACGGCCCGCTGGGCCTGTTCGCGGGCAAGCGCGGCGCGTGCGGCGCCCGGCGGCGGCACGGCGCGAGCTGGCACGGCCTTGGTCCGGAGGCCAGTGGTGGGCAACTGCGCACCGACGCTGCGAAGATACCGCACCAGTTCGGTATCGGGCCCTGTTTTAAGGGCGTAGAACAAGGCTGTCTCGCCCGCCTCGTTCGCGGCATTCACGTCCAGCCCGCGGCTGACGAGGAGACGCGCGAGCGTCGGATCACCGGACTGACCAAATCCGGACCAGACCATCGGCGTCGTGCGATGACCCATCGCGGTCGCAACATTGAGATCCGACCCTTGCTCGATGAGGTACGCGGCGATTTCGCGCTGCTCGGACCAGAAGGCCCAGTTCAAGGCGTGACCAGCGAGGTCGTACTCGTAGTTGATGGCCGCGCCGGCTTTCACCAGCCGCTTCGCCAGCTCCAGGTCGCCGAAGCTCGCCACCTGCTGCAGCGGCGAAAATCCCGTCTTTGGCTGGTTGGGATTGGCGCCGTGCTCGAGCAGATAATCGACGGTCGCGCGATCTCCCGCCTGGATCGCGGCGCTCAGGACAGGTTCGCCCTGGTTTTTGCGGCTCGCGTGGACGTCCGCCCCCGCTTCCACCAGCTGGCGAACGACCGCGAAGGATTCGCCGCGCCAGGCGGCCGAGATCAAGGGCGTAATGCCTTCCTTGGATACGGCATTGGGATTCGCGTGGTGTGTGAGCAACTCACGCACGATTTCGGCGTTGCCCGTGCCGTAGAGCAGAGGCGTCGCTTCCGCGAGGTTGAGCGCGTTGGCATCGGCGCCGCCATTGAGCAATGCACGGACCGCAGTGACATCACCGTGGATCGCCGCGAGGTGCAGCGGCGTATTGCCGTTTTCATCACGAGGTTCGGCGGTGGCGTCTTTTTGGGCGAAAACGGATGCGAGTTGAAGGCCGGCCACACACGCAAGCAATACGCGCAGCCGGGAGAAAGGAGACATCATGGGGAAGAGGAAGAACTGCTTTGTTGTACCGGCCCTTCAACGAAGTGTCGACTTCCTCCAAGCCGCTGGCCCGAAATTGTTTCGTCAGGGTTTTCCCGAAGCCGAGAAATGCATCCGCGGATTTCTGGTGTTCCGATGCTCGTCATGCCCGCTCAGCGAAAGTCTCCCGTCATTTAAAGTGGCAGGCTGGCGACAGCGGGGCTTGATCGATCGGGTTGCTTGTTTTGGCGGTAAGCGATTGCCATGGCTGACGTGCTTACCGTTCATGGCGGCGCAACTTCACCAATGACCTCCACGCGACCTGATATCATCTGCATCGGTTCGGTGCTCTGGGATATCATTGGACGGGCGCCGAGGACGATGCCGTTTGGGGCGGATGTGCCGGGACGCATCACGCGGTTGCCCGGTGGGGTTGCGATGAATGTCGCCATGACTTTGCGTCGCTTCGCGCTCCGCCCGACGTTGTTGACGGCCATCGGATGTGATGCGGCGGGGGAAGAGTTGTTGGCGGTGTGTTCCGGTTTGGGCATCGGGACTGAGTATGCCTTCCGCTCGCCCACGCTGCCCACGGATCGGTACCTCGCGATCGAGGATGTGAATGGTCTCGTGGGCGCGATTGCTGACGCTCACTCATTGGAAGCGGCGGGCGATCAGATCTTGGCTCCGCTCGGTGATGGTCGACTCGGCACCCGAACTACGCCGTGGCGCGGGCTGGTGGCGCTGGATGGCAATTTAACGGCGGAGTTGATCGCGCAGATTGCGAAGTCGCCTTTATTCGCGATGGCAGACCTGCGGGTCGCGCCCGCGAGTCCGGGCAAGGTCGAACGCTTGCGTCCGCTTTTGAGCCACCCTCGGGTCACGCTCTATGTGAATCTCGAAGAGGCGTGCCAGCTGTGCGACGGGCAACATGTCGGAGCCGCGAGTGCCGCCGGGGGCCTGATCGCGGCGGGAGCGCGGCGCGTGCTCGTGACCGATGGCGGACGGGAGTGTGCGGATGGGATGGCGGGCGAAGGCGTGCTGATCGGTTTTCCGCAGAAGGTGCGCGTGAACCGAATCACCGGGGCGGGTGACACGTTTATGGCCGCACATATCATTGCCGAGCGGAACGGTGGAACTCGCGCGCAGGCGCTTGAGGCGGCGCATCGGGCCGCTGCAGACTACGTATCTCAGGAGATTGGATCATGAATTCACTGCTGACGTTTTCACCCGAAGTGACCGCTGCCCGCAGCAGCGGGATTCCGTTGGTCGCGCTGGAGTCGACGATCATTACGCATGGAATGCCTTACCCGCAGAATGTTGAAACGGCGCGACGCGTGGAGGATTGTGTCCGAGCGGCGGGCGCGGTGCCCGCGACGATCGCGGTGATGGGTGGGCGAATTCGGATCGGTTTGTTGCCGGAGCAAATGGAAGAATTGGCGCAGGCCAAAGGTGTCATGAAGCTATCGCGCGCAGACCTGGCGATGTGCCTGGCCCAGAGTCGCACGGGGTCGACGACGGTCGCGGCGACGATGATCGCGGCCCATCTGGCGGAGATCGACGTGTTTGGGACCGGTGGCATTGGCGGCGTTCACCGCGGGGCCGAAACGAGCTTCGATGTTTCCGCGGATTTGCGCGAACTTGCGATCACGCCGGTGTCGGTTGTTTCCGCTGGCGCGAAGGCGATCCTCGATCTGCCGAAAACACTGGAATTATTGGAGAGCTTGGGCGTGCCGGTGATTGCGGTGGGGCAGAACGAGTTTCCCGCCTTCTATTCGCGCAGCTCCGGGCTGCCCGCGCCGCTGCGTCTGGATACGGCCGGCGAAATCGCGGCGGCCCATCTGATGCGCAAGCGGCTCGGTTTGTCCGGAGGGCAGCTCATCGCCAATCCCATCCCCGCGGCGGCCGAGATCCCGCGCGAAATTATTACTCCCTTCATTGAGGCCGCACTTCACGAAGCCGATGCAAAGGGCATCTCGGCCAAAGCCGTGACGCCGTTCCTACTGCAGCGGATCTTCGAGCTGACCGAAGGCCGTTCGCTCACGGCCAACATTGCGCTCGTACTTAACAACGTCCGACTCGCCGCCGAAATCGCACTCGAAATTGCGCGGCAGCGGGCCGCGTTGAGCAGATCTTAGTTTGCCGACTTGAGGTGGCGATCGAGCCAGGCGATTACGTCCTGTTTGTACGTCGGTGCAACCGCGTCCCAACTGAGCATCCCGTGCACGCCGTCTTTGATGGTGATCAAGTCACAGGTCATTCCGAGTTCCTTCATCTTCGCCTGCCAGTTGAGCGAATGCTGGTACGAAACGCTTTGGTCGGCGGTTCCGTGCACCAGGAGGAACGGCGGAAGTCCCCGCTTGAGGTGAAGGAGCGGCGACGCATCGCGCATCAGTTTCTGCGCGGTCTCATCGAAGGTTTCGCGCCCAAAAAGCTGGGCGTGATTCTTGCGCAGAGGTGCGCCCGGCTGAAGATCGGCGGTGAAATTGCACGGAGCATAAAACGGGATGACGGCGGCCGTGCGGGTGTCATCGCTGGCGCGAACAGCGGCCAACTCTACGAGGTGGCCTCCGGCGGATTCGCCCGAGAGCGCGATGCGTTTCGGATCAACGTGATACTTCGCGGCGTTGGCCTTGACCCAGCGGATGGCGGCTTCGACATCTTCGATGTTCGCTGGATAGGTAAACTTCGGCGCCAGCCGATAATTGATCGAGAACCACGCGTAGCCCGCGTGTTCAAGCGGCTCATGCATCGGCGCCATGTAGCCTTTCTTCGGCCCGCCTGATTTGTCGCCGCCGTTCCAACCACCACCATGCACCAGAATGACGGCAGGGAAGGGACCGGCGCCTTCAGGGGTATAGGCATCGAGCTTGAGGCTTTCGCCCCCGGCTAGACCGTATTCGATATCCGCTTGAAAGGCCGCGCGAGCGACCGTGGCAAAACCTACGCAAAGCAGAACCGCGAGACGGGGGAAGAACATCATGGGAAGAAAATGTAACAGGATCGTGGCGACTTAGAGTCCGGGGGAACAACGAGCCTCGTGACAGACAGTCAAAGCGGAGTAAGGTCGCGAACGAAATGACGCGCGAATGTCCCGGAAAGCTCCGTGGCGTTCACGGAAGCCTGAAGGTCTTCGAGCCTCATCCCAGCAGGGTCGCTACGGCCTCGCGTGGGGCAGAAACGAAGCCGCGTCGACCGCTTCTTTGCAGGCTGAAAGCTCCTGCTGCAATTCGGCGTCGAGGCCTTGAGTCTCGATCTTCCGGGCGAGGGCGTAATAAAACTGCGGGGTCTTGAGCGGCCGTTCCTGCGGCACAAATTCTTCTCTCGCCATCGGAAGATAAGGAGACCGGCGACGGACCAGGTCAGCGTTGAGATCGAGGTACATGGCGGAGTTCCAGGGCGCAACGTGTCGAAAGTCGCGGTTCTGTTTCAGGATCGTGTAGGCGAGGGCGATGACGGTCGTGATGCTGCCGGTGTAATACAGTACGAATGGATCGAACAGCGCGTCACCTTCCTCGCCGCGCGCCGTGAAGTGAGCAGCCATCAGCGTCACAGCCCAGGCGAGTCCCAACGAAATCCGCAGACGGCCCAGCGAACACCACGGAAGGTGCGTCATCTTCGCATTCGGTACGCACCGTGAAAACATCGCGGCCACCTCATCGTGGGTGTACTCGTCATCGCCGATCGTGAGCGGCGTATTCAGATTCCGGGTCTTGCGGAGAATCTCGTGCGTGCGAAAGAACGTGGCGGGCCCGGCGAGAAAACCGTGGGTGTCATGGACCGGCAGTTCGTCGAAGCTGACGGTGCCGCCCGTGAGAATCTCCTGCACCAACGGGTTTACCTTCGCCTCGGCCTCGAAGTAGGCAGTTTTCTGCGTGCAGGCCTGTTCGACTTCCGCTGGTGGCATCGCGTGTGAGTAGCGATGATCGACTGATCGACAGAGCACATAGAGCGTGTCCATGAGGAAGAAAGCAGGCCGGGGATTTGCGCAGCGGATGCTGGAAAAGCGGGTCGGGGTTGACCGATGTCGAGCGCGCCGGAAATCTGGCCACCCCAAGCGCGGACGCAATCAAACTTCTGCATCCTGCGGCCGGAACCGTCAAACGAGGCGTCGGCGTCGACGCGGATCGCCGGGCCGGCTGGTAACCTCGGTCCGAAGTCCCTGACGTTTTTACGCCAAGTGGCGAACCTCTGCCCCGGCTTTGAGCGTTGGGGCCGGCAGACCCGCCGGCGCTCGCGCAATCCAGTTACTTTTTCACGAGTTTCACCGCTGGGTTCGATGCCTTATTGGGCGATCGGACCGGCCTTTGCATCGGAACGAAGAGGAGAAAGTAATGAACGAGACGTGACCATTGTGATCAGCGCGCTGGGCTCCGCCGCCGGTCGAAGGGGGATGACCGCCGCCCCTTCGTGGGTGATCACAGAAAAATCCGCCTTTCGGCGGATTGGTGGACGGCCAACACGGGGGTTGGCCGTACTAAGCGACGGCGTGCACCGGGACCAGGCCGGTGCAGCCTTGTAGCACGGTGGAGGTTACGGCGTCACTTTGACGACGCGACCGGTGAAGATTTCGGTGACGAACAGGGCGCCCGACTTCGCATCACGGACCATGCTGGTCGGAGTGATCAGCCCTTGGGTGATGATCGTCGGCACGGCGCCGGGCGACGCGAACTTCTGAATACGGCCGGGCTTTGGACCGGCGAGCATGTCGGTGCTGAACTCGAGTGTGAGCAAACCGGTTTCGAGCGGCAGCACGTCGATGGCCGACGTGAGTCCGGTAATCAGGGGCGTGTTGACGCCGGTCTTCAGATCGACCGTGCGGACCTGCGCGCCGCCGAGTGGAAACGGCCCGCCGGTCAGCAAAGTGACGAGCAACTGCCGGCCAACCAGATGAACGCTATCAGGCACCGCTTCCACCATGGGAGGTCCAAAGCCACGCGTGTTCGGAATCGGCGCGAACGTGCTCAGGACTCCGATGCTCGAAGTCACCAGATCAACCGTACGGATCGAGTTGAAGCTCGCGTCGGCGACGTAGAGTGTCTCGCCAAGGATCTCCACGCCGAACGGATTTGACGGACGGTGAGTCACGCCGCTCACCCCGAATTTTTCGGCGACCGTATCCGGAAAGTCTGCCAGAAGTTCGACGGTCAGGCTGTCGCCCTGGCCGTTATCAAGGCTGAGAATGGAGCCCTGTTTCAGGGCGACGTGGTCTTCCCATGAAAGGGTGAAGCCAGCCGTATTTTGTTCGACGTTCGCGCTGAAGCGAAGGACGAGGACCGACGAGAGGATCGGTGAAGACGGATGTGGATTCGGAAGTTGGGTACCGCCGGGGCCGTTGATCGCGCCGTCACCTGAACCAATCAGAAGGTACACCGTGCGTCCGCGCATCAGCAGCGCAGAGGGTCCGGAGGGATCGTTGTTGGGACTGGCGAAGCCGGAGGGCAGGCCGTCAAGGAGTGTGCGCCTCGCACCCGTCGCCGGATCGATGATGGAGATACGGCCGCTGTTTGGCCCGAACCCGGCCTCCGTGACGAGGAGATTTCCTTTGCTGGAATAGGCTATCTTCGTCGGAGCGTGCAGGCCCGCGGTGAGGGTTGAGATCGTTTCGGCGTGAAGCGCAACGCTCGTGAGAGCGAAGGCGAAGGCGAGTATGGCGGAAGGATGGAACCGTCGGTACTGGGTTTTCATGAGGGAGTGGTTGAGCATTGAAACGTCGCGAGAGCCGCCGTTTAGCGCCGATGAGTGGCGCCGGGTCGTTCTACGCAAACGGCCGGGCTTTCTTACAGGTCGCGGAAAGTTTTTCCCAGCTGGTCAAAACCGCGACTCCGCGCGCCACGTCAGGTCGTCGGCATGCGCGTTTGGCTGCGCAGATTGCCGAAAGGGATCGCAGCCTGTCGCCGGTCAACGTGGCGACCCGGTCTCGACAATCGCACTCACCAAATGTCGCAGCTCGGCGTCCACTTCCGCGGCGTCTGCCACGGTCTCAGCCACCAACGCTCGCAACCGTTCGCCGAGTCGGCGGCGGGCCCGGTGCAAGGCGACCGTAAAGGTCGACACGTTCATTTCCAGCTTGGCCGCTGCGAGCTCAAGCGAGGCCGAAGGGTCACTGCCCCAGACCAGCGGCGCCAAGGCGTCGAACACGAGCTCTCGGCCTCCGCGTTTATATTCAGTGCGGACGTCGGCGACGGCCTGGTCGATCAATCCCAACGCCCAGGTTCGATCAAAGGATTGTTCAGGGGTCAGGGCTGTATCCCTCGGCTCAGGACAATAACGTTCTCCCGCCTCCGAGGTGGCGAGAGAGATGATGGCTTGACCGCCACCTCGTTTTTCGGCGTGGGTTCGGCGCCACTCACTGGTCAGGAAGTTGCGCAATCCGCTCAGGAGAAATGTGCGGAAGCGGCCCCGTTCGGGTCGGGCACGCTGCAGGCCCTCGGCCGAGAGCAGCTGCGCGAGATACGCCTGCACGCAGTCTTCCGCCTCGTGATGATCGCGCCCTTGTCGACGGGTGAAGTGATAAAGCGGGTACCAGTATTTTCGACAAAGCGACTCGAGTGCGCCGTGGGCTTGACCATCAAACGTGGCGCCCGCCTGCAGCACGATGGACCAATGCGTCGTGGGAAACGACGGCGACTGCGGGCGCAGCGTCATCTCATCGAAGTCTGGTTGCGGCATGTCTCAGATCGACGGTTTTCGGGCCTGCCATCGTTGCACCGCGTCCGGCTTGCCCCAAGCGGAGTAAAGCGCAATGACGGCATTATAGGAGTCGGTCACCATGGCTCTCGCATCGCCGCAATAAGAGCTCTCGCGCGAACTCAACTCTTCAAAGGCCGCCAGGAGCAGCGGTTCCGCTTCCGCGTATCGAGTTTCACCACACAAAGCAGTGCCGAGCCCCACCTGGGTCCAGCAAGGCGGACGAATGAGCAGCAGCAGCGGATTGGAATGCTCCCCGGTGTACTGGCGAAGGGACGCTCGAAAAGCCGATTCCGCCTCGGTGAACAATCCCTGCTGGGTCAGCGTTCGGCCGAGCTCGGAGAGCATGAGGGGACGAGAGCCGGATCCGGCCTTGCCCGCTTTGGCCCAGTCATTTTCGGTCGCAATTCCCAGCTCGAGGACACGTCGGGCGTCGGAGAACCGTCGGGCTCCGCAGTACGCCGTACCCAAACCCGTCACGTCCATGCCGATGAACGCATGGGTGGCCGGCAGCGTCGCACGGTCGACCCTGATCGCCTCCTCGAACTGGGGAATAGCTTCGGCGTAGTGCCGCATACCGAGATAAACCCAGGCGAGTATGCGATTGGGGAGGATCAAACCGGTGTGAGTCTGCCCGAACGCGTTCCGGCTCAGCGTGAGCCCTTCCTCCGTCATCAGGCGGCCTTCACTGGCGTGACCGGTGACAAATTTACCCCAGCCGAACAGGCTCATCGTATTCAACACTTCAACATCGATCGACGGCCCGCTGGCAATGGAGCGATGAAACAAGTCGCGGGCTTCTCGGACCAACTCGATCGAGGCGGCCTGATCTCGGGCGGGTGAGTCCAGCAGGGAGGCGAGGATCAGCAACGGTGGGCCAAGAAGGGGTGATCCGTTTGGAAGCACCTTGCGTTGCGCGGCAATGAAATCTCTCACCAACGCGATCACGTCAGCATCGGCCTCAGCCGTTGAGATCTGGCTAAAATATCGCAGGAGAGCGACGACCAGCTGTGGGTGTTGAGCGCCGAGGAGTTTCCGGCGAAGGAAGAACGATTCCCGGTAGGCCTCCTTCGCTTCCGCTTTCCGACCGAGGTGCATCAGCGAGAAGCCAAGGCTATCCAGCGCCGTGGCGACGGCGGGGTGCTCGTTGCCGAGCAGCCGCCGGTACATTGCCAGTGCCTCCGCGTGCAGCACCGCCGCCCGGTCGTGCTCCAAGCGTCCGCGCGCGGCGGTGCCCAAGGCGGCCGTCGCATCGGCAATTAAAATATGCTCGGCGCCCAGGTGTTGCCGTCGAATTGCCAGGACTTGCAAAAGCAAATTTTCTGATTCCGCCGGAGTCTGCCGTGAAAGGGGAAGCTGCGACAGATGGAAGAGTGTTTCTGCCACAGGCAGCGAATCGTCTCCGTCCGACTGGCGCCGCAGCGCCAGCGCTTCCCGCAGGCAGTTCTCCGCTTCCACCGGTTTGTTCAGCCGCAGCAGGATTTCCCCGAGGCGGTCGAGCGAAGTGCTCAACTCGCCCGAGGTCATGTCAGGGCTTTGCCGCCGGTGGGCTACGACCGCGCGCAAGAGCGGTTCTGCTGCGGCGTAGAGGCCGATGTCGCGGTAGACCTGACCGAGCGTTGCACGCAAATCGGCGATGACCGAAGGTTCGCCCTGCAACTCGCTATTCAGGCGGCGCTCGGTCCGATCGAGCACCTCGCGCAGCATCGTGGTGTCGCGCCCGAGCGCCACACTTGGCCCCACGCCGCTCAGCATTTCGGTCATGAAGCGCGCAACCTCCGCACTTTTTTCGGCAGCGGTTCGCGCCTGCTGCGTATGGACGTCCGCTTCGGCGCGGAGCGCGGCCTCACGTGCGCGTGCCGCTCGTTGTCGCACGAGCGACACGGACGCGATGACCAGCGCGGCAAGGAGTGATGCGAGAACCGCGCCACCGGCGATAAATCCCACGCGGTGGCGGCGAAAGAACTTTTTGAATTGGTACGCGGCCGTCGGAGGACGCGCCAAGACGGGTTCGTCGGTGAGGTAACGTCGGACGTCGGCTGCGAGGTTGTTCGCTGTTTCATAACGCCGCGTTCGATCCTTCTCCAGGCAATGCATCACAATCCAGTCGAGATCGCCCCGCAGCAGCACCGAGAGCTTGGTCGCGGTCATGCCGCGTCGAAGTCCGACGGTTGTGCCCACTTCGCCGGACAAGGTGCGGACGCGCTGCGACGGCCGCGGAGGATCGATTTCGCGGATGGTGTGCCGCATCGCCTCGAGACCCGACTTGACCAGGGTGTCGGGATCGAACGGTGGCTGGCCGGCCAGAAGCTCATAAAGCAGCACGCCCAGACTGTAGATATCGCTGCGCGTATCCACATCGAGACCACTCATCTCCATCTGCTCGGGGCTGGTGTAGGCGGGCGTGCCGAGGAACGCGTGAAATTGGGTGAAGAGCGTTTTGTCGGTGAGCCGGGACTCGGTCGCCTTCGCGATGCCGAAATCGATGATCTTCGGCATCGGGACGCCATCGTGGAGTGTCACGATGATGTTCGAGGGCTTCAGATCGCGATGAATGATTCCCTTTTGATGTGCGTGCTGCACCGCGTGGCAGACGGCAATGAAGAGATGAAGCCGCTGCTGCGTCGAAAGCCGGTGATCGTCACAATACCGCGTGATGGGAATCCCGCGGACCAGTTCCATGACGAAGTAGGGCTGACCCAGATCGGTTGAGCCGGCGTCAAACACGCGGGCGATGTTCGGGTGGTCCATCAAGGCGAGCGCCTGACGCTCCGCTTCAAAGCGTGCGATCACCTCGCGAGTATCCATGCCGCTCTTGATGACCTTTACGGCAACTCTTCGCCGTACGGGCGTCTGCTGCTCGGCCATCCACACCACACCGAAACCGCCTTCACCGATTTTCTGTAGAAGCTTGTAGGGGCCAATCGTTTCGCTGCCGCTCTCGTGCAGGTCGAGCGCCAGTTCCATGATTCGCACCCGCTCTCCGTCCGACTTGGGAACGGCGACGGGTGTTGTCCCGTCGGTCGGCGAAGGGGTGAGGAGAACCGGGCGCACCGTTTCCCAGAGACCCGGCACGCTCGCGCAAACCTGCTTGAGGTACTCCGCGCGTTCCCCCTCGGGTAACTCCAGCAACCGGGCGAGCAATGCGTCTTTTGTTTCAGTCGACATAGGAGCGCGGCTCAGCTGATCGGGTCGGGAGCTGGATGGGTCGACGAGCAGGTCGCTGCGGGAGCATGGAGGATGGCGGCAACGTCTACGCAATTTCCGCTCCGTTATTACAGGACCGATTCAGATTCGCGTCGATGGCGGAAATCCAGCGAATGAGAAGGACGGCAGGGCGCTTAAGGTGCGGGATGGGAAATCGGTCGTCCTCTTCAGCCGCGACCCGGCATTCGTTCCATCGGGTTTTTGTGCGGTGGGTTCCCAGCGGACGAATTGTCGCGCGCGGGATTCATGACGTTGTACGAAAGTCCGGCGGACTTGCTCGCGCGTTACGACGGCTCGTGGCTTCATCAGAACCGTCCGATGAGTGCACGGGTTTCGTGAACGGGACGTGGACGCGGTCGAGCCGAAGCTCGCTCCGGACGGCCGCGCGAGGCCGTCTATTCCTGATGCCAGAGGTCGATGATTTGTCGGGCGACGGTGCCGGGCCGCGGGATTTCCGGAAGACTTGCGCGACGATACCACCGGGCCTCTTCAATTTCTTTGCCGTCGACCAGGATGTCGCCGCTGGCGAATTCTGCGCGGAAGCCGACCATCAAGGAATTGGGAAACGCCCAAGGCTGGCTGGTGACGTAGACGAGATTTTTAATTTGGATGCCGACCTCTTCGCGCACTTCGCGGATGGCGGCCTGTTCCAGCGTTTCGCCCGGATCCACGAAGCCCGCGAGAAGACTGAACATTCCGGCGCGAAAGTTGCGATTGTGCGCGAGCAGTAATTCCTCGCCGCGCGTGACCGCGACAATCACCGCGCTGGAGACGACGGGAAAGAACATCGCGGTGCACTTCGGACAGCGACGAGCGCGTTCCTCGCTCACCTCAACCGTCGGTGTGCCGCAGGCACCGCAGAACTGATGGCGGCGATCCCACCAGAGCAGTTGGCGCGCGCAGCTGATCGCTTGCCATTGGTCCGGCGTGAAAAGGCTGAGCAACGCACGCGTTTCCTGCCACTGCCATCCCGCGGGCGGAGGCGCATCTGCGCGCTCGACGGCCAAGGCCCAATGAGGCCGGCCGGCAATCAGGCCCACGTGCATCCGCTGACGGACGGGCTCCGACCAGGTCGCCACGACGTCGAACGTCGGAAAGATTACGCCCTCCGTTTCACGGGCGTGCGCCAGCAGGCGATCGCCATGCACGACGAGACACGTGTCGGAGAGCGTGGGGTTGGCTGCAGCGGCGTGCAGATGGACAAACGACGTCATCGGTTGGAGTAAACACAGGAGTCGGTGCAACGCACGTCGGACTTTTATTCGCCGGCCGGGGCTGGCGCATTCCGGCTTCCGTTCGGCGGAGAATCGGCTAACTCATAAGCACCCGTTGGTCTGCCGCTTTGGTCAACCCCCTCTGTCTCCAAGATGAAACTACCCCGCGTTCCGCTGCTTCTTGCGTTCATATCCTCGCTGCTCATTGCCCCCTTGGGTTTGGCCGCGCCGGCTTCGGCCAACCCGGCCGAAGGTTATTGGGCGGGAACCGTCACGTTGCCGAACCAGGAACTCGCCATTAGTTTTGAGCTCGTCCATGCGAACTCTGCGACATGGCAAGGCACGATCACCATCGCGATGCAGGGATTGAAAGGGTTCAAACTCGATCCGGTGAAGGTGGACGGTGAGAACGTGGTGCTCGGCTTACCGGGCATTCCGGGTGAGCCGACGTTCAACGGAAAATTAGCGGCGGATGGCAAGAGCATCGCGGGGGAACTTTCGCAGAACGGGGGCACGGTGCCGTTTCACGTTCAGCGGACCGCCAAGCCTGCGGCTTCAACGGATGATCTCACGCCGGCGCATGGCGTGCCGGGCAAAGGCCTGGCCGGCAAATGGCGAGGCTCGCTGAACCCGATGCCCAACGTCGAACTTCGTCTGGGATTGGAGCTCGCGCCAGATGCCTCAGGTAGCTTGGGCGGGGTGCTGGTGAGCGTGGACCAAGGCAACGCGCGGATTCCAGTGAGCGGAGTTACCGAACAGGGAAGCGACGTGCATTTCGACACGCCGAAGGAGGTGGGAGGGGACTTCACGGGCAAGCTCAACGCCGACGGCTCAGAAATTTCGGGCGTGTGGACACAACGCGGGCGCAGCACACCGCTCGTTTTCAAGCGACTGCCCTGAGCGGCCGATCAGCTCGAGAGTGGCCTCACGAGTGCGGACGCTGCTGCGCTCGGGGATGGGTCTACCGAAAAAATCGGTGCTTCACGCGTGAGCCTTGTGCTACGCGCGAGCTCGCGGATGATGGGGCCGAATGAGTGTACAATTTTCGGCGGACGAAGACGCCTTGTTTGAGAAAACCGGTGCAGCGGTGTTGAAACGCCTGCGCAAAACGCGGAACCCGGCTGATTTTCTTTCGGTCATCGCCAACGCGCACAAAGAATTTGAGCGCGCGTATGCGACAGCGCCCCTTGCGGCCCGCGAATCCGTGGCGTGTCGTGCGGGTTGTGATGCGTGCTGCCATGTGCCGGTCGGTGTTCAGGCGCACGAGGTGCTGATCGTGGCGCAGCACGTTCAGTTGCGTTTCTCTCCCGCCGAGCTGGAGGCACTGATCGCACGGGCGGCGGCGCACCGGATGGCTTTTGATGGACGGTCCAACGCGGAGCGTACGGCATTGAGGACACCTTGCGTGCTCCTGCAGAATGGGAACTGTTCGGTTTACGAGGCGCGGCCAGAGGCGTGCCGCTCGCATCACAGCCACAACGCCGCGGCGTGTCGCACGAACCTGGAACTCGGACGTGAAGACATCGACGTCTACATCCCGGGCGTGCGCGGACGGATGTTCGCGGTCATGCTCGCCATCGATCAAGCCGTCGCTGAGGCGCGATTTGACGGGCACGCTTATGATTTCGGTTCAGCGTTGCACGAGGCGCTGACGAACAGTCTGTGTGCGGTGCGTTGGGTTCAGCGCCAGCCGGCGTTTCCAGAATCCTGCCGCGAGGCGTCAGGCATGGATGAGGACGGGTCCGGCGTGATGGAGCCCGAGGGATACTTTCAATGACGCATTGGGGGGCACCGACACCGGTGCTTCAACTGAGGAACTGGCGAGCAATGGCACGGTCTTTGGGCGAACCCTTTCGCCCATCATGATCAAATACCGAGAGATTGCTTTCACCGCTTACGCCGTGACGAACATGGCCAAGGCGCGAAAATTCTACGAAGGTGTGTTGGGATTGAAGAAGTCGCGCACGTTCTCGAAAAACTTTGTGGAATACGACATCGGGCCAGGCACGCTGGTCGTGGCTTCAGTCCCGGCATGGAAGCCATCCAAGATTGGCACGAGCGCCGCCCTGGAGGTGGCCGACTTCGATCAAGCCATGGCGCACTTGAAGAAGAAGAAAATCAAGCCGGCGATCGGTCCGAGAGAAAGTCCGGTGTGCTGGATGGTTGGCCTGCGGGATCCCGACGGAAATCTGATCTGCCTGCACCAGCGGAAGAGTCCGCCGGCGAAAAAGTAAACGCAGTCAGCGGCTCCCGAGAGGTATCGCGCGGTGTTCTCAAGTTCAGCGCTGGACGGGAAACGTTTTCAGCCGGATATTCCGGTATTCAACCTTCATGGGTGGTCCGACGTGAACCTGGACGCCGATCATGCCTTTGGTTGTCCGGTGTGCTGCATCGTCGTCAATCGTCATGCTCATCACCTGGCCGTTGACGGTGTGAACGAGCAAGTGACCGCGCACGAGCAGATGTACGGAGTTCCACTCACTGATGAGGACGCTCGCGAGGGCCGTGTTGTCGCCCAGCGTTGAGAGCACGATCGGAGGACGGTCACCCACCACCCGCGTTAATTGGCCCCGCACCGCGAGGAAGAGCCGGCCCTTTTCCTCGTAATTGTTTCCGGTGTAGCGATTGCGACCATCGATGTCACATTGGTAACCGCGCATCGCATGCGTGTTCGCCGGCGTGACGGAATCTGCCACGATCACGCTGCGATAGTTGATGCCGCTGTTTCCGGAGGGCGTGATGCGGTACTCCAGCTTGAGCTCAAAATCTTCGGGCTCGTCGCCGCGCCAGATGATGAACGTGTTGCTCTTCAGCTCGGTCTCCGGCGTGATTTCACCGACGAGCACCCCGTCTTCCGCGCGCCAATACGTCGGGTCCCCATCCCAGCCGGTGAGCGTCTTGCCATCGAAAATAGACGTGAAGCCAGTCTCTTCGCCTTCGAGTGCGCTCGGTCGATCACTTTGGAGCGGAACGTAGGGTGTGGCGGGCGACGCAGGTTGCTGCGCGACGGCCAGAGATGCGGAGACAACACTGCCGACGAAGAGCAGGCGTACGAGGGGGAGCATGGGCTTGTTGTAGCCGGTTGCGCCGAAATCCTCAAGTGCTGAGGAACGGTTCCATGACGTTGAGGTGGGAGCTCCCGCAGTGGGGCCGCGGTGAACGGGCTCTTCGTCGATCGGCCCATGTCGACGCATCCCGGATTCGTGTAGGCTGGGCGCGCTCCAGAACGGTCGTGGGCCACCCCTCATGTTCATCAACTCTCGCACGGTGTTTGATGCCAAGCTACGTCGGACCCTGGCTGAGCTGAGCAACGCAACCCGCTCAAATGTGCAGGCGACCCGAGTGAGTGCCATGCAGGAGCTGATCACGCTGGCGCGCCAGCAACCTTCGGCACGGCCTGCTGCCGTCGAGATCTTCAGAGCGTCACTCCCGGCCGAGTGGGATCCTTACACCGCGGTTCATGCCGTCCGTGGGCTCGACACGTTTGCTTCGCCAGAGGAGGCGCGAGTCGGATGGTTGGGCCTGCTCCATCATCCCAATGCCGACATGGTCGCTGTCGCCGCATTGTTGGTACGCGCAGATTTCTTCGGCGAACTCGTGGAGATTCTGCAGCAGCGACCGGAGTTGCAGATCCAGACGGCGGTGATTCGTGCGCTGGGCAGAATGAAAAACCACGCCGCGTTTTCACTGGTCCGACAACGCCTCGACCATGCTGATCTACGACGGGACGCGATCGAAGCGCTCGGTGAATTGGGTGATCCGCGGGCCATTCCAGCGCTGCAGGCCTGGCTCGACGACCGAACCCCCGTGGAGCTCGAAGACAATCATGGCCCGATGCTGCGGACCTGCGATTTTGCCAGCCGTGCGATTGAACAAATCGAAAAGGCGACGTCGCTGAACGTTCCTGAGGAGCATCGTACGGTCGACGCATCCAAAATCCCTCCTTTGCTCTCGGCCGGGGCTGATCAGTTTGGCGCGGTGCGGTCAGGGAGCGCGGGATCAAACCAACTCGCCTACGCGCCGCTCGTCGCAGCCGCTTTCGGTATTCCCTGGGTTTTTGCCATGATGATCGTGGCGTATGCGAATCGTGGGCGCACGGCTGCGTTCGACGTAATCGTCATGGTGCCGGCGGTGATCGGGCTCGGACTCAGCCTCGTAGCCGCGCGGAGATCCGGGATGGTAGCGAGGGAGAAAGTCGCACTTGCCGCTGGAGTCTTGGGCTGCATCGCTTATGTCGCCGTTTTTGGCCGCGAGCTGTTGCACTGATCGAGCAATGTGCGATCCGGGAATGAATCGACTTCGCTAGGGCGCGGCCGTACCGTGGGCGCGCTCGAGTGCGTAGTCTCTGCCGTTCACTTTCACATTGGTCAGCGAAAAGTTTTCGACCGGGCCGAGCGCCAGTTTGTCGTCGGTAACAGTGACCTGGATATTTTCCAGCGTGATGTCGCGAATGCTGCTGTTGGCATGGCCGCGCAGACTGCCCAGAGTGCGAGCGGTCCCGCTCACATTTCGAAGCGTCACACCTTGAATGGTGGAGTGAGGCGGTGGCTCGCCCTTGAGGTCGAAGAATTGCGTCCAAGGGGCGACGTTGAGGATGCGCCCTTGTCCGCTGAGCTGGATCCCATCGATCACAATGTTCTCGTAGCGCTGAGGCGTGTCGGGGCGAAGCTTTAGAGTCAGAAGTGTCGCCCGGCCCGTGATGGTACAGTTCCGCGCCGTAACATTGCGCACGATCGTGGCTTCGCTCCCACACGTGATCAGACCGTTGCCGTCGCCGAACTCACAGTCTTCGATCAGGATGTTTTCAACGGGAGGGCTCTCCTGATCGCGGTCGGCAAATGGACCCTTGCTGCCCTTCAGCGCAATGTTGTCGTCGTTCACCGAGATGGTGCAGTGCCTGACCGTCACGTTCTGGGAGCTGTCGATGTCGATTCCGTCCGTGCTGGGGCCGTGCAGGGTTGCGGTCGTGCTCGGCAACGTGATACGGAGCCCGCTGAGGATCACGTCCTGACAGCGATAGAGGTGCACGTTCCAAAATCCGGAGTCCTGCAATGCGAGATCCTCGATGCGAACGGTTCGGCAGCGATCCATGAAGAGCAGACGGGGCCGTTCGACTTCGAGATTGGTGCAGCGCGAATTTTCGCGCCGGCCCTGCCAGAACGCCTCCCAGAAAACCGGACCGCTGCCATCGATCCGGCCTTTGCCGTAAAGGTGAACATCGTGCAGCTCCTGCGCGTTGATGAGCGCCATCCGCCAGGGTTCAAAGTGCCCTTCGATGCGCGTCATTCGCTTGGGGTAATCCTCGATGTCTTTTGAGCCCAGGAGCACGGCGGCCTCGGCCAAATACAAAGCCACCCCCTGCTCCATCATGATCGAGCCCGTGCGGAAGACCCCCGCGGGAATTTCAACGGTGCCGCCGCCGCTCGTGGCGGCGGTGTGGATCGCGCGCTGGATCGCGATGGTGTTGAGCGTGGTTCCGTCACCTCGCGCGCCGAACTCCGTGACGACAAACCGCTGCGTGACTGCCCGCGACGACGCTGAGAGCGCAACCCATGTTGTGATGACGAGGAGACGGCGCAGCCAACGACGCGGCGGGCGTCGCATCATCGACCTGAGGGTGAGGCGTACGACGGCCACGTTGGGGTGCGATCAGGGTTCGCGGTAATCTTCGCCGGTGAACTGCCGGCTCGCGGCGGTGTATTCCTGCAGCTCGATCAAGTTTCCGTCGGGGTCTTTGGTCCAGGCCTGATGCGAATGATCGTTGCCGATTTTGCGACCGGTGACGACGGCGCCGCGAGCTTCAATCAGCGTCACATACGCGTCGAGGCCTTCGACTTGGAGGCAAAAATGATTGAACCGCATCAACCAAGGATCGCGCGGCTCCTCCAGCGGTTCGAGTGGCTTCGCTGACTGACTGCGACGATGCGCGTCGGCGTGATCGAAGACCTCGATGAACGTTTTTTCACCAAAGGAAAAGTAGCAGCCGATCGGTTCGGCGGCACGGTTGAGATAGCGAAACTTCACGGACGCGCCGAGAACGTCCCGGTAAAACGTCGTCATCCGGCCGAGCTGGCTGGTTTTCAAACAAAGGTGAGCGAGTTGTTTGATCATCGTTTTTCACGAAGTGCCGACGAATGACCGCTGGCGCAAGCTTCGTGGTGTCGGTCCGTACGGCACGCGTTCAGCCCCAGGTGCAATGCGTAGGGGCGCCCTTTACGGGCGCCCGCTCCCGTGCACGCACGAGCTCGATCCTGCAAACCTCCCGCTGCTCCCGCAGCGGGCTACGTCGATCCAATGCGTCACTGCTGACTGTTCCGCCGTAGGTCAGCGCGCTTGCGCGCGCTCCGGAACCCGCGCGCGCGCTCCGGAAGCCGGCCGCGATCGAAAACATTTCTGTAACGATTCTCCGCACGACCGGTTGTTCACCTGCGATATGGCTTCTGACTTACGTCTCTCGTTGCGCTCGTTGGGCAAGGCGCGCGGGTTTGCGCTGATTGCGGTGCTCACGCTCGCGGTTGGTATCGGCGCCTCCACGGCAATCTACAGCGCTCTCCGGGCGCTCGTGCTTCAGCCGTTTCACTATCCCGCCGCGGACCGTCTGGTTCACGTGTGGTCGGGTGAAGGTTGGTCGCTCTCGCCAGCGGACTACCTCGATCTGCGGGAGCAGTCCTCGAGTTTTAAGCTGTTCGGCGTTTATCAGCCGCAGTATGTGAACGTCGGACGCGAGAACGCGCAGGCCGTGCGGAGTGCCTCGGGAACTTCAGATGTGCTGCCGGCTTTCGGCGTGCGGCCGGCCCTGGGACGATTCTTTGAGCCCAGCGACGAGGCGATGGGTGCGGCCCCGGTGGTCATCTTGAGTCACGCCTTGTGGCAGCGTCTGTTCGCCGGCGATCCTCAGGCGGTTGGGCGCAAGCTGCGTCTCGACGGAGTCGACGCGGAGATTGTCGGCGTGATGCCGGAAGGGTTCGAGTTTGTGTCACCGTGGTCGCGCACCACCGACTGCGAGTTGTGGACGCCCCTCTTCCTGGAGGAGAGGACGCACCGTGACAGTCATTATTTGCTGGGGATTGCCCGGCTGCGGGACGGCGTGTCCGTGACCGCGGCTGATGCCGAGATCAAGACGATCGGGCGGCGACTGACGGAACAGTATCCAAACTCCAATACGGGCAAGGCATTTTTGGTCCACCCGATCCTCGTCGATATCACCAAGGACATCGGCCGGCAGCTGTGGCTGCTTTTCGGCGCGGTGGGGTTGGTGCTGCTCGTTGCGTGTGCGAATGTCGCGAGCATGTTGCTCGCGCGCAGCGCACGCCGTCAGGGAGAGTTTGGCGTGCGGGTGGCGCTCGGGGCCTCGCCTGCCAGCCTCGTGAAACTGGCGCTCACCGAAAGCCTGGTGCTGGCGGTGGCGGGCGCGATCATCGGCGGGTTCCTCGCTTATGGCGGCGTGGAAATTCTGCGGATCATCGCGCCGGTCACCGCGGCGCGCAAAGCGGCTATTTCGCTGGATGGGGCGGCGCTCGGTTTTGCGCTGGGTGCGACGATGTTGACGGCTTTGCTCGCCGGTTTGCCGCCGGCTCTCGCGGCCATGCGCACCTCGCTGTCCACTATTATGCGGAGTGACGCGCGCGGGTCAGTGGGTTCGCCCGCGCGTCATCGTATGTTGCGCAGCCTCATTGTCGCGCAGGTCGCCGTCGCGTTCGTGCTGGCGAACGGCGCGGTGCTTTTCTCGACCAGTTATTTAAAACTCATGCAGGAGAATGAGCTGTTGGCGACCGATGCCGTCGTGTCGGCGCAGGTCGCGCTACGCGGACCGCGCTACAAGGATGACGCATCGCGGGTGCGCTTTTGGTACGAGTTGGTCGAGCGAGTGCAGGCGTTACCTGGAGTGACCTCTGCCGCAGTCGCCTCCAAGCTGCCGCTTGAGGGCGGCAGCAACACCAACGCACTCGTCAACGACGAGACCTACGATCCAACGCAAAAGCGTCGACAGGTCGAACGCTCCTCGGTGACGGAGAATTACTTTTCCGCGATGGGTCTTCGCTTGTTGAAAGGGCGGGGATTAGCCGCGGAAGACCGCCAGGGTGACGTGCGCGGCATCATGGTGAACGAGGAATTCGTCAAACAAGCGTGGCCGAACAAGGATCCGCTCGGTGAAATCGTGCGCGGCAATAATCCGGGCAAGCCCTGGTACACCTCGCGGGTAATCGGCGTGGTGGAGAACGTGAAGCAGTGGGGCGCCGCTCAACCGATCCAAGCGGAAATGTACACCACGCCCGAAGGCCATTGGGGACGCAGTGCGTTTGTCGTCGTCCGATCGGCGCTGCCGGCGGCACAACTCGCACCGTTGCTCCGACGGGAGCTGGCGGCGATCGACAGCGAACTCGCGATCAAGGATCTGCGCACCATGCGCCAGCTGGTGGGTACGGCGACGCAAAGCCAGCGAGCGGTCGCGGGCTTGGTGAATTTCTTCATGGCCACGGCGCTCGGGCTCGTGGCGGTGGGCTTGTACGGCACGCTGTCGTATCACGTCCAGCAACGCACCCGGGAGATCGGCGTGCGCGTCGCGATCGGTGCGATGAAACCGGATATCATCCGCCTCGTCTTCGCGCAGGGGAGTCGGTGGATTGCGAGCGGGCTGGTGTTAGGTCTGGTCGGCAGTGCCGCACTTTCGGCCACGCTGAAAACATTGGTTTATCAGATGGAAGGATTGACCGTGACGCCGCTGCTCCTCGCGACCATCGCAGTTGGGCTTGCGGCGATGGCGGCGTGCTGGCTGCCGGCCCGACGCGCGGCCCGGCTCGATCCCTTGGAAGCACTTCGCGCCGACTAGCTGTTCGGCCCGAAATGCGATGCGGTTCGCGGCTAGAGCTCGAGAACCACGACGGACTTTGCGGGCAACGTTACACTCAAAGTGTCACCAGCAACCTTGGCATCGTGGAAGTCGGCCGGCTCCACGGCATGGGGCGCCGCAAACGTGTTGTGGGAGTCGACCGCCGGTGCAGTGAGCACGCGCCCGGTCGGTGCCTTGGTTGTGCCGCCAGCCAGTTTGCAGGAGACGGTGATCGCGGAACCCGGCAGCGTGTTCACGAGAGAAACGTGAACCTTGCCGGCGGCGTCGCGCGAGGCCGTGACGCTGACCGCCGGGATCTTCTCGGTGCCGAGCGCGTAGTCGGACGAGGTGAGCTCGACGGGAAGGAAGGTCGCGCCTTGGTGGACCTTGTACATTTCAAACACGTGATACGTGGGCGTGAGCACCATCTTGTCGCCATCGGTGAGGATCATGGCCTGGAGCACGTTGATCATTTGCGCGATGTTCGTCATGACGACGCGATCGGCGTGTTGATGAAAGATGTTGAAGTTGAGTCCAGCGACCAGGGCGTCGCGCAACGAATTCTGCTGATAGAGGAAGCCGGGATTCGTGCCGGGTTCAACGTCGGTCCACACGCCCCATTCGTCGATCACCAGTCCCACGCGTTTCTTGGGATCATATTTGTCCATGATCGCGGAGTGCTCTTTGAGGATCGGGTCCATTTGCAGCGTGCGCTTCAGCGTCGCGAAATATTCGTCCTCGCCGAAGCCGGTGGCGGGTCCTTTGGGCTTATGCCAGTCGCCGCGCGGGAGCGTGTAGTAGTGAAGGGACAGGCCGTTCATTTGAGCGGCGGCATTCTTCATCATGACTTCGGTCCAGTTGACGTCGTCAGCATTGGAACCGGACGCGATCCGGTAGACGGGATGAGCGCGGTCGTAGTTCTTAACGAACGTGTTGTAGCGGCGAAACTCGCCCGCGTAGTACTCTGGCGTCATCGAACCGCCGCAGCCCCAGCTCTCGTTGCCGACGCCGAAGTACGGGAGTTTCCAAGGTTGTTCACAGCCATTGGCGCGACGCAGATTCGCCATGGGCGAGCTGGCATCAGAGGTCATGTATTCGACCCATTCCATCATTTCCTGCACGGTGCCGCTGCCGACATTGCCGCAGACATAAGCCTGGGTTCCGACCTGTTCGCACAGGTCCATGAACTCGTGCGTACCGAAAGCATTGTTCTCAACAAGACCACCCCAATGGGTGTTGATCATTGACGGGCGTTTCTCACGCGGACCGATGCCATCCTTCCAGTGATACTCATCGGCGAAACAGCCACCCGGCCAGCGGAGGACGGGCAGATGAAGTTTTTTCAGCGCAGCCACCACGTCATTGCGAATCCCGCGCGTATTCGGGATGGGCGAGTCGGGTCCCACCCAAATGCCGCCGTAGATGCAATGTCCGAGGTGCTCGGCGAATTGACCATAGAGGTTGGGGTTGATCGTCGCGCCGGGTTGATCGAGGTGAATGACGGCGCGGGCGGAGGCTGGGTTGGCGGAAGGCTGAGCCGTCAGGCTGCCGGCCGTAGCCACGAGGACGGCAAAACGGAAAAGGAGGGGTTTCATGGGGAGCGGGGTGAAGAACGCAGAAGATTAGATCTAGCGGAATAATCAACGTGTGAGGTTCAACCGTGCCCGCCAACTCTGAGTGCACTGGACCGTTCCACGACGTCCGCAGTTCGGTGAGGAACGAAGGAGCCGCCTCGTCATAGCGGCAGCGTTTCGTTGCCTTGTGAGGTGTTACGCCAGGGGCGACGCTTGGCGCATCTCGTACAACTTCCCGCCCAGCCAGCACTGGGGCAGGGCGAGCACGACGAGCGAAACCGGATACCAGCGTGGTCCCAGCCCGGCATTCCACGTCGCAATGGCGCCGATCAGCCCAAGGACAATTCCCACATACCCCAGGATCACGGCATGGTGCAGCGGCCGGGCCGGCGCGAGTCGAGCGGTGAGATACGCTCCGGCGATGCTGATGATGAGACGGTAGGAACTCGCCAAGAGCGCCATCTTGTCGTCGAGCGGCTGGTTCATCGGCGGATACACGCCCGTGACGTGGAGCAGAATGTCCACGGCTGTCGTGGCGACGATGATGGTGATCAGCCCGGCGACGACCGCGCCGATGCTTCGTTTGGTGGATTTGTTCATTAGGTTGAGAGCGGGTTCACCCTCTCAACGAACGAAGCCGGCATTTTCGGACGTCACGATTTCGACGCGACACCGGTTCTGGGTCCGCCGAGCGCGCGACGTGGAGCTCGCGGGTTTAAATTTATTGGCCGCATCTCCGTGCGTATTTGTTCGTCAGCCTACTGTCGGACATTGCCGTCACTCAAATACTGCTCTCATTCACGCGTGGCGCAGGTCTCCTCGCGCTGCCTTCTCTGCTTCGTCCCGGTTACCCCACCGCTTCACGACCTCATCGACTTCGCCTTCCGCACGATCTGCCGCGCCCTCGACGCGCCACACGAGCGAACCTTCACCTCGAAATAATTCCGTCATCATGAAAACGAACGCACTCATTGTTGTGCTCACCGCCGCAGTCTTGACCGCCACGTGCGCTGCGGCTCCCAACGTGGGCTCAACGCCCGAAACCATCCAAGCTCTGACCGCGGAGTGGAAAGGCGAGCGGTTTCCAGACGGCCGCCCCAAAGTTCCCGATGCCATCCTGGAACGTCTGAAAGCCATCTCGATCGAGGAAGCGTGGGGCGTGCTCAGAAACAAAGGCTACGTCAACCAGTACGAGGGCGATTGGATGATTCTCGACCCGGAAACTCCGATGGTCGGTCGCGTTGTCACGGCTCAGTATATGCCGTCGCGACCCGATTTCGCGAACGTCGTGAAAGCTCAAGGTAAGATCGAAAACCGTGGCCAGAAAGGTGGGACGAATTCCTGGCCCATCGACATCTTGACGGACGGAGACGTTTACGTGGCGGACAGCTACGGCAAGATCGCGGACGGGACGTTGATCGGCGACAATCTAGGGAACTCGATTTATGCGAAGTCCCACCGGGGCGTGATTTTCTACGGTTCGGTGCGCGATCAAGAAGGGTTGACCGAGATCAAGGGCTTCAACGCGTGGTTCAAGGGCCAGCATCCGTCCTTCATCAAGGACATGATGCTCACCTCCATCAATGCTCCCATTCGCATCGGCGGCGCGACCGTGCTGCCGGGTGACGTCGTGCTCGCCAAGAAGTACGGCACGATTTTCATCCCAGCGGCGTTGGTCGAGGACTTGGTCATCACCTCGGAAGTGACCGCCTTGCGCGACGAGTTTGGTCATCTGCGCTTGCGGGAGAAAAAGTACCTCGCCGGTCAGATCGACAGTGAATGGACGAACGAGATCAAAGAGGATTTCATCAGCTGGTTGAACCATTACCCCGGCAAATTGCCGATGACCCGCGCCGAGCTGGATGCGTATTTGAAAGAGCGGAATTACTGATCGTCATCGGCGCCACCTTTACCCCACGTCTTCGAACACGCTGAACTCATGAATGCATCTCTGAAGCAAATGGCCCGGCTCAACCACGAGCGCGCGCAAGCGGAGGCGACCCGAACGTCGGCCGAAATCAATGATCCATCGACCGGGTTCGATCGGCGGGCCTTCTTGAAGAAAACGGCGATCGGCGGGCTGGCGCTGGGTGGGCTCATGAACTTGTCGATCGAGGACACGATCGCACAAACCACGGCGAACGTGAACCGGGCCTCGTATCCGTCGGATTTGAAAATCACGGATCTGCGTTACGCGCTGACGACGGTGTTGGGTGGCACGGCGATCCTGCGCATCGATACGAATCAAGGCATCTATGGTTTGGGCGAGGTGCGGGACGGGGCGGACGTGCGCTATGCGCTCATGCTCAAGAGTCGGCTGCTCGGGAAGAACCCGTGCAACGTCGAGCTGCTGTTCAAGTCCATTCGGCAATTTGGCGGACCGTCGCGCCAGGCGGGCGGCGTGTGCGGAGTGGAGATGGCGCTGTGGGACTTGTGCGGTAAAGCTTACAATGTCCCGGCATGGCAGCTGTTGGGCGGTCGCTACCGCGACACCGTACGTCTCTACGCGGATACGCCCGAAGCCGAGAGCACGGCAGAACAAGTGAAGTTGATCAAGTACCGCACGCAGGAGCAGGGTTACACCTGGCTCAAGATGGACCTTTCAATTGGTGAGCTGAAAGGAAAACCAGGCACGCTGGTGAATTCCAAATTCTGGGAGGACGACAAGGGCGTGCTCGCGCAATGGGGTGACCAGAGCAACTACATGTCGTATGGGAACACGGCGCATCCGTTCACCCAAATTCAGATCACGGAGAAAGGCTTGGACGAGCTCGCCGCGATCGTGGAAAACGTCCGCGGTTTGGTCGGCTACGATATTCCGCTCTCCACTGACCACTACGGGCATTTCGATCTCAACAATGGCATCCGGCTCGGCCGCAAGCTGGAGAAATACCGGCTCGCGTGGATGGAAGACGTTGTTTCGTGGGAGTTGACGGACCAATGGAAGGCACTCTCCGACGCGCTGGAGACGCCGATGCTCACGGGTGAGGATATCTTTCTGCTGAAAAACTTCCGGCCTTTGATTGATGCGCACGCGGTCGACATCATTCATCCGGATCTCGCGAGCTCGGGCGGACTGCTGGAGACGAAACGGATCGGCGACTACGCCGAGGAGCACGGGATCGCGATGGCGATGCACCAGGCCGGCACCCCGATTTCCTTCATGGCGAGCGTACACTGTGCGGCCGCGACCCAAAACTTTCTCGCGTTGGAGCATCACTCCGTCGATTTGCCGTGGTGGGAGAGCCTGGTCAAAACCACCGATGGCCGGCCGCTCATCACCAAAGGCTTCGCGAACCTTCCGCTTTCGGCCCCGGGACTCGGCATCGAGCTCAATGAGGAAGTGGTGAAGCAGCATCTGCACGCGAAGGATAAAAGCTATTTTGCGCCCACGACGGAGTGGGACGAAAAGCGCTCACACGACCGCGTATTCAGCTAAACACTGCGACCCATTGCGACGCGGCCCGGAGTAGCCGCGGCCCCCTCGAAACCGAAGTGAACCCCAGGACCTTTTGAAAGCATTCAATTTTCACAAACTCGCGCTCTTTTTAGCCGGGCTCTGTCTTGCCGGTTACGTTTGGCTCGCCGCCAGCGGGAACGTCGCGCACGCCGGACCCTTTTTGGTGGGCTTTTTCATCATGCTCGCGCTTGGTTTTCGCGGCTATGATCTGCTGAAAGGATTCGCCTACAGCGTGATGATTTTCGCGGCGGTCACCATTGCGCTGTATTTCCCGCAATACTTCGTCGAGTTAAATGGTTTTCGGTTGGCCGGCCTGATCACGCCGCTGATTCAGCTCATCATGTTCGGGATGGGGACTTCGATGAGCGTTAAGGATTTCGTCGCAGTCGCGAAAACGCCTCGAGCGGTCGCGATCGGCGTTGGACTGCAATTTACGATCATGCCGTTACTCGGCTACGGGCTGGCCAGTATCAGCGGTCTGGAGCCGGAGATTGCCGCGGGCATCGTGTTGATTGGATGCTCTCCGAGCGGACTCGCCTCGAACGTGATGAGTTATCTCGCCAAGGCGAATCTCGCTCTCTCGATCACCATCACGTCGGTCACCACCTTGCTCGCCCCTATTTTGACGCCGCTGCTGATGAAGGTGCTCGGCGGCGGTTTTGTCGAAATCCACATGCTGAATATGATGTGGGACATTGTGAAGATGGTGATCATTCCGATCGGCGCCGGACTCATTTTCAACCGGTTGCTGCATGGGAAAGCGGCGTGGCTCGATCGGGCGATGCCGATGGTTTCCATGGCCGGCATTGCCGTCATCATTACCATCATCACCGCAGCGGGCCGGAACAGCTTGTTGGCGATCGGCGTGCTGCTCATCGGGCTGGTGTTTGTGCATAACACGGCGGGCTACCTGCTCGGGTATTGGTGTGCGCGTATGTTCCGGATGAACGAACGAGACTGCCGAACCATCGCGATCGAAGTGGGAATGCAAAATGGCGGGCTCGCCTCCGGCATCGCAAAGTCGATGGGGAAGATCGCCACCGTGGGATTGGCACCCGCGGTTTTCGGACCGCTGATGAACATCACGGGATCAATTCTGGCGTCGTACTGGCATCGCCGGCCGGAGCGTGAACCCGCCGCGAGCGCAGACGTCGTTCCGGCTGGAACAGCCATGCCACGCAGCAGCTAACCAACGACCTTCTCGGCTTTCCTGGCAGGGAACCACGAATGGACACGAAGTGACACGAACTTATGAGCTGCGAGGTATCCGCTCACTGAACTGATCCACGGTCCCGATCCGGTGAATAACGCTCCGACTGCACCCGTTCCCCATTCGTGTTCATTCGTGGTTCAATTGCCGGGCCCTGCCTTCTTAGCGAGCTCAACGATCACTTGATCTTGGCTCAACTCGCTCCGGCGTCAGGCATCGCGTACCGACGTCCGCCGATCTCAATCTCAAGGTTCTCGCCCGCTGAATATTTGATGTACGTTGGGCCGAGACGAGGGACGCTCGCAGTTTGTCCGGCGGAGAGCTCCGTCGGCGGCTGTCGAACACGGCCATCGGCGACGAGACTGACTGATACGGTCAGCGGCGCATGCGCCACCAGTAAGATTTTTTCGGGGAACTCGAATCCTACCGCCACATCGCTCGTCGCCCGTAAACCGAGTATCCTGCTCTCGCGCGAATCGTGCTGGCTCAGCTATGTTCCGTATCCAGCGCGGCCTTCAACGTTTTCGCGAGAGCGGAAGTGGAGCCCTTTCCCCAATAGTGGAGGAAGAGAATTCGCGGGCTTTCATGGGTCATGTGGCTGTGGATCGCCACGATGTTGATTCCGCCGGCGCGCAGAGTCTTGAGCACGGTTTGTAGCTCGTCTTCGAGCACAGCGAAATCTCCGTCGACAAGCGCATTCTCATCCGTGCCGGCAAAAGCCGCCCATGTGTTGACCCCCATCTCCTTTGTCATGTCGCAGCCACAGGGCATTTTGGTGGTGCGGCCAATTACAACTTTAAACATGCCGTTATTCGCCTGACCTTTTGTTCCGAGAACTCCGTCGATCGTTGGTCCGGTGATCGCCTGCGCGGTCGGCGCAAAGCCTTTCCCGAACGCCCGGGTGGGTTGCGGGTTGGCGGCCCGAATCTCCTTCTGTCGCGCAAACGCTGCCCTAACGCCCCCGGCCATCTCGTCCGCGGTGCCTTCGCCGCCGATGTGCATGAAGTAAACGCGCGGCTCGTCGAAAAAGAAATGATTATGGAGTGCGGTGACACTCAGACCGGCGTCGAGCGCGGCGGACATGACGGGATTCACTTCGTCTTCGAAGAGCACCAGATCACCCGCGACCATCACCTCTGCTTTGCCGCCTTCAACGAAGGCCGCCCAACTCGTCAGCCCCATGAATGGCGGCATCTTCCATCCATCCACGGCAATGGGAAGGTCGTTGCGTGGCGCCGAGACCTTGAAGACTTTTTCTTCCTGATTCATCGTGCCTTTTAGACCGGTGAGTTGTTCGAGGCGCGCCGTATTTAGCGCAGCGGTCGCCGTGAGCGGCAACGTGGTCAGGAGAGCGAGGGGAATAAAGGAACGTGCGTTCATGGGGAATGGGGGAGATCAGTTCGACCGCGTCCGCGTGAAAAAGATGCGCCAAGCCATCGCCGTTACGCCGGGAATGCCGGCGCGACGGACCGAATTGACCGCACGTCACGTGAACTCTTGAGCGCAGGGACCGGAGCTGCGGACGCCACCGGGTTAAGCGGCGTGAAGTTGAACCACAGATAGGGATTCGCGCGAATGAGGGTCTCCAGATGCGTCAACGCCGCTTGGAAATGAGCGCGGGCGCGCCGCAGGTTTTCTTCCTTCGACGCGGAGTCGGGTTCAAACACGAGCGAACCGTGCAGGGTGGACGCGTCCGGGGTCTGAGGCACGCCCACACAAAATATCACCGGAAGATTAAACAGGATCGCGAGATGATAGATGGTAAATGGAAACAGCCGCTGCTCGCCCAGAAAGTGGAACGCCTCCGTTTTCGAACTGTGCTCGGGCCGGTCGCATTTCATCGCGATGGAGCAACCAGATTGAGCGGCCTGCTTGACGGCAAACAACAGATTGGCCGTGTCGTTGACCCAGATGAAAGTGACCCAGCGTCCGAATCGCTCGGCTAGTCGATGAGTGTCGCGGGACCGCTCCATCCGGAGTCGGATCATGTGAACATGACCGCCAAACTGGCTGAGGAGAAAACCCAGCAAGTCGGAATTCCCAAAGTGAAACGTACCCAGTAACGCGGGACGACCGGAGATCGCCATCTGCTTGAATTCGTCGCAGGACGGCAGCGGCTGGCATTGATGCGCGCGACCTTCGGCGACGCGCGCCCGTAGCACGAACATCTCGGTGAACGCGAAGAAATGATTCCACACTTCCATCAACTTCGCCGGTCGACCAAACAC